>CAKXXW010000001.1 GCA_934378145.1 uncultured Eubacteriales bacterium
GTCTCCGAGCGTGCCGTCGGCTCCGAAGTGCTTGAATCGCTCATGCCGGGACAGCAGGTCGTAAAGATAGTCAACGAAGAGCTTATAAATATCATGGGCGGCTCGCAGAGCAAGCTGACGATAGCATCGAAGCCCCCCACGGTCATCATGATGGTCGGACTTCAGGGCGCGGGCAAGACGACTCACGCCGGTAAGCTCGCCGGAATGTACAAAAAACAGGGCAAAAATCCCCTTCTCGTCGCCTGCGACATCTACCGTCCCGCCGCAATAAAACAGCTTGAAGTCGTCGGCGGACAGCTCGGGATCCCGGTCTTTCAGATGGGCGACAAGATCTCACCCGTGAAGATCGCCGAGGAAGGCGTGAAATACGCCGAAGCGCACGGCAACGATATGGTATTCATCGACACCGCCGGTCGCCTTCATATAGATGAAGAGCTTATGGCGGAGCTTCAGGCGATCAAGGCAAAGGTCAAGCCGACCGAGATACTTCTCACGGTCGACGCCATGATCGGTCAGGACGCCGTAAATGTCGCGAAGACATTCAACGACCTTCTCGACATAACCGGAGTGATACTCACAAAACTCGACGGCGACACCCGCGGAGGCGCGGCTCTGTCGGTCAAATATATCACGCAGAAACCCATAAAGTTCATCGGCACGGGTGAAAAGCTCGACAGTATCGAACCCTTCTACCCCGACAGAATGGCGAGCCGCATCCTCGGAATGGGGGATGTCCTCTCACTTATCGAAAAGGCGGAGCAGGCTTTCGACGCAAAGCAGGCAGCCGAACTTGAACAGAAGCTCAGACAGTCGACCTTCACGCTTGACGACTATCTTGAGCAATTCAAGCAGCTCAAAAAGATGGGCAGCGTCGATCAGCTTGTTGCTATGATGCCGGGAATAAAGCCCGGAAGCCTCAAGGACGCGAAGATCGACGAAAAGATGCTCGCAAGGACAGAGGCGATAATCCTCTCCATGACTCCCCGTGAGCGCGCAAAACCCGACATAATCAACGGCTCGCGCAAACGCCGCATCGCAAACGGCAGCGGCACTTCTGTTGAGGAAGTCAACAAGCTCCTGCGTCAGTTCGACCAAATAAAAGTCCTTATGAAGCAGTTTTCGGGCAAAAAAGGCAGACAGAAGCTCGGAAAATTCAATTTCCCCGGTTAAACGATTTTGATTTATATAATTTTATATAAAAATATTTTTTGGAGGAAAAAACCATGGCAGTTAAAATCAGATTGAGAAGGATGGGTGCCTGCAAGACTCCCTTCTACCGTGTTATCGTCGCTGACAGCCGCTCGCCCAGAAACGGACGCTTCATCGAAGAGATCGGCACATACAATCCGCTTACCGATCCCGCAGAAGTGAAGATCGACGCCGAGAAGGCCAAGAAGTGGATCGCCAACGGCGCTCAGCCCACCGAAACCGTCAGATCGTTGCTCAAGAAAAACGGCATCGTAGACTGACCCCCCGGAGTGTCTTATGATAAGCTTAACGGACACACTTTACACTATTGCCCGCGCGCTTGTGTCAAGTCCCGATGAGGTGACCGTTACAGGGGACGAAAGCGGGAAAAATGTCAATCTCGTACTGAGCGTTGCACCCGACGACATGGGAATGGTGATCGGCAAGCACGGCAAGATAGCGAAGGCTATCAGAAATGTCATGAAAGCCGCCGCCAACTCAAACGGTCAGAAGGTCAATGTGGAAATCAAATAAGGCAACTCTTTGAGCCTTCAGTTTCCGTAATTGCGGAAGATCAGTCATTGCTGCCCGAAAGCAAAACGCCGGGTGCATTACCGGTCTTCCGCCTTTTTTATGACGACACCGCGCAATTCAGGCAGTGCAATTTGCGTATCGCGCGGTGTTGCATTATAAGGAGGTATCCCTATTATGACAAAGAAATATCTTCTCGCGCTCGACCAGGGAACGACAAGCTCGCGCTGCATAATCTTCGGCAGAGGCGGCAACATCCTCTCGGTCGCTCAGCGCGAATTCACACAGTTCTATCCTCAGTCCGGCTGGGTCGAGCATGACGCGCTCGAAATATTCGACACTCAGCTCGCCGTCGCCGCGGAGGCTGTTGAAAAGCTCGGTGCCTCTCCCGACGAGATAGCTGCAATAGGCATCACGAATCAGAGAGAAACGACGATAGTATGGGACAGAAAGACCGGCAAGCCTGTATGCCCCGCCATAGTCTGGCAGTGTCGCCGCACCGCGGAATACTGCGACAGCCTTAAAGCGCAGGGACTGACCGATATGATCCGCAAAAAAACCGGACTTATCATCGACGCCTACTTCTCTGCGACAAAGCTCCGTTGGATACTTGAAAATATCCCGGGCGCCCGCGAAAGAGCCGAAGCCGGCGAACTTCTCTTCGGAACGGTCGACTGCTACCTCATCTGGCGGCTCACAGAGGGAAAAGTCCACGCGACCGATGTCAGCAACGCCGCGCGGACTATGCTCTTCAACATAAATACGCTTGAGTGGGACAAAGAGCTTCTGACCCTTTTCGGCATCCCCGAATCAATGATGCCGAAAGTTGTACCCTCCTCGGGTGTGATAGGCTATACAAAAATGCTCGGCGGCAATATCCCGATCGCGGGTGCCGCGGGGGATCAGCAGGCGGCGCTGTTCGGTCAGTGCTGTTTTGAGCCGGGAGGCGTAAAGAATACCTACGGTACCGGCGGATTTATGCTGCTCAACACCGGCGACCGCCCCGTGTTCTCCGAAAACGGACTTCTCACCACCGTTGCGTGGCAGCTCGGGAACGGAAAGATCTGCTACGCCCTCGAAGGCTCGACCTTTGTCTGCGGCGCGGCGATCCAGTGGCTGCGTGACGGACTCGGACTGATAAAAAAAGCCTCCGAAAGCGAAGCCGTCGCCCTTAAAGTCCCCGATAACGGCGGAGTTTACCTCGTTCCGGCGTTTGTCGGACTCGGCGCACCGTGGTGGGACGCCTATGCACGCGGAGCTATATTCGGCATCACAAGAGGTACGACACGGGAACATATCGTCCGTGCGACGCTCGAATCGATGGCATACCAGACCTACGACCTTCTCACGACGATGGAAAAGGACGCAGGGATGACCATGACCTCGCTCAAGGTCGACGGAGGCGCATCGTCAAACAATCTGCTGCTGTCGTTCCAATCTGACATATGCAACCTTCCGATAATCCGTCCGTCGTGCGTCGAGACCACCGCGCTCGGAGCGGCAAGGCTCGCGGGACTCGGCGTCGGCTTCTATTCAGACACCGACGAGATCGCTGCGTTCCGCGGTGAAGAGACGCGCTTTGAGCCTTCGATGGACGCAAAGCGCCGTCAGACCCTTCTCTCGATGTGGCACAAGGCGGCAAAGAGTGTACTCGGCTGGGCAAAAGAGTAAAAAGAGGACACGACTATGGGCAGATTTTTCAGATGGTTCGGACTTCCCGGGAACTTTGTACTCACTCTTCTGATAAGTCTTTACGGAATAATCCTCGCCTGCATTTTCAGAACACCTCAAAGGATCATATGCGCGGCAGCAATGCTGCTGTCCTCTCTCGGAGACATTCTGCTGATGGACTATAAGCCTGTCACAAAAAAGCTCCCGCTCCGCGGCTTTACCGCGGGTGCGGCATCGTTCGGCATCGCGCATCTCGTATATGCCTCGGCTTTCATCTTCATAATGGTGAAGGAAGGCTACGGCGTCGTCAACCCGGGCTTCTTCTGCGGGATAGGACTCTTTGTTGCCTCGGTCGCGGCGCTTATCTTCCTTATGAAAACAAAAAAGCAGAACAATCCGGTAATGAAGGTGCTTCCCTTCTGTTACCTCCTGCTGATCTCCTTCAATCTCACGGTAATATTTTCCTGCTCGGTGAGCAGAGGCGCCTACGGTCTTATCTCCGGCATCGGTGCGCTGTCGTTCTATGTTTCCGACCTTATCCTCTCGGTAAGGCTCGTAAGCAGCATAAAAATAAAGCACAACGAAGCGCTCGTCTGGTGGTTCTACCCGATAGGTCAGATATTGCTGCTGACCGGAGCATAATTCCCTTCCGTATGTGACAAAATATATCCGATAATATTTTTCTCATACGGAGGCTATATGGTAAACATCAGGAAATGTGCCGTCATCGGGTGCGGATTTGTCGGGGCGACCTGCGCCTACTCTCTTCTTCACAGCGGGATCTTCTCGGAGCTTGTGCTGATAGATGTCAACCGCGAAAAGGCTTCGGGTGAGGCTATGGACCTCACCGATGCCCTGCCCTATCTCTCACCCGCATCGGTCTACGCGGGCGATTACAGCGACATCGGTGACTGCTCTGTCGTGATAATCACAGCCGGCGCCAATCAGAAGCCGGGTGAGACAAGGCTCGACCTTGTAAAGAAGAATTCCGCGATAGTCGGCTCGATCGTAAAAGAGGTCGTGAAGTACAACACCGACGGAATATTACTCGTCGTATCGAATCCGGTCGACATTCTGACCTATGTGACACTGAAGATCTCGGAATTCCCCGCATCAAGGGTCATCGGCTCGGGGACCGTCCTCGATACGGCAAGGCTGAAGCAGCTCGTAGGCGAGCATCTCTCGGTCGACCCGAGAAATGTCCACAGCTTCGTCATCGGAGAACACGGCGACAGCGAGCTTGCCGTCTGGAGTTCCGCAAATGTGTCGGGCGTCGATCTCATAAAGTTCTGTTCGATCTGCGGCAAGTGCGGAGGGATGCAGAATCTTTACAGGCTCTTTGACGATGTCCGCGACAGTGCATACAAAATAATAAACGCAAAGGGCGCGACCTACTACGGCATCGCCGAATCGGTGCGCCGCATATGTGAAGCTATCGTCCGTGATGAGGACAGCATCCTTCCCGTATCGGTGCTTCTGAACGGGGAGTATGACATCGAAAATATCTGCCTCGGTATGCCATCCGTCATCGGCAGAAGCGGGGTAAAGAGGACATTTGAGGTCCCGCTCGACGATTACGAGCTGAAAAAACTCCGTGCATCCGCCGACGCGGTCCGCGCCGTTATCTCTCAGCTCCGCCCCGACGAAGTGCCTGTAATGTAAACGGCGTTTTCAACAAATAAAAAAACTTGAAAATATATTTTTTGAAAAAGATTGACAAACAAAAAAAAGTGTGATATAATTCTGTCAACTGCAATGTGAGAGTACGCACTGCAAAAATTTCAAAGAGGTATCACATGTACACAGACAAGACACTGGTCTGCAAGGAATGCGGACAAGAATTCACCTTCACTGCCAGCGAGCAGGAGTTTTACGCCGAAAAGGGCTTCGAGAACGAGCCGCAGCGCTGCAAAGCCTGCCGTGACGCCCGCAAGTCCCGCAAGAACAACGGTACTCCCCGTCAGATGTTTGACGCAGTCTGCGCTGAGTGCGGCAAAGAGTGCAAGGTTCCCTTCGAGCCGAGCAACGATCGCCCCGTTTACTGCAGCGAGTGCTTCGCAAAGAAGAAAGCCGAGAACAACTGAGGTGAATCTTAAAAAGACCGACGGTTTTACCGTCGGTCTTTTTGTAATCTGCTATTTTTTATATTAAATTTCAAAAAAGGCTTGACAAGCCGGAAAATTTGTGGTATTATATGTAGCGTTGTCGATGCGGCATTAGCTCAGTTGGATAGAGTGCCTGGCTACGAACCAGTAGGTCGGGGGTTCGAGTCCCTTATGCCGCGCCACAATAAAGCGTTGTGATTCTTCACAACGCTTTTTTCTTTATAAAAAGCCTCACCCGCAATGCCACGGGTGAGGTCTGTTTTTTCTTTTTATTCTCCGTCGACTATCCTGCGCAGCTTTGATGCGGCACGGAAGGCTTTCTCGTAATACTGCTCCGCCGTGTAGTCATCGTAGAAGTTGCTGTTCTTCTTTATGACCTCGAGCATAAGCGTTCCGGTAAAGCCCGATGCCTTTATCTGCTCTCCCACATGGTAGAAGTTTATCATTCCGTCGAAGGGGAGAAGGTGAAGGTCCTTGTTATACTCGCACATATTGTCCTGTATGTGGAGCGCTATGAGCTTCTTTCCGAAGAGCGGCATATATTCCCTGCCCGGCGTGAAGCAGGCTTCGTGACCCGTGTCCCAGCAGAAGCCGACCTGCGGCAGATCTCCGTACTGCTCAAAAGCAAAGGCTATGTTCGCGAGCTTTCTCTGGTTCTCGAAGGCTATCTTGACCCCGACCTCGCCTGCATGGTTTACAAGGCGGTCGAATCTTTCGTGTCCTATGTCGTTGACGCAGGGGGCGTTTTCCTTGCTGCTCAGATGCACTATCATCACGGGAACTCCGTAATGTGCGCAGGAGTCAAGGCAGTCGGTGAGAGTTTTAAGCATAGCCTCACCGTCGTCTCCGGGCATCCAGATGTCGTTGATGTGCTTGAAAGGTGCGTGGATCGTATCGTAGGTCAAACCTGCACGATCGATGGCATCGGCAAGCTCACCGATATACCTGTCGTCCTTGAATCCCGAAAAAACGCAGTCAAAGCCCGCGTTCCTCACATATTGGACAGAGTCGATAGCGTTTATCCCGCTGAAGCCGCCTAAGTTGATTCCGAGTTTTCTCATTTTATTTTTCCTCTTTTCCGGATAAATTTTTATCGTTTTTAGTATCGGGACGGCGCGGGAGCTGCGCGATCCCCGATCTTACAAGATAGCCGAGAAGCTTCCTCATCTCACGGAAAACAAGCTCTCTCTTCTCGGGCTCGATCTTTGCAAGCGACCTCCAGAGCAACAGTCTGTCGCTTGCAAAATCGGTAAGCGTATGGGCATTGTCGACAGTAAGAATGTCATATATCGCATCGGTGATCGCGCGACGGGTCGCCATATCCTTATCCTCTATCCATGCGTTCACCGCGCGGCTCAGCTCGGACGCCTGCCGTGTCAGTCCCGAACGGCGGACAAAGTGTCTGCCCCTTACCTGCCAGAGATAGCAGTTATGCTGAGTGACTCCCGACTTTTCACTGCTTATGACCGAAAAATTGTCATCGTTTGTCAGAAGCATACCGACGACCGATTCCTGCGGCACGAGCTTCAGAACTCTGTCACGGATCTCAAGATATTCCGCGGATCTCAGGAATTCGCCAGAGAATCCCGGACCGTCGTTGTTGTAAACTCTTGCTATGCGTTTTTTCACCGACGCATCGCATTTTGCCGAGGCATAAACGGCAAGGTTCCCTCCCTTGCTGTGTCCGCCGACACGAAGGTTACTGCTGTCATAAGCCTTTCCCGCACGGTTGAGATACAGCACCGAGCTTTTCTGACAGGGGACTTCGTCGGAGGACGCCATATTGAGGTCTTCCTTCCACCCGACAAGAGTATCGTCGGTCCCCTTGAAGGCGACGAAGACCGTTCCGTCATTAAGCTCCGCGGTAAATGCGGCAAACTGCTCCTGCTCCTCATAATCAAGACGGTTTATATAGCCCGAGAGCTTCGCGTCGCGGAATCTGCGGCTCTTCGCCATAAGGGTGACCATCTTTCTTATGTCCTCGCCGGGAATTATTGCGCCGTAGCTCTTCTTTATATCATTCCGTCTGTCAAAATAGATCCCGATAGCGTCCGAGAAGGCAACGCCCTCGCCGCCGACAGCCTCGGGAATTATTCCCTCAAGGTTCAGAAAGCTGACGAAAACGAGCAGAGCGGCGTCGACCTCGTTGAAGCCCGACTGACGGAAGGTCAGATCTCCGCGCCAAACAAGGTAGTCATTCATATTCGGCATATATTTTTCCTCCGCATATCAGAAAAATTACTCTGTCAGAGCTTACCGATAAAGTCCTTCAGTGTCTCACTTTCACAGGCGGCAGTCCCGCGGATCATCTCCGGAGAGCCTCCGCCCCTTCCGCCTATCGCGGCATTTATATCGCGCGACATAGCCCGCAGATCGCGTGTGCGGCTGACCATACAGTACCGATAGTCGGCATCCGTGCCGGCAAAAGCCGCACATATCCCGCCGCACTTTTCCGCCGCGGCGATCGTGAAGCGCATAAGCTCGTCGTTGCCGAGGTCGGGCTCAAACAGGCAGAGGTTCCCGTCGGTCGGCTCGATGAGCTTTATTTTCATCGAAAGAAGCTCGTCGCGGAGGCAGGCGCACCTTGCCCGACAGGCGGCGAACTCTTCTTCAAGATGCGCGACCGCCTCGGCAATCTTTTCCTGCGGCGAGGAGAGCCTCATCGATATGGTCTTCACCGCACCGTATTTTTCATTGTAGTCATCGAGCGCATCGAGCCCGCACTGAAGGTGAACTCTCACACCACCCTTATATTTGACCGAATCGAGTATCTTTATTATCCCTATCTCACCGGTATGCGAAAGATGAGGCGCACAGCAGGCACAGACATCAAAGCCCTCGACGGTGACTATGCGTATCTTTCCGGTGAGAGCCTTTTTGCTCCTGTAATGAAGCGCCGCAAGCTCTTCTTCCGAAGGGTAGGTCGCAGCGATCCGCATATTCTTTACCACGGCAAGGTTAGCCTCGTATTCGACCTCACGGAGAGCATCACGGTCAAGGAAGCCGTCGTAGTCTATCGTTATGTCCTCGCTCCCCATATGGAAGCCGACATTGTTCAGTCCGTACTTTCGGTTTACGATGCCGGAGACTATATGCTCGCCGCCGTGGTTCTGCATAAGCCTCAGCCGACGCTCAAAGTCGATCACAGCATCGACTTTTTCACCGACGGAAAGCGAAGCCTCGGTTATATGAAGCACCTCTTCTCCCGATTCCTGCGTATCGGTGACGCGGATGCCTCCGATATATCCCGTGTCGCCCGGTTGGCCCCCGCCCTCGGGGAAGAACACGGTCTCGGCAAGAGTCACGGCAAATCTTCCGTCGCCATAAGGCATGCACGAAAGCACCTCCGTGTTCACGCGGTCGGCATAGCTGTCCTCGTAATAGAGCTTTCGGGTCATTTTGTCTTGAATCTCTTCCCTGTTTCGTTCAGATAGAGGCTCATCGGGAGCGGCCAGTCCGTCTGTATGATATCAAATCCGTTGTCGGCGAGCCACCCCCAGCCGAGAGACGGATCCTTTATCAGGGAAACATCGTCGGAATGTCCCGCCGAGAGCGGCACGCGGTAATTGTAAAGGATCGCATTGCCCCAGAGCAGATAGCCCTCGTTTTTCAGCTTCTCGCGGAATTCGGCAGTTCCGACCTCGCATGTCTCGGTGAAGAAGACAAGCTCGGCGCCGATGTAGTTTATCTTCCTGCGTTTCAGCTCCTCGTGCCATTCGCCGCAGTTGTTCTTGTAGATGGGCATAAACATTATCTCGGGTGCAAATTCCTCAAGGACATCGGCTACATGTGGCTTCGGCGCGGACTTTACGACTATCTGATCCTGTATGCCGTGTTTGCGTATCGCCTGCGAGATCTCCTTCGGAAAGTCCCAGAATTTGTCGACATTGATGTAGCATCTGCCTTTGAAGTTCTCGCAGACCTCGTCAAAGGTGCAGAGCGTCCATTCGGTCTGCGTGCGGTCGTAGTTGACATAGCGGAGAACGCTTCTTATCTGGTCAAGGGTATAATCCCTGATACTTCCGCAGAAGCCGAGGTGATCGCGCTCCTCCTTCGGATGGAAGATGACGAGCTGGCCGTCGGCGGTCATATTGAGGTCGATCTCTATCATATCGGCGCCCTGCTTTACGGCTATCTCATAAGCCGGCATAGTGTTGCAGGGGATGTTTCCTCCCGCCGCGCCGCGGTGTGCCGCAATGATGATCTTTTCTTTGCAATCGTTGATAAGGTTCATTTTCTCAGTTTCCTTTCTCTGCATTTCTTTTAGGTCCGTATGCGATTATTACCGTATTAACAACAGACCGCGAGCTTCCGTCGCTCGGTCTGTTTACCGTACTGTAGCTTCCGCCGTCAAGGTTCACCATCTCAGCCGAACCGCCTCCGTCAAGCAGGAACGCCGTCCTTATGCCGAGATCGGCGCAAAGGGCGTCAAGCGCCGAGATCTTCACACCTGTACTCCAATCCTTCTGCCTTCCGTCGCAGGTTATCATCACGACATTGCCGTTGTCCTTGATGCCGAGGATCGACGCGGGATACGCGGTATTATCCTTCGATCCCTGCGATCTTCCGTCGATCATCACCGGAATGTGACCTCCGACGGCGTTCTTCATATTCTGCCAAAGCTCATCATTTCCCATCTTATCGGTCACGGTGAATCCGATCTCGACCGTATCTCCTACCGCGTACTGCTCAAGAAGTGCTTTCTTCGTCCCGCGGGCGGTGAGGATCATATAATTTGCCTGCATATCGTATTTTTTACCGCCCGGCTCGGTTATGGCGATGACCTTTCCCCTCACCGTCTCACCGTGACGCACTGTGTAGTCTCCGCAGTCGATCACTATCTCAAAGGCGTCGGACAGCGAATAGTTCGAGGTACTGTAAACATCCGAATAGACCATCAGCGCGTTGTTTGCCGGCAGGCGGTTGAGTCCGTCGGCGCTCGCCGTGAGGTTCTTCGATGTGTTTACGATCTTTATTGCGAGCTGAGGATTTCCGAGTACCGCCCTTCCGTCCTCGGTAACGCCGAAGGAATAGAAGTCGCCCTCATACGGTGTTTCAAACCTTGAATGAGACGAGCTGATTATCTCGCCGTCGTAAATATTGAAGCCGCGCGGAATCGTCAGCGACTTCGTAACGACCGGATCGGAGCAGTCCTTGTATGTCGTTCCTTTACCCTCGACTCTCGCATGAGCATATGTCACCATCCATAGGTCCCCGTTCACCGCCGAGATCGCAGTAAGACCTTTCCCGTTTTCGGAATTGAATTTCTTCACCGTATTGCCGACCGTGACGAGCTTGTTTGAAGTCGCACCGCCCTTTGTCACACAGAAATAGAGGTCGGACTGCTTAGGATCGAATTCGACGACCGTGAATTTCTGAAGTCCGTAGGGGGATGATGCCGGCAAAGAATAGAAGGTCGAGGTCACTCCGGGATAAAGCACCTTATGGATATGCGCCGAGGCATCCTCGTATTCAAGGAAGACATCCGTGACATCAATATTTCCGTAAAGCGACAGATCCTCTTTCAGCGCAAGCTCCTTTGAGAGCAGCTCCGAAGCAAAGCGCTTTGCCGCCTCACGGGTCGCCGCATCTGTCGTTCCGACGATGACGAGCTTCTTCCCGACAAACCTTACGGCATAGTCACCTTCGCCCTCAAGCGTCGCAAGCACCTCTGCCGATTCCGGTCGGTTGGTATCTCCGATAAGTATCTCAAGCTCGGGAGCCTTCTCGCCGCCAAGTTCGTCGAGCCAATCGTTATTCAGCTTCAGTGAATATCCGAAAAGCTCCTTTAAGGCATCGTTTATGCTTGATGCCGCCTCTATGAGCAGCGGGCGCTTCCCGTCTGTCCGAACAAGTACATAATCGCGAAGGTTTTCTTCGTTTATGATCGTTTCGGACTGTTTTTCCGTGACTGAGCTGCTCTCGCTGTCGGGTGTCTGCCCGCTTTTCTCACATGCGGTAAGGAAAAGCAAGGCGATGCATATAAGGAGCGCTGTAAGTCTTACATATCTATTCATTTTTTGCTTACCTTTCCGTCTGTTATCTGACCGACTATCGAGACAAGGATATCGACCACCTTATCCATTCCCTCGGCAGTTATATGCTCAAACGGGCCGTGGCAGGCATATCCGCCGGTCCCGAGGTTCGGGCAAGGCAGTCCCATGAACGACAGCCTTGCGCCGTCGGTACCTCCGCGGACAGGAATGATGAGTGGCTCAAGCCCCTCCGCTCTCGTCGCATCGCAGGCAATATCGACGACATACATACAGTCTTCGATCTTTTCTTTCATATTGCGGTACTGATCGCGGATCGTGAGCTTTACCGTTCCCGCGCCGTACTTTTCGTTCATGAGCTTTTCTATATGGCGCAGGGTCGCAAGCCTTGCATCAAAGCTCCCCGCCGAATGGTCGCGCACGATATAGTAAAGCGTCGCGGCACTGCAATCACCCTTCATCGAACAGAGATGGAAGAAGCCCTCATAGCCCTCGGTATCCCGCGGAGTCTCACCCGACGGGAGCATCGAGTTTATCTCGAACGCGACAAGCGCGGCGTTTATCATCTTATCCTTTGCGCTTCCGGGATGGATATTGAAGCCCGTGACCGAGAATTCAGCCGACGCCGCATTGAAATTCTCGTAGTCTATCTCCCCCTCGGGACCGCCGTCGACCGTATAGGCAAAGGCGGCTCCGAAGCGCTTCACATCGAAGCAGTCGGCACCGCGTCCGATCTCCTCATCGGGAGTGAAGCCTATGCATATCTTTCCGTGCGGGATATTCCCCTTCACAAGTCTTTCGGCAAATGTCATGATCTCGGCAACTCCCGCCTTGTCATCGGCGCCGAGAACGGTATCGCCCGATGTGGTGATAAGCGTTCTGCCGGCAAGTCCCGAAAGGTGCGGGAAATCCGCCGGCGAGAGGACTCTCCCGTGACCGAGATCGACATCCTTACCGTCATAGTCCGGTATCACCCTCGGACATACATTTTCACCCGAAAAATCGGGTATCGTGTCAAGGTGCGAAATAAATCCGACCGCGGGCAGACCTTCAAGTCCCTTAGTTGCGTCGATATGTGCGTAAACATAGCATTTTTCGTCGTACTCAGCCCCGATACCGAGAGCCTCAAGCTCTTTTACAAGCATATGCGCAAGGTCGAACTGGTGAGCGGTCGACGGAACGCTGTCCGACTCCTCGCAGCTCATCGTGTTTATTTTCACATATCCGAGAAATCTCTCATATGCTCTCATCTGCAAAGAACTCCTTTTCCTGTTTTATCAAATGATATTTTACCACATATCCCCCGAAATGGCAACAGAGTTGCCGATTTTTTTATTTTTGCTTCCGTCGGACTATTTACAAATGAGGTCAAATAGAGTATAATAATTACAATTCAATATTGGAGGAATTGCTTTGAAACTTTTGGAAGAACGGATTCTCCGCGACGGGGAATTCAAAGGGAACGGTATCGTCAGAGTCGACAGCTTTCTTAACTGTCAGATGGATATAAACCTCATCTCCGAGATCGGTAAGGAATTTTACAGGCTTTTCGGCGATAAGGAGATCACAAAGATCCTCACGGTCGAGGCATCGGGCATCGGAATTGCGTGCATAACCGCGACCTACTTCAAGGTTCCGGTCGTCTTCGCGAAAAAGTCCCAGTCGGCTAATATCTCCGATGAGGACGGACTTCTCACCGCGAAGGTGCGCTCCTTCACGAAAAACATCGAGAACATGATCAGAGTCGACAAAAGGTACATATCACCGTTTGACCGCGTTCTTCTCATAGACGACTTTCTTGCGATGGGCGAGGCTCTGCTCGGAATGATAGAGATAGTGAAACAGGCGGGTGCCGAAGTCGCGGGTGCCGGCATATGCGTTGAAAAAGCATTCCAGCCCGGCGGCGACATTGTAAGGAAAATGGGCATCGACCTTCATTCGCTCGCCATAATCGACAGAGATGCCGACGGCAATATGATCTTCATCGAAAAATAAGCTCTGCAAAGGAGAAACGATATGAAAATGATCCTCAGCGGCGGCGGCGGATACGCCAAAAATCCCGAAGCATACGATCTCTTCGCCGCAAGCGTCGATAAAAGAAAACCGGTACTCTACATACGCTTTGCCGCCCTGCCCGACGATTACACCGCAGCTTACGGAAAATTCGCCGCATGGATGGCGGAGCTTGGGATCTTCTCGACAAGGCTCTGTGACAGCCCCGAGGTCTTCTCTGAATTCGATCTCTCGGAATTCGGCGGGATCTTCTGCTCGGGCGGGAACACATTCAGACTTCTTAAGACACTCAAGGACTGCGGCGCCGACAAAAAGATTAAGGAATACCTTCAAAACGGCGGGACATATATAGGTAGCTCCGCCGGTGCCATCATCGGCGGATACGACATAATGCCGATAATCTATATGGATCCGAACTCCGTACTGCTTGAAGACACCCGCGGACTTGATATGATGAACGGCTGGTCAACGATAGCCCACTACGGCGACTCGGTGTCTGCCCTTCGCAATGAGGAATGGGACAGAGCGGTGAGGCTCCTTGCCACGCGATACGAAAAGCTCATTGCCCTCTCGGAGGAAAGTGCCGTCGTGATAGACGAAAACGGAGCGACTATACAGGGCTCACCCTGCAAGGTCTTTGAAAACGGGATCGAACGCACCGTCGAGACCGGCGGGCGCCTCTGCTGACGGAGATAATATAATGGAAAAAAAGCTTTTGCACGACCTTGAACTTCTCACGGGGAACAGGCAGATACTTGCGAAGAGCTTCAGGACCGAATACAATTCCCTTCTGATCCTTGCCGCGGGTATGTATGCATCCGAGAATGCGATCGCGGATCCCGGGAAGATCAGGCAGTCGACAGCTCTCATAAAGAGCAGGACGCACTTTTTCTCGACCTTTCGCAACTCGCCGATGCGCTTCTGCACGGCGACGATGCTCTCGCTCGATCCCGCACCCGAAAGGATGTTTGATCGGGTACATTCTGTGTACGGAATGCTCAGGAAGAGCTTTTCACCGAGCTTTTACCTTGCTTCGGCGGCGTATATGCTCGCCTGCGGAAGTGACGCGCGCGAACTTCCCGACGCCATCGGAGCAATGCACGATTTCTACCATATGATGAAGGCGGATCATTCCTTCCTCACGACGGGAGAGAGCATGATCTATGCCGCGCTCGCGTCGTCGTCCGGAATATCGAAAAGGGACTTTCACGAGCGGACAGAGATAGCCTACCTCAAGCTCAAGGGCTTCTTCCCCGCCTCGTCAAGGCTTCTCTGCTCCTACCTCATCGCGCTCTCTCCGCACAGCGAAAATTACGGTTTTGAGCGCACGGTCATGCTCTATGAACGCCTGCGCGCCGAGAAGCTGCGCTACGGGAAATATCACGAGCTTCCGGTCCTGACTCTTCTCGCGCTCACGGGAGACGACATCGGCGAACTTGCCGCCGAAATGAAAGAAGTCAACGACTATCTGAAAGAGCATCGCGGCTTCGGTGCCTCGCTCGGCTCGGCACAGAGACTCATGTTCTCCGCCATGCGGCTCTGCACGGTAAAATCCGGAGAATCCGAAGCTCTCTCAAAAAACATCACAATTAGCAGCACGGGTGCCGTGATACTCGCTCAGCAGGCAGCGGTCATGGCGGCTGTAGCCGCATCTGCGGCAGCCGCGGCTGCCGCCTCCTCAAACTGAGAAAAAGGCAGGACATAAAAATTTTGACAACCGAAAGATCTTTCCCTCACTTCACGGTGACAAAAAAAGCCGCGGCATCCGTAAAAAACGGACATCCGTGGGTATACGGTGAGGAAATACTCTCCGGCGCCGAGGGAGTCGCGAACGGCTCGCTCTGCGATGCCTTCACGGAAAAAGGCACATACCTCGGGACCGGACTTTACAACGAAAAAAGCAAAATAAAACTAAGGCTCCTGTCCGACAACGCAAACGAAAAATTCGGTGAGAGCTTCTTTGCCCGCCGCATCGGATATGCGATAGATCACAGGCTCACGGTAATGCGCGACGACTTTGACTGCTGCCGGCTCGTTTTCGGCGAGGCGGACGGTCTTCCCGGGCTTACCGTCGACAAATACAACGATATGCTCGTAACGCAGACCGTGTCGTTCGGTATGGATATGCGGAAGGATATGATATTCCGCCTGCTCATATCCGAACTTGAAAAGCGAGGCGTGACCGTTTCGGGTATATTCGAGCGAAACGACCTTGCGCTCCGCGACCTTGAGGGGCTTGAACAGGGCAAGGGCTGGTTCATGTCCGACTTTATCGGCCATCCCGATTTTACCTCGTTTGAGATATGCGAAAACGGGATAAAATACACGGTGGATATTGAGAACGGACAGAAGACCGGCTTCTTCCTTGACCAGAAGTACAACAGGCTCGCCGCGGCAAGGCTTGCAAAGGGCAAAAAAGTCCTCGACTGCTTCACCCACACCGGCTCGTTTGCCATGAACGCCGTAAAGGGCGGCGCTGCCCATGTGACCGCGGTCGACATCTCAAGGGACGCGACCTCTCTTGCAGAGGGAAACGCCCGTCTTAATGGTATGGAAGACAGAATGGACTTTCTCTGCACTGATGTTTTTGACCTTCTGCCGAAGCTGTGCGAAGAACACGCCGATTACGATTATGTGATACTCGACCCGCCCGCCTTCACAAAGAGCCGCAGGACGATAAAGGATGCCGAGCGTGGGTACAAGGAGATAAACTACCGTGCAATGAAGCTCCTGCACCGCGGGGGATACCTTGCGACCTGCTCCTGCTCGCACTTTATGAGCAACGAGCTTTTCCTCAGGATGCTCATCTCGGCATCGCACGACGCGGGCGTGACACTGAAGCTCGTGGAAGCCCGCCGCCAATCACCCGATCACCCTATCCTTCTCAATGTTCCGGAAACAGATTACCTTAAGTTCTATCTGTTCCAGATCGTTTGAAAAGGAAAAATTTATGAAGCCGATCACACTTAACGAAGAAAACTTTTCCGATAAAGTATTCGGCGCAAAAAAGCCGGTGCTTCTCTTCTTCCATGCGGATCGCTGTGCATTCTGCCGACGCACCGAGCCGGCGTTTGAGGAGCTTGCGGATGAGACCGACAGCATCATCTTTGCGAAGATTGACGCCGACGCAAATCCCGACCTCACTTCCCGCTTCGGTATCATGGGTCTTCCCGCTCTCATACTTCTTGACGGCGGAAAAGAGATCTCAAGGAGCGTCGGAATGAAGACAAAATCACAGCTTATCACCATGATCGTGTCGAAAGCCGACAGCGATTTGCAATTTTCACGGTAATGTGATATAATAAGAAAAAACGAAGGTATTCCCCGACGGGAGGTGACTTTTTTGAAACAGCAGATCACGAAAGGCGCAATAGAAGCCTCTTTTTTGCGTCTTCTCAGAATCAAACCGTTTGAAAAGATCACCGTGCGCGACATAGTAGAGGATTGCGGACTTACGAGGAATACCTTCTATTATTATTACCAGGACATTTACGATATAGTCGACGATGTGCTTCGCCGTATGATCGACGAGGCGATAGCCTCCGCCGAAAGCGGCGATAACTGGGAAGACCTGCTTGACCGCGGCGTTGAAACGCTCCGCGGCAACCGGAAGATGGTACATAACCTCTTCCTGACCTCAAAATCGTCAGAGCTTATGCAGTACTTTTCAAAATCAATATCAAGGCTCATTGCCCACTATCTCGATTCGGTCCCCGAAATATCCGACAGTGATAAGGATCTGCTCACGCGCTTCTGTACCAATGCCTTCAAGGGTATGTTCCGCGAATGGATCGAATCGGGAATGGAAGGCGATTTTTCATCCGACATAAAGCGCACGATAAAACTCTTCTCCGCCTCGATGACAGAGGTGGCAAAAAACACTCACGACAGAGTGTAGCCTTTGCGCATATGCGTGCAAATGTAATGTTTTGTTACAGTTTGCGGCTTTTGAATGTTGCCAAACAAAGCTCACAGCATTATAATGAATCAAATACCGTGGGAGGATATAGATAATGAAGAAGAAAACGGGTATCGTGATGCAGGCGAAGGTATTCAATGTTGTCGCCGCGGCGTGCGTGTGCATTGCCGGCATTATTATACTTCTTACATATAATACGGGTGCGGAGGCATACCTCAAATGGGGACTCGGCGCGCTCTGCATATTCCTCGGCGGTGCAAAGCTGCTCGGGTATTTCTCAAATGACCTTTACAGGCTGGCGTTCCAATTTGACCTTACATTCGGTATCTTCATCACCTTCGTCGGAATACTGATATTAGTGGCGCCCGACAATGAGGTAATGAGTATCCTTCCGCATATTTTCTCAATATATGTGATACTTGACGGCTCGCTCAAATTCCAGATAGCGATCGATGCGAGGCGCTTCGGAATGTCGAAATGGCTTATAATACTCTTCACCTCGATAATCATCTGCCTTGCCGGTGCGGCTGCCGAGATCGGAGCCTACCTACCTATCGGTGATCCGGCAAGCCCCGTGACCCTTCTCGGCGTGGCGCTGATCGCCGACGGATGCGAGAACTGCTTCGTTACCGCTTATACGGTAAGAGTCGGAGCAAAGAATAAAAAGCTTGAGGATAAATTCAACCTCTGAGCGAAAATAAAAAAGTTTTTTTGAGAACTGCGCAATTTTTTGCCGTATAACCCTTGACAAAGGTCTTCGTTTGTGGTATTATATACGGCGTTGGGGCATTAGCGCAGTTGGGAGCGCACAACACTGGCAGTGTTGGGGTCAGGGGTTCGAATCCCCTATGCTCCACCAATAAAGAGGCACGGCAATAGCCGTGCCTTTTCTTTTGGTGGAGCATAGGACTCGATAAGAAGCCTGCAAGTTGCGATGCGAGCTTCGACAGATCGGTAAATACCGCACAAGAAGTATTAAACCCGGGCTGAGAACTTCACCGTGCAGCTGCTGCGCGGAAAAGTTCCGCAGAAATTTTTCCGTGCCGAATCCTCTATGCTCCGATGAGAAGCCCGCAAGTATTGCTTGCGCGCGCGAAAGCATCTTTTTCTTGATTTGTTCCGCTCGGCATTGTATAATTGAGCTGTATCAATTATACGGAGGTAAAATATGGATTTTGGCGAAAAAATGATTGAGTTCAGGAAGCAGTATGATCTGACGCAGGAAGAGCTTGCGGGAAAGCTATTCGTTACACGACAGGCTGTCAGCCTTTGGGAGCAGGGCAAGGCACTTCCCTCCCTTGACACGCTCCGTCGATTAAGGAAGCTTTACGGAATCTCTGTCGACGAATGGATCTGCGGTGAAAATGCAACTGCCCCGACAAAAGACATGCCCGGCAAGCATTGCGTATTACGAAGGAAAACAGTAAGAATTATCGTATCGGTCGTTGCAGCTCTTGCTTTGATTTCGATAATAGCTTTCGGTTCGGCAAGCCTTATCTCCCGTGCCAAGCTTCTTCGCCCCGACGGAACCGAAGATATTACCGTAACGCGCAAGCAAGCCGTTGTATTGACAAAGACCGGAGGTGGCAGCGTCGCTTTTTCGGAATCGGGAAAGCCGGAGGTACTGTGCCGCATACCCGATGGCTTCATCGCCAAGCCCGACAGCCCCGGGCTCTACACGGACGCAAACGGAAATTATATAAGGATAAATTCCGATTACGGCAAAAACGTCTTCGATCCCTTGTCAGGTACCTCATATTCCGCAGTCTTTGAAGAGACCGGATATGCTTCCTACATTGAAAAAGTGCGAATGGCTATGTATACGGATCCACGACGGGTCAGTGTTTTCGCATCGAAGAAGAACATACTCTCGGCAGGCGGCTCGCGGATCCTGCGGAGCACCATATGCGCCGGGCAGGATGCCGATTTTTATGAGGTAGACGGCGGTCTGACGGATGACAGCTCCGGTATGCGAATATCCGGCTTCCTACTTGACTTCGGGAACGGTGCAAGGCTCGTGACACTTTGCGACAGCAACGGCAATCACTGCTTTCTGACTGTATCGGGAATCTCGGCGGAAAGCCTTAATGAACTGTTGAACACGATCGAAATGAAATAAAAAAAGCTCTCTGCACTTTCTAATGTGCAGAGAGCTTTTTCATTATCTTCTTATAAGCGTATCGGAAGCCTCGGCGAGCGCGGCGGCAAGTGCCTTTACATCCTCTCTCGTGTTGAAACGCGAAAGGCTTGCACGAATCGTACAGTCTGCCTCCTTAGGCGTCAGTCCGAAGGCAAGAAGCGCACGGCTCGGCTTACCGGAATGCGATGAACACGCGGATCCCGCCGATACGCAGATGCCCTTCCCCGACAGGAAATGCAGGATCGTTTCGCTTCTTATCCCCGGCAGCGTTATGCTTATAATGTGCGGCGCGGCTGTTTCGGGAGAATTTATCCTTATTCCCCTTTCCGCAAGCTCGGGCAGGCTCATAAAATATTCCCTCAGATCGCGCATAAGTTCGGTATCGTCGGCAAAGGAAGCCTTTCCCTCCCTCGCCGCGGCGGCAAAGCCCGCGATCTCAAGCGTATTTTCGGTTCCGGAGCGGAAGCCATCCTCCTGCCCTCCGCCGAAGATGAGCGGAGAGAATCTTTTCTCCTTTACCATTCGGTCGGAGATCCAGAGTGCGCCTACTCCCTTCGGTGCGTGGATCTTGTGTCCGCTGAGGGTCACGGCGTCGGCACCTATGCCGGACGGAATGAACGGAATCTTCAGAAAGCCCTGAACCGCGTCGCAATGGCATATCACATCGGGATATTTCGCCTTCGCCGCGCGGAAAACGCTTCCGACATCATAGACCGCCCCCGTCTCGTTGTTCACGAGCATAAGGCTGACGAGGAACACGGGCTGTGACAGAGCTTCCTCCACCGATCCTTCGTCAAGTCTTCCGCCCTTTGTTCTGATACGGAAGACCTCAAAGCCCTCCTTAACGAGAGCTTCCGCCGGATTTTCCACAGACGGGTGTTCGGAATCGGTGATGACTATTCTCTTTGCGACACGGCGGGATTTTGCCCTTGCCGCACCGAAAAAGACGAGGTTCGACGCCTCACTTCCGCAGGAGGTGAAGATTAGCTTTCCGCATCTCTCGCCGAGAGCCGACAGAACAGCCGACCTTGAGTCGATAAGCAGCTTTCTCGCCCTGAGTCCCTCGGCATGAAGCGACGACGGATTGCCGTAGCATTCCATCGCCGTTATCATAGCCTTTTTTACATTTTCACTCAGCGCGGTCGTCGCGCTGTTGTCAAGATATATCATTACTTTAAGAGTCTGAACTCGGCAAGCATTCTATCGACCTCGGTCTGATGGAGGTCAAAGTTCTCTGTCGTAGCGGTATAGGTGAAGCAGATCATCGCACCGCGGAAGTAGGTCACGAGCGCGCGGTACTTGAAATCCTTACCGTCCGCGGTAAGGGTGTAGATATACTGCTTTGCGTAATAGCCGTCCGAAACGGGATATTCCTTCCCTTCCTCGACCACGGCAAAATTTTTGAAGGTATTTCCCGCCTTGCTCTTAAGCTCGTTCCAATAAGCGTCGATATAGGGTGCCTTATCGTTCTCGTCCTCAGCCGCCGTGCCGACCGTAATATCGGAAGGAAGGATGTAGGTCGTAACGACCACATTCGATGTGTCGGTAGCCGAATAATACGCCGCCGAGGAATCATAGCCGCGCTTTACGGTCCAGCTGTTCGGCACGAAAAGGCAGTAAATATCCGATTCGCCCGATGCGAGCTTCATTCCGTTCGGTACCTCTATATCCGATGCCTTCTCGGTGCAGGAGACCGCAAAGGTCAGACAAAGCACCGTGAGAAGCATTACACAGATAATTTTTTTCATATTATCTCCGTCAGCCCCTTCAGACTCCGCGTCTGACAAAAGCCGCGGTGAGAGCGGCGCAGGCTTCGGCGTCGGCAAGGTCGATAAGCTCGTTCGACGAATGGATATAGCGGCAGGGGATCGAGAGGCAGCCGGCGGAGCATCCGCCCGCGGCGAGCTGCATCGAGCTTGTATCGGTGCCTCCGTAGGTCAGGATCTCAAGCTGATATTTTATCTTGTTTTCCTTCGCAGCGGAAATAAGGGCATCGACGAGCGCGGGATCGCAGATCACGGAGGAATCCTTGACCTTTATCGCTGCACCGTCGCCGACGCTGCAAGCCATCGGAGCGGCTCCCGGGGTGTCGCCCGTTCCGGTCACATCAAAAGCGAGCGCGATGTCGGGGGCGACCGCGAAGGCAGCCGTCTTCGAGCCGCGGCAACCGACCTCTTCCTGCACAGAGAATACATAGTAAATATCGTAGTCGCTCTCCTCATCGGCAAGCTCCTTCGCTATCGTCACAAGGATCGCGCATCCCACGCGGTCGTCGAGCGGATGACCCGTGACACGCTTGCCGCAGAGCCTCACTATATCATTGTCAAAGCGAAAGACATCGCCGACAGATACCTTCTTTGAGGCTTCCTTCTTATCCTTCGCGCCGATGTCGATGGTGAACTTATCGGCGGCGTAGTCGGCGGGCTTCACACGGCTGTCGGGAACAAGGACTCCGCGGACTCCCTTCTCCGACAGCACTCTGTCGTACGACGAAGCGGCAAAGCCTATACCGCCGACGGGCGCGAGGCGGATAAGTCCGCTGTCCTCGATAAAGGTCGCCATAAAGCCTATCTCGTCCATATGTGCGCAGAGCATGAGCTTCTTTTTGCCCTTGCCGTGCTTCACTGTGATAAGGTTTCCGAGAGCGTCGGTGTACTGCTCATCGGTGTAATTCTTCATTTCGGCAAGAAGAGTCTCAGAGACCTTCTTTTCATAACCGGAAACGCCGTGCGCTCCCGAGATCTTACGCAGTAATTCAAGCATTTTTTATTTCCTCCGCATCAAATTCGGTTATTATTGCATAGAGCAGGTCGCCCATAGAGAAGTAGTCGGCCTCGTTTATCACGCACGCCGGCGAATGGATATACCTTGACGGCGCCGAGATCGCGAGCGCACGGACTCCGGCGTTCGACTTGTGGATATGTCCGGCGTCGTTTCCGCCCGAGACATAGCGCTTGATCTGAGCCGGAATGTTTTTCTTTTCGGCGAGAGACAGGGCAAATCTCACAAATCCGCGATCGTAGATCGTCGAACGGTCGCGGAGCGAGACCGCGCCTCCCTTGCCAAGCTCCGACACCCTTGAATTTTCGGGAACATCGGGCAGATCGGCAACAGCCGTCGATTCAAGCACCACCGAATATTCGGGGGAGAGCGCCTGTGCCGCCGTTCTCGCGCCCGAAAGACCTATCTCTTCCCTTACGGTAAAGCAGAAATAAAGGTCGAGCGGGATATTCTGTCCCTTTATCCTTCCGAGTACATCGAGCATTATCGCGCATCCGAGCCTGTCGTCTATTGCTTTGCTCTTGATAAAGCCGTCGCCGAACTCGACGAAAGCCGAATCAAAAGTACCCGAGGTGCCGAGAGCGACGAACTTTTCGGCTTCCTCGCGCTTTTTCACGCCGATGTCGATATACATATCCTTGATCTTCTTCGCGGTCTTTCTCTCATCGGGAGTCTGATGGTGGATCGCCTTAGAGCCTATGATCCCCTGCACCGGAGTGCCGTCATTGCCCTCAAGGATGATATGCTTGCCGCTGAGCACCCTCGGGTCGATACCGCCGAGCGCCGCAAAGCGCAGGTATCCGTCCTCGGTTATTTCATTGACTATGAAGCCGACCTCATCCATATGAGCCGAGACCATAAGCCTCGGTGCGCCCTCACAGGCAATGTGGACTATAACATTTCCGAGCCTGTCCGTACTGTATTCATAGCCGAGAAGGTCAAGCTTTCCTCTTATCAGCTCCGCGACCTTTTCCTCGCTGCCGGTAGGTCCGCAGACAAGACAAAGCTCGCGCAAAAGTTCTTTTTTCTCTTTTCCGGTCATCTTGCAAACACCTCCGCGATCTTTTCGGAAGATACGAATTCGCACACGAGAGAGGCAAGCGCCTCCGCATCGGCAAGGTCTATGACCTCGGCACAGGTGTGCATACACTTGAGCGGGATACCCGCGTCAACACAGGGGATACCGGCGCGGGTGAGGTTTATATCGGGCGTATTCGTACCCGTGCCGCCTCCCGTCACATCGAGCTGATACTTTATTCCCTTTTCTTTTGCCAGCTCTATCGTCATCTTAGTAAGTTTCTTGTCCGTGACGGGGCAAAGCGTGAGCGAAACGCCTCCGCCTACCTCGACCGTTTCGTTTTTCTTCGTGTCAGGCGTTCTGCCGAGGTTGACATCGGCGACGAACGCATAATCGGGATCGACTCCGTATGCTCCCGTGAGCGCACCGCCCGCGATCCTTCCGGTCTCCTCACGCGAGGAAAGCATAAGGTAAACATCTCCGGCAAGCCTGTCCCCCGCGCGTCTGATACCCTCGACCGCACAGGCAGCGCAGGACTTGTCGTCAAAGCCTTTTCCGGCTATCTGTCCGCCCGCGAGCGTTGAATACTTCGGTGCAAAACCGACCGGTGTTCCGACACGGACGAGCTTTTCAAGCTCCTCTTTTTTGTAGCCCGTGTCGATGAGAAGCTCTCCGATCTCGCGGAGCTTGCCCGCGTCCTCGGGCTTCTGAAGGTGCGGAGGCGTCGATCCGACGACCCCGAATATCGGCTTCTCGCCGTATATCACGACATCGCTCGCCTGAAGGATGCCCGTGTCGACTCCGCCGACATTCGTGACCGTAAGGAAGCCGCCCTCCTTGATCTCCGTGACAAACATACCTATCTCATCCATATGCGTGTCGACAAGGATCTTCGGCGCGCCCTTCTTCCCGCACTTTTTCACGAAAAAGCGGTTTCCGATGCTGTCGGTGTAGCTTTCGTCAAAATACTCTCCTATCAGCTCTCTGAGCCTGTCCGCGTCATGGCTCTCATAGCCGGTAACGGACATCAGGGATGACAGGGAGATAATAAGCTCTTTAAGTTCCATATATTCTCCTTTTTCAAAGTTTCTTTTCTATCTCGGGGATAAGCCTTGCGGCATATTCCATATAGCCGAGGTCGTTCGGATGAAGCCTCTGATCCGAATAAAACTCGCTCGTGTGCGGCGTGAGATTATAACCGTCGATGACATTGAAGCCGCACGATGCAGCCTTGTCGGCTATGTATTTAACGGCTTCAAAGTAGCTGCCGAACTTCGTGACCTTGTCCTTGTCCCCTCTCCAGAGCGGAGTAAGGACAAATATCTTTGCCGTCGGATAAAGCACCGCGAGCTTTTCAAGGAAGGCGTCGGTATTCGCAAAGAAGACATCACGCGTAAGTCCCGACCAGTCATTCGTGCCGTAGGCGACGGTAACTATGTCAGGATCGTAGCCAAGCTCCTTTGTAAGCAGCTCGGGAACGAATCTTTCGCCTCCGATGCACTGGTTGACGGAATAGGCATCAAAGTGCCTTGCAAGCTGGTTCGTGTATGACAGCGACGGAAACACCGCGTCATAGCCCTGCGATATGGAATCGCCGTAGCAGAGCATCCTGCACATTGCGGGAACGGGCGCAAAGCTCGCGCCGTCGTCAAGGGTTATGTCCTTCAGCACCGCGCCGGTAAGGTTCGGGAGCCAGACGCTTATCCTGTGCTCGCCCTCGGGGATATTTTTCAGCTTTACCTCGCCTTTCATTATCCACATCGGGTTTTCGCCGCAGTGGAGAGTCATCACTCCGTCGACATAAATATCGAAATAGTAAAATTTACGGCTCGAGCCGGGCGTCACCGTGTAGGAAAAGGCGAGGCTGCCCGAATCGGTCATAAATTCAAGGCTTATGCCCGATGTCGCCGTAGTCTTCATATAGTGTCCGGCGTTTGTATCCTTATAATGCTGCATCTGCCAATCGCGGAAGCGGTAAAAATGAAATCCGTCCTCTTTTTCCGCAAAGTCAAGGTAGCCCCTTGCAGCGCTTTTTACCTGTTCTGCTGTTAAAACCATTTTTTCATCCTTCTTTTTATAGTGAATTGATTATTTTCCTGAATCTTTCGCCGCGCTCCTCGAAATTCTTAAAGGCATCGAATGATGCGCAGGCGGGCGACAGAAGCACGACATCTCCGCTCTCCGCCACATTCGCCGCGGCAAGGACAGCCTCTTCAAATCCGCTTCTCTCGATCAGCTCGAACAAGCCATCGCGATAATCCGGACAGGCAAGGATAGCTTCCTTTATCTTTCCCGCAGTGTTTCCCGTCAGTACGACCTTTTTCGCGTGGGCGCAGAGCGAGAGCGCCAGCGGCTCAAAGGGGATATGCTTGTCATACCCGCCGCAGATGATTATGACCTTCTCTTCCCCGAATGCCGAAAGTGCCGCCGCCGTTCTTGTGGGACTCGAATCTATCGAACTGTTGAAGAATCTCACACCGTCCTTTTCCCTCACGGGTTCGAGCCGGTGAGGCACACCGGTAAATTCCCGTGCGACTTTAAGGAAAGTCCTGTTTGCCGCCTCCCCAATCGTCAGCGCCATCGCCGTCATATAGTTTTCGATGTTGTGGACTCCGGGGAGCCGTATCTCCGACACATCGAGAAGCTCCTGCACTTTGTTCGGAGCATCTTCCCAGACAATTTTTCCGTCACGGATAAATATCGCCGAGGCTCTCTCTATCCCTCCGGTTATCTCGGAAAGGCCGCTCCGCTTCGATGAGAAGAAAACGGTGTGATGTCCTGTCTCCGCGGCAAATTCGATGCCGGCCTGACGCGAAAAATCATTTTCGGCGTTCACGACGAGCCACGATGCCGGCGGAGAGAAAATATTTTTCTTCGCCCGGGCATACTCCGAAAGGTCGGTGTGCCAATCAAGGTGATTCGGCGCGATATTCGTTATCGCGGCGCGGCGCGTGCCTATCTTCATCGTCATAAGCTGAAAGCTCGAAAGCTCTATCACCGCATAATCACGGTCGGTCATCTCGTCTATGTGCGGCAGCAGAGGCTCGCCTATGTTTCCCCCGACGAAGACCCTCCTCCATTCGGGACGGCTCGACTTCAAAAAAAGCGAGGTCAGGGTCGTCGAGGTGGTCTTCCCGTCGCTCCCCGTTATCCCGATCGTCGTTACCTTCTTATCGGCGGCAAGCTCCAGGAAAAGCTCCATTTCCGACGAAAGGAATGCGCCCTTTTTCACCGCTTCCGCGATCTGCGGAATATCCGGACGCAGCCCCGGTGATCGGAATATGACCGTTTCGGCTTCGTGACCCTTACCGATGCCGTCAAGGTAGCCTTCTCCGGTCACGAGGGTCACTCCGAGAGCTTCAAGCTCGTCGGCAAGATCCCCGAGCGCCTCACGCGGCTTTCTGTCTCTGCCGGTTATTTTCGTCACACCGTGAGATGCGAGAAAGCGGCAAAGCGGTATGTTCGATTTACCGAGTCCTATGACCTCGGAATATCCGTTCCGTATATTTTCGGGAAGCACTACAGCCATATTATCCCCCCCTTAAAAACAAAAGTATTTATTATATTATATCTTATAACTTCCCTTTCTGCAAGTAGGATTGCGAAATTTTTCCGATTTGCTCTTTTCAAACGGCAAAGGTTATGTTATAATATAATTTGGAATATTGTATTTACTCTTATTATGAGGAGCATATAAATGGCTGAAAAGATCAAACAGGCAAAAGCAGCACAGGAATACAACGATCAAAGCATCAAGTCGCTCAAAGGCGAGGACAGGGTCAGGAAACGCCCCGGCGTCATATTCGGCTCGGACGGGCTTGAGGGATGCGAACATTCGTTCTTCGAGATACTCTCAAACGCTGTCGACGAAGCGCGCGACGGTCACGGAAACGAGATAAAGGTCACAGCGTTCCTTGACCATTCGATAGAAGTAGACGACCACGGACGCGGAGTACCGCTCGGCTGGAACGAACCCGAGGGCAGGTATAACTGGGACCTCATTTACTGCGAGCTTTACGCCGGAGGAAAATACGAAAACAACTCGGGCAATTCGGCTTACGAATACTCTCTCGGACTCAACGGACTCGGCGCATGCGCCACGCAGTACAGCTCTGAATATATGCGTGTCGAATCCTATGACGGAACATACTGCCGCTCGATAGAATTCAGAAAGGGCAGACCCGTGACAGGCGAACTTGAAGAGCGCGAGCTTTCAAGAAGCGAGCGCCGCACCGGCACCGTAATACGCTGGAAGCCCGACCTTGAGGTCTTCACCGACATAAACATCCCCCATATATTCTTCGCCGATGTGCTGAAGCGCCAGTCGGTCGTAAACCCCGGGATATGCTTCGTTCTTAAGCTCGAACAGCCCGACCACAGCTTCACAAGTCAGGAATTCATCTATGAAAACGGCATCTCGGACTATGTTTCGGAGCTTGCCGGCGATACGGCGATGACCCAGCCGGTGCTATGGCACCTTGAAACACAAGGACGCGACCGCGCCGACAAGGACGAGTACAAGCTCCGCGCCGATTTCTCCTTCTGCGTGTCTAATACCGTCAATGTCATCGAATATTACCATAACTCAAGCTACCTCGAACACGGCGGTTCTCCCGACAAGGCGGTAAGGATAGCCTTCACCTACGCGCTCGACAAATACCTCAAGGCAAACGGCAAATATACGAAGAACGAAGCAAAGATAAACTTTCAGGACATCGCCGACTGCCTCATTTATGTCAGCAACAGCTTCTCTACCCTTACTTCGTATGAAAATCAGACGAAGAAGTCGATAACGAACACCTTCATTTACGAGGCGATGTGCGATTTTCTCAAGCACAACCTTGAGATCTACTTCACCGAAAACCCGAACGAAGCCGAAACATTCGCAAATCAGGTGCTTGTAAACAAGCGCAGCCGCGAATCCGCCGAAAGCACAAGGCTCAATATAAAGAAAAAGCTCACAGGCTCGATAGACCTCTCAAATCGCGTCGAAAAATTCGTCAACTGCCGATCGAAGGATCCCGCGGTGCGCGAGCTTTACATCGTTGAGGGAGATTCGGCACTCACCTCCTGCAAACTCGGGCGAATTGCCGAATTCCAGGCGATAATCCCCGTCAGAGGAAAAACGCTCAACTGCCTCAAATGCAACTACGAGAGGATCTTCAAGAGCGAGATCATCACGGATCTTCTGAAGGTCATCGGATGCGGCGTCGAGATCTCCGGCAAGGTCAAGGGCGACATAGCCTCCTTCGACATAAACCAGCTTCGCTGGTCGAAGATAATAATCTGCACCGATGCCGACGAGGACGGATTCCAGATCCGCACCCTGCTCCTCACGATGTTCTACCGCCTGCTCCCCACCCTCATAAAAGAAGGAAAAGTCTTCATCGCGGAATCTCCGCTCTTTGAGATCACCGCAAAGGACAAGACCTACTTTGCCTACGACGAATTCGAGAAGGCAAAGATACTGAAAAAGCTCGAGGGCAAGAAATACACCCTCCAGCGTTCGAAGGGGCTCGGCGAAAACAGCCCGCAGATGATGTTTGACACGACGATGAATCCGGCAACGCGCCGGCTCATCGCGATCCGTCCGGCTGACACAAAAGCCACCGCGTGGATATTCGAAACGCTTCTCGGCGACAGCATCGCCGACCGCAAGCAGTTTATCAGCGACCACGGTGCGGAGTATATAAAGGAGGCGGACATCTGATGAATTACTTTGACAGATTCTGCGTTGTCGGGGTCGCGAGGAGCCTTGTACTCTCGAATCTCGGAGAGGGCGCTACGAACTCGCCCGTGTATATCGTCTTCTTTGTCCTCTCGATAGCGGCGATAATCGCAGCGGCATATTTTCTCGGCGGGATAAACTTTGCGATCATCATATCAAAGAAAAAATTCGGTGCCGACATACGCGACTACGGCTCGGGCAACGCCGGAATGACGAATATGATGCGCACATTCGGAAAAAAGGCGGGTATCATTACCTTTGTCGGAGACATAGGAAAAACAGTCGTCGCATGCCTGCTCGGTTATCTCCTTCTCGGAAGGCTCGGCGCCTTCGTCGCGGGACTTTTCTGCATGGTGGGTCATATGTTCCCCGCCGCATATAAGTTCAAAGGCGGCAAGGGGGTCGCCTGCGCCCTCGCAACGATCCTTATGACCGATGTCGGAAACCCCTTTATGTATCACATACCGCTCGTACTCGTCCTGACCCTCATCATATTTGCCGCGGTCTACCTTGTATCGAAATACATCTCGCTCGCGGCGATAATGAGTATGCTCATTTACCCTATGATCCTCTTCGTTTTCGAGAATGTCTCGATGTCTACTATCTCGGGAGATGAGACAGTGATGAAGGACCCCGCGGTATCCTTCTATGCCATAGATTTCGCATACTACATCATAATAGCCCTGCTTATGACGACGCTCGTCGTGTTCATGCACAGGGCGAATATCGGGCGGCTCTTCCGCGGTAAGGAATCGAAGACCTACCTCGGCAAAAAGAAACCGGCTCCCCTTTACGAACAGCAGCAGGAGGAGGAAAAGAACACAGCCTCCGAAAGTTCCCAAAAGACAGGAAAAAACAATGGAAAACGCAAAAACAAACGCAAATAAGGCATCCGAACTGCTCAAAGAATCCTTTCTGTCACTCAGCCTCAGAAAAGCGGTATTCTCAAAGCCCGAAGACCGCGGGCTTGTCCGTGCAGTCGCGGTCTCAAAGCTCATCGGCGGCAGAACGGCTTTGCAACTTGAAATATTTCACTCTGACAACAAGGCGACCCACAAAAACCTGTTCTTCGCGGATGACGGATCGGATGCGGAACTCGAAAAAATGTTTGCCTCGTTCCGTCAGGTCAATATAATGACCACCGCGGGAGATTGCGAATACCGCCGCTCGGCATCGGGGAACGATGTCCTGCTCGGCGGAGACCGGCTGCGCGCAAGCCTCGGAAAGACTCACGAAAAGCTCTCCCCCGCCGCAAACAACAAGGAAAAGAATCATATCCTCCGCGGAGACGAGCCTTTCCTTATCGCGCTCGGGATCAGTGACGAAAGGGGCAGACCGCATGACAAGAAGCTCCCGAAGCTCCGTCAGATCAACCGCTTCCTCGAATATGTCAGGGATATAGAAAAGTACCTTCCGAAGGAAGGCACGCTTCACATATGCGATCTCTGCTGCGGAAAAAGCTATCTGTCCTTTGCCGTCTATCACTATTTTGCGAATATCCGTCGCCGCGATGTGAAAATGACCGGTGCCGACCTCAAAGCGGATGTCATCGAATACTGTAACTCTGTGGCGGCGTCTCTCGGCTTTACGGGACTCAGCTTTATCTGCACAGATGTAAAGCTCTTCTGTCCGGATACACTTCCCGCGCTTGTCATTTCACTGCACGCCTGCGACACCGCGACCGACATCGTGCTTGAAAAGGGTGCCGGCTGGCGCGCGCCCGTGATACTCTCGACGCCCTGCTGTCACCACTATATGAATCACAACCTTGACTGCCCGTGCCTGTCGTTCATCTCGGAACATTCCATGCTGAGGCAGAAATTCTGCGACGCGGCGACCGATGCACTGAGAGCCAAGAAGCTCGAAGCCGAGGGCTACTCTGTCGATGCGGTCGAGCTTGTCGACCCCGACGACACGCCGAAGAATATCCTTCTCCGCGCCGTTCTCAGGGGCGGTCCCGATGAAGCGGCGAAAAAGGAATACCTTGCCGCCTACTCATTCCTCTACGGTAAAAAAGAATGACATATGTAAACGCGCGGAAATATCTTTCCGCTCACCGCGGCATACAGCCCTCGCCCGAGAGGATGAAGCTCCTCTGCCGTTACATAGACGATCGGATCAGACACAGAAAATGCGTACACATCGCGGGGGGATCGGGAAAGACCTCCTGCGCGCTCATGCTTGCCTCGATCCTTGACACATCGGGACTGAAAACGGGAGTCTTCACCCGCCCCGCTGCCGGAGAGGAGCGCTCGTCGATAGCTGTCGGGGGGACAGCGCTTTCCTGCACCGATTTTGCGCTCTGCACCGACAGGGTGTCGAAGGCAGCAAAGGCGATGACCGCCGATATTCTCGCGGCAAAGAGCAACACGCTTACCCAGAGCGCGTCAAAGATTACAAAAAATCTGCTCGAGGGAAAGATCTCCCCCGAGCCTTCGTATGATGAGCTTCTCTGCGCCGTCGCGCTCGTATGCTTCGCCGAAGCCCGCTGCGATGTCATGATACTTGAATGCGGGGACAGCCGCGCTGACCCTACCGGAGTGATAGAGCCGCCCGCGGTCTCGGTCATCTGCGGCAGTACACTGACACAGGAACAGCTCCGCACCGGTATAGGCATAATAAGGCGCGGCACACGAGAGGTCGTCAGCTCGGTCTCTCCGGGTGAGGCTTACAGCGCGGTACTCAACTCCTGCGTGAAAGCCGGAAGCCGCCTGACAGTTCCCGCCCGCGCCGAGCTTACACTGCTGCACCGCAACCTCGGCGGAAGGGACTTTGTGTACCGCGGAAAGGAATATCACCTTCCGCTCTGCCCCGAATATCAGGCGCAGAACGCTCTGACGGCGATAGAGGCAGCCTACGCTCTGCGCCGTACGGGAGTCTCTATCGACGGTGACTCTGTCGTACGGGGACTTGCAAAGGCAAAGGTACCCCTGCGTTTTGAACTTATCTCGCTCTCTCCCTTTATCGCCGCCGACTGCCCCGCGAGCGGGACCGACGCCGCGGCGTTCTGCGAATCGCTGGGAGAGCTGTCGGAGTATTTCGGCAAGGACACGATACTCGTGACCCCGGAAACGGAAGGCTCGCCCGTCGGGGCGGAAATGCTGGCACTTTGCGGAATAAAGGTCAGAAATGTCCTTCATCCCTCAACCGACAGGGATATGCGTGAAACGGCAGGTACCGCCTCAGCGCTCTCAGCCGGAGAATCAATGCTTATCCTCGGCGATCCGGATTTTACCGGCAGGGTCACATACAGTATAAGAAAGCACCTCGGCATCGGATGATCAGCGGCGGCGTCTTACCATTCTCTTCGGTCTGTAAGATGCCGCAAGTCCGCCGAGTATCGCCACGGGTATCAGCGGGAGACGGGTCAGAAACGCCTTGGCAAAACCTATCCCCGCTCCCGCGAGCGGTGCTATCGCAAGTGTCAGAAGCATCATAGCTCCACCGACGAGAAGCCCGCAGAGCGCCGCCATTCCGTTGCACCTGCGGCAGGCGACAAAGCCGCCTATAAAGACCGGAATGTAAAGTGCGGCGTATCCCGAGACCTTCACCGCCGTCCCCGCGTCGGGACAAGCAAGAGACACCCCCGCAAGGATCGCCATAAGTACGACGGCGCTCACTACCGCCGCTAAAAGTCCGATCGGCAAAGAGCCTATCGCACGGTTCGGTGTTGCCTCGACAGAAGCCCTGCGGGGCTTTTTCCTTTTCTTTGATTCAGGCATGATATGTCCTCCTTAAAAATTTTCAGTAACCCTCCCTGTTACCGCCGAAGCGCCATGCGAGCTTCCGGAGGAAGTCCGCGGGTATAACGAGCAGCGACAGAAGCAGAGTGAAGGCAAGCTCGGCGGGGGTCAGCGGCACCGTCCTCAGCACCGCGCCGCCGAGATATATAAATGCTGTCTGTATCGCACAGACCGCCGCCATAATGAGTATGAACACACGGTTTTTTTGCAGTCCCGAGAAAAGATTGAGCCTATCCGTTCGTGCGCAGAAACAGTTGAATACGCTTGAGAAAATAAAGAAGGCAAAATACGCCGTGAGAAGGCAGATATTCCCTTCCGAGGCACGGAATCTGCCCGTGATCGCCGGCATTTTCAGAAACGCTACGCCGAGCGCCAGGGTAAATCCGCTGTGAAGTATCAGACTGAATATCATATAACGGTTGAGTATCGGCTCGTCGCGCCGCTTCGGCTTTTCCCGAAGGAAGCGCGCCGCCGGCGCCTCGCCCGCGAAAGCAAGCCCGCCGAGAGTATCCATGATTATGTTTATCCATAGCATCTGGATCACCGTGACCGGTGAATCGAAGCCTATAAAAGGTCCTATCATGGATATGCCGCAGGCACAGAAATTCATCGTAAGCTGGAGACAGATAAACTTCCTGATGCTCTTGAAGACAGTTCTTCCGTAAAGCACCGCCTTTACTATCGAGGTCAGGTTATCATCAAGAATAATAATATCGCCGGCTTCCTTCGACACCTGTGTCCCCGAACCCATGGCAAAGCCTACATCAGCCTTTCTCAGCGCGGGGGCATCATTCACTCCGTCACCCGTCATCCCGACGACAAGTCCGGCTTCCTGCGCCACGCGGACAAGCCTACTCTTATCTGTCGGAAGTGCGCGTGCGACGACCGACAGCCTCGGCAATATCTCCCGCAGCCGCAGGTCAGACATCCTTGAAAGCTCCTCCGAGGTCACGCAAATCCCGCCGTCATCCATAAGCCCGCAATCGGCGGCGATCCTTGCCGCGGTCGCTTTATTGTCGCCCGTTATCATGACGGTATGTATTCCGGCACCAGAAAGCTGCCTTACCGCCCCGCGCGACTCGGGACGCAGTCTGTCGCGGAGAAGTACCGCACATACAAAGGCAGTCTCGTTCCCCACCCTGCGCGTGACGGCTATCACACGGTTCCCGTCTGCCATAAGCGAGGAAAGGCGACTCATAAGAGCCTCACCGCCGCCGCGCGTCACCTTGCCGTCCTTGTCTATAAATGCTTTCACAGCCGGCAGGAGCTTTTCGGGCGCCCCCTTCATAAGAGTAAGGCTTTCCTTTCCCGTAAGGCTCACCGACGAGGTCTTCACCCGACTGTCAAACGGTGTCCTTGACACGACCGAATACCCGCCGGGGCGGGCAGAACGCTTTACGGCTTCAAGCAGGGCACGGTCGGTCGAGTTACCTCCGCTGACCTTTGCTCCCGAGAGCGCCGATGATGTATTATAATAGGAAGAAAGCAAAAACAGCCTCAAAAGCGTCGGATTTCCGTGACGCTCGAGATCTTCAAAGGATGAATATGCCGTCCCGTCGCCGAGGACTATCCCGCAAAGCCCCGGGCGTCCCTCGGTGAGCGTTCCCGTCTTGTCGGTGAAGAGTATGTTCATGCTCCCCGCCGCTTCGATGCCCGCAGCCTTTCTGACAAGGACATTGTCCTTCATCATCCGCCGCAGGTTGGAGGCAAGCACGACGGCTATCATCATCGGAAGCCCCTCGGGAACTGCCATAACTATGACTGTGAGTCCGAGAGTGAACGCCGAGATGAGCTTTGATACGAGAAACTGTACATTGCCAAGCTTCAGCAGTATCGCCTGACCCGCAAAGCCGCTGTCAAGCACAAAAACATTGAAAAGGTAGGCAAGTGCCACAAGCGCAGCCATTATATAACCGATAATGCTTATCTGCTTTGCGAGCTTTGTGAGCCTTCGCCGCAGGGGACTCTCGCGCGGGTCCTCCTGTATCTCCCGCGAGATCTCTCCGATGAAGGTGGCATCTCCGACCGCGCCGACGACGGCTTCGCCCTCACCCGAGATTATTCCGCAACCTCGGAAGACCGAAGAACGGTCGGACGGGTCGGCACGGAAGGTCTGCCCCGGGTGCTTCGTGATCTCAAGACTCTCACCCGTCAGCGCCGACTGGTCAACGCTGATTTCTCCCGATATGAGAAGCGAGTCCGCCGGTACCGTGTCGCCCGACTGCAAAAGCACGATATCGCCGACGACTATCTCCCTTACCGGTATCTCCGAGATCACGCCCGAGCGCCTGACGCGGCAAGTGCGCGTCTCGTTCCCCTCATCGAGCTTTGAAAAGGCATTCTCGGAAGAATGCTCGGATATCGTCGAGATCAGTGCCGCTATCAGCACCGCAGCCCCAATACCTATCGTTTCGGTGAAATTTCCGTCGCGGAAAGAAAAGATAAGGTTCACGACAAGCGCACCTATCAGTATCCTTATTATCGGGTCATTGAGATTCCCGAAAAAGCGCCGGATGAAGGTCTTTCCCTTTTTCCGCGTCAGAATGTTTGCCCCATGAAGGCGTCTCGACTCTTCGACCTGCCCCTGTGTCAGCCCCGGATGGGGCGCTGTTTTTTTCATATCCATCAGATACAACCGTCCTTCTTTGTCCGATCCTTGGTTTATTTATATTCGCGCCGGCGGACAAATAACACGGAAAGGCTTGCTTTTTTTTGCCGGGTGTGGTAAAATAGTATAAAATTTATCTTGGAGAATTCTGATGAGGCATATTTTTATCGTCAACCCCGCAGCGGGGCAGTCCTCACACCTTGAGGAAATCAAAAACAAGCTGAAGGCTCTGAAGGACAGACATCATGCCGAAATTTACATAACAAAGGCTCCGCTTGACGCGACGGATTATGTCCGTCGGCGTTGTCTTGAATCACCCGATGAAAAAATGCGTTTCTACGCCTGCGGAGGCGACGGAACGCTCAACGAGGTCGTCGCGGGCGTAATAGGCGCCGAGAACGCCGAGGTATCCTGCTACCCGTGCGGAAGCGGTAACGATTATGTAAAGTGTTTCGGAGGCGCATCTCACTTTCTCGACCTTGAAAAGCTGATGGAAAGCCGCTCGGTTCCCGTCGACGCTATGAAGGTCTGCGGCAGGTATTGCATAAATGTCTGCAATTTCGGCTTTGACGCCGTCGTTGCGGAGACCATGGCATCCGTTCGAAGAAAAAAGATAATCGGCGGAAAAAACGCCTATACGACGGGTATCGCAAAGGCCTTGTTCACTGCAAGAGACAATGAATGTCGTGTATATGCCGACGGCGAGCTTCTCAATCCCGAGGGCAGAATGCTCCTGTGCACTGTTGCAAACGGTCAGTATGTCGGCGGCTCCTACCGTTGCGCGCCGCGCTCGCTCTGTAATGACGGGCTGCTTGAGGTATGCCTTATAAAGCCGATGCCCCTGACGAAGTATTTGACTCTGATCAAGAGCTATTCCGAGGGAAAGCACCTTGACGACAGCCGCTTTGCAAACCACCTCATGTACCGACGTGCAAAAAAGGTAGAGGTCTTTGCCGCGACCGAAGACTTCGGCGTCTGCCTTGACGGTGAGATGACAAAAGCCGAGCATTACAGCGTTGAGGTCCTCTACCGTGCCGTAAGGTTCGCAGCGCCGACCCTGCCCGTTGCCACAAAGAGAGTCGAAGAGATCTCCGAAGCGACAAAATAAAAAAACGAGCCTCAGGCTCGTTTTTTTTGCATTACGCTATATAAAAAACATTGTACCGATGTCGTAAAGAGGGTCGGGCGACAGCGCGACCGGCTCTTTTCCTTCGGTACGGCAGAAGTCGATTATCCTGTCGCCATCGGGGTGGCTCGCGGGGTCCCCGCAAAAATAAACTCGGTCGCGGTCACGCCCCGAGGCTCCGCCTATAAAGCCCCCTCCTCGACAGCCCTCAAGGCCGATACCTCCGGGAGAGATTTCAAGCACTCTGATTTTTCTCTCCCTTGCGGCTTTTGCGATACCCGCGTCGGATGTCACTATCGCGCCGTCAGAAACATGGCAGACGGAACATTCCGCATAGCCCTGACGCACAGGCGCAAGTGTGAGAGAAGCCCTTTCCGCATATCTCACGATAAGCTCCGACACCGCGTCCTTACGACAGAAGATATTTTTTCCGACCCTCGCGGCATTGAAAAGAATATCCGACGGGTATTTCTTCCCCGTCGGCTCGTATGATACGGCGATCCCGAGTCCGGTCAGGCGCGAGATCAGTTCAAGCTCGCGCTTTGCGGTCTTTGCATACCCCGCATGACAGAATATCGCATCGCCGAAAAACACAAGCATATCGGGATGCGACGCGACCGGAGCGTCAAGTGACTCCGACGGCGGCATAAGTATAGGAAAAAAGCCGCACCTGTCAAGTCCGGCGAGAGAATTTTCGGATATTCTGCAATCGACAACAGCGTATCTCATACAATTAAAAAATCAGGGAACGCCGAGACATTCCCTGTTTTTATTCCGATACCAAATAATCAGTTGGCACGGGTCACTTTGCCCGAACGAAGACATCTGGAGCAAACATGAACGGTCGTGGGAGTGCCGTTGACGATTGCTCTGACCTTGCGCACATTGGGCTTCCATGTTCTGTTGGTTCTACGATGCGAGTGAGAGACATTCTGTCCGAAAACGACGCCCTTTCCGCAAACATCACACTTTGCCATTGAATGATACCTCCTGTGGTTTTATGATAAATATAATTTTTCAATCCAATAATTCAGACACAAATGGTATTATATCACATACCTTTTCAAATTGCAAGGGCTTTTTTTCAAATTTCCCGATTTATTTGCAATTTTCTGTCGGCGACTGGTATTCCGTCGGGTGTTTTTTCGGTTTCGACGATAAATGAGCCGAACGGTACAGTCTCCAAGGGCTTCTCATACTCGCCGCAGGTCATATCCCTAAGCGCCTTTTCGGCGCCTTCGCTTCCGACAAACGCTGCTGACTTCACATTACCGTCGGCGATAAGCTTTTGAACATAATCAAAGAGCAATCTCATATCCCGCATATCGGGAAGCCCGTCCGCACCCGTCCGCGGCGGCAGAACGCTTATCACACCCCGCCTGCGGTCGCCGACCTTATCCCATACCGGCACACCATTTATCGGCGCACGCGCGAAAACGGTAAAGCTCTGCTTTTCCGAATCGGTCAGCGTGTTTGACTCTGCCGCAAGGCAAAGCTCTGTCCTTGCCCGATAGATCCCGAGAAGCATTGCAAGGTCTCCGCCTATATCTTTCCCGAGACGGGACGCAAGAGACAGTGTGACCTTCCTGTAATCGGCACCCGCCGCGACGAGCCTTCCGACAGCCTCGATAACAGCCTTAGCACTCGTGAGAAAATCGGGTGTCCCCACCGACAGCGCCGTATATACATTTCCGTCGCAGGTGAAATAGCCCTCAAAATCCTCGGTTTCTTCGCCGTCAAGTATGACCGAAAAGTGCTTTTCGGTATCCGCCGCGGCGCTGTCATCGCAAATATCCGCAGTGACGCGTCCGGCGTCGGCTATCGCGCGAAGGAGCGACACCGGAAATGATATCGGGTATCCCCCGCCGTAGACCACGGTGAGCCTTTGCGCATCCGACTTTCTTCCGACCGGTCTTACATAAAGCCCGGCATCCGAAAGACGGCGGCAGACCGCAGGCACATCCGGCTGATCGACGAGAAGCAACATACTGTCGGGAAATTCCTTTGTCAGGACATCCGGAGACTGCACCCCCGAAGTTCCGTCAAAGCCGCTGAGATTCACAAATGCACTCTTCCCCGCCGCAAGCATAACGGCAAGCATTCCGCCCTTGCCCGTTTTAGCGGAAAAGATAACATTTTTATCCGCGATCATCCTGTCGATCATATCCGTCCGTTCGCCGGCAAAGCCGGTCCCCGCGGCGGATACGAAGCAATATGTTCCCGAAGTCTCTTTCCTACTTGTCTTCTTTACCTCGGAAGGTGCAAACCCGGTTTCGTCTGCGCCGCAGGCGAGTCTCACTCTGCCGTCCGCGTGAAGCATATCGGGCAGTTTTCCGGCCCTCTCGAGCCGAATATCCGCTGCCGTGGCAATATCAGAGAGGCGATAGCCTCCTTTTACCTCGATATTGCGTCTTATGTCATCAAAAGCCTCTCCCGCCGCCGCGCTTTCCGAACGCACCTCGGTTATACGCACATTCGACGCAAGAGTCCCGACCGCCGCAAGCCCGTCGAGCAGGTAAAGCTCCGAAAGTGTGGGGTCGCGCTTTTCGAGCTTTGTATAGACCTCGGCGATCATACGCAGCTTTGACACCGGCATATTGAGTTTATAGTAGGTACGGAGAGAGTCGAGAGCCTCTCCCTTCGCCGCTCTGAAGCCCGCTACCGCGCGGAACGGATCATATCCTCTGTCATTCGTTTCCATAACTTTCCCCCGCTCATTCGTCCGTAACAAGACTTCCAAGGCAGATACCGCCCTGCCTGCCTTCTATCCTTACATCGGCATAGGTCGCGTGAAGATTTTTGTCGGTCCTCACCCCGACCTCAACAAATGACGCCGTATGTCCACAGAAAAGCTCACCGTCGCGCGCCTCGAAAAGCACCCTGACAGTCTGACCCTTCATACCGTCAAGAATCGCCGCGGTCATTTCCTTCTGCGCCTCAATAAGCCTTGCCGAGCGCTCGTGCTTCACCTGCGGATCCACCTGACCCGCCATAGCCGCCGCCGGAGTTCCCGCCCTGCGGCTGTAGGAAAAGATGTGCGCGTCAAGAAATCCGACCTTTTTCATAAATTCAAGCGTTTCGGTAAATTCCGCGTCGGTCTCACCCGGGAATCCCACTATCATATCGCAGGTAAGCTGTACCCCGGGAAGCGCCGCTTTCAGCCGTCCGATGCCTTCAAGTGCCATTTCGGCGCTGTAACGCCTTTTCATCCTTGCAAGGACGCTGCTGCTCCCGCTCTGCATCGAAAGGTGAAAATGAGGTGCCAGCGACCGCAGTCCCGAAATTTTCTCAACGAATTCCTTCCTGAAAAGCGAAGGGTCGAGCGAGCTGAGCCGTATCCTCATATCATCTCCCGCGATCCCGTCCGCATCGGCAAGAAGGTCACCGAGCCTGTATCCGTCGGTAAATTCCCTTCCGTACGCGGCGGTCTCTATCCCCGTAAGCACTACCTCACGGCAACCGCCAGCCTTGAGCTGTGCGATCTCGTCAAGGACATCCGCCGCCGGCTTTGACCTTATGCTCCCCCGCGCTCGCGGGATTATGCAGTAGGTGCAGTTCGACTCACATCCGTCTTCTATTTTAATATAAGCGCGGGTGCGCGGGAAGCTCTTTATGCTCATATTCTCAAAGCCCGCACCGCCGAGATCGTCGACCTCAACGATCGGGGGCTTCTGCTTGCCCCTCCCGACGAGGCGCAGCGCAGCATCGACCGTGCGCAGCTTGTCGCGGCAACCGCAGATATAGTCGACCCCCGAAATAGACGCCACGGAGCCGGCAGAGACCTGCGTCAGGCAGCCCGTTACTATCACGGTCGCCGAAGGGTTTTCGCTTATCGCACGGCGTATGAACTGGCGCGACTTTCTGTCGCTCTCGCCGGTGACCGTGCAGGTGTTTATTATGTAGGCATCGCAGACCTCCGACGGATCACGGACAACAAATCCCGCCTTCTCCGCCGATTCCGCGATAGCCTCGCTCTCGTACTGATTTACCTTGCAGCCGAGAGTATATATACCGAGAGTATATTCCATATCAATAGTACTTTGACCAACCTTCGTCATCCTTTGTGGTTCCCGACGCAGTGGGTTCGGGGCTTTTTTCGGTAATGCTTTCGGACGCACTTTCTCCGCTGTCACCCGCAGTCCCCGACTGCGAAGGCTTTTCCGTATCGCCGGTATCAGAAGGCGCTTCGCTTACGGGATCACCGGATGCCGAGCTTCCGTCAGGCTGTTCGCCGTCGGTACATGACGCAAAAGCAATTATGATAAGCAGAACGGCAAGCAAAGCCGCCGAAAGTCCGATAGTTTTTCTTTTCACAACCGTCTCTCCTTTATTGCTGTATACATTATATTATACTGTATTTTCCCTCCCCTGTCAAGCAATAATAATATGGATCGGACGCTTTGGCGGTCAGTATTTGCGTCTGCTTACAATTTACAATTTGTTAATATCTTTTTGCCTGCCGCCTATTGACAAAATGAGTTGATTGAGGTAATATTATAGCATCAGTTAGCACTTAAGTGCATTGAGTGCTAAAGCCTGACTAAGGAGGTCGGTTATGTTCGGAGATGAACTCAGTGAGCGCAAACAAAAGATACTGAAAGCGCTCGTCGAAGCACATATTGAAGCCGGCGAACCGGTCGGATCGAAATTCCTGACGGAGAACAAGCAGATAGCCTGCTCTTCTGCCACGATACGGAACGAGATGGCGGAGCTTGAAGCGCTCGGATACCTTGAACAGCCTCACACCTCTGCCGGGCGTGTGCCAAGCGAGCTGGGATACAGATTCTATGTAAATTCCCTCGCCCACGATTACGCCATGACGACCTGCGAGATAGAGGAGATAAACAAGCTCCTCAAAGTCAAGATGAAAGAGGTCGACCAGATACTTCTGCTCGCCTCAAAGGTCGCCTCCGCCCTTACGAACTATACGGGTATCGCGGTAAAGCCGAGAAATCCCGATGTCACGGTGACCCGGTTCGAGGGATTTGTCATAGATCCGAATACATTCGTACTCGTGATGGTGATGTCGACCTCGGCGGTCAAGACAAAGAGCATCCGCGCCGAAAACGGGATAGACCCCGAAAAGCTCGGCAGGCTCGTGACACTTCTCAACCGCTACATCGCGGGACTTACCTCGTCGGCAATAACGCTCCCCATCATAATGGAGCTTGAAGCCGAGCTTGGTGCCGACTCGGAATTCGTCACACCGATAATCAAGATAATTTACGATGTGATGAACGAGGTCGACCGCGGCGAGCTTAAATTCTCCGGCGTTGACAGACTTCTTCAGTATCCCGAATATTCGGATACCGAGGAATTCCGCGAGATGCTCGGAGCGCTTGAGGATAAAGAGGATATACTCAACATCGTCTCGGAGGCTAAGGACGACAAGATAAATGTCGTGATAGGCTCCGAAAGCTCGGTGAAAGTCATGAATCATTCCTCGATAGTCTTCAAACCGATAACCACAAAGGACGGCAGAACGCTCGGTGCCATCGGAGTCATAGGTCCCCTGCGAATGGATTACGCAAAGGTCCTTGCAACGATCGCCGGCGTGTCGGGAAGGCTCGCCGATCTGCTGAACGATACGGCGCTTCCCGAAAGCAAAGATAACGAAGGAGATATAAAATATGGACAATAACGAAGAAAAGGTTCAGCCCGGCACGGAAGCCGAAGAGGTAAAGACCGAACAGGCAGCAAATACCGAAACGGCTGACGCTCCCGAGGAAACAAAAAAAGAAAAGAAAAAGGTCAAAAAGCTCGAAGCAGAGCTTGAAAAAGCCAAAGCAGACCTCAAAAAGACCGAAGGAAAGCTCGATGAGCTTAACGACAGGTACATGAGGATGCTTGCCGAATACGACAATTACAGAAGACGCACGGCAAAGGAACACGACAACATCTACGGTGACGCTTACGGCGATGCCGTGAAGCAGATCCTGCCCGTTATCGACAACCTTGAACGCGCCGCTATGTATAAGGATTCCGATTCGGTCGCAAAGGGCGTTCAGATGACCCTCAAGTCCTGCAACGATATGCTCTCGAAGCTCGGGATCACCGAGATCGAGACGAAGACCTTCGATCCCGCCTTCCACAATGCCGTGATGCACATCGAAGATGAAGCCTACGGTGAGGGCGAGATTGTCGAGGTCCTGCAAAAGGGCTATATGAAGGGTGACAAGGTCATCCGCTATGCAATGGTAAAAGTTGCAAACTGAAACTGAAAGAAAAAAATTTATCGTATTTATACGGAGGTAATAATTATGGGAAAAATCATTGGTATAGACTTAGGTACAACAAACTCCTGCGTCGCTGTTTTTGAGGGCGGCGAGCCGGTAGTTATCCCCAACCCCGAAGGCGCGCGCACGACTCCGTCCGTCGTTGCCTTCTCAAAGACCGGCGAGCGTATGGTCGGTCAGGTCGCAAAGAGACAGGCGATCACGAACCCCGACCGCACGGTCATCAGCATCAAGCGTGAGATGGGTACAAATCACAAGGTTACGATCGACGGCAAATCCTACACGCCCCAGGAGATCTCGGCAATGATCCTTCAGAAGATGAAGGCGGACGCCGAAGCCTTCCTCGGCACAAAGATCACCGAAGCCGTCATCACGGTACCGGCATACTTCACCGACGCTCAGCGTCAGGCGACCAAGGACGCCGGCAAGATCGCCGGACTTGATGTCAAGCGTATAATCAACGAGCCTACCGCCGCGGCTCTCGCCTACGGCATAGATAAGGAAGCAAAATCGCAGAAGATCATGGTCTTCGACCTCGGCGGCGGAACATTCGATGTTTCCCTGCTCGAGATCTCGGACGGTGTATTTGAAGTCCTTGCGACCGCTGGTAACAACCGTCTCGGCGGCGATGACTTCGACCAGAGGATCATCGACTGGATGGCTGACACCTTCCAGAAAGATCACGGCATCGACCTCCGCAAGGATAAGATGGTGCTTCAGAGACTCAAGGATGCCGCGGAAAAGGCAAAGATCGAGCTTTCGGGTATGTCCCAGTCCGATATCAACCTGCCCTTCATCACGGCGACCGCCGAAGGTCCGCTCCACTTCGAGGCGACTCTCACAAGAGCCAAATTCGATGAGCTGACCGCCGACCTCGTCGACAAGACGATGGGTCCGACAAAGCAGGTGCTTAAGGACGCGGGTCTTACCGCAGCACAGGTCGACAAGGTACTCCTCGTCGGCGGCTCGACAAGGATCCCCGCAGTTCAGGCGGCTGTTCAGAAATTTATGGGCAAGGAACCCTTCAAGGGCATCAACCCCGATGAGTGCGTCGCTATCGGCGCAGCTATCCAGGGCGGCGTTCTCGGCGGCGATGTGAAGGATCTGCTCCTTCTCGATGTAACGCCTCTGTCGCTCGGACTTGAAACTCTCGGCGGCGTATTCACAAAGATCATCGACAGAAACACCACGATACCGGTAAAGAAGAGCCAGGTATTCTCTACTGCAGCCGACGGTCAGACCTCTGTTGAGATCCATATCCTTCAGGGCGAGCGTGAGATGGCAGCCTACAACACCACGCTCGGACGCTTCAGCCTTGACGGTATCCCTGCGGCTCCCCGCGGAGTCCCGCAGATCGAAGTCACATTCGATATCGACGCAAACGGTATAGTCAATGTCTCGGCAAAGGACAAAGGCACCGGACGCGAGCAGCACATCACGATAACAAGCTCGACCAACATGAGCAAGGAAGACATCGACCGCGCCGTTAAGGACGCAGAAAAGTTCGCCGAAGAAGACAAGAAGCAGAAGGAAGCCGTCGACACTAAGAATCATGCCGATTCGCTTATCTTCCAGAGCGAGAAGACTCTGAACGAGATCGGCGACAAGCTCCCCGAGAGCGACAAGACCGAAGTGAAGAACGCTCTTGAAAAGCTCAAAGAGACTGTAAAGGGCAACGACACCGAGGCTATCAAGGCTGACACCGAAGCTCTTGAAAAAGCCTTCTATGCCCTCTCCGAAAAGCTCTACAAGCAGACCGGTACGACCGAACAGCCGACCGGCGACGCTTCGGGCAACCAGCAGCAGGGCGGCGACGGAACCTACTACAACGCCGACTACGAAGACAAGACAGACAGCAAATAAGCATAAAGTCCGCAGGAACCGGGCTTGGCTCGGTTCCTGCGCTTTTCCGGCGGTAAACAGTACCGCCGTTTTGGCTTTACCGAGGGTAGAGCCTCAAATCACCGTTGTTCCGGAGAAGGAAGGTCACAATATATGGCAGACAAAAGAGATTTCTATGAGGTGCTGGGCGTTTCCAAAAATGCCTCCGATGAGGAGCTGAAACGGGCGTACCGCACCCTTGCAAAAAAATATCACCCCGATATGAATCCGGGCGACAAGGAAGCCGAAGCCAAATTCAAAGAGGTCAATGAGGCTTACGCTATCCTTTCCGACCCCGAAAAGCGCGCGGCGTACGATAATTACGGTCACAGCGCCTTCGACGGCACGGGCACCCCCACCGGCGGAGCCTACGATATGTCGGGCTTCGATTTCGGCGACATCGGGGACATTTTCAGCAGCTTTTTCGGCGGCGGAGGGAGAAGTTCGTCCTCAAGGCGCAACAGCCCCGTCCGCGGCGACGACATAGGTCTGCGCGTTGATCTTACCTTCGAGGAATCATTCTTCGGCGTGAAAAAGGATATAAGCTACAACCGCATACAGAGATGCTCCGAATGTGGCGGCTCGGGTGCCGCCAGGGGCACGAGCGCGAAGACCTGCCCCGATTGCGGCGGCTCGGGTCAGCGCCGCGTAAATCAGCGCATCGGCGGTATGACATTCCAGTCGACCGTCACCTGCGACAGGTGCCGCGGGACCGGTAAGATCATCGATACTCCCTGCCAGAGCTGCCGCGGGACCGGCTATGTCAAGGTCACAAAGAAGTTACAGGTATCTATCCCCGCCGGCATCGAAAACGGCGGCAGAGTGGCTCTTCGCGGTCAGGGCAGCGACGGCAGCAACGGAGGAGAAGCCGGCGACCTTATCCTTGTGATAAATGTCAGGCCGAGCGATATTTTCATGCGCGACGGCAACAATGTCAGGTGCGAGGTCCCGATCTCTGTCCCCGAAGCGACCCTCGGCGCCGAAATAGATGTACCGACGCTTGACGGCTCGGTCAAATACACGATCCCTGAAGGCACTCAGCCGGGCACCTCTTTCACGATCCGCGGCAAGGGCTTCCCTTATGTCAACTCTTCAAAGAAGGGCGACCTCATTTTCACCGTTAAAGTCGAGATCCCTTCAAAGCTCACAGGCAAGCAGAAGGATATCATGAGGCAGTTCGCAGAGAGCTGCGGCTCGACAAATTATTCAAAGCGCGAGAGCTTCTTCAAGCGCTTCAAAAAATAACATCCCCGAAAGGTACAGGATATGGATAACAGCTTCAGAGACTGGACACAGGTAAAGCTCACCGTCGCGCTCGGCGACCTTGAGACGGCCTCTGCCATTATGAGCATGATAGACAACAACCTTCAGATAGAGGATTACTCCGATATAGACCTCAAGTCATGCTACGGAGATCTGATAGACGAAAGCATCCTCAATGCCGACAAGACGATAGCATCCGTGTCGGTCTACATTCCCGCCGAGAAGAGCTACGCAGAGGCGCTATCATTCATAAGAGAACATATGAAGATTGCGGGCATCGACGGAAAACTCTCTGTCGTCGGAGTCAATGAAGAGGATTGGGCGAACAGCTGGAAGGCATTCTACAAGACCACCCGAATCGGCAAGCGGATGGTCATAGTCCCGATGTGGGAGGAATACGATCCGAAACCGGACGATGTGGTCGTAAAGATGGATCCCGGAATGGCATTCGGCACCGGAACGCACGAGACCACGCGGCTCGTGATCGGTCTGCTTGAGGATTATGTCAAGCCGGGTTGCCGCATGCTCGATGTCGGATGCGGCTCGGGAATACTTGCGATCTGCGCCTCAAAGCTCGGCGCGGGTATCTGCCGCGCATACGACATTGACCCCGTCGCAGTCAGGGTCGCAAAGGAAAATGTCGAGGCATCCGGTCAGACAAACATAAGCTGTGCGCAGTCCGACCTTCTGAAACAGGTCGACCTCTCCGACGGTGGCTACGATGTGATAACCGCAAACATCGTCGCCGACATAATAATCCGTATGGCTCCCGATGTCGGAGCGTATATGAACGACGGCGCGGTTCTGCTCGCCTCGGGTGTTATCTCGGAGAGAGCGGACGAGGTGACATCGGCTCTTGAAAACTGCGGGCTTAAGGTAACAAAGCGCTACACCGACAACGGCTGGTGTGCGCTTGCCGTAATGAAAAAATAAATTGCTACGCCCAAAAAAGGATGCAGGCTCAACCTGCATCCTTTTTCATTCTTAATCCGAATACGAGTACCGCCGCGGCAAAGGTCACGACTCCGTACACTGCCGATATTACGAGAGGCACCGTAAAAGCGCTGCTGTCGCCCGCCATTATCGCTCTCCCGAGGTCTACCGGATGCCTGAACGGAAGTATTTTGCAAAGAGTGCCGAAGAAGTTGCCCTCCGGTATCGTGTCAAGCGAAAACCATATACCGCCGAGAAGTCCGCAGAGCGAAATGATTATCGATGAACACGGCGGCGCCGCCTTTTCACTGAAAAGTGTCCCGAATATTATTCCGATCCCGATGAAGAAGAGCGCGCACGGGAGCATCGCGGGGATCAGCAACAGTGAGCGGGCAAAGCTGTACTCACTGCCCGTAGTAAGCCCTACGATCAAACCTGCAAGAACAGTGATGACAGTCTGCCCTATCGCCATTACCGTCAGCGGGAGCGCATATCCCGCGATAAAATCGAACGCGGTCATAGGCGAGGTGCGGAGCCTCGTTATCAGCGCCGTACTGCGGTCCTTCGACACCGAAAGAGTCGCGAAAAGCATTATGAACGACATTCCGAACACCGCGATACCGGGTGTCAGCTTCGCTGCCTCGAAAAGATCCATAGCCTTGGCTCCCGTCGTGGGATCGGTCGGGATCATGGAGTTTATCGCGGTCATCGCCGCGAGCATCACTATCGGGAAACCGAGGCAGAATATGTAGCTCAGCGGGTCGCGCAGAAGCTCCTTTATATTGCGCGAGGCAAAAGAGATCATTCTTCTCATCTGTCAGCCCTCCCCTCTCCGGCGATCTTTATGAATGCCTCTTCAAAATCGTCCTTACCGGCGAGTCTCTTTATCTCATCAGCCGTACCGAGAGCGGCGATCCTGCCGCCGACCATTATCGCGATACGGTCGCAGAGTGCCTCGGCTTCCTCAAGGTAATGTGTCGTGAGGATAATTGTCTTCTTCCCCTTGATGTCCGCTATATGCTTCCAAAGCTCACGGCGCGCGATAGCATCAAGCCCGAGTGTCGGCTCGTCAAGGAATATAAGCTCCGGATCGGTCACGATCGCCATGGCTATCGAGAGCCGGCGGCACCAGCCACCCGAGAGTATCTTTGCCCGGCTGTCGGCTATCTCTTCAAGCGAAAAGTCGGCTATCATTCTGTCGGCGCGTTCGTGCTGCTCTTTCACGGGCATACCGTTGATGCCGCACATAAGCTCAAGGTTCTCTCTCACAGTCAGATTAGGTGCCACCGCAGTCTCCTGCGGAGAGACCCCGTTGAGACGCTTTACGGCGGATGGCTCGTGAACTATGCTGTGTCCGCATACCTCGGCGTCTCCCGAAGTGGGAGAGACAAGGCAGGAAAGCATCTTGATGGTGGTGGTCTTTCCCGCTCCGTTAACTCCGAGCAACCCGAAAAGCTCGCCCTTCCCTATCTCAAGGTCAAGCGAATCAACGGCGGTCTTGGTGCCGTACTTTTTTGTCAGTTTATCTGTCTTTATCGCTGTCACAGTCCTTCTCAGCCTCCTCTGCGATCTCTCTTGCGTGTTCCGCGAATTTTTCCCTGTCTCTCACGCTCGATGTCACATCATTCGGCATTGCCTGCCTGTCAAACACCGAGTCGGTAAGCGCCACGAGCGATTCGACGCTCTGAATGACGATACCCTTTTCACTGTCGGCAAGTATCACGAGCGTATCCCCGGGATTTATCGAAAACATATTCCGGACCTCCTTCGGGATAACTATCTGCCCCTTTGCCCCGACCTTCGTTGCGCCCATATAGCGCTTATTGTCATCACTGTAAGGCATTTTCCCTCCATTAAAGTATGATTTGTATAACTTATCATACTTATTATACTCTTTCCTCTCCTGCTTGTCAACCCGAAAAACAAAAAATCCCGCGTTTGCGGGATCTTTTGCTTTATAAATTACCCTATTTTTTCGCTGTACTTCTGAGAAATGTACCCGACCTCACCGTCGATCATAACCTTGTACCATTTGACCCCGTCATATTCGACCGTACCGATGCAGTTGAGAACAGTTCCGGCTTCCACCGCGGTCATAAACGTCTCATCGCAGATATACGGCAACGATCTGACATTGAGCGACGATGTTATGACAACACTGAAATCCGCCGCCTCCACATACGAGTCAATGTTTTTGCGAAGGTCTTCAAGGATCGCCGCAGTCCCTATCGGGGTATTTTCAAAGGCATCGGCAGCCACCGCAACGCCGTTTTTGTCGGCATAGGTGACGCTTTTCAGCGAGGTACATTCACTGAACGCCTGATTCAGTATCTTATTTACATTCGCGGGGATCTCTATCGACTCAAGCGAGCCGCAGAATCTGAATGCGCCCTTACCGATAGAATCTATGCCGATACCGAGGTCGACGCTGACAAGTTTTTTACATTTATAGAAAGCATATTCGGGCAGTGACGAAAGGCTCGCCGGCAGCTTCACGGCCTTTAGCGACAGGCATCCATTAAAGCAATCGTTTCCTATCGATTTAAGCCCCTCGGGAAGAGTGATCGCAGTCAGCGCCTCACACTCCGAAAAAGCATATTCACCGATACTCACGATGCTGTCGGGCATATCAAACGATTCGAGCGACCGGCATCCGTAAAACGCCGACTCTCCGATCTCAGTGAGCTTACCGAAGGTGACCTTTTTAAGTGAAACACAATTTGCGAATGTCGAATTTTCTATCACCGTGATATTCTTCGGGATCGCGATCCCGGTAAGGCTCTCGCAACGGGCGAAAGCACTCTCGCCGATCTCGGTCACCGTTTCGGGAATGGTTATCGTTGTCAGCGCCGTGCAGCCGAGGAATGCGCAAGTACCGATACGGGCCGTATTTTTTGCAAGGGTGATACTTTTAAGCCCTTCACACTCTATAAACATACCGGTGGAGACCTCGGTAAGTCCGTCGGGAAGCGTCACCGACTCAAGTACGGTACAGCAAGAGAATGCCGAATATCCGACCTCTGTCAGTCCCGCGGGAAGAGTGATCGACTTCATGGACGCACAGCCGTAAAACGCCGAATCGCCTATGCTCACGACCCCGTTCCCGAGTTCGAGCTTTTCGAGTTTGGCACAGCAGTTGAAAGCATAGTTCCCTATTTTCTTCACCGAATCGGGAAGTGTGACCGAGGTAAGCCCAAGTGTTCCCTCCTCGTCTGAAAAAGCCTTGTCTCCGATCGAGCTTACGGTGGATCCCTTTATGTTATCGGGTACGGTTATGTTCTTTGACCCTCCGGTATATCCCGTGATCTCAAGGGTGCCGTCGTCGAGTTTGCGGCTCGTGAAGCAGACCGCATTTACCTTGCAGGTCGAGGTCTTTCCGTCCCTTGCTCTCGCGGTGATGACGGCGCTGCCCTCCGACTGCGCGATTAGAATCCCGTCCTGCGTGACCTGTATCACCGACGGATCGGATGAACTCCAGCCTGCCCTCCTGTCCGATGTGAGAAGATAGATGCTGTCGACAGGCATATTAAGCTCGGTGCAATTCAGCTCCGGCTCCTTATTTGATGCATCGGGTTCCTCTATCCCGACATATCCGGCGCGGACCTCTCTGCCGTCGGTCAGCTTTACTATAAGGAAGCCCTCGGCATCGACCGTAACGGTGCTTACACTGATACCGTTGTAACCGTTCTGACCGTCCTTTCCGTCGGCGCCCGCCGCACCGCGAAGAGTCTCGAGCCATTCAGCCTCGCTCCCCGTATATCCGTACTTCACGGCGATGTCGTACGCCGAATCGCCCTTCACCGGCTCGGTCGTTTCGCAAGATGTAAGCAAGAATACCGCGAGCAGCACCGCAAACAATGCACTTATCCTTTTCATTTTCCGTCCCCCAAAATAATTTTTTGTACCTTTATTATACCATCCGGGGAAAGTATTGTAAATACGCAAAAAAACTTTTTTGCAAAATTCCTTGACAAAAATGCGGGAAAGTGATATAATACTTTTCGTCAAAGGGGAGTAGCTGATGTCGCAAGACATTCCGGTTTCCGCCATCCCGGATCTTTGATCCCGGTCACCGGTCCTTAATTCGGATAGCAAGACTTTTGCAATCGTGCGATTGCAGGAGTCTTATTTTTTTATACTTAAAGGAAGGTCTGAAGAAATGAAATTTTACCTTGAAGAGAAGTCGGATGTCCTCTCGGAACTTAACGCCTCCGAAGACGGTCTGACCTCCGCCGAAGCCGAAGCAAGGCTCGGCAAGCACGGCAAGAACAAGCTCGCCGAGGGCAAGAAAACGCCTCTCATCATGCGTTTTCTGAAGCAGGTAGCCGATCCCATGATAATCATCCTGCTCGTTGCCGCCGGCATCTCCGCCGTTATATCCGCCGTCAACCACGAAGCACCGACAGATGTTTTCATCATTCTCTTCGTCGTTATCCTCAATGCCATACTCGGCGTGATCCAGGAATCGAAAGCCGAAAAAGCCATCGACGCGCTGAAAGAAATGACCGCCGCGACCTCTAAAGTGTTGCGCGACGGAAAGCAGATCCTTGTCAAAAGCGAAGACCTCACCGTCGGCGACATAATAATCCTTGAAGCCGGCGACGCAGTCCCCGCCGATGCAAGAATTATCGAATCAAATTCGCTCAAATGTGAGGAAGCCGCGCTCACCGGCGAATCGGTGCCTGTTGACAAGCACACCGATGCAGTCAAGGCGGGTGAGAACGGCGATGTGCCGCTCGGCGACCGCTCGAATATGGTCTATATGGGCAGCACGGTCGTTTACGGACGCGCGAAAGCCGTCGTCTGTGCTGTCGGTATGGACACCGAGATGGGTAAGATAGCCACGGCTCTCACCGAGGTCGTTGAGGAAAAGACTCCTCTTCAGCAGAAGCTCGCCCAGCTCTCGAAGATCCTTACATTTATAGTCATAGGCATCAGCGTCGTGATATTTGCCGTAGGCGCCATCCGCGGTTCTATACAGGGACACGGCTTTGATTTTGAAAATGTTATACTTCCCTCCTTCATGGTCGCGGTCAGCCTTGCCGTTGCCGCGATACCCGAGGGACTTGCCGCGGTCGTTACTATCGTTCTCTCTATCGGAGTTACGAAGATGTCAAAACGCGCGGCTGTCATAAGAAAGCTCACGGCAGTTGAGACTCTCGGCTGCACGCAGGTCATCTGCTCCGACAAGACAGGTACCCTTACCCAGAACAAGATGACGGTCATCGAGTATTTCTCGGCTGACAAAAACCTTCTCGCGACAGCAATGACTCTCTGCAATGATGCCGCGCCCGGAGAGGACGGAAACGCCGTAGGCGAACCTACCGAATGTGCGCTCGTCGACTTTGCCACGAAAAACGAGGTCAGAAAACCCGAGCTGCTGAATTCTCAGCCGAGAGTCGGAGAGATACCCTTCGATTCCATGCGCAAGATGATGACAACGGTACACAGGAGCGAAAACGGCTTCGTTCAGTACACAAAGGGCGCGCCCGATGAACTTCTCCGCCGCTGCTCGATGATCCTCACCGAAAACGGTGTGAAAGAGCTTACCGATGCCGACCGCAAGGAGATCCTCGGGCAGAACAAGGCTATGGCTGACAAGGCGTTGCGTGTGCTTGCTGCGGCTTACAGACCTCTTGACGCGGAACCCGCAAAAGATCACTACACATCCGATATACTTGAGGATAACCTTATCTTCGTCGGACTCTGCGGCATGATCGACCCCGTCCGCCCCGAGGTCATCGGAGCTATCAAGGAATGCCGCGGTGCCGGCATCCGCCCGATAATGATAACCGGCGACCACAAGGACACCGCTGTGGCGATCGCCATGGAGCTTGGCATAATAAAGAGCGCCGACGAGGCGATCACGGGTGCCGAGCTTGACGAATTCTCGGACGAAGAGCTTGAAAAGAAGATCGGAAAGTATTCCGTCTATGCCCGTGTTCAGCCCGAACACAAGGTAAGGATCGTCAAGGCATGGAAGAAGAAAGGCATGATAACCGCCATGACGGGCGACGGAGTCAACGACGCGCCCTCGATAAAGGCTGCCGACATAGGCGTCGGAATGGGCATCACCGGAACCGATGTCACGAAGAATGTTGCCGATATGGTCCTTGGCGACGACAACTTTGCCACGATAGTTTATGCCGTCGAAGAGGGCAGAATGATATACAGCAACATAAGAAAAGCTATTCAATTCCTTCTCTCGTCGAATATGAGTGAGGTCATCACGATCTTCACGGCGACGATGATGGGCTTTACGATACTTGAGGCTCCCCACCTGCTCTGGATCAACCTCATCACCGACTGCTTCCCCGCTCTCGCCCTCGGCGTAGAACCCGCCGAGAAGGACATAATGAATCAGCCTCCGCGTTCAAGCAAAGACGGCATCTTCTCGGGCGGTCTCGGCTTCGATATGGTCTACCAGGGTCTCCTTGTTTCGATCCTCACGCTCGTTGCGTACTTCCTCGGCTCGGGTCCGCTCTTTGACCCCAACTGCGGCACGGCGCAAATGCAGGGCATGACTATGGCTTTCCTCACGATGTCAATGGCAGAGATCTTCCACTCCTTCAATATGCGTTCGCAGCGCGGCTCGATCTTCTCTCTCCGCTCGCATAACAAGTTCCTTTACGCCGGCATGATAGCCTCGCTCGTTCTGACCGCGGTGGTCATAGAAGTTCCCCCGATCGCAAACCTCTTCGGCTTTGCAAACATAGATTGGGTAGAATACCTTGTGGCTATGGGGCTTGCGATCTCGGTCATTCCGATAGTCGAGCTTGTAAAGCTAATTCAGAGAAGCATCGCAAAAAAGAAAGCCTCAAAAAATCAGTAACATACAAAAAACACCGGCGCCCGCCAAAGCGGGCGCCGGTAATTTTTATGCTTATTATATGTTCCCGAAAAGTGTGAGCGCTTCCTTCGCCGCCATCTGCTCGGCTTCGCGCTTGGTCTTGCCCTCACCTCTGCCGATGATGTTGCTTCCCATACGCGCCTCAGCCTCAAAGATCTTGCAGTGATCGGGGCCTTTCTCATTCACTATGACATACTCAAGCTCCGCCGAGCTGTCCTGCTGAATGAACTGCTGGAGCTGGGTCTTGAAGTCGTGTCCCCTCCCCGCCTTCTCGGTCCTTCCGACCTCGGCTTCAAGGAAGGGCATCAGGAACTTTGACACCTCCGCCTTGCCGTTCTCCCCCGAGTCAAGATAAACGGCGGCAAGGACGGCTTCAAACGCATCCGAGAGGATCGACTTGCTCTTACGGCCGCCGTTCTTCTCTTCTCCGACACCGAGCAGGAGGTAGTCCCCAAGCCCTATCTCAAGCGCATAGCCGGCAAGCGCGCGCTCGCAGACTATCTCGGCGCGCAGCTTCGTAAGGTCGCCCTCGTCACGGTCGCGGAAACTCTCGAAAAGGTATTCGCTCGCGATTATCGAAAGCACCGAGTCCCCGAGAAACTCAAGCCTTTCGTTACAGCGGCAGAAATTGTGCTTTATCCTCTGCTCGTGGGAATACGACGAATGTGTCAGCGCGGTGCGGATAAGCTCCGCGTCTCTGAATTTATGACCGAGCCTTTCTTCAAGCCCGGAGACCTTTTTCGGTAACTGATTCATATTATTTCGCCTCACCGTCTTTTTCATGCTTTGCGGCTCGCTCTTCAAGTATCTTTCTTTCAAAGCCCTCGGCCTCGTGCGCAATATCGTAGGTCACGCCGGTATCTACAACGGCTATCGCCTGCCGTATCGCATTTTTGAATGCCTTCGCGTTCGACGAGCCGTGAGCCTTTATGACAGGCTTCGAAATGCCGAGGATAGGCGCGCCGCCGTGTTCGGTGCTGTCATACCTGTGTTTAAGCTCGCGCACGCTCTTTCGAACGAGCAACGCCGAGAGCTTAGAGACATTTGAGGAAAGGAAGAGCGATTTAAGCTCGCCGATCATCAGCTTTCCCATGCCCTCTATCGACTTAAGCAGGATATTTCCCGAAAAGCCGTCGGTCACGACTACATCGCAGACATTGAAGGCGAGCTGATTCGCCTCGACATTTCCGATGAAATTGATGCTTTTGTTTTCCGAGAGACGCTTGTATGCCGCAAGCTGAAGCTCTGTCCCCTTACATTCCTCGCTTCCGTTGTTGAGGAGTCCGACGCGGGGCTTTATCACACCGTAGCAGTTTCGCATATAGGCGCTTCCCATTACGGCGAACTGATCAAGGTTTTCATCGGTGACATTTATATTTGCGCCCGAATCAAGAAGCAGCACCGGTGGCGTGAACGGCAGTATCGCGCCGATTGCGGCACGCTTCACCGCCCGTATCCTGCGCACGATGAGCGAGGCTCCGGTAAACAGCGCACCCGAATTTCCGGCGCTGACCACGGCGTCGCCCTTCCCCTCAGCAAGCAGTCTGAGTGCAACAGCCATAGAGGAATTGCTTTTTGAGCGTACGACACAAAGCGGATCGTCCTCCATCGTGATCGAGACATCGGTGTTCACTATCTCGAACCGGCGAAGGTCAAACCCGTTTTCGACGGCAATATTCTTTATCCTCTCGGCATCGCCGACAAGGATAAAGCTCGCGTTGTACTCTTTGGATGCGGCGATCGTACCCTTGATTATCTCAAGCGGCGCGTTGTCGCCCCCCATTGCATCTACGATAATTCTCATTTACTGTATCTTATGGTCCGTTTTTACTGATTTATTCGGGAAGAGCCGAAAGAGCCTCAAGCGCTCTCGCGGCGATCGCCTCGTTCTTTGCGGTCTTTCCGCCCTTCACACGGTAGCCGAGCGGCTCGACAATGCCGAAATTGGCATTCATAGGCGTAAACCTTCCGATGCCTCCGCCGCTGACATAAGCTGCCATGGCTCCGAGGACAGTCGTGCGGGGGAAGATCAGCTTTTCCTCTCCGAGAACGAGCCTTGCAGCGTTCGTTCCCGCGACAAGTCCAGATCCCGCAGATTCTATATAGCCCTCGACGCCCGTCATCTGTCCGGCAAAAAAGAGATTCTGCCTGTTCTTCACCGCGTAGGTCGCGTCAAGGAATCCGGGCGAGTCAAGGTAAGTATTTCTGTGCATCGTTCCGTAGCGCACAAACGAGGCATTCTCAAGCCCCGGAATAAGTCCGAAGACCCGCCTCTGCTCGGGATAGGTCAGATGCGTCTGAAATCCCACAAGGTTATACATAGTCCCCTCGTTGTTCTCCTTACGGAGCTGAACGACGGCATAAGGCTCGCTTCCCGTGCGCGGATCGGTGATGCCCACCGGCTTCAGAGGTCCGTAGCGGAGAGTGTCAAATCCCCGTCTTGCCATTATCTCGACCGGCATACAGCCCTCGAAGACCGTAAGCTCCTGTCCTGCGCTCTGCGCCTCGCGGTCAAAATCGTGAAGCTCGGCTTCCTTCGCCGAGACAAGCTCGGTGTAAAAGCGTTCGTATTCCTCTCTCGTCATCGGGCAGTTGATATAATCGGCGTCCCCCTTGCCGTAGCGGGAGGCGAAAAACGCCCTCTCCATATTGACCGAGGAAAACTCCACTATCGGAGCCGCTGCGTCGAAGAAATGAAGCCCGCGGCAACCGAGAGTGCCGATAAAATCGGTCATAGCCTCCGAAGAAAGCGGCCCCGTCGCAATGACCGTCACCGTATCGGGATCAACGCTGCCACATTCAGCATTCACTATATCAAGGTTCGGACAGGTGCGCAGCTTTTCCGTAATATATTCCGAGAAAAGCTCGCGGTCAACGGCAAGCGCACCTCCGGCAGGAACGCGCGTCGCATCCGCAGCCTCCATTATGAGCGACGAACGGCGGCGCATCTCTTCCTTAAGAAGCCCCACGGCATTTGATAGCGCCGCGGCTCGGAGAGAGTTTGAACAGACAAGCTCGGCGAATTTCTCCGAATGATGCGCCGGAGTATATTTCAGCGGCTTCATTTCGACAAGGGTCACAGAGACCCCGCGGCGAAGAGCCTGCCACGCGGCTTCACAGCCGGCAAGCCCCGCGCCGACAACGGTAATGCTCTTACTGTTCATTTGTATCTTTACCCGAAGCGTCTTCCTTCGGGATCTCGCGCTCATATCCGCAATCCTTATCCGAGCAGACAAGGAGGTTCTTGCCCTTTTTTCGCATCAGGGTCTTGCCGCATTTCGGGCAGACCTCCGCGGTAGGGATGTCCCATGTCGAGAAATCACACGCCGGATAGTTCGCACATCCGTAGAAGGTCGAAGCCCTCGATCTTCCGTGGCGTTTTACAAGTCCGCCGCCGCATTTCGGGCATTTTCCGGGGGTCTCCTCGTTTATGTGCTTTGTATAGCGGCACTCGGGGAAACGAGAACAGGCATAGAAACTGCCGTATCTTCCCGTTCTGAGGACGAGGTCGGCTCCGCAAAGTTCGCACTTGAGTCCGGTCTTCTGAGGCTCGGGCTTCTCCGGTGCGGGCTTTTTCTCTTCCTGCGCGGCATCGGCGGCGGGCTTCTCGGGATTTACAAGCGGCTTTGTGTTGCGGCATCTCGGATAGTTCGGGCAGGCGGCAAATTTTCCGAACTTGCCGGTGCGCACGACCATCTTCGCTCCGCACTTTTCGCATATCATATCGGTCTCCTCGGCGGGGATAGCGATCTTCCCCGCATCGGATGCCTCGGCTTTCTCAAGCTCTTTTTCAAAGTCAGCCCAGAAATCGGTGAGGACCTTCTCGAGCGAGGTCTCCCCCTTCTCTATATCGTCAAGGCTGTCTTCCATATTTGCGGTGAATTTATAGTCCACTATATCGGCAAATTCGTTCTTCATAAGCTCGGTGGTCGCTTCTCCGAGCGGGGTAGGCACGAGTGCCTTTCCGTCACGGCGGACATAGTCGCGGTCAAGGATTATCGAGATTATCGCCGCGAAGGTGCTCGGTCTGCCGATACCTTTTTCCTCAAGGAATTTGACAAGTGAGGCTTCGGTATATCTCGGCGGAGCTTCGGTATAGTGCCTGCTCGGGGTTATCGCGTTCGCCTTCAGGATATCTCCGCTCTTAAGCTCGGGGAGCTTGAGATTCTTCTCTTCGTCCGAATCGGAAGCCTGCCCGTCCTCGACGGTCTCCTCGTACACCGACATAAAGCCGGGGAAGGTCACGGTATAACCGCTCGTTCTGAATATATATCCGCCGCAGGCAACATCCGCCGTAACGGTCGAGAGTGCCGCCGACTCCATCTGGCTCGAGATGAATCTGTCCCAGATGAGCTTATAGAGCCTGTACTGCTCGGGAGTGAGGAAGGATCTTATCTGTGCCGGCTCAAGGTCGACTCTTACGGGTCTTATCGCCTCGTGTGCGTCCTGTGCGCCGTTGCGTGATTTGAAGTTTCTCGGAGTTTTCGGGCAATATTCCTCGCCGTATTTGCCGCGGATAAGCTCGCGGGCAGCCTCCTGCGCGTCGGTCGAAACCCTCTGCGAGTCGGTACGCATATAGGTTATAAGACCCTGTGCGCCGCCGTTGGCAGCTCCGACATTGACGCCCTCGTAAAGCTCCTGCGCTATCTTCATCGTGCGCGAGGATTGGAAATTCAGCTTCTTCGACGCTTCCTGCTGGAGAGTCGAGGTCGTGAAGGGCGGTGCGGGCGATTTATGCTTTACGCCCTTTTTGACATCGGTAACGGTAAAGTCCTTGCCCTCCGTTGCCAAAAGCACTGCGTCGGCTTCCTCCTTGTTTGACAGGTGCAGCTTCTTTCCGTTCTCATCGCCGAAGAATCTTACAGTGAAGTTCCTGCCGGCGGATGTGACAAGATCGGCGTCGATAAGCCAGAATTCCTCGGGCTTGAAATCGCGTATCTCCTGCTCACGGTCAACGATTATCCTTGCCGCTACGGATTGTACTCTTCCGGCGGAAAGTCCGTTCCTTATTCTTTTCCAAAGCACCGGACTGAGCTTGTAGCCGACGATACGGTCAAGGATCCTTCGCGCCTGCTGAGAGTTTACAAGGTTCATATCGACATTGCGCGGAGCCTTTATTCCCGCCTTGACAGCCGTCTTTGTGACCTCGTTGAAGGTCACACGGAGCGTCTTGTCGACCGGAATATCAAGGACCGTCGCAAGGTGCCATGCGATCGCTTCGCCTTCGCGGTCAGGGTCGGTCGCAAGGAAGACCTTGTTCGCCTTCTTTGCCTCTTTCCTTATCTCCTTGATAAGGTCGCCCTTGCCGCGTATGTTTATATAGTGAGCCTCAAAGCCGTTGTCAATGTCCACACCGAGCGTACTCTTCGGCAGGTCACGGAAATGGCCCTTGCAGGCTATCACACGGTATCCCGAACCGAGATACCCTTTTATCGTAGCCGCCTTTGAGGGCGACTCGAGAATCATCAGATTTGCCATTTGATTACCTTTCGATCAAGATTTAACGGTTTATTTTTTTAAGAACATACCACCGGGAAGTCCGGTGACAAGTCCCTTGAGTTCAAGTATAGTAAGTCCGGCGATAACATCCCCGACACCGATCCCCTCGACGCGAAGCGCATCGGTCGAGACCGCCTCGTCGTCCGGCATCGCCGCGTAGATCGCGCGGAGGTTCGGGTCGAGGGTCTCGAATATCTTTTCGGAGCCGTCCGGCTTTCTCGCGGATACGGGCTTCGGTGCTTCGGCTTCGGGCGCCGGTGCGGGAGCTTTTTTGTCATTATCCGGCGTGGGAGCCTTCTGAGCATATCCGGCCCGGCGGATCTTCTGCGCGGCGGGTACGGCGTTATCGGTCGGACGCGATTCGGATTCGGTCTTTCCTATCATAAAATCGGGGGTCGTACCGTATCTCTGAAGTACCCTCGGATCAAGCTCGCAGTTCGCCTTAGCCGCCGCAAGCCTTACCTGATCGGTGACCTTTCCGTAGAGCGGAAGGAATTCGTTCAGTATATCCTCGGCTCTGAGGACCGGATGCGCACCGTCACGGATGAGCGCGTTCGTTCCGTTTGAGTTGGGCGAGCCTACATTGCCGGGAAGCGCAAAAAGCTCTCTGCCCTGCACCAGTGCATCGCGCGCGGTTATCATCGCCCCGCTGTCAAAGTCGCCCTCGACTATGAAAGTCCCCTGACACAGACCGCTGATTATTCTGTTCCTTTGAGGGAAGGTATATCTTGTCGGAGCGGATCCGGGCGAATACTCGCTCAGCACCGTTCCGCGGCGGACAAGCTCCTCGTAAAGAAGTCTGTGACGCTGGGGATAAGGTCTGTCGACGCCGCTTCCGAGAACGGCAACGGTGTGACCTCCGGCGGCGAGCGCGGCGCAAGCCGAGATGCTGTCGACTCCGAGCGCCATGCCGCTGACGGTAATAACTCCCGCCGATGCAAGTCCGTAAGATATTTTATACGCCGAATGACAGCCGTATTCGCTCATCTTGCGTGTTCCGACCACTCCTATGCAAAGAAGGCGGTCAAACTGAGGCATAAGTCCCCTCGCATAAAGCACTATCGGCGGATCCTGTATCTGCCGCAGGCGGGACGGATACCTTTCATCATCGAGAGGTATTATCTCTATATTCTGCTTATCGCAGACATGAAGTATCCGTTCGGCGTCGTCAAGCCTCTTATCGGCAAGCACACCGAATTTTTCGTTTCCGTCACGGTCAAAACCGGTGAGCTGTTCGGCATCGGCACGATAGATCTCAAAGACCGATCCGAAGCGTTTCAGAAGCTCCTGCGCGTGCTTATTGGCGGCACCGAGGCGTTCGGCGAGCCATATCCAGTAAATCGTACCGTCTGCCATAACGACATCCCCCAAAAAATGAATTCAGCCGAGCTGTCTTTTCTGCTCCCAAAGGAGTATTGATGCGGCTATCGCCGCGTTGAGGGATTCCGCTCCCTCGGAGATGGGGATAAAGACCTTCGCGTCGCAGGCATCAAGCACCCCACGCGAGAGTCCGTGACCCTCGTTCCCGACGGCAAAGCAGTCTCCCGCCGAGAGCTTCATACGGTCAAGCGCCACCGCCCCGCGGTCAAGCGCCGCGGCGAAGACCCTTCTGCCGCACTGTCTCAGTATCCCGATCGCTCCTGCAAGGTCATCGACGGAGGTCACCTTCATCTCGAAGAGCGTCCCCATAGAGGCTCTGACCGTCTTCGGATTATAGATGTCGGCACAGTCCGAGCTGATAACAAGGCGGTCTGTCCCGAAGGCTGCTGCCGATCTTATGACCGTTCCGAGGTTTCCGGGATCGCGCACCGATTCGAGCAGCAGGACTCTCTCATCCCCCCACCCGAAAAAGGCGTCTTTATTTATTGTAGCAATTTTTCCGTGATTGTCAAGATGTTTTACCGCACATATGATGCCCTCGGGTGATTTTTCTTCCGAAACGCGGTCAAAAACGGCATCGGAAAGGATCACAGCCTCGCAATCGGGAAGGTTTTTCCCGAGCCTTTCAAGCACTCTGTCCCTTGAGGATTCCCTCAAAAGCACAAGTTCGGGAGAAATGCCGCGTGCGAAAAGCTCACCGGCGAGCTTTATGCCGTCGGTGCGGAAAAGTCCGTACTCATCACGGTATTTTTTCTCCGTCAGCGAGCGGATCTTCATCACGGTCGGATTGCTCTTCGATGTGACGGTTTCTTCTCTGAATCTCATATCTTCCTGTCCGGTATAAAAAAACCCGGCAAAGACCGGGTTTTTTATGACTCAGGCGTTGAGCGCTGCCTTTGCCTGTGCGCAAAGGGTCGCGAACGAGTCCTTGTCGGATACTGCCAGCTCGGAGAGGACCTTGCGGTTCAGCTCGACGCCGGACTTCTTCAAACCGTGCATAAGGGTCGAATAGTTCATTCCGTTGAGCTTTGCCTGTGCATTGATCCTTGCGATCCAGAGCTGCCTGAATTCTCTCTTCTTCTGCTTTCTGCCGATGAATGCGTAGTTACCGCTCTTCATCACAGCCTGCTTTGCCATCTTGAAGTGCTTGCTCTTTGCACCCCAATAGCCCTTCGCAGCCTTCAGAACTTTATTTCTTCTCTTGCGCGTCATGAGCGCACCTTTGATTCTTGCCATCTTCTTTTCCTCCTACCGATTATTTCTGGATAAGTCTTCTTATGTTGGCAGCCATCTTGCCCTCAACATAGTCCGCAGTGCGGAGGTGTCTCTTTCTCTTCTGATCCTTCTTACCGAGCTTATGACGGTGTTCCGCGTGGTTCATCTTCACCTTGCCGGTGCCGGTGACGGAAAATCTCTTGGCAGAAGCTCTATGTGTTTTGACCTTTCCCATTTCAAATAACTCCCTTTCTGTTTCTTTATATCATTACAGTCCGCGGCATCGCCGCGTGCCGAACATGAACACTGTTACTTTTTGACCGGTACGACGATCATGCTGTAAAATCTGCCCTCAAGTACGGGAGGTTTCTCGACCGTGCCGAATTCCGAGACAGCGTCGCGGAATTTGTCAAGCACCTCTTTACCGATCTCCTGGTGGCTCATTTCCCTGCCCTTGAATCTGAGGACAACGCGCACCTTGTTTCCCTGCTGAAGGAATTTTGCGGCATTTCTCGCCTTCGTCTCAAAGTCGTGGACATCGATGCGGCAGGAAAGCTGAACTTCCTTAAGCTCGACGACCTGCTGTTTCTTCTTCGCTTCCTTCTCGCGCTTATCGCGTTCAAAGCGGAAACGACCGTAGTCCATTATCTTGCAGACGGGCGGGTCGCTCTGCGCCGCCATAAGGACAAGGTCAAGACCCTTGTCATACGCCATTTCGAGAGCGGCGTGGCTCTTCATGATGCCGAGAGTCTCGCCCTCGGGCCCGATGACTCTGACCTGCGGGAATCTTATGGCCTCATTGACCAGCATTTCTTTTGCGCTAATCGGGATTCACCTCCAAATAAAATAAAAAGCACGGAAAGCATAGACCTCCGTGTTAACAGCAACGCCGCAAGGGCGCTCATATTATACCGTACTCGCGGAGCGGTACGGTGAGAACAGAGATCGTTCTGCTTCATTGACTCAATGATTATACCACACTTTCCCCTGTCTGTCAAGGGTTTTTGCAAATTTTTCTCATTTTTCGTCTTCGGTATATCTCATTATATCCTCAACACGGCAATCAAGTATCCGGCAAAGGTCATCGACGGTCACCGTGCTTATCGGCTTGTTGTGTTTCAGGCGGTCAAGCAGGCTGCGGCTTATATTATACTTGTTCACCAGCTTGTATGTCGTGACATTTTTTCTCTTAAGCGTTTCATAAAAAGGCTCATAGGTTATCATGGCACTCACCTCTTTAATCACATTATAAAATATACCCTACATATTGACAATTGTCGATAAATAGAGTATAATCGATAATAAAGAGCTTTATACGGAGGATCGCCTATGGCATACAAGCTGAGAATCAACTTCAAAATGGGAGAAAACCTTGCAAAAAGGATCTCCGACGGCAGGAACGAATATTCCCTTACCGTCTATGTTGATATGATAATGCTCGGTGAGACCTGCGGCGACCGCACCTTCTGGGTCAACGACGGGGACCATATTCTGAAGGTGATGTTCAATGATCTCAATGTCAGGGAAAAGTACCGCACCTCGGTCGACCTCGGAAAAAGGCATTTCAGCATTGAAAAAAGCGATGCCGAATTCACGGTCATCGCCAAAACTCCCGACCCAGACGGGGTAAGCCTTACCGAAGGCAACGGAGAAAACGGTGAAATCCCTCCGAAAAAACCGGCAGGTAATATATTCTCGACCTTCTTCGGAAGAAAAAGGCAATAAAAAAGGAACGCCCGACGGAGCGTTCCTTTTTTATTTTATTGTCATATTTTGCCCGCAATCTCACGGCGCAGGCGAGCGATGATCTTTTTTTCGATCCTCGATATGTATGACTGTGAGATCCCGAGCATATCGGCTACCTCCTTCTGGGTCATCTCGCGGTTGCCGCCGAGGCCGAATCTCATCCCGACGATAAGCTGTTCCCTTTCCGAAAGCTTTCCGATCGCCTCGCGTATGACGCGGCGCTCTTCCCGCTTTTCAAGCTCGTAGGAAACGCTGTCCTCCTCACAGCCGAGGATGTCCGACAGCAGAAGCTCGTTGCCGTCCCAGTCGATATTCAGCGGCTCGTCGATCGAGACCTCGCATTTTGCGGGACTGCGCTTTCGGATATACATAAGTATCTCGTTTTCGATACAGCGCGAGGCGTAGGTCGCGAGCTTTATGTTTTTCTCGGGATGAAAGGTATTTATCGCCTTTATCAGACCGACAGTCCCTATCGAGACAAGGTCTTCTATCCCGATGCCGGTGTTTTCAAATCTTTTCGCTATGTAGACGACAAGGCGCAGATTGTGCTCGACGAGGAAAGGTCTTGCATCCTCGTCGGTATCAAGCCGGCAAAGCACCTCGGCTTCCTCCTCCGCCGACAGCGGCGCGGGAAGAACATCCGGACCGTTTACATAAAACAGCCCGTTTTTCTCTGCTTTTTTTGCCGATATACGCGAAAAAAGCCGTTTGAAAAAAGCTATCGGATTCAAGAGATCCACCTTCCTTTCGTTCCTGATCATACTGCAAGCTCGGACGGCAGAAGCGCCTGAAAGCCCGAGGCGCTTCCCGCGAGCTTTACGGGTGCGAAGAGCGCATCGACCGTCTGAGGCTTTCCTCCCGGCAATGTGACCGTGAGTCTGTCGGGTGTCATGGCGTAAAGCATCCCGTTGCCCGTTGCGGTCTTTGACGGCACAAGGCGAAGTCTCCTTGCGCTGTCTGGTGGCAGCGAGGCGAGATATGAAGCGTCATTCTTTCTCACCGCCCGGATAAGAGCATCGGGAAGCGCCTCCGAAATGCTGTCGATATCGGCAACGACGACCGGTTTGCCGCTCATCGGGTCGCGGACAAGGTTTCCGCTGTCAAATATCGCCGAGAGCCTAACCGTCTTGCCTCCGATGCTTATCTCGATATCCGCCGTGCGTTCGCTTTGCTTTTTGCGGAAGAACCTTCCGCCGGCGAGCGTCGCCGCGCCCGAGATCGCTGCAAGCAGCGCAAATAGCCACACCGGCATACCGTCGCCGCTCTGTTCGAGCGAACCGAGAGGCAGTCCGAGCGAGTTCAAAAGGTTGAACATTGCCGTCATAAGCCCCGCGAGCGCCGCCGAAACGCCTATGTAGGTCAGCGAGCAGAGCATAAATTTCCAGAAGCCCGTCTTCTTACCGGTAAAGACGGCAACGCACATAAGTATTCCCGCACCGATATCGCAGACAAGCTCGAGCGGCGGCACAAAGCCCGAAAAAAGTATTACGACCGCATATATCCCTCCGCCGACAGAGGCCAAGAGCGCCCGCAGTCTCGGAAAATTCCTGTGAAGCAGTTTTGCCGTTATGTAAAAGCAGAGGTAATCCATACTGAAATTTATAAGAAACAGCAGGTCTCCGTAAACAGTCTGTCCCATATCCATTATGCTCCGTCCTTTGTATTACCAAAATTATACATCTGTGCTGTCGAAAATCCTGTCATATTATGGGAGGAAAAAGAAAAAAACTTTTTGCCGTAAAGGAAATTTCGCCGCCTGCGGGCGACGACCAAAGGCTCTGCCTTTGGAAACCGCAAGCCTTTGAAAAGGCTTGACCTAAACTTCAAAAATATAAAAAGTGAAGCCCCCACCATTGACAACACTTTCAAAAAAGCATTGTCTCCGGGTGAGGTCTTCACTTTATGGTGAATAAACCGCGATTAAGGGGTGCAGGCTCAGCCTGCCGGGTCTTACCCGCGATTTTCAGGAGTTTTTCTTTTTGTAAAGTCGGTGATACAGCAGGAGGAACACCGCCGGCACAAGCGGGACTATCGCAAGCGACGGGAGCGACCACTGCATTCCCGTGATCCCGGAAATGCCGCCGATAAACGAAAAGACAAGTACCGGAAGCGCCGACACCGCCGTTATTATCGCACTTGTCGGTGTGAATCCCGCGAACATCCGCTTTCCGGCTCTCACCGTAAAGAGCGCGAGGTATTGCGCGAGTATAAGTCCGAAAAACGCCGCGCCGCCTGTTTTTATACTTCCGATAAGGTTCATAAGGACAGCCGCAAGCGCCCCCGCAAAGCCCGCCGCTCCCGCACTTATGAGCGCGGCGCGATCCTCTCTCAAAGGCTCCCCGAGAGTCACCCGGCGATAGCTCCCCGCCATCGTATCCGCATCCGGACGATCGCCCGCAAAGATCAGCATAGCGCAGAAATCTATTATCAGTCCCGAATACAGGAGCTGCACCGGACTGAAAACCGTCGCTCCGGTAAGTATCGCGGGTATCGCAAACGAAAGCCTCAGCGCCTGCGAGATAAGCAGGTATGTCACGGCACCGCGAAGCGAATAGTTTATCTTTCTCGCACAGGCAAAGGCTCGTGACAGCCCTTCAAGTCCTCCCCCGCGCAATCCCGCGCGCTTTATCAGCACATCGGATTCATACCTCAGTATCTGCGCCCCGTCGGGACTTGTTCCCTTGCCCGATGGCTTTGACACCTCGAGTTTTTCAATATCGTCCTTCCCGGTACCGTAATCGGCTCGGTCGCAGGTAACGGCAACATCTCCGCGGCTCACCGCGGGAAAGTCCGACGGCTCGGTACCGAACACCGTGACCGTATGTCCCGCCTCACGAGTATTTTCGATGAGCGTACATATCTCCTTCTGTGAAAAACCGAGATAAGCCTTATATCTTCCCTCCGCGGGCGGGACAGGCATACCCGCCTTCACACATTCGGAGGCAAAGGCTATCTCCGCCGCCGACGCGACTATCCCCGCCTCTTCGGCAAGGATGACATTGCATTTCGTCTCGTCCCCGAGGAAAAGGATCGGAAGCACTCCCGCCGCCCGCAATTCGGAGCATTTTTTCTTTGCGTCACGGCTCACGACCGGCTTGTATCCGAAAATACCTTCAAGTATCCTCTCGCCCGAGGGCAGAACGCTCACGACCGTAAGGCATCTGCACCCGAGGGCTTCCATCCGCCCGAGCGCCGATTCGGCCTTGTAGCACTTCGTGATATCGAAATCCGAAAGCCCGCCGCCGACACGCTCAAGGCTGCATCCGCGGAGAAGAGGTCTTCCCTCCGCGACAGTCACGGTCCTCATTGTCCCGCCGTCGTTTACCCGTGCGCTCGCGATCCCGCCGTTTTCGGCATAATCAAGTATCTGTGCGCGTATGGCAAGCGCCGCACCGTCAACACCGAGGCGACGGCAGAAATCACCGCTTCCCTCCGAAAAGACATTTTCGGAGCTTCCTCCGACCGCCGGATATTTCCTCGCCGCGGCACCGACAAGCATAAGACTCTCGGCGGCGCTCATAAGGCTCGCGTCGAAAAGCTCATTTCCGGAAAGCTCGTGCGAATCCGCATAAGCCGAGACTATCCGCAGCTTTCCGTCGGTTATCGCCGCGTCTCCGATCAGGAAAAGCCTGTCGGTCGAGGCGATATCGGTAAGAGCCTCGGGCGTTTTTATCATGGCTCCGCCGCTCCTGCCGCCCTCGCTCGCACATCCCGTGAAGCCCTCCGCAACTATGATATTCCCCGCGACATAGACCGTCTCGCCGAGCGAGGACACGGCAAGCGCCAGAACAAGCATAAATGTCGCAAACATCGACGACGCGCCGTAGGTAAGTATTCCTATGACCGTCAGCGGAAGTATCATGAGCAGCACGGCAAAGCTGTAAATGCGCGAAAACTTTCTCAGCTCCCGAAGCATCGGAGGTCTCTCCGACGGATCGTTGAGCGGCATACCGCCGTCAAGTGCGCCTATGTAGGTGTGTTCGCCCGTTTCGACGACTATCGCCCTCGCCTCACCCGTGATGACCGAGCTTCCGGCATAGAGCATATTGAGTTGTTCGTATATCGGAAGGATCTTCTCACCGTCATACAGCACCGAGGCATCGGGATTGACCCTCACATACTTCCCTTCCTCCGAGCCGGCAAAAACTCTGACGCTGAGGCGGTCGGTCGTGACGAGCCTTGCGTCGCAAGGGATTATATCACCTTCACCGACGATCATCAGATCTCCGGGAACGAGGCACCTTGCGTCGGCAAGGAAAAGCTCACCGCCGCGGATGACCCTTACCTTCGGTTGGGAATATCCCGACATGGATTCGATGCGCCTCTGCGACCTGACCGAGAACACGACACCGGCGGCAATACCGGCAAGTATCACGATACCGGCTCCGACGGCAATGCCTGTCCTTCCGAAGACCGCCGCGATGACCACAACGCCTATAAGGATCAGCAGCATCGGATCGGCGAGGACCGCCTTCACGCAACCGAAGAACGACCTTGTCCCGACGAAAAAGAAAGAATTCCCGCCTGTTTTTCTGAGACGGGAACGAGCCGCCTTCCGGTCAAGACCGGAGGCGGCATTTGTTTTCAGTTCCGCGGTCACTTCGTCGATCCCGCGCGCATACCATTTTCTTCCCATTGTCTTACATACAGTCGATCGTAAGTTCGCCGTCGCGGACACCTATCCTTGCCTGCGTTATATCGCGCTCGTAGTCCGCGATTATCAGCTCGGCAAGTCTGTCCTCGACATTCTTCTGTATATACCTTCTCATATTTCTCGCACCGAATTTGCGCGAATAGGACCTCTCGGCGATAAGAGCCGCCGCCTCGTCGGTATATGTGAGGTTGATGTCCTTGTCCTTAAGCACTCCGGCAAGCTCGCCGAGCATTATGCCCGCGATCGCCGCAAAATCCTTCTCGTCAAGAGATCTGAAGGTTATTATCTCATCGACCCTGTTGATGAATTCGGGACGCAGGAAGCTCTCAAGCGCTTTCTCGGTCTTTTTCCTGCCGGCTTCCTCGCGGTCGGAGGAGAATCCCGCCGCATTCGAGGAATTATCCGACCCCGCATTCGTAGTCATAACGATAACGGTGTTCTCAAAGCTCACGACCTTGCCGTGCGAGTCGGTAATGCGCCCGTCATCAAGTATCTGGAGCAAAATATTCAGTACATCGGGATGTGCCTTTTCGATCTCATCGAAAAGTATCACCGAATAGGGCCTTCTCCTGATCTTCTCGGTAAGCTGTCCCGCCTCGTCGTAGCCGACATATCCCGGAGGAGAACCGATGATCTTAGAAACCGAGTGCTTTTCCATAAATTCCGACATATCGAGCCTTATAAGAGTCTCGGGCGAATTGAAGAGATCGGCGGCAAGCGTCTTCACAAGCTCGGTCTTTCCGACACCGGTAGGTCCGGCGAATATGAACGACACGGGCTTTCTCTTATACATTATTCCGGCGCGGCTGCGCTTTATCGCGCGGGTGACGGCTTCGACAGCCTCATCCTGTCCGATGATATGGGATTTGAGCCTTTCCTCAAGCTTGTCGATCTTCGCAAATTCGTTTTCGCTGACAGTCGACGCAGGAACACCCGTCCAGATCTCTATAACCTCCGCAAGATCCTCTCCGGTCATGGTGATGCTCTTGCAGGCGGGTTCTATCTCGTGAAGTCTGTCTGAGAGCTTCAGCTCGTTTGCCTTGATCTTCGCAATATCCTCGTATCTCTTCTGCTCAACCTTTTCATCGGATGACGGCGCGGCGTTTTCGAGAGCCTCACGCTCTTTTTTCAGTCCTAAAAGCTCGTCGCGAAGTTTATAGCTCTCGTTCAGCTCGGCACTTGACAGAGAAAGGTGCGACGCCGCCTCGTCAAGCAGGTCGATAGCCTTGTCGGGCAGATACCGATCGGTAAGGTAGCGTTCCGACAGTGAGACCGCACGGCGGAGTATGCTGTCGGGGATATTTATAGAATGGTATTCCTCGTAATAATGCTTTATCCCGCGAAGGATGACAACTGTGTCCTCCTCCGACGGCTCATTGACCGTGACGGGCTGGAAGCGCCGCTCGAGCGCGGTATCCTTCTCGATATTCTTTCTGTATTCGGTAAGCGTCGTGGCGCCGATGACCTGTACCTCGCCTCGTGAAAGGGCGGGTTTCAGGATATTTGCCGCGCTGATGCTACCCTCGGCGTCTCCCGCACCGACGATGTTGTGTACCTCGTCAATGAAGAGTATGACATTTCCGGCTTCCTTCACATCCTTGAGAAGTCCGAGGATCCTCGACTCAAACTGCCCCCTGAACTGCGTTCCCGCGACAAGAGCCGTGAGATCGACAAGGTAGAGCTGTTTCCCTTTCAGCTTGTAAGGCACATCGCCCGCGGCTATCTTCTGCGCGAGAGCCTCGGCTATCGCGGTCTTTCCGACGCCCGGTTCACCTATAAGACAGGGGTTATTCTTCTGACGGCGGCAGAGTATCTGTATAGTCCTTGCAAGCTCGCGGTCGCGTCCGACGACCTTGTCAAGGCCTCCCTCGGCGGCGCGCTTTGTAAGGTTGCGGCAGTAGGTATCGAGGAACTTGTATTTCTTCTCACCGTCTGCCTCTTTTTTGCCCTTTGATTTTTTGTTCTTTTCACCTGTCCCGGGCATCATATCCTCGGGAATTACAACTCCGTCATCCGAATTATTCATATTCATAAGCGCACCGAGGCCGTCCTCTCCGAAGAGCTTCGGGAAGTCTATCGCGGGCGCACCGGCATCCTCATTGTCGTCATTGTCCGATGGAAGTCCGCCCTGATCCTCTATCATCTTGTTGAGGTCGTCCTCCATACCGTCAAGCTGGTCAGGTGATATACCGAGCTTCTTGCATATATCGCCGAGCATCCCCTCCACGGGCAGACCAAGCTCACGGGCGCACTTTATGCAGATGCCCTCGTTTATCTTCTCGCCGTTTTCTATCTTCGTCACGAACACGACGGCGACGCGCTTGTGACATCTTGAACACATAATCATTGTTTACTTTCCTCCCCGGAATCCTCAGATCCGGTCTCTTTCTTGGGTCTTACGAAAACATACTCGACGCCGTACATAACGAGCGCCAGAACGGTAAGTCCGAGTGAGATCGCGCACAGCGTGTTTATCTGCCACGGGATGGCAGGCTGGAAGGGCTTCGATATGAGCATCGCCGCGCATATCGTACCGAAGAACATAACGGCGGCTCCCTTCCCGAAAAGATTGCTGACCACGACTATCTTGCGTTTCCTTATTATTATAAAGCCTCCGCAAAGCATCACAAGCTCCTTAAGTATGTAAGGAGCCGAGTACCATATCGGTATCATTTTCGATACGGTGAGGCAGATGAGTGCCGTACACTGCATGAGCTTGTCCGCGAGCGGATCAAGTATCTTCCCCGCATCGGTGATCCAACCGTAGCGACGCGCAAGGAAGCCGTCGGCGACATCGGTAGCCTCGGCTACGGCAAATATTATCAGAGCTGCCCTCATGCCCGACTCGTCCTTCACTCCGAAGAATACGGCGGCGAAGACTCCGACAAGAGTCAGCCGTATGACCGACAGCACATTGGGGATGTATTTGAGTTTCAACCAGATCACCTCATTTCAATATTCCGAGAAGCGATAGGATCCCGTGATCCGCAAAAAAGCGATAGATCACGGTGCCGCTCTCAAGCTGCGACGCGGTATAGAGCGTATTCTCCGCTCCGATCACCTCGGGAAGCGTTCCGATAAACGCCGATACAAAACTCAGGATTATATAAGCCGAGCCTATACCGAGAAGAAAGCCGAGAAAGCGGTTGACCGTTCTCAGTCCCGGAAGCCTGAATATCCTGTTAAGAAGCGCCGCGGCAAGGATAATCAGTATATAAGCCGCCAGAAAAACAAGTGTGTATATGAGGATCGGCGACACGAGCGGAAAATATCCGCACACGACGGGCGACGCTAAAAAGGTTATCACGACCGACGCCGCAAGTCTCAGGAGGTCGAACACGGTGCTTACAAATCCCCTCACCGTGCTGACGATAACCGTGACAATAAATATTATAAGAAGTATTACATCAACGATCCAGACCATATATTATTCTCCACGGGATCAGAACTTAATATATCTGACCTCCGAAGGCATACAGTAAAAAACCTCTTCGGCGTTCCGCGCAAGAAGCACTCCTCTTCCCGAAGCGTTTTTCGGGACTCTGTCCTCCTTTGCGTTTCCGATGCCGAATCTTATTATTTCCTTATCTGTCTCAAAAAACACGGAATTACCGTATCCTGCGGTAGAGATTATCCGGTCCGAAACAGTTTGATTATACACCAGATGGCCGTTTTTGTCAATCACAAAAAGCTCACAGCCGTCATATCCGTCATACACCGCCGAGCATCCGAAGTCTCCCACGGCAATATCGACGGGTTCAGAGCGCGAAGCATCGTTCCTTGTGATTATCTCTTCCTTGAGCCTTCCGAAACGGTCATAGGTAAGTATCCTGTCGGTGCATACGGCGATCGCATTTCCCGACGAGGTAAAAGCGCAGTAAAGCGGCATCGTGCCGGCTATCTCATGCTCTGCGTAGGGATCGTTCGCGGGAACCTTTGACAGGCAGAGCTTTGTCACGACGTTCCCGTCCTTTTCGGCAAAGGAAAGTATCGCGAGCCTGTCGCCCGAGCCGGACAGCGCCGCGTCCACAGCGTAGGAAGCAAGACCCCTTGAGAAGATCTCCTCAAACCTGCGGTCATAGACCTTTACCGCCGAGGTGTGCGTGTTGTCGCCCGTGATAAGAGCGTAGCTTCCGTTGTCGGCGACCGCTGCTCCGTATATCGGGTACTTTGTAGTCTCGGAGTGTACCTTCGTAAACAGGTTGTATATTGAAAGCTCCTTGCCTCCCGTCCCGTAAACGAGCATATATCGATCGGAAGTCTCGACTGCGGAACGCGAATATATGTCGTCTCCGCTCACCGCGAGCCTTCCCGACGCCGTGTAGAGCCTCAGTCCGGTCTTCCCCGCGACGGCGAGCTTCCCGCCGAACACACCGAAGCCGCTTTCCTCTCCCGCGTCAAGTATCACCTTGTCTATTCCCGAATCGGCGGAAGTAAGATACCCACCGAAATCGGTTATAAAGTAATGAAGATTCTCGTATGACACCCATTCATTGTTGAATATCAGAGATATGAGAAGAAAGACCGCAAGGACTGCGAGAAGCAGCATCTGCACCGTCCCGAACCTGTCCGCTACTCTGCCGTAATACTCATTGTGCGGGCTTAGGTATTCCTTTTTCAGTTTATTCTTTGAGCCGATATGAAGATACGGCTTGAGCTTATCGAGAAACACGATTTTCTTCTCCCTTCCGGTCAGTAAACGACCTTGTTCAGAAACAGTCCCTCCGCGGGTGCGGTAACGCCCGCCGCCCTGCGATCAAGGGCTGCGATGATTTTGGGAACGCCTTCGGCGGGCGCCTTGCCCTCTCCGATCCTCACGAGAGTACCGGTCATGATCCTCACCATATTGTAGAGGAAGCCGTCAGCCGAGACGCGGAATACGACCGTGTCGCCCTCGCGCACGACCGATGCCGCCGTGACCGTCCTCACGGTGTCCTTTATATCGGATCCCGCCGCCATAAAGGAGGCGAAATCATGCCTTCCGACAAAGGCCTTCGCTCCGAGGTCCATAGAAACCTCATCGAGCCTGTGCGGTATATGCCAGCACCTGCCGACGAGGAAGGCATCGCGCTCGGGGCGGTCAAGTATCCTGTAAAGATATTCCTTATATTTCACATCGTACCTCGGGTGGAAGGTATCGGGTACGGAACACGCCGACCTCACCGAGATGCTCTGCGGCAGGAAGGTATTCAGCGCCCGCGGAACGGCATCTACCGGTACCGAGGTCACGATCCATGGCTCTCCTTTGGCCGAGATCGCCGCGCGGTAGCCCGTTGCATGGACTCCGCTGTCGGTCCTGCTGCATCCCGTCACATCGCAGGGAAAGCCGAAGAGCTTATCCGCGGCGGCGGTCAGGACCTCCTGCACCGAGCCTCCGTTCTTCTGCGACTGCCAACCGCAGAAGGCAGTCCCGACGAACGACAGTTCTATCAGTATCTTCATCAGGGCATCACATATCCTATCCCGTATTTTGAGGCGTGAATATTTATCATCACGATTGCGGCACCGAATGCGACCATAAGTATGAGCGCCAGAAAATCGGCAAACCGCATATGCGTCACGCGCAGTTTGGTCCTTCCCTCTCCGCCGTGATAGCAACGGCATTCCATCGCCGTTGCAAGTTCGTCGGCGCGTCTGAACGCCGATACGAAGAGAGGGATTATTATCGGTATCAGCGCCTTCGCGCGCTTTATAAGGCTTCCCGACGAAAAGTCGGTGCCTCTTGCCTTCTGTGCCGACATTATCCTGTCAGCCTCGTCGATAAGAGTCGGAACGAACCGCAGCGCTATCGACATCATCATAGCAAATTCGTGTACGGGAACCTTTATCTTTTTCAGGGGCGAGAGAAGTCTCTCTGTCCCGTCTGTCAGAGCTATCGGAGTTGTCGTGTAGGTTAAAAAAATGCTTGAACCTATTATCAGCACGATTATCCTCACGGTCATAAACGCGGCGTTGTAAAGTCCCTCGGCGTATATCCTTATGAATCTCCACTCAAAGAGCAGTTTCTCTCCGCCCGTCCAGAAGATGTTTATCACCACGGTGAAAAGCATGATAAAGAGGATCGGCTTCAATGCTCTGAGTATCACCTTCGGCGGTATCCTTGACATCAGCACGATGAATATCCCCGATATGAGCAGAAGTCCGAAGGCAAATATGCTCTTGCAGAGGAAGGTGCAGACGATATAAAGGATCGCAAGTATAAGTTTTGTCCGCGCGTCGAGCCTGTGTATCGGCGAATCGGCGGCGTAATACTGTCCTATTGATATATTTTTCATCAGATCTTCTTACCGGCGGCTCTCTTTCCGAATATTTCCGTCAGCGCCGCATATGCCGCGTCGACGGTGTAGATATTTTCCCCGACCGGAACGCCCTTCTCTCGCAGAAGGAGCATGAGCTTAGTTATCTGCGGCAGGTCAAGTCCGGTCTTCTTAAGCTCTTCCGCGTGTGAAAAGACCTCCTCGCAGTTTCCCTCCATAAGCAAGCCCCCATCGGACATAACGACGAGCCTGTCGCACCGGCGCGCCATATCCTCCATACTGTGGCTCACGATAATGACCGTCGCGTTTTTAAGGCTGCGGTACTCCTCTATCGCCGAGAAGACCGTCTCACGCCCCACCGGATCAAGTCCCGCTGCGGGCTCGTCAAGAACGAGAACCTCCGGCTCCATAGCCATGACTCCGGCGATCGCCGCGCGCCTCTTCTGCCCTCCCGAAAGCTCGAAAGGAGACTTTGAAAGCTCATTTTCCGAAAGTCCCACGATACCGGCGGCTTCCTTCACACGCCGTTCTATCTCTTCCTGCGAAAGTCCCATATTCTTCGGGCCGAAGGCAATGTCCTTCGCGACCGTGTCCTCGAAAAGCTGATACTCGGGATACTGCATAACAAGTCCGACGCGGAAACGCACCGCGCCTATTTTCTTCGGCTTATCCCAGATATTTTCGCCGTCAAGAAGGACTTCGCCCTCCATCGGCTTTATAAGTCCGTTCAGCATACCGACAAGCGTCGATTTGCCCGAGCCTGTATGTCCTATAAGTCCCGTGATCTTCCCGTTCTCAAAGCCCGCGCTGACATTTTTCAGTGCCACGGTCTCATAGACCGTTCCGGGCATATAGCGGAAGGTCACATTCTTAAGCTCGACCTTGTTCAAGAAAGCTCACCGCCCTTCAGCGCCGAGGCGATAAGCTCCGCGCACTTTTCGGGAGTCGTGCTGTCGCCGTCGGGAATGGCTATCCCCGCCTCTCTCAGACGGTCGACAAGGGTCGCACACTGCGGAAGCTCGAGTCCCGCCGAAAGTATCGTCTCCCGATCGGAATAGACCTGCTCGGGCGTCCCGTCGGCAAGGATCTTTCCGTTGTCCATTATTATGACTCTGTCGGCGCGCACGGCTTCTTCCATATAGTGGGTTATCGTGATAACGGTGATGCCGCTCTCGCGGTTGAGTTTCTCCATCATCCCGATGGTATCTCTCCTGCCTATCGGGTCAAGCATCGCCGTCGATTCATCGAATATTATACATTTCGGCATCATAGCGATGATACCTGCGATAGCTATCCTCTGCTTCTGACCGCCCGAAAGCCTGTGAGGCTCATATCCCGCAAATTCGCTCATTCCGACCGCAGCAAGTGCGTCGTCGACCCGCTTTCTTATCTCTGCCTGCGGAAGTCCGAGATTCTCGGGTCCGAATGCCACATCATCCTCGACTACAGTCGCAACGAGCTGGTTGTCGGGATTCTGGAATACCATCCCGATCTCCCGCCTGACGGCAAAAATATCATCGTCGGTCATATCGGGAGAGGTCACATCCTTCCCCGAAATGTATATCTTCCCCGCCGTCGGCTCAAGGATAAGATTCAGGAGCTTTGCAAATGTCGACTTGCCCGAACCGTTCCTGCCGACGACAGCCACATATTCGCCCTCGCCGATCTCAAGGCTCAGCCCCGATACGGCGGGATTCTTTGGGTTATCATTACTGCCGTCTCCGTAGGAATACGACAGGTCTTCAACTTTGATAAAAGGTTCTTTCAACTTTTAACTCCGTAAAAAATCAGTTTTTCGTCCAGCGCGCCGCTGCACCGCACGGCAGGTAGCCGCCCGTGCGCTTCACAGGAAGGGAAAGCTCTCCGGCATCGGATGTTCCGCCGAATCTCGCCTTTACATTGAGGTCGAGCAGGTACCTCATCGTCAGAGGCGACAGCCCGGTCGTATAGGAATTTATGAGGAAGAAAAGCGGATCATCCGAAAGCACACCGGCTGTCAGCGCGACAAGCTCGTTTATATTCTCCTCGAGCTTCCACATCTCCCCTCCGGGTCCCCTTCCGTAGGAGGGCGGATCCATTATAACTGCATCATAGCGGTTGCCGCGCCGTATCTCACGCTCGGTGAACTTACGGCAGTCATCGACGATATACCTTATCGGCGCGTCGGCAAGTCCCGAAAGCGCCGCGTTTTCCTTTGCCTGTGCGACCATCCCCTTTGAAGCATCGACATGAACGACCGACGCTCCTGCGGCGGCTGCCGCGACCGTAGCCCCGCCCGTATAGGCGAAGAGATTCAGTACTTTTATCTTTCTTCCCGCGCCGGCGATCAGACCGTAAAACCAGTCCCAATTCGCCGCCTGCTCTGGAAAAAGTCCCGTATGCTTGAAGCCCATGGGCTTTATCACGAATTTCAGTCCGAGCTTTTCGTATCCTATGTTCCAGCTCTCGGGAAGCCGGTTAGCCGACCACGCGCCGCCACCGCTCTTCGAGCGCTTGTAGGAGGCATCGGCGCGTTCCCACTCCCTGCCCTTCGCGGCGCTCCATATCACCTGCGGATCGGGACGGACAAGGGTGAATTTTCCCCATCTCTCAAGTCTCTCTCCGTCGGATGTATCTATAAGCTCGTAGTCCTTCCAGTTTTCGGCTGCCCACATAGTTAAAAACCCCTAAAATTCACTTGATGTTGTAGTATCCCGCGATCCTCGAACCGCCGGTGTGCGCGTGACATATAGCTATCGCCAACGCGTCCGCCGTGTCGTCGGGCTTCGGTGGCTTGCTCAGCCCGAGAAGCGTCGTCACCATCGTTATGACCTGCTTCTTGTCCGCGCGTCCGTAACCGACGACCGCCTGCTTGACCTGAAGCGGCGTATATTCGTGTATCTCGAGTCCCTCGCGGCGGCAACGGCAGAGTATCACTCCCCTTGCCTCGGCGACTCTTATTCCCGTCGTGATATTCGTGTTGAAGAAAAGCTCCTCAACGGCGAGATGCTCGGGTGAAAATCTTTCGGTCAACTCGCGGATGCCTTCGTCGATAAGCATGAGCCTCTCTTCGGTCGGCATTCCTGCCGGAGTCGTTATAGAGCCGTAATCGATCGTGCGGAATTTCGATCCCTCATAATCGACGACTCCCCAACCGACAATGGCAAGTCCGGGGTCTATTCCGAGTATTCTCATATGCATCTCCGTTTCATCTTTATAAGAAAATAATCCAAGTTAATTATACCACATAAATCCCTGTAAGTCAAACCATTTTTTTGATATAATAAAAATCTCCGAAAAGGTTGATTTCCGGGGAAATTTATGATATGATGAAGAAAAACCGGAGGTGGATATGGAAGTTCTTTATTTTTTTGAATCTATAAGAAATCCCTTTCTCGATGCCGTGATGACTGCCTTTACCTATCTCGGAAGCGAGATAGCCTTTCTTCTGTTCGCACTGACCGTATATTGGTGCGTCGACAAAAAGCGCGGATACTTCGTTATGAGTGTCGGCTATGTAGGAGTCATAATAAATCAGATACTCAAAATAGTTTTCATGATCCCCCGCCCGTGGGTGCTGGATAAAAACTTCACAATAGTCGAATCGGCCCGCGCAGATGCCGAAGGATACTCCTTCCCGAGCGGTCACACACAGAACGCAGTCGGAACCTACGGAAGCATCGCAAGATTTCTGAAAAAGGCCTGGGCAACGATAGTCTCGATCGTACTGATAATCCTCGTCGCGGTCTCGCGTATGTACCTCGGAGTCCACACGCCGCTCGATGTCGGCGTCTCCCTGCTCATCGGCACAGCCCTTGTGTTTGCGCTCTACCCGATTTTTGAGACCGCGAACAGGAAGCCCGTCGTTATGTATTGGTTGCTCGGCACATTTTTCCTCTCGTCGGTGGCATTTCTTCTCTTCGCGATCTTCTGGACCTTCCCTGCGGATATCGACAAAGCAAACCTGTACAGCATGCAGAAGACGGCATGGACACTTGTCGGCGCGACGGGTGGGGCTTTCATTTTCCATCCAATAGAGGAACGATTCATAGATTTCGAGACCAAGGCTCCTTTCCCGATACAGTTTCTGAAGCTCACGGTCGGGGGCGCGATAGTAATGGGAGTCAAAACAGCCCTGAAATATCTCTTCATTTTCATCGGCGGCGGCGAAGAGCCCCTCTGGATGAGAGCGATAAGGTACTTCGCGGTCGTTGCCTGCACCGTTGCCGTCGCACCGCTGACATTCAGGCTACTGACAAAGATAGGCACAAAGAAAAAAGCATAAAAGCAATAAAAAAGCCGCATGTGCGGCTTTTTTATTGCTCAATCCTCGTTGAAGATATGTACTGCGTAACCTATCTCCTCTATATCGGCTCCGAGGTCGCGGAAATTGGCAACGATATTCGCGTATCCGCGCTGTATCGATTCGACATCGGTGATAACTGTCCTGCCCTCGGCTGCGAGCCCCGCGATTATCATTGCGGCTCCGGCACGGAGGTCGACCGCCTTGACCGTATTTCCGGTGAGCCTGTTCACTCCGGCGATCCTTGCTATCTTTCCGTTGACATTTATCACGGCTCCCATATTACGAAGCTCGTCAACATAACGGAAGCGCTTGTCAAAGACCGTCTCGTTCATCTCACTCACCCCGTCACAGGTGGCGAGAAGCGCCGAAAACTGCGGATGCATATCGGTCGGAAAACCGGGATAGGGCGCGGTCTTTATATTCACGGCGCGAAGCCTTTTATCGACCGTCACGGTTATCGCGTCGTCCTCCTCCTCAATGACGGCTCCCATCTCGGAAAGCTTCGAGGAGATTATATCCATATGCTTCGGTATGACATTCTCGACCCTTACACAGCCTCCCGTCGCGGCGACGGCAGCCATATAAGTTCCCGCTTCGATCATATCGGGGATTATCGTGTAGCAGTCACAGCCGTGAAGCTCGCGCACGCCGCGGATCTTTATCGTATCCGTTCCGGCACCCGATATATTGGCACCGCAGGTATTCAGGAAGTTTGCCACATCGACGATATGCGGCTCCCTCGCGGCTCCCTCGAGTACAGTCACACCATCGGCAAGCACCGCGGCGATCATCGCGTTTATAGTCGCACCGACCGAGACAAGATCAAAGTACACGGTCGTGCCGTGAAGTCCCTCGGGCGCGCTGCAGGTTATTCTCTCGTCATCCGACACGACATCGGCGCCGAGGGTCCTGAACGCCTTCTCGTGCTGGTCTATCGGGCGCTTTCCGAAGTTGCATCCGCCGGGCAGCGCAACGCTCGAATGTCCGAAGCGCCCCAGCTCCGCACCGACAAGGTATATCGAGCCCCTGATCTTCGTGACCATATCGTCGGGTGCGCTGCAGGGTCTGAGATTCGCCGAATTTATCCTTACCGTTGTCTGGAAAATATCGGTGAATTCGACCTCGGCACCCATATCGCGGATTATCTCAAGCGCCATAAGAACATCGTTCACGGGCGGAATGTTTTCGATGATACACTCCGATCCGGTCACTATGCTCGCAAACACGATGGGCAGCGCGGCATTCTTCATTCCGCTGATAGCTACCCTGCCGTTAAGCCTTTTTCCCCCGTTAATAACAATTCTATCCATAAGCAAATTCCTTTGCACCTAATCATCGTAGCATTATTATATCATAAAGTGACAAAAAAAGAAACCTCTTGCGGAAAATAATTTCCACAAATCGCCCACTTGTATTTTATGCTTTTTTACGGGAAGGCGTTACAGCTTTTTGTTATTATGCACAACACGGGCGCGGGCGGTTTGTCCTAAGCGCCGAATATATCCCGTTGAGGTTGACTTTTCCTCCGGAAAAAGCTAAAATATAAAATAATAAAAACCGAAAAGGAGATCTCGCCTATGAAAAAAATACTTGCGTTAATATCGCTTCTGCTGTCGGTGATGCTGTTTCTGTCAGCCTGCACCGTACCGGACACCCCGACACCCGGTTCATCACAAAGTGACAACGGCTCCGACACCCCATCCGGCAACTCGTCCGACTCCGACCCGATACCTCCGGACGGACAGGTGACGATAGTCAACGCCGGAAGCACCGAATACACCGTCATAAAACCGCAGAGATGCACGAGCCTTCTGACAAACTCGCTGCTCACTCTCCGCAAGATGTTCGGAAGCACCTGCGGCGTTGATACGAACAAGAGCCTTATGCCCTCTGACGATTGGGTAAAGGGCCTCGGCAAGGATGAAGCATACGAAAGCGACGCCAAGGAGATCCTCATCGGCGCGACCAACCGCAAGGAAACGCAGGATGTCCTCGCTCAGCTCGAAGAGGGCGAATATGCTGTAAGTGTCACGACCACAAAGATCGTACTCGTCGGAAAGAACGAATACCTTTCGACCCTTGCCGTATCGCTCTTCATCAATACCTTCCTCAGAAATATCAATGACGGAACTCTTAAGATCACCCCGGGAACCTTCCTCAAGGACAAATCCGAGGTCGCCACGCTCGGCGACACCGACGCGACGGTCAGGATCATGACCTTCAACATTCTCGGATCAAGCGATTCTCCCGATACCAGATATCCCTACATACTCAAGACGATCCAGACCTACAATCCCGGCATCGTATCCTTCCAGGAATGTAACGCGAACTGCCACAGCAAGATAATAGCAAACCTCGCCGGATATGCCTCAGCGCATACAACCCACAGCGGCAAAAATACGAAGGTCTACACCCCGATAGTCTACCGCACCGACCTTTATAAAGTAGTAAAATCCGGGCAGGAATGGCTCGACATGCGCTACACTGCAACAAATACCAAATCGCTCGCGTGGGCGGTGTTTGAAGAGATTTCAAGCGGCAAAAAGTTTGCCGTCGTAAATATGCACGGAGCGCTCTGGACATCCTCCTACCCGCTTCCCGCAGGTAAAACCTACGATCAGATGCGTGCCGAGGCGGTACAGTGGAGAGTCGACAATGTACGCCAGATGAATGACCGCATGAAGGCAATACTTGCGGAATTTCCCGACATTCCCTGCCTCTGGACCGGAGATTTCAACTTCACAAAGGATTCGGACGCCTATAAAGCCGTCATCGGCTACGGCATGAAGGACGCCGAATTCTCTGCCACCGAAAAGCACGACACCGGCACGAAGACGACTCATCCGGTGGGATCAGCCCCCGATGCCGGCAACTCCATTGACCATGTCTTCGGGAACGGTAAGATAACCTTCCGCGTACACAAGATATGCAACACCGCCGATGACCTCAAGGGTTCGGATCACTGCCCCGTTTACGCGGATGTAAAGTTTGAAAGCTGAAGCAAAACTGAATAACAAATAAGTTTCCCGCTCATATACTGGAACAGAAAATGCTTCCGGAGGTAATATATGAGCGGGAATGATTTTTTAAGGAGCTACTTCTGCGCCGCAAACAGCGGAAAGGGCTTTGTCAGCTTCTATGACGGACTTATAGCAAGAGCCGACAGGGTCTTCATTATAAAAGGAGGTCCCGGCACAGGAAAGAGCCGGTTCCTTCACGAGGTCGCGGACGCCGCAAAGAAGGCTCTTCACAATGTCGATTATTACTATTGCTCATCCGACAGCTCGTCGCTTGACGCCATTACGATCGACCGAAAGACTCTGTTTCTTGACGGCACGGCGCCCCATTCGGTAGACACGACCCTTCCCGGAGCGCGGGACAGCATAATCGACCTCGGCGCCTTCTTCGATGTCGCAGCTCTTATCGGTCAGAGAAAGCGGATCGTCGAACTTAACAAAAAGAAAGCTCTCTGCTTCAACAGAGCATACAGCTATCTTTCGGCAGCCGCCGGCGCATCGGATGTCGCCGATTCGGTCGCGTCGAGCTTCGTCCTTCACGACAAGCTCACATCCGCCGCCCGCCGTGCGATGTCTGCATTAAAGTGCGGCGACGGTTTTGCGGTAACGAAGGTCGCGCTCCGTTCGCTGGGAATGAACGGCGAAACAAAGCTCGATACATTTGAGCGGATCGCGGAAAGCTACACTCCGATCGTGGACTTTTACGGCACGGCGTATCTTTTCCTTGATGAGCTGATACACGAAGCCGAAAAGAAGAAGCTGAAAATAACCGTCGCGGTCGATCCGCTCGACACGGATAAGGCGGATGCCGTCCTTCTTGACGACAGCGGCTTAGCCTTCGGTATCGGGGGCAACGGCGACAGGAAGATCAATATGCGCAGATTTGCCGACCTTCCCTCCTGTCGTCTCTGCCGCAACGAATACAGGCTCGCCGACGCCTTCCGCAAAGGGCTTACCGACGGGGCTATCGCCTCGCTCAAAGCCGCGGCGGTCTATCACTTCACCCTTGAAAAAATTTACGGCGAAGCCATGGACTTCGCCGCAAAAGAAGAATATACCGATAACTTTATTTCCGAGTTGTTAGGCTGAGGCAGTCCTGCCGCTGTTCCAGAGGACCGAGTAGAATCCGCCCGCCGCGAGAAGCTCATCGTGAGTTCCCCGTTCGATGACCTTTCCTTCCTTCATCACAAGGATGAGGTCGGCGTCAAGGATAGTCGAGAGTCTGTGCGCGACGACAAAGCTCGTGTGTCCCTCCGTCATCCGGTCAAAGCATTGCTTTATCTTCGCCTCGGTACGCGTGTCGATAGACGAGGTCGCCTCGTCAAGGATCAACATCGAAGGTTCGGTCAGCATCACACGCGCTATGCAGAGGAGCTGGCGCTCGCCCTCGGATAGCATTCCGGCGGTACCTACCTGTGTATCATAGCCGTCAGGGAGCCTCTCGATAAATGCATCCGCCCGTGCCTTGACCGCCGCGGCGCGTATCTCCTCGTCGGTCGCGTCGGGCTTGCCCATCGCGATATTCTCACGCACGGTACCGGGCATCAGCCATGTCTCCTGAAGCACCATGCCGTATGCCGCACGGAGCGAATGGCGGGTGACATCCTTTATCGGGTGCGAATCTACCGAGATAGTCCCCGCATCGGTGTCATAGAAGCGCATCAGAAGGTTTATCAGCGTCGTCTTGCCGCATCCGGTGGGTCCGACGATCGCCACCTTCATACCCGGTCTGACCTCAAGGTTCAGATCCTCGATCAGCTTTTTGTCCTTTACATAAGAGAAATACACATGGTCGAGCCTGACCTCTCCCTCCGGAGTTTCAAGTATCTCCGGAGCCTCGGGGATCTCAGGCTCGGCATCTATTATGCCGAATAACCTCTCGGCGGCAGCCATTGCGCCCTGAAGCTCGGTAACAACGCCCGAGATCTCATTGAAGGGTTTCGTGTACTGGTTCGCGTAAGAAAGCATCCTCGTGAGCATACCTGCCGTGAAGGCGGGATTTGAAATTGCCGTGACCGCGCCGACCGCCGCGACGACGGCGTAAACTATGCTGTTAACAAAGCGGGTAACGGGGTTGGTCAGAGACGACCAGAATATAGCCTTGAGCGAGACGCGCTTGAGCCTTCCGTTTATCTCGTCAAACTCCTCCTGCGTCCTCTCGCGGCGCGAGTAGGTCTGCACGGTCTTCTGCCCCGAGATCATCTCGTTCGTGAAGGCGGTCTGCTCTCCCCTTACCTCAGCCTGCTCGCGAAAGAAGCCGTAGGATTTCTTCGACACAAGGCGCGCCGCCACGAGCGAGAGAGGTGTCACGACGACGACGGCAAGGGCTATCCACGGAGACGAGCGGAACATAAGGACAAGCGTTCCGATTATCGTTATAACACCCGTGAAGAACTGCGTAAAGCCGGTGAGAAGTCCGTCGCCGACCTGCTCCGCGTCGGATGTGACGCGGCTGACTATATCTCCCGATGGGATACGGTCAAGGTATGAGAACGGCAGTCTCTGTATCTTCTCAAACGCCATTCTGCGCATATCCGCAACCGTGCCGTAGGTTATACGGTTATTGAGAAGGTTCATAATATACTGCGCAAGTCCCGCGATACCCGCCGCAACGGCGATCTTCGCAAGGCAGACGCCGACCTTCGCAAAGTCTACACTTCCGACTCCGACCGCAAGGTCTATGACATCCCCGACAAATACGGGGATAAGAAGCGACGCCACGACATAAAGCGCCGCGCAAAGGAGCGTCCCGAAAACGAGGAAGCCTCTCTTTTTTATGACCGAAAGCACTCTGCCGAGAGCCTTCATATTGCCTTTTCCCGTCTTTTTATTGCTCACAGCGACTCGCCTCCCTTCTGGGAATCACAGATCTCACGGTAGACCTCGCAGTTACCGTAAAGCTCATCGTGCTTTCCGATGCCGACGGCGCGTCCGCCGTCAAGGACAACTATCCGGTCGCACCCCGAAACGCTCTCGACTCTCTGCGACACGATAAACACCGCGGGAGAGTAGTCAAGCTCGCGTATCGCCCTTCTGAGCGATGCCTCGGTCGCACGGTCGAGCGCCGAGGAGCTGTCGTCAAGGACAAGTATCTGCGGCCGCCTTACGAGCGCCCGGGCGACATTGAGCCTCTGACGCTGACCGCCCGAAAGGTTTCTGCCTCCCTGCTCTATCATATAGGACAGACCGCCCTTTTTCTCTTCGATGATGTTGCCGATCTGAGCCTCCTGCAGAGCCTCGGTGATCTCCTCATCTGTCGCATCGGGATCGCCCCATTTTATATTGTCACGGATGCTTCCGCGGAATAGGGTCGCGTGCTGCGCGACATATCCGATATGCCGGCGAAGTTCATCGGGGTCGTATTCCCGCACATCCCTGCCGCCTACCTCTACCGAGCCTTCGCTGACATCGTAAAACCTCGGGATAAGTCCGACAAGCGAGGATTTACCCGAGCCGGTACCTCCGATGATTCCGATCTTCTCGCCCTTTTTCACCGAAAGGTCTATGCTCTCAAGCACCTTTCCGGAGGCGCCGGGGTACTCGAACGACACATTGCGGAAGATGACCGCGGGAGCACCCTCGACAAAATCCGCGCTTTCGCTTTTCGGAGGCATCGCCGGCTCCTCACCTATCACAGCCGATATACGGTCGGCACAGGCGAGCGAACGGGTAATGGTTATCACAAGGTTTGCAAACTTTATAAGCTCGACAAGTATCTGCGTGAGGTAATTGTAAAGTGCTATGAGCTTACCGTTTGTAAGGATCCCTTCATTCACCGCGTGGCTTCCGTTGCTGAGCATAAGAATGACGGCAAGGTTCACTATGACATATGTCAGCGGATTGAGAAGACCCGAGATCCTTCCGGCGAGGAGCTGGAAGCGGTTAAGGCTCCTGTTGCGCTTATCAAATTCCGCGTTGCGTCTGTCTTCAAGTCTGAATGCGCGGATGACTCTCTCACCCTCAAGGTCGGAACGGAGAAGTCCGGTCACGCCGTCAAGTCCGCCCTGCGCCTTTCTGTAAAGAGGGATACCGGCAAGCAGTATTATCATTACCACGATGGCAAGCACGGGTATGACTATTATGAAGGCAAGGACTGCCGAAGGAGCCGTCGCACCGACTATCAGCGCTCCTATCAGCGCTCCGAGAACGACAAAGGGTGAGCGCAAAAGCAGTCTCAGCGTCAGATTCACACCCGTCTGCACCTGACTCACATCGCTCGTCATACGGGTGATGAGCGTACCCGTTCCCGCTCGGTCGAGCTGTGAAAACGACAGGCTCTGTATCCGCGAGAAAAGCACAGACCTTATATCCCCCGCAAAACCGCAAGCCGCCTTCGCCGAAAAATACTGTGCCGTCAGTGAAAAAGCCAGACCGGCAAGCCCGAGCAGGACAAGGAGACCGCACATAAGGAGCGAATAGCGCTTGCCCTCTTCGCCGCCCCTCGCTATACCGTTATCAACGATAAGCGAAACTATGACCGGAACGGTAAGCTCAAGTATCGCCTCAAACAGCTTGAAAAGCGGAGCAATCACAGCTTCCTTCCGGTATGCCTTCATATACTTTATAAGTCTTTTCATTTCATCCTCCAAAAAAACAAACAACTGCGGAAAGCGGAGCTTTCTGCCCGCTTTCCGCAATATTCGTCAGCGCGAAGGAACCGCTCACTGATCGGTCCCGCCGGCACTCATATCGTCATTTGCAACCTTTTCGTAGAATTCCTGCTTGGTGATAAGGATCCTGCGCGGTTTGTTTCCGTCAGCCTCGCTGACATATCCCATATCGTACATCTGGTCGATGATCTTCGCCGCCTTGCCGTAGCCTATCGACAGCTTTCTCTGAAGCAGAGAGGTTGAGATCTTGCCCTCGTTCACGGCGATCTCGACCGCCTGTCTGAATTTCACATCCGAGCTGTCGTCGTTCATATCGGCGGCATCGAGCGCGGCGCCTCCGACCTTCTTTTCTCCGACATTCGCCGCAGCAGCCTCCATGCTGTCCATAAAGGCGCTGTTGTACTCGACCGGATCATTGTGCGTCTTGATATAATCGACGACATCCGAGACTTCCTTATCCTCAAGGAAGGCACCCTGCACTCTCATGGGCTTTGAAAGTCCCACAGGCGAGAAGAGCATGTCTCCGTGACCGATAAGCTTCTCGGCACCGGATATATCGATTATAGTTCTCGAGTCGACCTGCGACTTGACCGTGCAGGCGATACGCGAAGGAACATTCGCCTTGATAAGACCCGTGATTACATCGACCGACGGACGCTGGGTACCGATTATCAGGTGTATACCGACGGCACGCGCCTTCTGCGCGATCCTCGTGATGAACTGCTCGACATCGTTCTTCGCCATCATCATAAGGTCGGCAAGCTCGTCGATAACGATTATCAGCTTCGGCAGATATTCCCTGTCGGGATCGTTTGCGGTCATCTTGTTGTAGGCGTCGATCTCACGAACTCCGACATCCTCGATAAGGGTATATCTTCTCTCCATCTCGGCAACAGCCGAGGCGAGCGCGCCCGCCGCCTTTCTCGGGTCGCTGATTATCGGGCAGTAGAGGTGAGGTATATGCTGATAGATGCTGAATTCGACCTTCTTCGGGTCGATCATGATGAGCTTTACCTTATCGGGCGGGTTCTTGTAAAGCAGACTGCACACTATGCAGTTTATACATACAGACTTACCCGAGCCGGTAGTACCAGCTATTATCATATGAGGCATCTTCTTTATGTCGAAGTAGACATTCTTTCCGGCGACATCCTGTCCGAGAGCTACCGTCAGCGGAGAGGAATTCCGGAAGGCGTCGGTGTCGATAAGGGTTCTGAGATGCACTATCGCCTGCACCTCGTTCGGCACCTCGACGCCGACGGCGGGCTTATTCGGGATAGGCGCCTCGATCCTCACTCCGACGGTCGCAAGGCTCATCGCTATATCGTCGACAAGGTTCGAGATCGAGCGTACTCTGACGCCCGCCTCGGGGACGACCTCATATCGTGTTATCGTAGGACCTATCGAATATCCGATGTCCTTTACCCTTATATCGAAGCTCTCGAGCGTCTCACGCAGTTTTTTCTTTGTTTCGGCGATCGACTCAGAAAGGTCAGCCTTCGATGTCGTGTCGGCTATCAGAAGATCTATCGGAGGCGGATCGTAAGCGGGCTTTTCGGGTTCGGCGGGAGCGGGCGCAGACTCTTCTTCGGGCGCACTGTCCTCAGGTTTGCCTCCGGCAAAGAAGGCATCATCCTCGTCGTCAGCCATGACCTGTCCGGCGGCAAGCTCCTCTTCGGCAGGCGCTTTCTTTTCCTCCGAATTGAAGACATTGTCAAGCCTGAAATCATCGGGATCAAGCTCTTTACGGCCATCATCCGGATCCGAAGGCTCCCCGTGCTTTTCTTCGGCTTCCGTCTCCGGATCGTCCTTGACGGCATCCGAAAATTCTCTGCACGGATCATCCTCGACGACCGGGATATCCTCTTCGGTGTTTTCTTCGGCGACAGGCTCTTCCCTGACTTTTTTGGTTATGTGAATGAAACCGCGACGCTTTTTGCCGCTGTCCTCTTCGGGTTCGGGCGAGGGCGTTTCTTCATCGTCAAAATCACGCTGACGGCGGCGATATTCGTCCGCCTGCTCTGCCTCTGCCTCGCGGCGGAGCCTGTCGGCTTCACGACGGCGCTCGGCGTTGAGCTTGTGCCTTGCCTTTATCATATTGATGACATTGTTCGGCGTAAGTCCGCAGAGGAATATCACGAGCAGGACTATCACGGGAATTATCAGTATCAGCGAGCCTGCCTGCTTGAGTCCTATATAGCAAAGCCAACCGAGCGAGCCGCCGAGGACTCCTCCGCCCGCAGCAGTATTTTTACCGTGAAGCCCGAAAAGCTCACCGAAACCGGGGAAGGCACCGACATTGTTTATACCGTCGTATATGACCTCGCAGAGCATCGAGCTGAGAAGCACCACGCAGCCCATCATAATGAGCGCTCCGGTAAGACTCAGATTGAGCTTTTTCGTTATCGGGATCCGCCTGTCGATAAGCTTCTTCCAAAGTATTCCGAAGTAGACCGCCGCCGGAACGAAAAGATATGCTCCGACGCCGAACATCCCGGCAAGGAAGCGGTAAAGCCCCTCTCCGACCTTCCCGAGTATGTTTCTGTCACCCGCAAGCCCGAAGGCATCGCGCGTCAGAAAGCATACGAAGAGGAAGAGCGCAAAGACAAACCACACAAAAGGCAGTATCTGATGCACTATCTTTTCGGACGGTGCTACATACCGGATCTTCGCCGATGCCGATGTTTTTTTCTGACCGGAAGGCGAGCCTTTCCGAACTGCGGGCGCATTCCCCGAAACGCCCCTCGACGCCGGAAGGCTCTTACCTCCGGTCCCCTTTCCCGAAGAAGGCTTTTCCGTGATATTCAGCTTTTTCTTCGGTGAATTTCCGTTTTTTTCAGCCATTATTCCCCTCTCCTTGCCGCTTCTCGGCAAAGTAAAACTTTATTTTTTCCAAAAGCCCCAAACTCAAGGGATACATAGTAAAAGTATATCATATCTTTTCCTTTTTTTCAAGGCGTAGGTCCAATATTACATATTTTATTTTTTACGGCAAAGAATAGTTATGTCAACGGGAAACAAAAAGCACTTCGGAGAGGAAAACGAAATGGTTGAACAGAAAATACAGGACAAAAAGAAAACACTGATAAAGCTCCTCCTTCTCGGAACGGCGGCGGGATTCGTAAACGGACTTCTCGGCTCCGGGGGAGGGATACTCGTGGTATTCGGGCTGACGCCGCTCATCGCCGACAGCAACGGCAAGCGCGATGTGTTCGCAAACGCACTTGCCGTGATGATACCTGTGTCTCTCGTCTCGGCAATAAGCTATATCTCGGCGGGGCGGACGGATCTTGAGGGCTTCGGCGCCTACATCATTCCCGCGGCGATCGGCGGAGTCATAGGAGCATTCCTGCTCGACAAAATAAGAGTCCCCGTCATAAAAAAGCTCTTTGCCGCGCTCGTTATCTGGTCGGGGATATATCTTATGATGAGGAAATAAAGTTATGCAGATCCTTAATATCGTCGCCGCATTTATAATAGCGATCCTATCCGGGATGGGGATCGGGAGCGGGGGTCTCTTCACCATTTGGCTGACCGCCGTCGCAGGAACGCCTCAGCTCGCCGCGCAGGGACTCAATCTGCTCTTCTTCCTGTTCTCGGGCGGTGCGTCGATGACGGTGCATCTCAGCCGGAGAAAGATATATTGGGGCGCTGTGATGATCCTCGCCGTCTCGGGCGTTGTCGGAACGCTCGCGGGCAGCTTTGTCGCCGGTCTGCTGCCCGTACATGCGATAAGGACTATCTTCGGTGCAACTCTTATGGTGTCCGGCATAGCCTCTCTCTTATCAAATAAAAAAAGAAAGGATCCCGACGGATCCCCTCAAAAATGATCATTTGCGAAGGCAAAGGTCTGCCCTTCACCCGTTCTTTATCGTGCGGCGCAGCTTCACTCGAATCCTGCGCAGGGCGTTGTTTATCGACTTTGTGTCGCGTCCGAGCGTCTCCGCGATAGACACGGGCGACATTCCCGATATGTGAAGGCTCCAGACCCTGTTTTCAAATTCGGAAAGGCTCTCGCGTATCCTGTCGTTAAGCTCACCGATGCTCTCCTTCTCGATAAGGGCGCCGATCGGGTCGTCGCGTTCCTGAAGCGTTCCCGCCTCGTCAAGCGTCGTCGTGAGCGGCACGCGGCGTTTCTGCGTCCTGAGATGTGATATAAGTCCGCGCTCGACGCATATCTTCGCGTAAAGCCCGAAATCGGTGTCGCGCTCGGGGTCATATCCGGCGACGGCTTTGCAGAAGTATATCGTTGCCTCCTGCCTCAGGTCATCCTCGTCAAGCGGCAGAGTCCCACCCGAATACTTCTTCACCGCGGCACTTATCAGAGGCGCGTAAAGCTCAAGAAGACGCGAAAACGCCTTCTCTTCTCCGTTCTTCGCGCCGTCGATCAGCCGCACAAGCTCAGGATTGCCCGCCATAAAGGTAGTTCACCGCCTTCAGTCAAAAAGATAGTTCACATTTCCCGCAAGAAGCGCGACCATTCCGCGATAGATAGCCTCGGGGCGGTCGCGGAAGTTGTCCTTCATCCGCTCGGCGCGGTTCTCGCTGTCAACGGCGAGCGACGCCGACATAATGACCCTGCCCTTCTCGGTCATGGTGAAGGTCACATCGTAGCTTCCGTCGGGCTGTCTCTCGGAATGGCAGGAGGTCACAATCCCGCGGCGGCGGAAATCGAGGTAGCGGAGCGCCCCCGCAAGGCTCTTGTCAAGTATCGAGTCAAGTATATCGCTCTTGAGTGCGCCGGCGACGATCCTGCCCTTGTCGGTGACGGCGAAAATATCGTTGCCCTCGGGATCCTTGCCGACATTGTCGATAAGCCCGTCGCGGAGCATCTCGTGAAATCCTTCGGCAAAATCAAGGTACATAACATAGTCCGTCTGCATGACTATATCGTTAAGCGTCACGAAATCGAGCGGATAATTGATATTCTCCATAAGGTAAAGGACAAATATCTTGACATTTTTCTTACTTCCGATAAGCGAACTCATAAATACCCCCCATTTTAAGGCTCTTATCTTATTTTAGCACCTTTTGCGATTTTTTTCAAGAGAAGAATCGCATCGTGCGAAAAATAAAATATACTGTACTGACGGCTTTTCTTTTTTGCCGGCAAAAGGAGGTACAGGCGTGTCCCCTGTAAACGAATATCTTGAAAAAATATACCTCGGCGCAAAAAAGCGCGACGGGGATCAGAAGGAATTTCTTCAGGCTCTGCGTGAGGCTCTTCCGGGCATCGGCTGTGTGCTTGAAGCTCACCCCGAATATATGAAGGCAGGGATCGTTCCCCGCCTTGTCGAACCCGAGCGTGCGATCGGCTTCCGCGTGAGCTGGATCGACGATTCGGGAGAGGTCAATGTCAACCGCGGCTTCCGTGTGCAGTACAGCTCGGCGATAGGGCCTTATAAGGGCGGACTTCGCTTTCACCCGGGCGTAAACCTTTCGGTGATGAAGTTTCTCGGCTTCGAGCAGTGCTTCAAGAATGCCCTCACGGGGCTTTCGATGGGCGGAGGCAAGGGCGGCGCGGACTTTGACCCGAAGGGCAGGAGCGACTCCGAGATCATGCGATTCTGCCAATCCTTCATGACCGAGCTTGAAAAGCACATCGGGCAGTTCACCGACATCCCGGCGGGCGATATAGGCGTCGGCGAGCGCGAAATAGGCTACCTCTTCGGGCAGTTCAAACGGCTCCGCAACGAACATTCGGGCGCCATAACCGGCAAGGGTCTGACCTATGGAGGCTCTCGTGTGCGGACGCAGGCGACGGGCTACGGGGTCTGCTACTTCACCGAAAGTATGCTGAAACAGCGCGGGCTTTCGCTCGACGGAATGAATGCCGTCGTCTCGGGCTCGGGAAATGTGGCGCTCTACTGTGCCGAAAAGGCGGCAGCCCTCGGCGCAAGGGTCGTCGCAATGAGCGATTCGTCGGGCTATGTATTCTCACCGCACGGGATAGACACGGGGCTTATGAAACGGATAAAGGAGAAAGACCGCGCGCGCATCTCCGAATACGCAAAGCAGGCGGAGGGCGCGGACTTCTTCCCCGACTGCCGCGGGATATGGGGCGTAAAATTCGATATAGCCTTTCCCTGCGCGACGCAGAACGAGCTTGACGGTGACTCGGCGGAAGCCCTCGTAAGAAACGGCACCGTGGCAATAGCAGAGGGCGCAAATATGCCAAGCACGCCCGAAGCAACGGAAATATTCCGCAAAAGCGGGATCCTTTTCGCGCCCGCGAAGGCGGCAAATGCGGGAGGCGTCGCCGTGAGCGGACTTGAAATGGCACAGAACAGCGCAAGGCTGAGCTGGAGTTCGGACGAGGTCGACACGCGCCTTCGCACGATCATGCGGCAGATATACGAGAATTGCTTCGCGGCGGCGGAAGAATACGGATACCAGAGCGACCTTGCGCGCGGCGCGAATATCGCGGGCTTTTCCCGCATCGCCGAGGCAATGCTCGCACAGGGCGTGGCGTATTGAGGCAAGACTTAGTAATATAAAATGCCCGCCGCGAGGAAATCCTCGCGGCGGCGAATTTTATGTACCGTATCTTACTTTATAGGTTGTTTCAGCTGCGCCACTTTGCCTTGAGAGCATCAACGGTTGTAATGGCTTCCCACTCACCCGTTGCCTCAACAAGTACAAGAGCGTCACCCTTGTAGCCGTAAGCAACATAGCTCTTGGTTCCGTTGCCATCTATTCCCTTTAAACTGTAAACATATTTATCCTGATCCTTGACCGTTACAGTATTTTTTGAAGCCCAATCCGAAGCCACTGTATTGCCGTTTGCAAACTTCTGCTCAAGATCGGAATCTTCGTATATACTCATCGCTGAGCTGCTTATGTTTATATTCGCTTCACCCTCAAATTTTACAGCACTTGAAAGCCCTACTTTACCAACAACCAGACCGGATCTGCCGCCGGTTGTCTTTACCTTAACATTTTCAAGAGTAATGGTGTTTTTAAGTGTAAGCATAGCTGCTCCGCTCTGCATACCGCCGACAAGAGCGCCGACATCTCTGTGACCGATAACCGAGCAATTCTTAAGCGTTACATTGTCAAACACAGCTTTGGGACTACCATTAAGGCATCCGATCACAATTCCGACCTGTCCGGCTTCGGGAGTTTTTACATTGATATTTTCAAATGCAACATCTTTAATGGTTACGGTGCCGCCACCGCAATATGCAATAATTCCGCCTGAATAATACTCAGCTTTAATGCCCTGAGCGTTTCGTACAGTTTCTGTTTCAAGCTGAATATTGTTTGTGACATTCTTTATCGTTACCTGTGTACCCTCGGTTGCGCTGCATATTGTAAGTTTTGTGTTGACATTGCGGAAAACACACATAGCGCCTTTAAGGTCAAGGCTCTGGGTGAGTTTTATCTCAAGTTCGCCGGTGACTTTACCATTGTTGTATTCTTCAACTACCCACGCATACTGCTCGGGCTTGCTGACCGTTGCGGTTGTTTTGCCGTTATCTGTCTTATAATTATCACCCTCGAGCTTCTCCATCTTCGCCACGGTCATGCTGAGCGAGAGCCAGTCATGGTCGCCCTGAAGCTGCCCCTTACGCTCGGTAGGATAAATGATCTCGTTGGTTGTGTCGTCGACATAAACGATCTGATTCGCCTGCTTGTCGTAATAGTAGCTTCTGCCGGCGTAAAGCGGCTTGTAGCTCTCGACCGAATATCCCGAATCCTCGAAGAGGTCGTAGACATCGAGGATCGAGTCAACTCCGTCGGTGACATTCGCCATGGCAAGGAATGTGTTCATATTCTTTGCTGCCTGAATGTCATTCGACTCATTAGCCTTCTGAATAAGGCTTGCGAAGGTCGGGATAAGCACTGCCGCGAGAATGGCGATAATCGCAATCACGATGACCAACTCAACGATAGTGAAACCCTTTTTGTTGCTTCTTTTCATGGTTTTTTCTCCTTTTTTGAATTGTTTTTCGCGGTAAGACGCGATATATTTTCGCAGAGTTACCAACTCTACGAAGTCAAAAGGGCTTTTAAGACCATAAAAATGAAGCGCTCGTGGTACTTGTTCACAAATGAATGGATAAACAAAATATTTTTTTGAAATTCTATTGACATTGAGGGCAATATGTGGTATACTTGTGTCGTAGAGTTGGTAACTTTACGAAAAAAACCTCGCAGGAATCTGCGAGGTTTTTCTTTATTTTTTGATTTTTTATTCGGAGCGTTTGAGTCTTGCGTAGGTAGCCATCAGCTTCTTCGTTCCCACGCGGTCGAACATTATCTCATAGAGCGTATCGGCGCCCATCGGCTTCGCCGAGATGACCTCGCCGCGCCCGAACGAGAAATGCTCCACGATGTCCCCGGGGACGAACTTTTCCCTTGCCGCCGGAGCCGCCTGCTGCCCCCTCTTCGCGCTTACCGTCATATCGCCCGCCGGCTTGCTCTCGGAATAGTAGACCCGACCGGTCTGCGGGCTGCGGTATGGCGCCATATGCGCCGTCTGCTCATCCTTGAGCGCACCCGGGATCTCCGAGATGAACCTTGACGGCTGGCAGACGAGCGTTCTGCCGTAGAGCATCCTGCTCTCGGTATAGAGCATATACACAGCCCTTCTCGCGCGCGTCACGGCTACATAGGCGAGCCGCCGCTCCTCTTCAAGCTCATCGTTATCGAACTGCGCCTGATTCCCCGGGAAGATGCCCTCCTCCATTCCGGGGAGGAAGACTATCGGGAATTCAAGCCCTTTCGCGCTGTGTACGGTCATCATCACGACCGCGTCGGCGTTCTCATCGTATTTATCGACATCGGCGACCAGCGCGTTTTCCTCAAGGAAGCCCGTCAGCGTCGGATTTTCGTCGCGGTTCTGATATTCAAGCACGCCCGAAATGAATTCCTCAAGGTTTTCGAGCCTCTCTTTTTCGGGTTCGCCGCCGTCGATAAGCATCTGACGGTAGCCCGAGCGCTCGATGACCTCGGTCACGAAGCGGTCAAGCGGAAGATTCTCGGAAAGCTCGGTCAGCGAATTTATCAGCGACGCAAAGCCGAGAAGCGCGCCGCACGACCTTGAAAGTATCGGGTACTTTGTCGCGTTCTCTATTATCCCGAACATATCGGTTCCCTGCTCTTCGGCAAGCAGTGCGATGCAGTCGAGCGTGCGGTCTCCGATCTTCCTCGCCGGGACATTGATTATACGCAGAAGACGCTCACGGTCGCTGTGGTTGTTTATGAGCTGGAGATAGGCTACGATGTCGCGTATCTCCTTGCGGTCGGAGAAGCTGACGCCGCCGAGTACACGGTAAGGCATCGCGCTCTTCGCGAAGACGGTCTGGAGCGCGTTCGACTGCACATTCGTGCGGTAAAGCACCGCAAAATCGCGGTAGCTCTTCCCTTCGCGTGAAACCATACGCGCGATCGTCTCGACTATGAATCTCGCCTCGGCGTCCTGATTCGCCAGCTTGCGGACATAGATCTTCTCGCCGCTCACATTGTCTGTCCAGAGGGTCTTTCCCCTTCTGCCGTTATTATTCGATATGATGCTGTTCGCCGCATCAAGGATATGCTGAGTCGAGCGATAGTTCTGCTCGAGTTTTATCACCTTCGCGTCGGAATAGCTCTTGTCAAATCCGAGGATATTCTCGACCGTCGCCCCGCGGAAGCGGTAAATGCTCTGATCGTCGTCACCGACGACCATTATATTGCGGTTCTTCTGCGACAGAAGGGCAACAAGGGCAAACTGCGCCTCGTTCGTGTCCTGAAACTCGTCGACGCTTATGTACCTGAACTGCGTGGCGTATTTGTCAAGCACCGCGGGATAATTTCTGAAGAGTAGGACGGTCTTCATTATTATGTCGTCAAAGTCGAGAGCGTTTGACGAGATGAGGTCGTCGGCGTACTTTTCGTATATCTTTCCTATCTGGCGGTCGCGGTAATCATCGGATTCGGCAATGAACGCCTGCGGCCCCTTGAGCTTCTCCTTTGCCCGACTGATACGGTTCATAACACTCTTTATCGGGATCATTTTTTCATCGATGTTGAGGCTCTTCATAGCCGACTTGATGGCTTTCTTCGTGTCGTCGGTATCGTAGACAGAGAAGCCGGGCTTGAGTCCGACCGCCTCTGCATTGACGCGAAGGATCCTCATACACATCGAATGGAAGGTACCCGCCCAGATGGACGCCGCGGCTTCATCGTCGTCAAGCTCCGCGGCGAGCCTTTGCTTTATCTCCGCAGCCGCCTTGTTCGTGAAGGTTATCGCAAGCATCCTCCACGGTGGGCATGGGTCGCTGATGAATTCGGGAAGGATCTCCTTTATCTCCGGCTCGGTCAGCGAAATTGCCGCTTCAAGCGAGGCTACCTTCTCCTCGGTCAGCCCGAACGGTACGCGCGTGTCGGCGTAAGCGTTCCCGTACTTTATTATCTGCACTATCCTGCGGACGAGGACGGTCGTCTTTCCGCTCCCCGCTCCGGCAAGAACAAGCACGGGGCCGTCGACGGTATAGACCGCTTCGCGCTGTTTTTCGTTCAGCTTAGAGTTCACCCTGTCGAAAAGCGCCCGTTTGGCGTTTATGTACCTTAAATTCAGATCGTTCATTTGCTCTCGGTCTTTCTCTTTGATTTTATGTATTCCGCCGCCCGTTAAACGGGCGGCACAGAGGTCAGTTGTTCTCGCAGTCGTTGCAGTTATTGTTGTTCTGCTTATTCTGCGACTGATTCTGCTGCTTGTTCTGAGACTGGTTCTGCTGTTTGTTCTGAGCCTGCTGATTCTTCTTGTTCTGCTTTTCCTGCATGGTAAAAACTCCTTGCCGTATTCGGCTTAAGATGAATTAGCTCCCCCGAAGTGATCCTCGGGTTCACATAATTCATTATTTGCAGGAGCGGCTGTCTTTATTACGACAGCATATATTTTTCTTTGGTTTCCTCGTTGATCTTATAAAGCGTCACGGCAAATATTATGACAAAGACCGCCGTAAATACAAGCTCCACGATCCACGAAATATCCTGGAACAGCGAAAAGATATTGTAGACGCCCGCGATACTGCTGAGAAATTTGTTCGCCGATGAAGCAAGACCCGAAAGATCAAGCTCGAGCCTTCCGGGACAGAACAGCGCTACTCTCACCGGTATAAACACAGCAGCGAGAGTGCCGAAGGCGGCGCTTATGTACAGGCGTTTTGACAGCCTTTTGTGAGTTTCCTCGATGCGTGCGGTCGAATATCCCTGTGCATAATGAGGTGTATATCCCGTGCAGACCTTCACGACGCGGCAGAGTATCAGACAGATCAGCCAGACCGATGCGGCAAAGAGCAGAGCCTCGACCACCGCGGCGGCGACAAGTCCGCGCCAGAAGCGGTTGGCAGTTTCATTCACCCTTGCGGCGTATGAGCCGTATTCCTGCCCGAAACGGTAATTCAGGTACCATGTGGCAGAGGTGACGGCTCCGTAAACGGCGCTGACCGTGACCGACGGCACAAATAGCCTGCCGGCAAACCTCTTCATAAGCAGAGCCGCAACGACAAATCCGACGGCACAGAGGACATCGGGAATAATGCTGAAGCCGTCGTTGCCTCCTATATATATATCAAGCGAGAAGAATGCGGCAACGGCAAGCAGGACGAAGACGAACTTTGCCCTTCTCCGTGTGAAGAGCGCATCGTTCGGAAGGATCTCCTTGCGGTATCTTTCGGTAATACCGTCGATGAAAGCGCTGTCGGCGCTTATGCGGCGGAAATATTTCTCGATCTTCACGATCCACACGATCCCGAATACGAGCGATACGACCATACCGAGTATCCTGAACATCCATGTGGCAAAGCCGTAGGAATAGTTATAGGACTGCATCGAGTCGTCGACCGCGAGAGACAGAAGCTCGGGGCAAACGGCACAGACCGCCTTCACAACGGCAAACACCTTTGAGAAACGGAAAACGGCGTCGGTGTAGCTGCCTCTGTATCTTCTTTTGCCGTCACCGAAAACAGCCGTGGCGTCGAGCCTTGTTCCGAGGTAAAGAAGTCCCTCGGCGAGGTTTGAGTATGCAGGTATCAGCCATATGCACTCAAAGAGCGAGAGCGCAAATGACATAAGAAGAAGCATCGTCGGTTGCTCCGATGCGGACGCCGAAAATACTCCTATGAGGGCAACGGGCTTAAGCGCCGCGACGATCGCGAGCCGCAAAAACAGCTTCCGCGCCTCCGCCACGGAATCGTCAAGGAATGCGACGGAGGACAACCCGAGGGCTATCAGCACATATCCTATCACATCGGGAAGTATGTCGATCAGCATAAGGTCAGGTAAAAACAGGAAAACAAATCCGGCACTCACAAGTCCGAACCCGAGCCTCCGTCCGCTTTTTCTGTTCTTTTTCAGGTCGGTATCCATAGTGTCCTCCTTCCGGAAAAATCCTTATCGACGCTTGTTTCTGCGCGATTTTTTCTTTTCGTACTTTTCTTTTCTGTATTCTTCGTCACGACGCCGCGCCTTCTCTTCCTTTTTGTCAAGCGCCGCATAGAATCTGTCTATAAATCCGATATTCGTCGGTTTCCGCTTCATATCCTGATCGTTCTCGTCGCATATCTTCATATAGCACCGGACGAGCATAACGGTATTCATGGTAAGGCTCACGAGCCAGATGACGACCGTCGTCAGAAGTATCACGCGGTCGGCATATCCTTCCGTGACCGTGCTGTCGACGATCTCGGCAACGAAGAATATACCGTAGAAAACAAGATTCACGACCGCCGAGCTTTTTATTCCGTTGAGCCCCGTTTCGCCCGCGATCCTCATCACGGCGAGCATCAGGAATATGTGGAAGCAAAGGTCGAAAAACATTTTCAGATACCTTACCCCCGCCGAAAAGACTTCCGACGAGAGAAATCCCGGGAGCGGCACCGATATGATGCCGAAGAAAGCTATCACGGCAAGCACGAGCCATGTGACTCCCGCCCCCGCCGCGGCATAGAAGGCATACCTGAAGCCCGGCTCATATTCTATCAGCTTTGTGAGAGCATAAAGCATTATCACGCACCCGATGATTGCCGGAAAAGCTCCGTAGCTCGAGAGCGAAAGAAGATATGTCATCAGATATCCGGTAAGCAATAAGCCGAAGCCCATAGGTATCACCCTCCTCGGTTAAAGTTAAAAATCAGTTTTTGTTCGGATTTGCTCCGCAGCAGTTCTTGTATTTTTTGCCCGAGCCGCAGGGACAGGGATCGTTCCTCCCCACCTTTTGTTTACCCGAGATCGTGACGCCCTTCGGCTTCTGCGGTGCGACGGGACGCTTCACGATGCGCCTTCCGTTGCTGCCCGAAAACCCCTCGCCGGTCTCCTTCGCAACGCTGACGCGCTCGGCGGACTGCGCCTTCGGCACTACCGAGAGGAGCATCCTCACCGTTCCGTCGCGTATTTCGGCGACCATCGAGTCGAACATCTCGGCTCCGACTATCCTGTATTCGTTAACGGGATCGCGCTGTGCATAAGCCTGAAGCCCTATCTCATGCTCAAGGTTATCCATGGCGTCGATGTGATCCATCCAGTGCGAGTCGACATTGCGAAGCAGCACCGAGCGCTCTACCTCGTGGAATATCTCTGTCCCGAAGAGCTGCTCCTTCTCCTCATAGAGCTTCATAGCCCTTTCGGTCAGCATATCGGTAAGATCGGATTTTTTGAGTTTCTTCTTCTCTTCCGCGGTGTATTCAAAGTCATCGGGCGTGCAGAGAAGACCCATATAATTGCTTCTGAGTCCCTCAAGATCCCAATCCTCGTGATTTTCCGCGCGTGTGTACTCCTCGACCGCGTCGGCAACGGTACCCTTTATCATTCCGATAACGGTATCCGAAACATCGTCGCCGTTAAGCACCTCGCCGCGCTGCTTATAGATTATAGCGCGCTGCTGGTTCATAACATCATCGTAGGTGAGAACATCGCGGCGGCGCTTGAAGTTTGTATCCTCTATCCTTCTCTGCGCAGTCTCGATTGCATTCGAGAGTATCCGCATATCTATCGCCTCATCGTCGGCGATGCCGAGGTGATCGATGATGCCCTGGATCCTGTCGCCCGCGAAAAGTCTTATAAGGTCGTCTTCAAAGGATATGAAGAATCTCGACTCGCCGGGGTCGCCCTGACGCCCCGACCGTCCGCGGAGCTGGTTGTCTATACGGCGGCTCTCGTGCCTTTCGGTGCCGAGGATGAAGAGTCCGCCCGCCGCGCGTACCTTTTCTGCTTCGGGAGCGATCTCCTCCTTGAATCTGTCGTAGTATTTTCTGAAGATATTGCGCGCCTCGATGACATTTTCATCGTCGGTATCCGAGCTTCCGGTCGACATCGCGATAAGCTCCTCGGGGATGCCGTCCTTCCTCATCTCGGTCTTTGCCATGAATTCGGGGTTTCCGCCGAGCATTATATCGGTACCGCGGCCCGCCATATTGGTCGATATGGTAACGGCTCCGTAGCGTCCCGCCTGTGCGACTATCTCAGCCTCACGCTCGTGATATTTCGCGTTGAGGACATTGTGCTTTATCCCTTCCTTGCGAAGGCGTGCCGAAAGCTCCTCGGATTTGTCTATCGTTATGGTACCCACAAGAACGGGCTGACCCTTCTCGTGACATTCCCTTATCTGTCTGATGATAGCCTCGTATTTGCCCTTGACCGTCTTGTAGACATTGTCGGGGTTGTCTATCCTTATCATCGGTTTGTTGGTCGGGACTTCCACGACATCAAGGCTGTATATCGACCTGAACTCCTCCTGCTCGGTGAGCGCCGTTCCGGTCATACCCGAGAGCTTTTCATACATACGGAAAAGGTTCTGGAAGGTTATCGTCGCCAGCGTGCGGTTCTCCTTCTGTACCTTGACATGCTCCTTTGCCTCGATAGCCTGATGCAGACCGTCGGAATAACGGCGTCCCGGCATAAGGCGTCCCGTGAAGGAATCTACGATAACGACGCCGCTGTCGTTCACGACATAGTCCTCGTCAAGGTGCATGATACCGTGGGCGCGGATGGCGTTGTTGACATAGTGGGCAAGCTCCGCATTTTCCGGCTCGGTGAAGTTTTCGACACCGAAGAAGCTCTCGGCTTTCTTTGCGCCGCGCGGGGTGAGGATGACATTGTGCTTTTTCTCGTTGACTATATAGTCGGCGTCGATGTCATCATACTCTGTCTTCTCGTCAAGCTCCTTGATGACGAACTTTTTCAGAGTGCAGGCAAATCTGTCCGCCTTCTCGTACATATCGGTCGATTCCTTCCCCTCGCCTGAGATGATGAGCGGAGTCCTCGCCTCGTCGATAAGGATCGAGTCTACCTCGTCGATGATAGCGAAGACATGACCGCGCTGGGTCATCTGCTCCTTGTATATCACCATATTGTCGCGCAGGTAGTCAAAACCGAACTCGTTGTTCGTGCCGTAGGTTATATCGGCACGGTAAGCCGCCTGCTTCTCTTCCCTCGACTGCCCGTGAACGATAAGTCCCGTCGAAAGTCCGAGAAATTCGTAGACTCTCCCCATCTCCTCGCTGTCGCGGCGGGCAAGGTAATCGTTTACCGTGATTATGTGAACTCCCCTGCCGGTCAGTGCGTTGAGGTATGCCGGCATGGTCGCGACAAGGGTCTTGCCTTCGCCCGTTTTCATCTCGGCGATCCTTCCCTGATGAAGGATGATTCCTCCGAGAAGCTGAACATAGAAGGGCCTCTTGCCAAGCACCCTGTCATCGGCTTCCCTCACCGCGGCAAAAGCCTCGGGAAGCAGTGAGTCGAGCGACTCGCCCTCCGAATATCTTTTTTTGAATTCCGCCGTGACGCCGCGCAACTCGTCGTCCGACATATTTTTATATTTCTCTCCGAGAGATTCTATCTGATCCGCGTATTTCTTTATTTTCTTGATCTGATGATCGCTGTAGCTTCCGAAAATCTTTGAAAAAAGTCCCATCACTGCCTCCGAACATATTGAATCATTTTATTATACATCATTTCGGTGCGTAATGGCTTATATTTTTGTAAATTTTATAAAATTTAATATCAGCCCTTGCGAAAGGTGTTTTTTTAATATATAATATGGCTGAAAATACGACCGAAAGGCTGAAACGATGAATATAAACATAGTCCTCTGCGAACCCGAGATACCGCAGAACACCGGAAATATCGCGCGCACCTGCGCCGCTGTCGGAGCATCGCTCCACCTCATAAAGCCGCTCGGCTTTGAGATCGACGACAGAAAGCTCAAGCGCGCGGGGCTTGATTATTGGCACCTGCTCGACATAACCTACTACGAGGGGCTTGAAGACTTCTTCGAAAAGAATCCCGACGCCGCCGTGTATTATTTCTCAACGAAGGCACCGAAGAGCTTCTCGGAGGTCACATACCCCGAAAAGGTCTACCTTATGTTCGGGAAAGAGACAGCCGGACTGCCCGAGGAGCTTCTCCTCTCTCATCCCGACACCACGGTGAGGATCCCGATGCGGGATCACCTCCGTTCGCTGAATCTGTCAAATTCGGTCGCTGTTGCGGTCTACGAGGTACTTCGGCAGAGGGACTACGACGGACTTCGCGGCGACGGAAATCTCACAAAATACCGTTGGGAGGTCTGAAAATGAGTGAAAAGGTACTCTGTGCCATGAGCGGAGGCGTCGACAGCTCCGCCGCGGCACTGTTTCTGCTTGAGAAGGGCTACGATGTCACGGGTCTTACCTTAAGGCTCGCCTCGGAGGGTGAAAAGGACATTGCCGACGCCGCCGATGTCTGCCGCAAAATAGGAATACCTCATATCGCCCTTGATATGCGCGCCGAATTCGAGAGGCTCGTCGAACGCCCATTCTGCGAAGCCTACATCGCGGGCGAGACCCCGAATCCCTGCGTCATCTGCAACAAGTATATAAAGTTCGGACTTCTGCTCGGGTATGCCGACGAACACGGTTTTGAACGCATCGCAACGGGTCACTACGCCTCGATCGCCGAATATAACGGTCACACGCTGATCCGCCGCGCCGACGACAAGAAGAAAGATCAGAGCTATGTTCTCTGGCAGCTCCCCGAAAGCACCGTAAAACGCGCGATATTCCCTCTCGCCTCGATGACAAAGCCGGAGGTCAGAGATGTCTCGGCGGATCACGGTTTTGAAAACGCTTACAGATCCGACAGCCAGGACATCTGCTTTGTCCCCGACGGGGACTATGTCGCCTTCATAGAAAGGCTGACCGGCTACCGTTGCGAAAGCGGCAACTTCATCGACCGTGAAGGAAATATTCTCGGCACTCACCGCGGGAATATCCGCTATACGGTCGGTCAGCGCAAAGGACTCGGCATCTCGCTCGGCGAGCCAGCCTATGTTCTCTGCCGCAATGCCTCCGACAACAGCGTTACCCTCGGGCGCGATGAAGATCTTTTCCGGTGCGAAATAACCCTGCACGATTCGAGAGTGAGCGAGGCTTTCCCCCTCCCCGGCAGGTTCGATGTAAAGATAAGATATGCGCACAGGGCGTCTCCTGCGACCGTCACCGACCTCGGCGGCGGCAGGCTCCGAGTCGAATTCGACGAGCCTCAGCGCGCGCCGGCAAAGGGGCAGTCCGCCGTTCTCTACTCCGGCGACCTTCTCTGCGGCGGAGGTTTTATAGAATAAAGCTCTGCGGCTTTACGCCGCAGAGCTTTATTCTTTTTTATTTTTATTGTTTATTCGTTTGCCTTCATAGCCTCGACCATATCGGTCTTTCTGACATTCCGCCGCATGATGAGGTCGACGAAAAGCGTGAAGGCCACCGATATGAGCATGGCAAAGATATAGCTTTCAAAGTAAATGTGCCTGCCGAACATGATCTGATCGATCTCTATGGTTCTCACGACAAAGGAGTGCAGCCATATCCCGACGAAAAGCCCGATAAATGCGCCCACAAAGCTGAGAAGATCCGATTCGCGGAAGATATACCGCTCGGTCTCGATCTTACGGAAGCCGAGGACTCGCAGAGTCGCAAGCTCGCGGCGGCGTTCGCAGATGTTGACATTCGTGAGGTTGTACAGCACGACCACGGAAAGCAGTCCCGCCGCAAGTATCAGAATATATACGACGCCGTTTATGCTCTTTATCGAATTCGCGAAGGTCTCCTTGAGCGTCGCGGTCGATCCGGCATATGTCACATTCGGGTGATCCATGACCTCCGAAAGCGCGGCGGTGGGATCGGTACCTTCCGTGAGGATGCAGAGCGTGCGGTTATATTCCGGCTCGGCACCGAAAAGCGATCCATAGCCTTCCCCGGTCATATATGCGTAGGCGGCAATATAATTTTCCGCGATGCCGACGACCTTTACTTCGGCATTCTTCCCCGCGGCATTCTCAAGCGTCACCGTGTCTCCGACAGAGGCGCCGAGCTGTTCGCTGAGCTTCTCGGTCAGAATTATGCCCGAGCTGTCAAGAGAAAGCGTTTTCCCGCTCTTCCTCTCACGCAGGAGGACAAAGTCGGGGAATTTTTCGGTGTCCCTGACGGCGAAGAGCTTGATATTCTCACCGCTTCCGGTCTTCGTCACCTTTCCGCTCTCCTCGGTATAGAACATACTTTCCTTTATGCACCCTTCACCGTCGGCGAAGAAGGCGTCGGTTGCCTCTCCGTCCGTGAGGGGCTTTTTCAGTATGGCGTTGAGGTCATAACGGTAGATCTCGCCGTACTGTTTGTCGACTATGTCTCCGACCGAGTCGCGGATACCGAAGCCGGTAAGGAGCAGCGCACTGCATCCCGCGACACCGATCACGGTCATAAACAGGCGCTTTTTGTACCTGAAAATATTTCTGAACATGACCTTGCGGGTGAAGGAGAGCCGCTTCCAGATGAAGGGTACCCGTTCAAGGAGTATCCGCTTCCCCGCCGCGGGAGCCTTCGGCCGCATAAGCTCGGCGGGAGTGGCTCTCAGCTCGCTTCCGCAAGCCGAAAGCGTTGCCACGACGATGCTTCCGACGGTTATCGGGGCGACCCATGCCGCGATCTCGGGGCGGAAAGGAGTCCTTATCGCCGGCAGCATAAACATCATACTGTACGCCGAATTTATCACGAGCGGGAAAAGTCTGAATCCCGCCGCAAATCCTATCACGCATCCGAGGAAGGATGAAGACAGGCTGAAAATGAGGTATTCCGAAAGTATCTGCCCGTTCGTGAATCCGAGTGCCTTCAGCGTCCCGATCTGTCCGCGGTTCTCCTCGACAAGGCGCGTCATCGTCGTAAGTGCCACAAGCAGTGCGACCGCAAAGAAGAATACCGGAAAGATCTTCGAGAGTGCCGCGAGCTTGCTCACATTGCTGTCATATGAGATATATCCGACCGACTCGCTGCGGAGCCTCACGATCCAGCTCCCGTCATAGTCGGCTTCGGCGGCGCTCTTAAGCTTCTCAAGCTGACGGTCAAGGCTCTTTATTATCGCGGGAGACTCCGTCGCGGCTTCCGATTCGCGTTTCAGCTCCTCTGTGACGAGCGTCTGCGTCTTCCGGAGCATCTCGGCAAGGGCGGGATCCGAGGATGCAAGCTCCGTTGCCGTCGCCGAATTCCTGAAAAGTCCCGCAAGTGCCGCAGCGGCGAGCGAAGTGCGTTTTTCCACGGCGTCCGAGGCGGCGTTCCTGAGCTTTTCGACCGACCCGGCGGCAGAGGCATACTGCTTTTTCACCTCATCCGCACGGATGACGGCGCGGTCCTTTCCGACCGTCGAAAGTCTCTTTTCAAGCGAATCTATAAGTGCCGCGTAGTCATCGCCGAATGTGTCAAGCTCCGCCGCACCTTCCGCGATAACATAAATGTCGGTGTAGACCGATGACAGGCAGTAATCCTCCATCGTGTAGACATTCATTGAAATGCTTCCGGTCCCGACGGTGGTAGGCTCCGCCGTGACGCTTATGCAGAGCGGGCTTTCGACAAAGCCGACGACCGTGAGGCTCTCCGAGGCAAAGTTCTTTTTCAGTGTGTCATAGTTCTCGTTGTCCCGCGAGAGCGTGATCCTGTCCCCCTCTTCGACACTGCCGCCGAGATACTTTCCGTGAGTTATCTGTACAAGACACTCTCCGGGATTTTCGGGCAGGCGTCCGCTCTTCAGTACAAAGCCGTTAAGCTCGGGTCTGCCGTCCTTGCCGAGCGAGGCATACACGCGGCAGGTATGGCTGTCGTTATGCGGAGTCAGGAACACCGCGTCAATCGTTTTACCGCCGACCGCTGTTTCGACTCCCGCCGTATTCCTCACCGCCGCCACATCGTCACCGGTAAAGCCGAGAAGCGATTTGAGGTCTATGTCGTACATCCTGTAATCGTCCATATACCTGTCGGCTGTCGCGTGCATATCGGGAGAGGTCGCCGCAAGCCCCGCCATAAAGCCCGAGCCGAGCGCGACTATGAACATTATCGAAAGGTAGCGGTTAAGGTTTCCCTTAATGCTCCGCAGTATATTTCTGCGTCTGATCCTTTTCATTTACCACTCGATCCTTTCGACAGGTACCGGAGAGGTGTTCTGCTCGACCGAGATGACCTTTCCGCTTCTGACCCTTATCACGCGGTCGGCTATCTGCGTAAGCACGCCGTTGTGCGTGATTATTATGACCGTCTTTCCGGTCTCGCGGCAGGTCTTCTGCAAAAGCTCGAGGACTGCCTTACCCGTGTTGAAATCGAGCGCTCCGGTCGGCTCGTCGCAAAGGATTATCTTCGGATTCTTCGCCAGCGCGCGGGCGATCGATACCCTCTGCTGTTCCCCGCCCGAGAGCTGTGCCGGGAAATTATTCATCCTGTCGGCAAGTCCGACCGATTCAAGCGTTTTCGCCGCGTCAAGGCTCCCTTTGCATATCTCGGCGGCAAGCTCGACATTCTCAAGCGCCGTGAGATTCTGCACAAGGTTGTAAAACTGAAACACAAAGCCCACATCGGTGCGCCTGTAATCGGTAAGCTCGCGGTCGTTCATATCGCTGATGACCCTGCCGTCGAGCTTTACGCTCCCTTCGGAGGCACTGTCCATTCCTCCGAGGATGTTGAGGAGCGTGGTCTTTCCGGCTCCGCTGTGACCGACGATGACGCAAAGCTCGCCCTTCTCGACGGTAAAGCTCATATCGTTCAGCGCGTATATTTTGTTCTCGCCGCTTTTATATATCTTTGAAACATGCTCAAATTCTATGTATGCCATAATGCTCCCTCACTTCCCGTAGTTCTTTATAAGATCGAAATACCTGCCCGGCAGATGCTCGGTCAGTATCGCGGCATATCCCGCGCCGTGGTCGGCTCCTCCGCGCTTTGCAAGCCCGAGCAGCGGATAAAGGTCGCTGTCGGACGAAACAAGATCATCCGGAATACCACCGTTGCCGCCTTCCGTCCCGAGCTGCCCAAGAATCGCCACGGCAAGGTCAAAGGGCGTTATCCCGTCCTCCGAAAGCCCCGCCGATGTAAGCGAATGTGCATCGCCGTAATAAGAGGAAACGGTCGGTGCCAGCGCAAAGATCACCGATGTGACCTCCGCAACTCTCTTTTCGGCATCGGGATCGGCGGAAAGCATAATATCCTTCCCGACCCTTGAAAATCCCCATTCGGCAAGCGGGAGAGCCGTCACAAGATCGCCCCCGTTTATCAGGTTGAATACATTGTCGCAGTCCTTCCCGAGCTTATCGTCCCGCAGCGTCGCCGGCGTCGCGAAGGTATAGGCATAGACATTTTCCTTCCCGTACTTCGCGTCAAGAAGCATACCGAGAAGATTAGTGCAGGCTCCCCCGCGGCTGTGTCCGCAGACAAGGATGACAGGATCGGAAGTTCCCCTCACCGCACCCGAGATACCGTTGAAGACATCCTCGGCGGCAAAAAGAAAATTCTCGGCAAAGACCGCTTCGTCGCTGTGCGAGGGGGCAAAATCAATGTCAGAATACCACTCGCCGCCCTCGGTGCCTCTTATCGCCACGACGAAAAGCGTTCTTTTCTTTCCTCCGAGCGTTATCTCGGTCTTCCCGACCGTATATGCGCAGGTATGCGAGAGGTCGTCGGCATCCTTGCCGTAGCCGTTCTGAAGCACGACCTTAAGCCCTGCCTTCCCGAAAAGCTCGCTCTCCTTTTCCTTCGTATGCCCCGAACAGAGAGTCAGGGTCTGAAGCGCAAGCCCGACCGAAAATTCACTGCTTGACGCCGGAATCGCAAGCGGCGAGAGCGCCACCTCTTCGTTTATCGCGGCATTTTTGAGCGCCTCTTTCACCGCCGAAAGATCATTGTCGCTCTCCGGTATCTCTTCGGCACCCGTGCTTTCGCTGTCGGAAGTACCGGTCGGTGCCCCTCCGTCGTCCGGTGTCTGCCCGCACGAAACAGCGCAGAGAAGCATCGCGAACGCCGCAAGCAGGCATATCAGTCCTTTGATAACAGTTTTTATATTCATTATGCTACCTCACCTTAAATGTGCCTGTAATTATAACACATTTGCTCTCTGTAGTAAAGAAGACTCTGTAAATTTTCGTGCCGGAAAGAAAAAGTCCGCCCGGAAGGACAGACTTTTCCTGCTTATCAAATTCTGAGGAAGTTCTTGAATCGCTCTGTAAGCGCTCTCGCCGATGCCTCATCGCCCGATTCGGCAAAAATGCGAAGGAGCGGTTCGGTTCCCGAGAAGCGGCAGATGACAAAGGAGCCGTCGGTGAAGTAGACCTTACACCCGTCCTCATACCCGACTCTTTCGATCGTTTTACCGAAATCCGGCAGACGCTTTTCGATCATAACGGTGCGGTTGATGCTTTCTTTATCTTCCGGACGGAAGACAAGGTTATCCTCGACCATGACATGTTCGCCGTACTTTCCGGTAAGCTCACGCCAGAATTCGGAGGGTGACTTTCCGGTCGCGCACATCATCTCGACAAAGAGCGCCGCCGCGTAGATGGAATCCTTTCCGAATATATGCCCCCTGACGGTAAGTCCGCCTGAGGATTCTCCGCCGAGGATCGCGTCGACCTCGTCGAGCTTTGCCGAGATATACTTGAAGCCCACGGGGACCTCGTAACACTTCTCGCCGTAATCCTCCGCCATCCTGTCAAGCATATGTGTCGTGGCAAGGTTTCTCACGACCGGTCCCTTCCAGCCCCTGTATTCATGCAGGTAGCAGTAAAGCATTGCAAGTATCTGATTTGCGTCTATATACTCGCCGTTGCTGTCGATGATACCGAGCCTGTCACCGTCGCCGTCGGTCGCGATACCAAGCTCATACCCTTCGGCGATCACCCGATCGCGCAGGTCATAGAGCCTGCTCTTTCCCGGAGCGGGCATACTTCCGCCGAAGTAAGCATCCTTGTTGTAATTCATAAGGTCGACCGTGCAGCGCGCGGTATAAAGTATGACCATGAGAGGATATGTCCCCGACCCGTGCATCGGGTCAAAGAGTATCCTCGGGCCGTGTTCCCTTATCGCATTCATATCAAGGTTGGATATGATCGAATCTATGAAGCCGTTGAAGGGATTTTTGAGGCAGACGGCAAGTCCCTCTCCGACAGCCTTCCCGAAGGGCATAAAGGCAGGCTCGCCGACATTCGCGATAAGCTCTTCGAGCCTTTGCGTGCGTTCGACGGGCGCATCCCTGCCCTCCTCGATTATGAGCTTCACGCCGTTGTACTCGGGGGGATTGTGGCTCGCCGTGACCTCAAGCCCGTAATAAAGCCCCTCGCTCTTTACCGTGTACATTACGAGCGGAGTGGGCGCCGAGCGCTTCATATAGTACACCTTCACACCGTTCGCGCAAAGCACCTCCGCAAGCCAGATCGCCGCCTTGTCGGAGAGAAAACGCCTGTCGTAGCCTATGATGACGGGCTTATCGGTGCGCCCCTCCTCTTTCATAAGTTCCGCGACGCCCTGCGCTACGCGGCGTATATTTTCCTGTGTAAAATCCTCACCGATCACGGCTCTCCAACCGCCGGTGCCGAATCTGATCTCAGACATATATTTCGCTTATTCCTCGCTGAAGATAACGGTCACATCTCTGTGAAGCTGAAGGAGAGATGCGGGAAGGTTCGGGGTGATCTTTCCGTTGAGAGCCTCCATAAGTACATCCTTTTTCGCCTTGCCGTTCGCGATGAGAAGGATCTTCTTTGCCTTCATGATAGAACCCATTCCCATCGAGACAGCCTGCTTCGGCACCTCGTCAATACTGCTGAAGAACCTTGAGTTCGCCTCGATAGTCGAGGGCAGAAGGTCGACCACATGGGTCTCCGCGGTGAAGTGATCGTCGGGTTCGTTGAAGCCTATATGACCGTCGGGACCGATACCGAGGAGCTGAAGGTCGATACCGCCGAGACGGGTGACTCTCGCGTCATATTCACTGCATTCGGCGGCAAGGTCGGAAGCGCAGCCGTTCGGAACAAAGGTGTTCTCGGGCTTGATATTTACATAATTAAAGAGATGGTCCTGCATAAAATAGCGGTAGCTCTGCTCATGGCTTCCGTCAAGGCCGACATACTCGTCAAGATTTATCGAAATGACATCCGAAAAATCAAGGCAGCCCTTATTGAATTTCTCGACAAGGCACTTGTACACGCCGACCGGAGAAGACCCCGTTGCAAGTCCGAGAACGCTGTCGGGCTTGAGTATGACCTGCGCCGCGATATACTCCGCGGCAAGCTCGCTGAGCTTTTCATAGCTGTTTGTTACTGTGAGTTTCATATTTTTCCTCCGAAGGTATTTTTAACTTTCCTCTATTTTATCACAACGCGGCGCAAAAATCAACTGGAAACCCCTTTTTTATCAAAGTTTCGCAAATACCGCGCTCCCGCGGACATTTATCCAACGATAAAGCACAAAAGTGACGCCGGCATTGACTGCGGTAAGTATCGCAAGTCCCGCCGCAGAGCTGACGACCGTTGTAAGGGCAAAAAGCGCGACCGCCGTCAAAATCACATATACCCAGCCTCCGAAAAGCGTCACGAAGGTGCTGAGGCTCTGCTTTATAGGCGTGATCTCGCTCTGCCATGTAAGATTCGGCGCGCGAAGGTTCATATAAAGTCCGAAGCACGCCGAAAGGAGCGTAAAGCTCAGCGAGAAAAGAAGCACGAGCAGAGTGGATGCTGTCCCGAGCCGCATAAATATACCCGCGCTGAGTACGCAGAGAGTCACGGGGAGTGCGGTGAGGATAAGCTGCATGGCGAGCTTTGCGCGAAGCACCGTGCGGCAATCCACCGGAAGCGACTGAAGCACCCAGATGTTCTTCCCCTCAAGCGACACCGAGGGCGCCGTAGTATCGTTCATCGTCGAAAGCAGGCATACTGCAATCCCCACAGCGACCGGAAGAATATCGAATCCCTCGAATTCCTCCGCTGCGATCCCTGCAAGCGCTCCGCCCTTGATCGCGGCAAACACCGCCGCAACGACAAGGAACACCGTACCGAATCCGCAGTTCAGCATATAAGTCGGGCTTGAAGCAAAGCGCCTGAACTCCTTCCCGAGCAGTGCGCCGAAGGGACTCTTCACGCGGGTCTCGGAATTCTTTTTTTCTTTTACCTTTGCCGTTCCGCCCGACGAGGTGGCAATCTTTATGAAGCTCTTTGAAAGCACGAGATATGTCAGCGCACATACCGCCGCCGTCATAAGCACGACCGACAGCACCGAGGGAATGTCACCCGTACCCGAAAGTCCCGTGACATAGAGCGGATAGGCGTATTTCATTATTCCGTTACCTATCGCGCCGGAATTCCGGACAAGAGAGGCAATTATCCTGTTCGCCTGAAAATACAGCATATAGTACGCTGCAAAGGCAACGATCGAGATGACCACGGTAATAAAGCTGCGGTTTTTGAGCTTCACGCTTATCTTCGCGATCACCCAGCCGAAAATACACGAGAGCGCAAGCACCTCCATCGGCACGGTCAGGAATGTCGTCAGCGCGCCTGTCAGGGTATGGATACCGAACGGCGCCACGATCGCATAAACCGCTATGGCGGGGACAATGACTACCTCCGAGAACATAAAGCCCATAACAAAGACTCCGAGAAGTCTTGACAAAACAAGTTTGCCGACCGGTATCGGGAGCGAGAGCAGAAGATCATTATCCTTCGCAAGGTAAAGCCCCGAATAAGTGTTGAAAACGCTTCCGAAGACTCCCATGGCGACCGCGATCAGGCGAAACATCGTAAAATACACCCATCCCATGCCAGAATCATTCATAGGCTTGCATATACCGATCGCGAGGACCGTGAACATTCCGCCGATGATGAAGGCCATAAGGATCGCATAAAGCACTATCAGCGTAATGCTTGATGCCTGCGACCTTTTCTTTCCCGTTTTCCTGTTGATAAAGAAGCTCTGGTTTATCTCGAAAAGCTGTTTTTTAAGAAGTGCCGCAAGCATCATTCGCCCTCCAGTTCAAGGAAGACATCCTCAAGGCTGTCGTCGCCGGTTATCTCCTCGACACTTCCCTCACGGATCAGCTTTCCGCCCTTGATTATGGCGACCCTGTCGCAGAGCTTTTCGGCGACCTCGAGAACATGGGTCGAGAAGAATATCGCGCCGCCCGCGTCGCAATGCTCTCTCATCATTCCTTTGAGGATATGCGCCGCCTTCGGATCGAGCCCGACAAAAGGCTCGTCAAGAAGGATCAGCCGCGGCTGATGTATCCACGCCGAGATCACGGCGAGCTTCTGCCTCATTCCGTGCGAGTACGACGACACGGGCTGACCGAGGGCATGCGTAAGCTCGAAGAGATCTGCGTATTTGTCGATCATTGTCTTTCTGTCGGTCCTGCTTATCCCGAAAATGTCAGAAATGAAGCCGAGGTACTGCATCCCCGTCATAAATTCGTAGATGTCGGGATTGTCGGGAATATAGGCTATCTGCTTTTTCACGGCGACCGGATCGTCCTTCACCGAGATCCCGCCGACCTTTATATCGCCCGAGTCAAAGTCAAGTATCCCGACCGTTGCCTTGAGCGTTGTGGTCTTTCCGGCACCGTTGTGTCCGATAAAGCCGCATATCTCTCCCGGGGCTATATGAAGCGTCAGATCGTCGACCGCCTTCTTGTCCCCGTAATTTTTCGTAAGATGACTGATATAAAGCATTGATGCTTCCTTTCTTCAAAAAGATTATCTGTTGTTTTCCGGCGTCTCTCTTCCGAGATCCGGATGCTGTTTCGTTATCGCTTTTCCGTCGGAGGAGTCCGCCATTACCGGCGTGATATCCTTCACACCGCTCTTCACGGAAGCTATGAGTCCGCCGAAGACAGTGCTGAGCCGCGCCGACACCTCATCCTCACAAAATTCACATACGTCCGTAGCCGACAGCGTGCAGAGTCCGTATGTGTATATCCACATCTGGCTGAAAATAAACTCAGCCTGCGCGGCACTCGCGCGGTAATCGCGCATTATGATGTTGATGTCCCTGTCCTTTCCGAAGGGGATCGCGCGTATCGCATGGTCAAAGTCGGAATCGGGGATAACCCGTTCCATAAAAAGCATACGGAAGAGCTGTTTCTCCTCCGAGGCAAACTTCACCCACTGCATACCGCGCTTTTTGTACGCCGGAGTATATTCCTCAGCGACCTCCATATAGGAGTCAAAAAGCGCCTTCGCCTCCTTTCCTACCTCTTTTTTCAGATCATCCATATCGGCAAAAAGTGTGAATATCGGACAGGACGAACATCCGAGATACTCTCCGAGTCCGCGTGAGGTGAGAGCGTCGGCTCCCTTTTCTCTTACAAGGTCAAGAGCCGCGGACACGACCTCTTCCCTTGTGAATTTCGGTTTTGGCGGCATAAGCGCACCTCCGTGCAAAAATATAGCAGCTGTTGTATAACGGCTGCTATATTATATCACTGATATTTTGTTCTGTCAACAGAAAAACTCTTTTTTAACGGAAAAGTTTTATCTTATTACCTTCCCCGCCGCGTCACCGCCGGCGAGAGAAGCCACTTCCTCCACACCCGCAACGGCAAAATCGCCCTCGACGGTGTGTTTAAGGCTACTCGCCGCAACTGCAAATTCAAGCGCATAAGCCGGCTCGTATCCGCTGAGCATCGCATAGATCAGTCCGGCGTCGAAGGCATCGCCTCCGCCGACGCGGTCGACTATGCGGACGGGGTACTTTCGCGAAAGATATTCCCTGCCGCCTGTGATGAGCCTTGCGCCGATTATATTGTCGCTTGCCGATATGCTCTCGCGAGAGGTAGACGCGACCGCACGGAAGCCGTAGCTTTCGTAAAGCGCCTTCATCGGGTCTTCGGGTCTCTTTCCGAGAAGGTCGCAGGCGTCGGTCTCCCCACCGATAAAGACATCGGCACACGGGACGATCTTCCGCATAACCGTCTTCATCTCATCACGGGTCCAGAGCTTTGAGCGGTAATTGTAGTCTACCGAAACGACGGCTCCGGCAGCCTTTGCCGCTTCGAGAGCCGAAAGTATCACATCGGTCTTCACGACACCGGCGGTTATTCCGGTGATATGGAACCAATCGGCACCCTTGAGTGCTGCGGCAAAATCGTAGTCCGGGCCCTCCGAGAGCGACACCGCGGAGCCTGCGCGGTCGTATATGACCTTGCCGGGACGGGGACCTGCGCCCTTTTCGCAGTAATAGATGCCCACACGGTCCCCGCCTCTCGCAATATAAGAGGTATCTACCCCGTAGCGGCGCAGCGAATTCACCGCCGCCTGCCCTATCTCGTGCTTCGGCAGCTTCGTGATAAAAGCCGCATCGACGCCGAAATTCGCAAGTCCGACGGCTACATTTGCCTCGGCACCGCCGAAGAGCGCCTCAAAGCTCCCGCTCTGCAAAAAGCGAAGGTTGCCCTCGGGCGCCAGCCTCAGCATTATTTCTCCGAATGTAACGACCCGCATATCTTAACTATCTCCTTGCAGTTTTCGGTAATATCGCCCTTCATCATAAAACTTCCGCCGACGGCAAAGACCCTGTCGCACGAAAGAAATTCGGCAAGGTTTGAAAGGCTCACCCCGCCCGTCGGGATGAACTTCACCTGCGGAAAGGGTGCCGCGAGCGCCTTTATCGCCGAAAGTCCGCCGTATATGCCCGCGGGGAAGAATTTGACGATCTCAAATCCCTCATCTATCGCGTGCATTATCTCGGTGGGGGTCACACAGCCGGGGTAATAAGTAACATTTTCCCAACGGCAGATCGCGGCGACCTCATCCGAAAAGCCGGGCGAGACGATGAATTTTGCCCCCGCCTCAAGCGCCGCACGGCACTGTACGGCGTTGATGACTGTACCCGCACCTATGTTCATATCGGGATAAAGCTCGAGTCCGAGCCTTATCGCTTCCGCGGCGCACGGCGTCCTGAATGTTATCTCGGCACAGTTTATCCCGCCCATGCGGAGGCTGCCGAGCGTCTTTTCCGTATCTTCAAGGTCGCTTATCACGACCACGGGGATCACTTTATCCATAAATAAGTCTCCTCACATTGTTATAAGCCACATCCGCGGCAAGGGATGCGGCGCTGTCCCTGTCATACTCACCCGCGTCGACCTTCGCGGCGATGAAATCGGCGAGCAGACGGCGGTAGAAGTCGAACCTTACATAGGACGAGAACGACCTGCTGTCGGTGAGCATACCGAGCTGTGTTCCGAAGGCGGCATATTCCGATACCGTTTCCATCTGGCGGCGGATACCGCACACCGTATCGTTGAACCACCACGCCGCGCCGATCAGCACATTCGGGAAGGCGCCGCTTATCGCGGCGAGTACGCGGAGGCTGTTGTCGTTCAGCGGATAGAGTATTATCTGCGGCAGTCCACCGAGCTTTTGCAGCTCTTCATCAAGTATCCTTGCCAATGCGTCGGTATCGACCGAGGCACGGAAGACATCAAAGCCCGCGTCGGCGCCTATCGACGAGAAGGCTCCCGAATTTATGTTTCTGAAAGTCCCGAAATGGAGCTGGAGCACGATGCCCTTGCGGTAGCACTGCTCTATCAGCCAGCGCAGATCCTCGTTCCCGGCATCGACAAAGTCAAAGCCGTGGTCGGCAATGCGGCAGCCCTTCGATATGAAATAGTCGAGCCGTGTTTCGAGCAGTCCGCGGTCTATACCCTCCTTGAAGCACCGGTCGGGGCGGAAGGTCGGGCAGACCTTTACTCCGTCTGTCACACCGTGATACTTAAGCTCCTTCATGGGGTCATCGGTCGTCGCGATATACTCGACCCTGAATTTTTTCAGGAGCGAGCAGACCGACATATTTGCGAGCTTTGCGTCAGCCTCCGAGAGTATTTCCCCGGCGCTCGCCGCATTGAGCGGAATGTCTATCCCGAAAAGGCTCTTAAGCTCCATATGAGTCCAATAATAGAGCGGATTTCCGATGAGCCTCGGCATGATCTCGGCATACCTGAGGAATTTTTCCCGGTAGCTTCTGCTGCCGGTGATATAGTCCTCGCTCACACCGCAGAGCCTCATCGCGCGCCACTTGTAGTGATCTCCGGCGAGCCAAAGCTCCCCGAGTCCCGAAAAATGCCTGTCCTCGGCTATTGCGCGCTCATCAAGGTGACAGTGATAGTCGATTATCGGCAGATCCTTTATGCCGTAGTAAATATTCTGCGCTGTCTGCCCCGAAAGGAGCAGTCCGTCGCCGAAAAAGTCTCCCATATATCAGACCCCCGAATAAGCCGAGAAGCCCCCATCGACCGGGATCACCGTTCCGGTGACAAAGCCGCTCGAGGCATCGTCTGCGAGCCAGAGCAGGCATCCGATAAGGTCGGAGATCTCTCCGAATTTCTTCATAGGCGTCGCGGCAAGTATCTTGCCCGTCCTCGCCGTCGGCGTTCCGTCGGCGTTGAAGAGCAGTCCGCGGTTCTGATTGGTCACGAAAAATCCGGGAGCTATCGCGTTGCAGCGTATGCCGCAGGGCGCGAAATGCACCGCAAGCCATTGTGTAAGGTTGGAGATCCCCGCTTTCGCCGCGCTGTATGCCGGTATCTTCGTCAGCGGGCGATAGGCGTTCATCGACGAAATATTTATGATATTGCCGCCCGTCTTCACCATATCCTCGGCAAAGACCTGTGTCACGAGGAACGCCGAGGTTATATTGAGATCGAAAACAAATCTGAGTCCGCTCTCCTCGAGCGCAAAAAAGTCCTTTATCCCCTCGGTATCGGGCGTCATTGTCTCATTGTCGGTCGTCGCGCGGGGATTGTTTCCTCCCGCTCCGTTTATGAGAAAGTTCACCTGTCCGAAGGTCGCGTGTACCTTCTCCGCGGCTTCCTTTATGCTCTCCCTGTCAAGGCAGTTGCACTTTACCGCAAGGGCGTTCTCTCCGATTTCCGAAGCGACCTTCTCAGCCGCCTCGTAGTTTATATCGAGCAACGCGACCTTCGCACCGCACTCGGCAAGCGCTCTCGCCATTTCGGAGCAGATAACTCCGCCGGCTCCCGTGATGACCGCCGTTTTGTCCTTAAGATCAACTCTGAAAGGTATCATTTTCTTTTCTCCTTTTCAATATCCTTGTCGACCGCCTCGAAGATCCCCTGAAGGTAACACGCCCCCATGGCGCGATCAAAGAGTCCGTAGCCCGGCTTCGCGTCCTCGCCCCAGACATTGCGTCCGTGGTCGGGGCGGAGGTAGCCCTCAAAGCCGTTTTCCTCAAGCGCTCTGACTATCGAATAAATATCGACATTGCCCTCCGCCGTCTGATGCCCGTTTTCAAAAAAGTCGGTCTCGGAGGTATATTTGAGCTGACGCAGATGCGCGAAGTATATCCTCTTCGCGTACTTCGCCGCCATCTTCGGAAGGTCGTTGAAGCGACCGGCACCGAGGCTTCCTGTGCAGAAGGTAATTCCGTTGTGAGGATTCGGGACAGCTGCAAACAGCCTGTCGTAATCCTCTTCCCTGCCGACGATCCTCGGCAGACCGAAGATGTCCCACGGCGGATCGTCCGGATGTACCGCCATATTGACACCCGAGACATCACAGGCGGGCATGATCCCGTTCAGGAAGTAGACGAAGTTCTCAAAGAGCTTCTCGTGCGTCATCCCCTCGTAATCAAGGAGCAGACCGTTAAGCTCGTCGGGCGTATAGCTCTCATCCCAGCCGGGGAGGCGGAGATTTTTGCGGTCGAGCCGTGCAAAATCGGCTTCGCTGTAGGAAAGCGAGGTCGAGCCGTCGGCGTGCTTATAGTAAAGATTCGTCCGGAACCAGTCAAACACGGGCATAAAATTGTAACAGACGCACTTCACCCCCGCCTTGCCGCAGTTGATGATGTTCTGCCTGTAAGCCTCGATGTACCTGTCGCGTGAGGGCTTGCCGAGCTTTATATCCTCGTGAACGGGGATCGACTCGATCACTTCCATCTCAAGTCCCGCGTCGTTGCAGAGCTTTTTGAGATGAAGAAGCCTGTCAAGGCTCCAGACCGCGCCCACCGGCTCGTCATATACGGCGGTGACGACACCCGTCATCCCCTGGATCTGCTTTATGTAATTCAGGGGTATGCAGTCCTTCTCGCCGTACCATCTGAAGGTCATTTTCATTGAAAAAATTCTCCCGATAATAAGTATTTACGATAAAAATTATAAGCCTTCATTATCCGCTTGTCAAGGAGTGCCGGACAAGCCGAAACCTTTTGCAAGAAAAATCGCGGACTTTTGCAACATCGGGCGGATAAAAGAAAGCCCGCCACTTGACTGACGGGTAAAAAGATGATATACTTTTGGAAAATATAAAAAAGCGGAGAGACTATGAGAGACAACGGAAGCAAAATAAACGCGGTGATACTTGATTTCAACGGCACGATGGTGTTCGATTCGCACATACACCGTGCGGTATGGCACGATTTCATTCCCGAACACGGGGGCGGCGAGCTTGATATGAGCGACATAGACCGCCGTATCCTCGGACGGGACAATACACATATACTTCACGACTTTTTCGGCGACATATCGGATGAGGAGACCGAGCGGCTCGCATACGAAAAGGAGGCGGAATACCGCCGACGCTGTATGCTTAAGCCCGAGGAATTTCACTTTGTGAAGGGCGTCGCGGAATTTCTCGACTATCTCAATGAGAAAAGCATCCCGCACACGATAGCGACCGGATCGGACAGGTATAATGTTGACTTTTATTTTGAATATTTCGGACTCGGCAAATGGTTTGACCGCAGTAAGGTCGTCCTTGACGACGGGAGCTTTCCCGGCAAGCCCGATCCGGAGATATACCTCCGCGCGGCGGAGCTTATAGGCGCCTCCCCTTCGGAATGTCTCGTACTTGAGGATTCGCACGCGGGCGTAGCCTCGGCGCGCCGCGCGGGTATCGGGCGCGTCATCGCGGTGGTCAGCGATGACAAGGATAAAGAGTATTACGCCTCTGCCGGCGGCGTTGACCGCGTCGTGCGGGACTTCTCGGATTGGAAGACCTTCCTCGATTGAAAAGGCAGATCGTCCGTCAAAAAACAACATAAAAATGCCCGCCGCCGATTCTCGCACTTTATGCACTGAAGGGTGAAGTCATCACCCGGAATTAATGTTTTTTGGAAGGACAATCGCCCTGTAAAACAAAGAAAAGGTTTACGCGGACAAGAGGCTTCCTCCGGGAGGAAGCTGGCGCCGAAGGCGACTGAAAGAGCCGGCGGTATATTATTTTTTTACAGGCAAGCAGACCGTTCGCAATCGTAAATCCTTCATTTCGCGGGCTCCTTCAGTCTTTCCTCCCCTGCGGGTCGGAAATCCAGCTCCCTCCCAGAGGGAGCCTCGGTTTGGGCGGTCGTCATTCGACAGAAGCAAAGTTTTCCCGTACCATTTTAAATATAACCCGCCGCCGCGAGGAAATCCTCGCGGCGGCGGGGGCTTAAACATGCTGTCAATTATATATCATTTGAAGAGTACCATTATTTGCTTTCGGCAACTGATTGGTATGTAATGTTGTATAAATCAGCTTTTGCTTGTTTAGCTATTATTTTGTGCGACATTGTTGATGTATATTTTTCCTTCATTGATATTGGTTGTACCTATGTCTTTTGCGCCGGAAGTATATGCAATTATGCCGTCTACAGTTTTCTTTTCCGTAGGAACATAGATTGCACCAGTGTTTTTATTGTCGGACACTGTTATTTCTGAGTTGGTTGAGCATAATACAGTAATTCCAGCAGTGTATGCATATCCGTGAAGAACTCCATTATTCGTATTATTCATTATTTTAACGGTATTCTTCAGTTGAGTTTTGTTGCAATCATAATTAACATATCCAACAATTCCAGCTGCTTTTGATCCGCCGTCGTTACCAATAACGGTAATTTCTGCATTGTTGACACAATTGCTGATTGTCAACGCCGCTTGAGTGTTGTTGGCAGTCGAATTATACGCTCTTCCCAAGACGCCGGCAACGGCATCGACCGCTGTAACCGAACCGTTGACAGTGATACCGGTGATAGTAACATTATCCATACCGAAGCCGACAAGCGCCGCAACAGAGTCGCCTGTCATCTGAATCCTTGATGTATCAATGTCAACATCGGTCAGGGTCAAATTCATTATCGTAGCGTTTTTAACCAGTCCGAACAAGCCGTATGCATATGCCGTTTCACTACCGCTCGTATATACATCGTTGTAGATTTGATCTTTATCGGGATTGTAGCCCTTATTGTTCAAATTCGAAATGGTCTTGTTGTTTCCATCAAAGATGCCACTGAACGGCTTTGCAGCCGCATTATGTCTTCCACCGATTCCGATGGGAGTCCAGCCGTCGTTAAGCCTTATGTCCTTCTGCAAAACGACCTTTGTATCACCAAAAGTATTCGCGCCCGAGTTAACAATATCTCTGAAGATTTCCAAACCCTTCAGATCATATATGTTATAATCGCCGCCGACTTGCGCTCCGACGACTGTAACATTGCTTGCCGTCACCTTTGCGATATAGCCATTATTTGTAAGCTTGGCATCTGTGCCAACGCTCTCAACATTAAACACGACGCCGGTCGATTCGACCTTAACATGTCCCTTAGTTACCGACAGCTCGCTGCAAGCACCATAAATGTGAAGTGACTCACCTTTGACGTCTGTAACTTGAATTTTCTTTGCAACCCCGTAGAAGTCGACATTGTCACTCCCTGCATCAATGGTAAGTACAGTCGAAATACCGTTCGTGCGGATAACTACATCCTGCGACGTGCCGGTCTTGCCCTTATATGTCAGTGCTGTAATAGCAAGGCATTTGCCCGCGTCAAAGCCGACGGTGAGATTTTTGTCACCGAAATCGGGGGCGGCTTCGCTGTTCCAATAAATCGAGAAGGTCTGATCCTTAGGAGCCTTGTCATAGATCTTCCAGAGCTTGTAGGTCTCGGCTGTAGTGACCTCACCGTTCTTGAGGCTCGTTTCGGGGATGTACTCGACCTTACCGTCCTTGAAGTAGCAGAAAACATCGTTCTTGCCGTCCCAGAGGATCTCGTTGCCCGTTGCCGAGGCATTGATCTTTCCGACGTCGTAGCCGAATGCCGCAGCTGCCTTGAGCGCGTCGGTCATGGTCTTGTGCTCCGCATTGTCCGCCACAAGTGCTGTGTTGAGGTTGCGCACGAGCTGTGTGTCCTTCGACACGTTAGCCTTCTGAATAAGGCTTGCGAAGGTCGGGATAAGCACTGCCGCGAGTATGGCAATTATCGCAATCACGATGACCAGCTCGACGATAGTGAAACCCCTTTTGGTGCTTCTTTTCATGGTTTTTTCTCCTTTTCTGATTTGTTTTTCGCGGTAAGACGCGAATCTTTTTCGCAGAGTTACCAACTCTACGAAGTAAAAAGGGCTTTTAAGACCATAAAAATGAAGCTCAAATGGATTTTGTTCACAAATCAATGGACAAATAAAATATTTTTTCGAAATTCTATTGACATTGGAGGGGCTTTGTGGTATAATCCCGTCGTAGAGTTGGTAACTTTACGAAAAAAACCTCGCAGAAATCTGCGAGGTTTTTCTTTATATTATTTTTTGCCTGTTTATCTTCGTGACATCTGCTCGACGCGGGCGCGAAGCACCTCGTGCGCGAGCGGCTCTCCGCGGTCAATGAATCCCGCGCTCTCAATCAGGAGATCCTTCGTTATCACCTGCCGCAGATCGACCGTCGGACCCGCCATATGCGGCATCATTATGACATTGTCAAGCTCAAGGAGCGGATTTCCGGGCTTCACCGGTTCCTTCTCGTACACATCGAGGAAGGCACGGAAGCGCCCCGTTTTCAGTTCCTCTACCAGCGCCGCCTCATCGACGACGGCTCCGCGCGAGGTATTTACAAAGAGCGCGCCGGGCTTTATCATTCCGAGCAGCTCCTTTCCGATAAGGTGATGCGTCGCGTCAATCAGCGGAGTGTGAAGCGTTATTATCTCGCTCTCAGAGAAAAGCTCTTCAAGGCTGACCTGCGTCAGCCCGTATTTTTTCACATCCTCTTCGGGCAGGGGCTTTATATCGTAGACCGAAATGTCACAGCCGAAGGGCTTCAGCAGCGGAACGAGGTAGCGCGCTATCGTGCCGTAGCTGACGATGCCGACCTTCCTGCCCGAAAGCCCGATGTTCGTATCGGTTTGTTTTTTCCATTCACCGCCCTTAAGCTTTGCGCTGAAATACGGAATATCGCGCAACGCGGCAAGGATATAGGCGACCGTCCCCTCGGCGACCGAGCGCGCGAACCAATCGTTGCCGCAGATGACTCTGATGCCTCGCTCCCATTCTTCGTCGCTCGTTACAGGCACGACCGTACCGCAAAGGTGAGTGTGGAGCTTCAGCTTCGGCGCCCGTGCAAGGATCCCCTCATCGAGCTTCGGCGATCCCCAGAAGGTTATATATGTATCGCAGTCGGCGATCCTCTCGTCGATGTCGTCGGCTGTCAGCTTGCCGCTCTGCTCCTTCCAGCATATCTCGCCGAGGCTCTCGGCAAGCGCGACATTTTCGGGCGTAAAGAATGTATCGAAATTAACCCCGTGCGGGCAGGCTACAAATGCTTTCATGACCTTTATTTATCTCCTTTTTTCATTACTTTTTCTCTGTAAAGCGGAAGGTAGACCTCTTTGTCGTAAACGACGCATCCCGGCGTGCTTCCGGCGCGCATAAGCTCGGTACACTTACCGCAGGTAAGGCAGAGCCGGTCGCCTTTCATTTCCCGCCCCGCCGCTATGTCGCGGGCAAGGTCTGGGTAAGAGAAGGTCTGCCGCCCGAATCCGACCATCGCCGAAAGCCCCGCCTTCACACATCCCGCGGCGACATTCGGCGCGAGCGAGCCGAAAAAGCTCCAGCCCGTCGAAACTACGGGAACACTTTGGCAGACCGAGGCGACCTCGCCCGCTCCGTTTATCATCCGCATGGCGCTCGCGAGCGGCTCTTCCGCCTTTGCAAACGCCGTCGGACGGTTGACCTCATTATTATAGTAGGGATTTCCCATCGTTATGTCAAGCAGTCCGACACCCGCGGCGACAAGGTCGGCGGCTATCTTCTTCGCCTCGGTAAGGTCGGGAACGCCGGGGACTCCGGAATCGCCGAGTCCGTAAGGATAAGGATACCCGTCATAGGCATTGAAGCGCGAGGCAACGGTCATATTCCCTCCGACAGAGGACTTCACCGCCTTTACCGAATCGAGCAGGAGCCGTTCGCGGTTTTCAAGAGTTCCGCCGTACTTCCCTTCACGGGCGTAAGCCGACAGAAGCTCCGACAGAAGGTAGCCGTGACACGCCTTCACATCGACACCGTCAAAGCCGGCGCTCTCCGCGAGCCTTGCCGACGCGGCATACCTTTCGGGCAGGGCGTCAAGGTAGCCGTCGGAAAGGATCCGATCGGTACCGAGCGCTTTTTCGCCCTCGAATATCTCCTTGTTGACGGCAATGAGAGGCTCCGGGAAGCCGTTCGGATTAGAGTGCCTTCCCGAATGGGTGAGCTGGCAGATAAGGAGCGGCTCATAGCCGTTTTCCTTAAGGCAGACGCTCTTGATCTTCTCAACAAGTGCCGCAAAGGCATCCCTGTTCTCTTCGGTCAGCCACATCTGACGCGGGTTTGCCCTTCCCTCCGGCAATATCGCCGTAGCCTCGAACCAGATAAGTCCGGGGCCTCCCGCGGCAAAGCGCAGGTAGCGGCGCACGGTAAGCTCATCGGGACTTCCCGAATGTGTGCCGTCACAGCCCTCCATAGCCTGATAGACTATCCTGTTCGGTGCGGCTTTTTTCCCGACGGCAACGCTCTCCGACAGCACGGAGATGTCGTCGCTCCACGGAATATTTTGCGGCAGGTCTTCTCTTTTCTGCGGTCTTCTGTACATTTCTGTGTCCTTTCTTCAAACAAGTCCGGCGTCCGACAGCAATGCAAAAAGGCTGTCGAGCGCCTCTTCAAGCGGCGGAAGCTCAGGATGCCACAGGCTCTCCCATTCGAGCGAGAAACAGCCGTCGTAGCCGCCGTCGAGCAGGGTTTTCACTATCGGAACTATCGGGATGTCTCCCTTGCCCGGGAGGACGAGCTTTCCGGTGCCGGAATCAAAGTCCTTGATATGAACATGCCTCGTATAAGGCACGATGAAATCGTAAAAGCGCAGGAAATCGTCGCCGTAATCGGCGTGCGAATGGGCAATGTCCCATATGATGCCGAAGTTTTCAGTGCCGCAAAGCCCGTCAACGACCGGCGACAGCGCCGCCTCATTGCAGAAATCTCCGTGGACCTCGAGAAGTACCGACACGCCGCTGTCGGCGGCAAAGTCGCAAAGCTCTCCGATCCCGTCGATGACCCTTTGCGTTGCCGCCCTGCGGTCATCTCCGAATTTATTTCCGAAAACTCTTATATAAGGGATCCCGAGCTTCTTTGCAAGCGTGATGCTCCGTCTGCCCTCATCGAGCGCCGCTTCGAGCTTTTTCTCCGAATGGAAGGCGCACGATGTTCCGAGGACTGCGGGTCTGATCCCGGCGCGCAGAAACATTTCCTTTGTATCTCCGATATTTTCGTCGGAAAATTCGGGGATCACCGAAATATCGGTGCCGCCGCTCATTCCGCGAAGCTCAAGATCTTCTATCCCGTAGCGTGCGGCGAGCGAAATTATATCCTTAAGCGACCGCTCGGTGCATCCGAGCGTCGAAAAACACAGGTTCATTTAATAAGGTCGACCTTTCTTCATTCAATATATTGCTTCGGTACCCTGCGCGAAGGGGCGAGAAGTATCTCATAAGGTATCGTGCCGATACGGTCGGCAAGCTCGCACGCGTCTATCGTTTCTTCGCCGTCACGCCCGAGAAGCACCGCGCGGTCACCCTTTTTCACACCGTCGACGGATGAGACATCGACAAGCATCTGATCCATGCAGATCCTTCCGATGATCGGACAGCGCTTCCCGCAAACAAGGACATCCGCCCGACCCGAAAAGGCTCTGAAATATCCGTCGCCGTAACCGACCGCAAGGGTCGCAACCTTCATCCTTCGTGGTGCGCGGAAGGTGCAACCGTAGCTCACACAGTCTCCCGCCGAAAGCTCCTTCAGAAAAGCCACCTCGGTGTACCACGACAGCGCGGGCTTTACGCAGTCATACCCCGGGAGCGGAGAATAACCGTACATTATTATCCCGAGCCTTACCATATCGTAATAAGCCTGCGGGAATCTGATTATCCCCGAACTTGCGCCGGCGTGGCGTATTATTCCCTGCGGCAAAAGCGAGGTCAGCTCTTCAAATTTTTCTATCTGGAGGAGAGTGTAATCCTCGCTCTCTCCGTCGGCATCGGCAAAATGTGTGAAGGCACCCGTAAGCCTTACCGAAGGCTCGTGCGAGAGCGCTTCAAGCACCGAAAGGACCTCGCCCTCTGTCCGTGCGCCTATCCTACCCATACCCGTGTCGAGCTTGAGGTGAACATCGGCCGTCCTGCCGTGTATTTTACAAAGCTCACCGAGCATCCTCACATCGTCGGGATCGCAGACGGTCTGCGTAAGACCTTCAAGCACGCTCGCTTCGGCTCCGCGGTAATTCACCTCTCCGAGAACAAGTATCGGAGCGCTTATTCCTGCGCGTCGCAGCTCCTCGCCCTCCTCGGGTATCGCAACGCCGAGGAAATCCGCCCCCGAGGACAGCGCCGTCAGTGCTACGGGGACAGCTCCGTGACCGTAGGCATCGGCTTTCACCACGGCGAGCTTATGTATATCTGCCGGAAGGCTCCGGCAGATGGCAGAGACATTTCCGGCTATCCTGCGAAGGTCTATCTCGGTATAATTGTTTCTGTATTCGGTCAAAAAAGAGTCATCTCCTTCCGGACAGTTTCCGGAATCTGCCGACGATCGGCAGGTATATCCGTCGCAGCTTCAGATTTTTACGGCGCCTCACATAGCGAAGGTTCTCGGGTGAGTCGGCTTCGATCCTCCTGCCGTTTATTATGAAGGCGGAAGCGTACGCTATCATCTGCTCTCTCCGTATCCCCTTCTCGGGCAGGTACTGATTGTCGCCGCACATAGTGAAGCTCTCACCCTCTCTGCCGACGATCCTGTGAAGCACATAAGCGCCGCCCTCACGGCGGTAAAGCACCGTATCACCGGGTGAAAGCTCCTCCGGAAGAGCCGAAAGCATCACCGAATCGCGCCCCTCATGTATCAGCGGGAGCATACTCGTTCCTTTCGGATAAAGCTCGAACTCCCCGCCGCTTTCGATGACACGGCGGATGATACCTTCAAGCTCCGAAAGGCGGTAGCTCTCAGTCCTCCGTGACGATCCCGGCATCTCTGAGCGCTCCGACTATGCGCGCAACATCGGCGGCGGCGCGGGTGCGGTCGACCTCGTAGGCTTCGGTCAGCGCGTCGGTGATCTGCTCCTCGGTCACATCGTTTTCAAGCTGCTCCCAGATGAAGAGCGCGGTGCCGTTCAGCTTTATCATACCGTGAAAGCTCTTCGACATCTCCCCGACCGGTACGGCGACATTTTCGCCCGCGATCTTATCGACTATGAATCCCTGTTTCCTTTTCATTTTATTGTCCTCTCAGCATTATCGTTCATTCCTTTATATGCAACATCTACCGCTTCGTCGGAAATATTGCAGGTCAGCCGGTAGCACCCGACGCACGACACAAGGTCACCGAGCAGCGGAAAGAGCCTTGCGACATCCTCCTCACTTTCGGGCATAAGTATCTGCGGAAAGATAAGATTCACCGCTTCGCTCCTGCCGATCCGCACTATCCGGTTTTCCTTTCCCCTCTCGAGGAAGCATATCGCACTGAGAGGCGAGCGGGTGTTCTCGTTCAGCCCCTCCTTTCCGCACCACGGCGTTCCGTAGGCAAAAAAGTCCTCACCGTCGCGCCTGAATATCGGCTTGTCCCCGTTGATCATCCTTGCGCGGTCGCCGAAATGCTTCAGCCAGAGCATGGCGTGCGTCGATTTTCCGGTGCCGCTCGGCGCGGCGAATGCATAAGCCCTCCCGTCGCACTCGACCACCGCCGAATGAAAAAGAAAGGCTCCGTATTCCGGCATCCTCCGGCAGATATTACGGTAGATGCAGACGCTCTCGGCGTAGGCATCCGACACCGACGAAACAGCCGCGCGCTTTTCATTTCCGATCTCGCTGTCGGAGGCACGGACGGTAAAATCCGGACTTTTGTCGCAGATATAATCGTCGCAAAGCCTTCGGACAAGGGCATACCTGTTATCAATGCCCACTGTCTTTCCCGCGATCCCGATAACGAACAAAGCGCACACTCCCTTTCCGAATGATTATTCTGTTTTATTTTATCACATAATACTGAAAAAAGCAACCGCGGATTTCTCTTTTTTATCCGCGGGAAAGGAATATTCATGGATCTGGATAAAGAAAAGCTCGTGCTGAGCCTTCTTGAAGAAAAAAGGTTCGGCGCACTGATAGACCTTCTCGCGGCTCTTCTCCCGCCCGACGCGGCGGAGCTTATCTCGGAGCTACCGAAAGAGGCGCAGGTCGTGACATTCAGACTTCTCGGCAAGGACGCGGCGGCAGAGGTCTTCGCCTGTCTTGATCCGGGGACACAGGAAAATATCATACGCGGGATGGGGGACGCGGAGCTTTCGGGGCTTATCGAGGAGCTTTTCACCGATGATGCCGTAGATATGCTCGAGGAGATGCCCGCAGGTATCGTGAGTCGTGTTATGCGCCTTGCGACAAAGGAAACGAGAAACGCGATAAACCTCATAATGCAGTATCCGGAGGACTCGGCTGCGGGGATCATGACCTCCGAATTCATAGTCCTCAAGGAAAATATGCGTGTCCCGGAAGCGATAGACTACATCAGGGCGACCGGAGCCGACAGAGAGACGGTATATGTGGCTTACGCGACCGATGCGAAAAGAAGGCTCACGGGAACGGTCGACCTGCGCGACCTGCTCTTCTCTCCCGAGGACAGAACGGTGGGAGAGATAATGGATCCCTCGGTCATATCGGTCACGACCCTGACCGACCGCGAGGCAACAGCCGATGTGATCTCAAAATACGACCTTCTCGCGGTGCCGGTCGTCGACGGTGAATCAAGGCTCGTCGGGATCGTCACCTTCGACGACGCGATAGATGTCATACGCGATGAGGCAAGCGAAGATATTTCGATCATGGCGGGCGTCACGCCGGGCGAAAAGCCATACCTCAAAACCGGAGTCATGCGCACCTTCGCCTCAAGGATACCGTGGTTGCTCCTTATGATGGTATCCGCGACCTTCACGGGTCTTATCATCACACATTTCGAGAGCGCGCTCGCCTCCCTTGTTGCGCTCACGGCATTCATCCCCATGCTTATGGATACCGGAGGAAATTCGGGATCGCAGGCATCGGTCACGGTCATCCGTGCGCTCTCGCTCGGCGAGATCTCGCCGAAGGACATCCCGAAGGTGGCTTTCAAGGAATTCCGCGTGGCGATCCTCTGCGGTCTGTCCCTGTCGGCTGCCTGCTTTCTGAAGGTCTTTATTGTCGATATGCTGATCCTCGGGACAGAGGGCGTGACCCTCGCCGTCGCGGCGGTCGTCTCTCTCACCCTCGGCACCACGGTAGTGTGCGCAAAGCTCGCCGGCGCAGCTCTTCCGCTCCTTGCGAAAAAGATCGGGCTCGATCCGGCTCTTGTCGCAAGCCCCGCGATAACGACCGTCGTCGATATAGTTTCACTCCTCATATATTTCACATTTGCCGGAATAATTCTCGGGATATAACTTGAAATTTTTTTCGAAGCGTGATATAATGTCTCCGAAATATTTTCAGGAGGATTTTGCAAAATGAGTAATTCTTGGCTCGGACTTGAAGGCAAGTCCATCATCGTCACCGGCGGCGCATCGGGTATCGGATATGCAACGGTTCAGGAGCTTCTCGACGACGGAGCGTATGTCACCGTCTGCGATATAAGCGACAAAGCCCCCGAATTCAACGCCGGAAACGGAAAATATATCTATGTGAAGACCGATGTAACGAAGAAAGCCGATGTCGACGCCATGGTCGAAAAGGCTGTCGGGACCTTCGGCACCGTCGATGTCATAGTTAACAATGCGGGCATCAACATTCCCCGACTTCTCGTTGACGAGGCGGGTCAGTGCGAGCTTGACGAAGCCGTATGGGACAAGGTCATGAATGTAAACCTCAAGGGACTTTTCTTCTGCTCGCAGGCAGCCGCAAGGGTCATGGTGAAGAACAGAAAGGGCGTCATCATCAATATGTCGTCCGAATCCGGCCTTGAAGGCTCGGAAGGTCAGAGCGTCTATGCCGCGACAAAGAACGGTGTAAATGCCCTCACCCGTTCGTGGGCAAAGGAACTCGGAAAGAAGGGTGTCCGCGTAGTCGGTATCGCTCCCGGCATCCTTGAGGCAACAGGTCTGCGCACCCTCGCATACGAGTCGGCTCTCGCCTACACCCGCGGCATCACCGTCGAGCAGCTCCGCGAAGGATACAGCAAGGTATCGACGATACCGCTCCAGCGCTCGGGCAAGCTCTCCGAGGTTGCGAATACCGTCGCCTTCCTCGCGAGCGACAGAGCCGGTTACATACACGGCGTCACGATCAATGTCGCCGGCGGCAAGACCAGAGGCTGAGTTTTCAAAGCAAAAAAGACCGGAAGGTTTATTTCCTTCCGGTCTTATTTTTTGCGTTGTACGGTCTTTTATCCGGAGCCTTCGGCGCTCTTCTGCCCTCGGGCATCCTTTTGCGGTCGCCGCGCTGTTTTTCTTCGGGTCTGACAAGGCAGCTCTCGGAAAAGCCGATGAGGTCTTCCCTTCCGGCAAGCCTCAGCGCCTTTCTCACCGCGTCGGCGTTCTCCCGTCGGTTGTACTGAAGGAGCGCGCGCTGGAGCCTCTTTTCCTCCGGATCGGTGGCGACATGCACCTTTTTCATTGTCAGAGGGTTTATTCCCGTGTAATACATCACGGTCGACGCCGTTCCGGGCGTCGGATAGAAGTCCTGCACCTGTTCGGGCGTGCAATGGTCCTTCTTCATATAGAGCGCAAGCTCTATCGCGTCGTCAAGCGTCGATCCCGGATGGCTCGACATAAGGTAGGGGATTATGTACTGATCCTTTCCCATTCTGCGGCAAAGCTCAAAGTATTTGTTCCGGAATGCCTCGTAGACCTCCCACGATGGCTTTCCCATACAGCTCAGCACATTCGCCGAGCAATGCTCGGGCGCCACCTTGAGCTGACCCGAGATGTTATCCTTTATCATCTTGCGGAAGAATCTGTCGTCACGGTCAGCCATAAGGTAGTCGAACCTGATCCCCGAGCGGATAAAGACCTTCTTCACCCCCGGAAGGCTCTCGATCGACTCGATAAGGTGCATATACTCGCTGTGATCGACCCGAAGGTTTTTGCAGGGAGTCGGCACCAGACATTTGCGCGAGGGGCATACGCCGTCCTTAAGCTGTTTTTCGCAGGCGGGATTCCGGAAGTTTGCCGTCGGGCCTCCGACATCGTGTATATATCCCTTGAAGTCGGGAAGCGATGTAAGCAGCTTCGCCTCGGCTATCACGCTCTCCTCGCTGCGAGAGCGAACGGTCCTTCCCTGATGGAAGGCGAGCGCGCAGAAATTACAGCCGCCGAAGCATCCCCTGTTATGGGTCAGCGAGAATTTCACCTCGGCGATTGCCGGCACGCCACCCTCCTTTTCGTAGGACGGGTGGTAATTTCTCATATAGGGCAAGGAGTAAACATGGTCAAGCTCTTCGCGCTCAAGCGGCGGCATCGGCGGGTTCTGCACGAGCATACGGTCGCCGTAATATTCGACGAGAGCCTTGCCGTTGACCGAGTCCTGATTGCGGTACTGTATGCCGAACGCCTCCGCATATTTTTCCCTGTCGGTCTTAAGCACCGAGGCGTCGAATTCCGCCGCGACGGGATAGTGTACTTTATCACCGACCTTTCCGACCCAGACGGAGCCGCGGACATCGCGTATCTTCTTCACGGGTATGCCGCGATCGAGCAGTGAGGCTATACGCACAAGGATATTCTCACCCATCCCATAAGTCAGAAGATCGGCGCCCGAGTCTATCAGCAGAGAATTTCTCACCCTGTTGTCCCAATAATCGTAGTGGGCAAAGCGCCTCAGCGATGCCTCTATCCCGCCGAGTATTATCGGTATATCGTCGTAAGCCTCCCTTATGCGGTTTGAATATACTATGCAGGCGCGGTCGGGGCGCTTGCCTATTTTTCCGCCCGGCGTATAATAGTCATAGGAGCGGCGCTTCTTCGCTGCCGTGTAATGCGCGACCATGGAATCTATATTGCCTGCGCTCACAAGGAAGCCGAGCCGAGGTCTTCCGAATTCACGGAAAGCCGAACAGTCGGAAAAATCGGGCTGGGCAAGGATAGCGACACGGAAGCCGGCATCCTCAAGCACGCGCGAGATTATCGCCGCGCCGAAGGACGGGTGATCGGTGTAGGCATCGCCGCAGACATAGACGAAATCGGGAGCCTCCCAGCCCCTCTCCTCCATTTCCGCACGGCAGAGCGGCAGAAAGCCCGATGCTTCGCGAATCTTTTTCATCCGTTTTCTCCTTTCAGGTATCTTTCATAGTAAAACAGATACTGCTGTGCTATTCCGGCGTAAGGTCCCAGCTCCTTCGGCGAGAATCCGACCGGAAAGTACTTCTCGGTCACTCTCCGTATCCAGACATCGACCGGAAAGGCATCATAGTGTCCGAAACCGAAAAGGAGTGAACAGAGCGCGACCTTCGGTCCGATACCCTTGACCTCGCAGAGCTTTTTCTCGCACTCTTCGGTGCTTCCGGTGAGAGAGTCAAGATCGAGCCGCCCGTCGGTCACCCTTGCCGCGGCATCGGCGATATACTTTGCGCGGAAGCCTGTTTTCAGCTCGGCGAGTCCGGCTTCACCGGCTTCGTTCAGCGCCTTCGGCGTCGGGAAGGCATAATGCCCTTCCCCTATCGGCTCGCCGTAGCGTTCCGAGAGAGCCGCGATTATCTTCTTTATCCTCGGTATATTGTTGTTCTGTGAAATGATGAAGGAGCAGACAGTCTCCCACCTGTCCTGCTTCAGGATATGTATCCCGTTACCGCAGGAGACCGCCTCGGCAAGCGCCGGATTGTCGCTCCTTGACAGGATATCGCGGTTTATATCATCGTACTCTTCGTCAAAGCCCATGTAGTCAAGCCAGAATTCAAAGTCCTTCTGCGTCCCGTCAAAATAAATATAATACTTATCGTCGTCCTGCGCAAAGGAAACATACTTTCCGTACGCGACACCACTGTATTCGACCTTATGGATGCTGTTTTCAACCTTATCGAACCGAAAGCACTGACCGCAGTCAAATGTTTTCGCCACGGAGATACTGCACTCCGGCTGATATATTTCGGCACATGTCATGCCGTTTCTTTCCGAGAAGTCAACGCTGCGATAAAAAATCACTTTCATTTTTTGCCTCCGGTATTGTTTTCCTCCGAGCCTTATGCTATAATGTATATGTTATTATACACTAAAACCTTCGGAAAGGCAATAGCAGATGGAACAGATCTACACAATACCCGTAAACGAGGCGTTTGAGGCTTCCGCCGCGGACCCGTCGCTCGGCTGCCCTCTCTGCGCACTTTACAGAAAGCTCGAGGAAAACGAGCTTGACCTCATCCTCGGGGCATCCATGATGGAACCCGATGTTAGGATACTTACGAATGAAATGGGCTTCTGCCCGACGCATTACGATATGATGTTCGTCCGGAAAAACCGCCTCGGTATGGCTCTGACGCTCGAATCGCACCTTGCGGAGCTGAGAAAGCAGATTGCCGGCGGAGGGATACTCAAAAAGCCGGGAGAAAAAGCCGAGAAACGCATCGAAAAGCTCGAGAACACCTGCTACATATGCGGCAGGATCGAATACAACTTCTCGCGTATGCTGAACACAGTCGTCTATCTCTATGAGACCGATCCGGAATTCAGAGCCAAATACGCCGCCCAGCCCTGCTTCTGCCTTCCGCATTACAGAAGGCTTATTGCGACCGCGCACGAGAAGATGTCAAAGAAAAACCTTCCCGTCTTCGTAAAACAGACAGAGGACATAGTGCTTGCCTATTTTGACAGTCTCTCGGAAGATGTCTCGTGGTTCTGCAAAAAGTTCGATTACCGCTACGGCGACGAGCCGTGGTACAACTCAAAGGATTCGGTGGAGCGCGCCATGCGCTTTCTCGGGAGCGACCTTCACCGTCCGCCGGAAAAGAAAAAATAATTATGCTTGATCTGCTTGAATTACAGAAAAGTTTTATCCTCCGTCATCTGAAGGAGGGCGGCACCGCGGTCGATTTTACAATGGGAAACGGTCACGACACCGAATTTCTCTCGAAGACCGTCGGAGCTTCGGGGCGCGTCTACGCCTTCGATATACAGAAGCAGGCAGTCGACTCTACCGCGTCCCATCTGCGTAAGGCGGGCTGTCCCGAAAACTACACTCTGATACTCGACTCGCACCACAATGCGGGAAAATATGTTGAAGGAAGCATCAATGCGGGTATGTTCAACCTCGGTTGGCTCCCCGGAGGCGACAAGAGCATCACGACCCTGCGCGAGACGACTCTGCCGGCGATAAAAACGGCGATCTCGCTCCTCGCCCCCGATTCTGTGCTGACCGTCGCGGTCTACCCCGGTCACGCCGAGGGCGACGCCGAAGGAAAAATGATCGCCGACTACCTGTCGGAGCTTCCGCGCTGGAAGGTCTGCGCAACAGAAATAAAGATAATCAATTCCCCGACCTCTCCGTACTTTTTCGTTATCGAGAGCAAATAATACCGGAGGCAGATAATGAACGGTCAGAACCCGAACAATATGACACCCGAGCAGCGCGCGGTCTACGAACAGAAACGGCGCGAATACCTTGCCCGGAAGGCTGCATACGAGAAAAGGCGGCAGGCTGAGCAGCAGAGGCGCGAGGCAGAAGAGGCTGCAAAGCGTGCAAAAATGAAAAAGGTCTGGATAAGCGTGGTCTGCGTGACCGTCGCCGTTATCCTTATAGGACTTTCCGCCTTCCTTGTAGCAAAATACATTAGCGATGTAGATCCGTCAAAACCGAAGACCTTTACATACAGGATAGACGACGAGAAAGAACGCGTGGCATACAGCGATGCGGTACGCGGGAACCTTGTCTTCATAAATATGCGTCTGCTGCGTGACGCGCTCTCGCTCACGGAAAGCGGATCGGAGCCGACATCGGTGAAGTACACCTCGCGCTCAACGAAGAGCAGTGTGGTATTCAGCGACGGGAGCAACATCGCAATAGTCAACGGGATGAGCGTAAAAATGCCGGCGCAGGCAAAGGTCAACGCCGACGAATGTTCGGTTCCGCTTGACACGATCTCCTACATCTTTACGGGCATCACGATAAGCAAGACCGCCTCGTCGGTCAGGATCGAAAGGACGGACAGTGTGGATATACTCGCAAAAAGCACCGATACGCTAAGCATGGTGATAGAATTCAGCACGGACCTCTCGGATTACGAGCAGTATATGAACCCGCAGGGTACCGAGCGCGACAAATACCTCACCCTCGTCAACAAGGAAAACGGAGTCGGTGAGGACTATGTCCCCGAAAATCTTGTCAGCATCAGCCCCGGGATCTTCGAGGGCAACGCAAGCACGAGCGGACAGATGGACGCCTGCGCCGAAAAGGCTCTCTACGCAATGGTGACCGAACTTCGCAAGGCGACCGGAAACGGCTATATGTGCGTTCTCAGCGGCTACCGCACCTACGCCTATCAGCGCAATGTTTTCGACCGAAACATGAATGGTATGACTCTTGAAGAATCCAAGAAAAAGATCACCGACACGGCATACCCCGGTTACAGCGAGCATCAGACCGGACTCTGCGCCGACCTCTGGGACACGAGATACAGCCCGACGGTCAACCCCTTCACCGATGAGGCTACCGCGACATGGCTGCAAAACAACGCATGGAAGTTCGGCTTTATCCTCCGCTTCCCCTCGGGTAAGGAACAGTCGACCGGATACAGCTACGAATCGTGGCATTTCCGCTTCGTCGGAAGGTACCACGCACAGAAGATCTCGGCAGCCGGGATCACCCTTGAAGAATACCTTGAAACCCTGAAATAATATTGCACAAGTGCGCCCGCGGCACCCTTGATGGGTGTCGCGGGCGCCTCTCTTTTTCACCGCAGATTTGCCGGTATATATAAAGATGAAGAAAAACTCCGCATTTGCACCTGTTAAAGATCAGATCCTTCTTACCTTTCCGGAAAGCGGGGCACCTTCGCGGAAGGCTTCAATGACCGAATCGACCTCATCCGGACTTTCGGCAGAAAAGATGAAATGCCACGACCTTATCCCGCCGCGCGAAAGCTCGGCTTCCCTGTCCGACATATTGGTCGGCAGGCTGTTGTATATCACGCTGCGGTGCGGATATTCCCGCACGACGGGAAACTCTACTCCCTTCCTGTCGGTCAGCTCCGCCGCGCACAACTGCCTGCCGCTCATTCCCGGGCAGTGCGCAAGCTCGCGTATCAGACACTTTTCAAGTATCATCAGAGGAATCCTGCCGTAGACTATCGCCGAACTTTTTCCCTTTATGTCACGGAGTTTCGGCAGGCTCAGCTCGGGAGAAAGTATGACATCCTCAAATCCGAGCGACATCGCCGAAAGGAGCGCCTCACTGTTCTGTATATTGAGTCTGAAATCCCCGTGTATCGCAAGCCCCGCCTCGCGCGCAAGCCCGATATGTCCGACATTCCCTACAAGGATATGTTTTGCTCCCATACCGACCGCCGCGGAAAGCAGTTTCCGTACATTTTCAGCCTCACGGTCAAACACGACCGGCGGCATAATGACCGCATCGGTACTTCCGTCATACCTGTCGAGCGGCAGATATATCCTGTCAAAATATTCCCGTGCGGCATCTGTCACCTTTTCGGGAGAGAGGAACCTTGCCGTTTTTTCGTCGGCTCTTTCGTCCTTCGGCAAAGGCAGAGAATATCCGCTTATGTCTGCCCTTTCCTGCCGCTCTCCGCATTTTTCCAGCGCCTCAAGCCCCGCACGGCGAAGCGCGTTGAGCCTTGACACCGGCATCATAAGCCCCGCGTCACAGGATATTTCGGCTTTCCCGAGCGAATAGGGAGTGCCGCCGAGCTTTGCAAGGTTCTTGAGATACCCTTCCTCTGTCATCGGTGCGGTCTTCGCCTCAAAGGGGATGTCCCCCGTCACCGTAACGCTTTTTCTGCCGTCCGAAAGGATCAGGAGCGACGGTCTGTCCTTTCCGAACACGGTCTTTATATCAAGAGGCACCTTTCTCGTAAGTCCCTCAAAGGGAGCAAGTTTCCTCGTTGAATCCTTGTCGCTGTCAGTCCTCACGCCGAGCATCGAATGACCGATACGACCGGTGAAATAGCCGTCGGTAAAGTTGCCGCCGCGCGAAAAGACCGAGGCGAGGTACTCTTTTTCCTCCTCGGTCGCCGCGCGCCGCTCGTCAAGAAGCCGCCTCCACACACGGGTGACGGCAAGCACATATTCGGGCGGTTTCATCCTTCCCTCTATCTTAAGCGAGCTGATGCCCGCCCCGATCAGCTCGGGAACATATGAGGCAAGGCAGAGATCCCTGAGCGACAGAGGATATGCCTGCTTCCCTTTTACGGTATACGGCAGTCTGCACGGCTGGGCACATTCGCCGCGGTTTCCGCTCCGCCCGCCGACCATAGAGGAAAAGAGGCACTGCCCCGAATGGCAGACGCAGAGCGCGCCGTGTATGAAGACCTCAAGTTCGATCCCGCTCTTTTCGGTAAAGGCTCTTATATCGCCGAGAGTCGCCTCCCTCGCCATCACCATTCTCGAAAATCCGAGTCCGGCAAGCCTCTCTGCCGCTTCTATATTGTGCCCCGACGCCTGCGTACTTGCGTGAAGTTCCATTCCCGGGATCTCGTGGTGTATCGCCGCGGCAAGCCCCGTATCGGCAACAATAAGCGCATCGGCTCCGGCATCATAGTATCCGGCGGCGGTGCGCAGAGCGTCCCCGATCTCGCGGTCGGTGACAAGAGTATTGAGGGTGATATAACATCTGACCCCGTAGGCATGGGCGGTCTTTATCGCGCCGCGAAGGATATCGCCGTCAAAATTCTCGGCAAACATACGCGCGTTGAAGGCAGAGCCTCCGAAATATACCGCGTCGGCTCCGCCCTCTATCGCCGCTTCGAGCGCGGCGGGAGAACCCGCCGGAGAAAGCAGCTCCGGCAGGCTTTTTCTGTCTCTCATTATTTTTTCAGCTTATCAAGCTCTTCCTCAAGCTCGCTTATCCGCATCTCATATTCGGCGTTAAGCTCCTCAAGGCGCTTGATCTTTCTCTGCGCCTTCAGCTTGTCCGAACAGTAATCGAGCGCGCAAAGGAGCGCCGCCTCGGTCTTCGAGCAGCGGTTGCTCTTGAGGTATATCTCGCGTATGCGGCGGTCAAGCACTCCGACGAGCGCCTCGACAGCCTCGGGGGATTCCTCCGTCACAACATTCATCGGTATATCGGCAACCGTGATAGTGTATCTCTGTTTCATATCCGAACCGTCCTTTTTTATATGTGTTTGCAATTTTGTACTTGCAAAAGAGCTTTACAGGTTGTATAATTATTATAATACAAAACTTTCCTTTTGGCAATAGCATTTTTTCACGAAGGGAAAATATTATTTCGACAAAGTAAGGATTATTATTATGACCGACAAAGAAAGAGCCGATGCGGCGGTCGAAAGGCTGAAAGCCATCTACCCCGACGCCGCCTGCTCTCTTGAATACACCGGCGAGCCGTGGAAGCTGCTCGTTATGGGAAGGCTCTCGGCACAATGCACCGATGCCCGGGTCAACATCGTCTGCAGCGAGCTTTTTTCACGCTTCCCGACCTCACGGGCGCTCGCCGACGCCGAGCTTCCGGAAATAGAAAATATCGTCCGCCCCTGCGGCCTTTACCGTGTCAAGGCTGCCGACATAAAGGCGGAATGTGAGCTTCTCGAGAACAGGTACGGCGGAAAGCTCCCCGACACCATGGAAGCGCTTCTGACCTTCCCGGGGGTCGGCAGGAAGATAGCCAACCTCCTGCTCGGGGATATATTCGGCAAACCCGGGATCGTCGCCGACACACACTGCATAAGGATATGCGGCAGGCTCGGTTTCTACCCCGAAACGCAGAAGGATCCGCTGAAGACCGAAAAAACGATGTCGGCGCTCATAGAAGGCAGCGAGCAGAGCGACTTCTGCCACCGGCTCGTTCTCTTCGGGCGCGACATCTGCCGTGCAAAATCGCCCGACTGCGAAGGTTGCCGACTTTCCGACATATGCAAATATTACTCTGATAAGGAAAAAAAGAAAGATGAAAATAAGTGAGATCGATTTCAGCGGCTATGCCGGCAGACGGATCGCCGTCGTAACAAAGAGAAGCATAATGAATTTCCCCGCAGACACCTTCGACGCAGTCAAGCGCGCCTGCGGAGAACTTGAGGTCGCCGAAGACGGGATCATCGCCGATGAAAACGGCTGGCTGACCTTAAAAACGGTAAATGAAGAAAAAAATAACGCCTGAGGCATTGAATTAAGCGCACCGCTGTGTTATAATAATGCGTTAGTGTCCGGAGAACGGACAGGCAACGGAGGTTTTTGATGTTTGATTTCATCCGCGTCGCCGCCGCGGTACCCGAGGTATCGGTCGGCAATGTCGACGCAAATGTCGTAAAAATTATAGAAAAAGCCGCGGAAGCGGACAAAAAGGGCGTTCAGCTCACGGTCTTCCCCGAGCTTGCGATCACCGGATACTCGTGCGGCGACCTGTTCTTCCAGAGCAGCCTGCTCAGCGCCGCGAAGAAAGGGCTTCGTGATATAGCAAAGGCGAGCGAAAAGCTTGACACGGTCACCGTCGTCGGTCTGCCCTTTGACTTTGACGGAAGGCTCTTCAACTGCGCCGCCGTCGTCTTCGGCGGAAAGGTCTACGCGATAATACCGAAGACCTACCTCCCCGTTTACAGCGAATTCTATGAGCCGAGGTGGTTCACCCCCGGATCCGAGCTTGAAAACGGTACGCGTACCTGCCGCGAGCTTCAGGACGAACCTTTCGCCGTCGGCACCGATATGATCTTCGACACAGGATTCTTCAGATTCGGCACGGAGATATGCGAGGACATCTGGGCGCCTATACCACCGAGCAACTATATGGCGCTCGCGGGAGCCGAGGTGCTTCTCAACCTCTCGGCGAGCAACGAGAAGATCTCGAAGCGTCGCTACCGCCGCGCCATGATACAGCAGCACTCGGCATCGCAGACCGGAGCCTACATCTATGTCTCGTCGGGTTGCACCGAATCGACGACCGACCTCATCTTCTCGGGTCACAGCCTCATATGCGAAAGCGGCAAGCTGATGGCGGAAAACGAAAAGTTCATCGACTCGGATTACCTTCTCATATCCGATATAGACCTTGAGAAGATCCGCAACGGCAGGCTCAGATTCAAAACATACGCCCAGTGCGCCGCCATCTGCAACGCCGGAAAGAGTTTCCGCAGCATCACACTTCCCTGCCCGACTCCCGATTGCGACTTTTCGCTCTATCCGATAAGGAAGCTGCCCTTCGTCCCCGACGCGAAGACAGACCGCGCCGAGAGATGCTCGGATATTTTCGAGATGCAGGTAATGGCACTCAAACGCCGCCTCGATATAACGCATGCGCGTCCGGTCGTCGGAGTATCGGGCGGACTTGACTCGACCCTTGCCCTGCTCGTCAGCGCCGAGGCTGTCAGACGCTCCGGAAATCCGCTGACCGATGTCGTCGGCATCACGATGCCCTGCTTCGGAACTACCGGAAGGACATATAATAACTCGCTCAAACTGATGGAAAAGCTCGGCGTGACCTACCTCGAGATACCGATAAAATCCGCCGTCGAGCAGCATTTCAGGGACATAGGACAGGATCCCGCAAAGTATGACCTGACATTCGAAAACTCACAGGCGAGAGAGCGCACACAGGTCCTTATGGACTATGCCGGCAAGGTCGGAGGCCTCGTCGTCGGCACCGGCGACCTCAGCGAACTTGCCCTCGGCTGGTGTACCTATAACGCCGACCATATGAGCATGTACGGAGTCAATGCCGGCGTGCCGAAAACGCTTGTCAGATGGATGATAGATACGATAAAGGACCATGAAGAATTCGCCGCCTGCGGCGATGTTATCCGCGATATCCTCGATACGCCGATAAGCCCCGAGCTTCTGCCCCCCGATGAAAAGGGACAGATCGCACAGCAGACCGAAGATATAGTGGGGCCCTACGCCCTGCATGACTTCTTCCTCTTCTACGCGATAAGACAGGGATATTCGCCGAAGAAGGTCTTCGCCTTCGCTGCAAGAGCCTTTGCCGACGACTTTGATAAGGCAACGGTCAAAAAGTGGCTCATAGTCTTCTACCGCCGCTTCTTCTCACAGCAGTATAAGCGGAGTTGCCAGCCCGACGGAGTGAAGATAGGCAGTACGAGCCTTTCCCCGCGCGGAGACTGGAGAATGCCGAGCGATGCCTCTGCCGCTCTCTGGATAAAAGAAGCCGAAGAAATAGAAATATAAAACCATATCACGAATCGTATCCGAAAGGTATCCTGCCTTTCGGATACGATAAAATAAAAAATAATAGGTTTTTTGAAAAAAGCTATTGCAAAAAAGATATTTGTGTGGTATAATATTATTTGTTCGGCGACCCGAACATAATACGGAAGAGTATCGAAGTGGTCATAACGGCCCTGACTCGAAATCATGTACGCATTTGAGTAGTTGTACCACCGAAAACCGCCGAAAAGCCTTGATTCTATTGGATTTTCGCTCGGTTGATGATTTTTCTAACCGGCTTATCTAACGGGTTTTCTAAAAAATTGAATAACGATTGTTTCCCTCGTTTTCGAGGGTGAACATATACGGAGAGGTATCGAAGTGGTCATAACGGGGCTGACTCGAAATCAGTTTGCGCGAAAGCGCACAAGGGTTCGAATCCCTTCCTCTCCGCCACTGAATGCTCATGTACGGTAAGGAAGCAAGCAACCGAAAACAAGAGATAGACCGCCAGCACTACACTATTCCGAACCA
>CAKXXW010000002.1 GCA_934378145.1 uncultured Eubacteriales bacterium
CATTATACCACCTCAAACCCGTCTTGTCAACCCCTTTTTCAGAAGTTTTTTCGTTTTTTTCTAGGTTTTTTGATTTTTTTCTTCTTGACAGAACCCAAAGAGGCGTTTATAATGGTGTCACATTGATTTTTGCGCCTTAATATACTCTTAGAAAAAGTATATTGAGGTGAAAAAATGTCTGTAAAAGTTGCGATAGCCGGATTCGGCAGGCTCGGCGCGGGAGTTCTCGATGCCGTCCGCGCTTCCGATGATCTTGAGCCTATATGTATCGTCACGAGGCGCGCCCCCCGCACGGTCGGTGACTGCGGGAACATTCCCGTCATATCCTTCAACGATGTTATGTCCCTTAAAGACAGAGTCGATGTTATGATCCTCTGCTTCGGAAGTCAGCGTGACCTCCCTGTTTTATCGCCGATGCTCGCCGAAAATTTCAACATTATCGACAGTTTTGACGATCACGGGCAGATACCCGGACATTTCGATCGAGTAAATAAGATGGCAAGCGATTCGGGTCACACCGCGGTGATCTCCGCCGGCTGGGATCCCGGGATATTCTCGCTGGCAAGAGCCGCCTGCTCCGTATTCATGCCGGACGGAGAGTATCTGACCCTCTGGGGACCCGGGGTGAGTCAGGGACACTCGAACGCTCTGAGAAACATCCCAGAAGTTACCGATGCAATACAGTACACGGTTCCGCTCGATACCGTTGCGGAGGATTTCAAGGCGGGAAAGCATTTTTCGGATCCCGCCCGTGAATGTCACAGGCGTGTGTGCCTCGTTGCGGTAAAGGAAGGGGCAGACCGCGCTCTCATCGAAAAGAAGATAAAAGAAATGCCCGATTATTTCGAGGGGTACGACACCTCGGTGACCTTTGTATCGGAGGAAACGCTTGCGGCGCGTCACGGTGCGCTTCCGCACGGAGGCAAGGTCATCGGAAGAGGCAGAAGTGCCTGCGGCAGTCGTCAGACGGCAGAGCTTTCTCTCGCCCTTGAATCGAACCCCGCATTTACGGGAGGCGTTCTTGCTGCCTACGCGCGCGCCGTCGCAAGATTATATAATGAAGGGCGCACGGGATGCTTTACTCCGCTTGACATTCCGTTTTCATATCTTTCGGGGTCGTCGGCAGAACAGTTGCGAAAAAAATTATTATAAGGATAAAAATATGTGGTGGAACCGGATTCTTTCGATACTTATCGCGCTCACTATCACGGAGCTTATAGAATATCTCGTGATAACCCTTTGGACAAACGACAAAAAGGCAGTGCCGGTCATACTTATCGGCAATCTTATCACAAACCCCGCGGTCAACGCGATCATGATGGTCATCAGGCATTTCAGCGAGAATCCTGCCGTGATCATAGCCTCTATGATATTGCTTGAAATCGCCACGGTACTTATCGAATATCTGTTCATCTCCGCAAGGCTCAAATATCCGGCGAAGAAGTCGCTCAAATACAGTCTTGCCGTCAACCTCTGCTCCTTCGTTTTCGGGATAGCGATAACTTTTCTGATATAAAGAGACAGTGTTAAAAACTCAAAATGAGTTTTTAACACTGTCTCTGCGACATTGGGCTCGACGGCTGAACGCCGTCGTTTTGCCGTATAAAAATCGAAAAGCAAAGAAACACAAGGCAAAAACGCCCAAGATCGCTCAAAAATGCCGGGATCCCGACCGGCATTTTTGAGGGGCTGTTAAAAACATCGAGTTTTTAACAGCCCCTTTTTTTATTATTCGGCGTCAAGCTCGACGCGGTTCTTTCTCAGCGTATCGCGGAGCGCTCGGGTATCGAGGCCTCGCAGGTCGCCCCCCATCGCCGCCGCACTTCCCGCAGCCTCGCCCATGCCCATGCAGGGCGGCATCACACGGATCGCTCCGGCAGCCTCGCTCTCAGCCGACACGCACCTTCCGGCTACAAGCAGGTTCGCGAGCCCGGGTGTTACCATACAACCGTAAGGGATGCCGTAGCAACGCCCCTCGGGAAGGGCTATGTATTCGTTGGACTTCGGTCCGAATCTTCCGTGGACATCGACCGAATTCGCCGCGAGCATAACGGAATCCTCGGGGACTTTACATTCAAGTAGGTCATCCACCGTCAGAGTTTTGATACCGTGGATATGCCTTGTCTCTCTGATGCCGAGGGTGCTGCCCGTCTCAAGGAGCCTTGCATCCCCGCATCCCGGGACATATTTTTTAAGGAAAGCGAAGATCTCCTTAACCTGCTGCCTACCGACGATTTCCCCCTTCGTAAGGCTCTCGGTATCGGTAGCGTCAACGCCCATAATGCGCGAGGTGTTCACGCTCCATTCGTCCTCGTCGACTCCGCGGAAAATTCCTATCGAAACACGGTCAAGGGTCCAGTCCCCCGCCTCGCGTGCCTTTGAGACCCACCAATGCAGCGACCTGTAATTCACGCCGTCCTTGCGGTAGAAATTGTTTCTGTTAGCCTCTATGTCCGCGTCGATCTTTGCGCTGTCTACATTGCCTATGCGGAAAAACATAGTTGCGGGCTGGATCCTTCCCTGCCCGTTTCCGAGCGTGAAAGGCACACCTGCGGCGACGGCGGCGTCCCCGTTGCCGGTGCAGTCTATAACGGTGCGCGCCGTGACAGCGTGAAGACCGTCCCTGCCGAGGATCACCACACGCTCTATGCGGTCTCCGACGACCTCTGCATCGACAAAGCTCGTGTGATAAAGTATCCTGACCCCCGCCTCGCCGAGCATCTCATCCGACAGGCGCTTTAGTCCCTCCGCGCGGAAGGGCGTCACATGGATATGCCCGACTGTGATATAGGATGTAAACGCCGACGATGCGGGAACAGTCGCCGGATCTATCGCATCGCCGACCGCGACCATACGATCGACTATTTCTTCAAAAAGTCCGCGGATGAGCCTTTTGTTTCCGCCGCTGTCGTAGCAGGTCATAAAGGGCGCGACAAGTCCGGCAGTCGCCATTCCTCCGCAAAAACCGTTGGACTCGATGAGCAGAGTATCTGCTCCGCCCCTTGCAGCGGCTATCGCGGCGCAGAGACCCGCGGGACCGCCTCCGACGACAAGGACATCACAGGAAAGATCGTTCGGGATCTTCTTTGTGTAGGTAAACATTTTCCTTCCCCCATTGAACTCAATATCTTTGACATTATATCATATCCCGAGGCTTTTTTCAACATATAACGAAAAAAAGCACTTGCATATGCAAGTGCTTTTTTGGTGGAGACAGTGGGGCTCGAACCTACGACCTCACGGATGTGAACCGTGCGCTCTGACCAACTGAGCTATGCCTCCGGCGACTGATGTATTATATCACAGTATCTTGCTTTTTGCAATACCTTTTTTGATTTATTTTAGCTTTCCGTGCGAAATTTTTCCTCCGCGGCAGGATAACTGCCGCGGAGGTGTGATTTTTCATTCAGTTTTTGAATCTTATATCCGCATAAATCGGAAGGTGATCCGAAGCGTCAAGTATCGACTGATCTACAAGTGTATTGAAATAGAGGAACTCGGCATCCTGCGAGCCGAAGATATGGTCGATGCTCTGTGCACCCGTTCCGCGCGGCTTGCCGATCGCGTGAGTCGAGGTGCCGGCACGGTTTATGACCTTCGCCGCAAATTTCGCCTCCGAGAATCCGGTCTTGCTGACAAAATTCTTTATATACTCGTCCTCTTCGCGAACATTGTAGTCACCCGTCGTTATGACCGGAACTTTATACTGTTCCTTGAGTCTGAGTGCCAGCGCCGCCATTTCGTCCGAGTGGACCTTCTGCCATTGCGGATTCTTTGTAAGATCCCAATGAGTCGACATAACGATGAACTGCTTTCCGGTGTCCTTTTTCTCAAAGAGTCCCCATGTCACAAGTCTGAGCTGCCTGCTGTTTCCGACCGAATAGTTCACTACTCCGTGTTCTTTCAGCGTCACGGTCTCCTTGTTGTAGGCAAGCGTCGAAAAGTTCGTCTTGCCGTCCGGATTTTTTCTGTCGGTAAATTCGTACTTGCCGAAGAAGAGGTTATCAAAAGCCGCGTACCACTTGTCGGAGACCTCCTGAAGCCCTATTACATCGGGAGCATACCTGTGGATCACCGCCGTGACCGTGAGATCTCTTCCCGATACAGGGACTTTCTCGTCCCAAAGCTCGCAGAGAATGTTGAATGACATCACGCGCGCGTCTGTTCCCTCGGCGCGGTCTGTGCTGTCGGCAAAATCATATCCGTCGGCATATGCGACAAGCGACTCTCTGATATTTATATCCGAAGGCACGAGCGGTCTGTCCGAATAGAGCGGCGAGATATATCTCTGTAAGAAGGAATTTACGACGGCAGTGGTCATTTCGCTCCTTTCGCAAGCTATAAACAGCTTCTTTCCTTCGGCAACTATCATATATTCGTCCTTAAGCAGTGAGTTGATACGTTTTCCGTCGACTATGACTATCTCGTGCTCTTCGCCCGCAGAGTCACTGACGACCGGCAGAGCGACGCCGAAGGATTTCTTTATCGAGGCGGCAAGGGTTTCCGCTGCTGTTTTCAGCTCCGCGGAAGCGGTATCGCAGACTATTTTATACCCTGAAAGCGGATTGTCCGCGCCGAAAAAGGGCTTCTCACTGCCCTCGCTGACATATTCACCGGTGAGGTAAAGCACATTGCCGCCGTCTTCCTCCTCTACCGCGAGAAGGTTGTCAAGCATATAGAGAACGGCTTCGGCGAGCTTTTCACGGGTGTGCGCGGCAATAACGACCTTGTTGCCAACGACCTTCACTGCAAATCCGTCGTTGTTGAGAGATGCCATGACCTCTTTGCTTTCAGCCCTCGCCGTGTTTCCGAGCAGCATCTCGGTCATAGCGGAAGTATCGGTACCCTCCTGGACCCAATCGTTTCCGACCTCATATCTGTTGCCCGAGATATCTTTCAACCGCCCCGCCGTACCCGAAAGAAGGTTTACGATGTCCGTATCATTAACATCGGGACGGATAAGGGGATAGTAGGTCTTCTTTTTGTCCGCGAGCTTTATCTTCCTGAACTCCGGATCGGGGGTCTCGGAAGTTCCCGCAGTGTTCGAGCTGTTGTCGGTCTTTGATGGGTCATTTCCGTCCACCGTGCAGGACACGATCGGCAGAAGAAGTGCCGACAGTATAAGACAGGAAAGCAGAATCTTTACTTTTTTCATAACATTTACCTCTTTCAAAACATACTTAGCTGGTTTGTTTCGCTGAGACCCTCAAGCACGCGGTTCTTTCTCAGAGTCTCGATAACGCTCTTGTTGAGTCCCGCACGGATCTGAAGGTCCTCTATCGAGAAGAAGGGTTCCTCGTTTCTCGCCTTGATTATCTGAAGGGCGGCGTTCTCGCCAAGCCCTCCGAGAGCCGAGAACGGCATCCTTATCGCGCCGTTTTCGGGCAGGAATTCGTGCGCGTCCGACTCGGTTATGCTGACAGGCAGGAATTTTATGTTCCGTGCAAAACACTCGCTGACAAGCTCAAGTGTCGCAACGCTCGCCTTGTCCTTCTGCGAGGCATCGTTACCGAGATCGGCAATGCGCTTAAGCTCGCCGTTGACACCCTGCCTGCCCTTCATAACGATACCGGCATCAAAGCCGTTCGGTGCGACAGTGAACATCGTGCAATAGAAGGCTACCGGAATGTGTACCTTGTACCAACCGAGCCTTATCGCCGACATAACATAGGCTGCGGCGTGCGCCTTCGGGAACATATACTTGATCTTCTTGCAGGAGCCGATATACCAATCGGGAACACCGTGTTCGCGCATCTCGGCTTCCCATTCCGGGGTAAGTCCCCTGCCCTTTCTGACCGATTCCATTATTTTGAAGGCGTGTGCGTTCTCAACGCCCCATGCAATAAGGTCGTTCATTATGTTGTCGCGGCATCCGATAACATGGGAAATATCGCAGATCCCGTTCTTTATAAGGTCCTGCGCGTTATTTGTCCATACATCGGTGCCGTGAGAGAGTCCCGAGATCTGGAGAAGGTCGGCAAAGGTCCTCGGCTGAGCCTCCTCAAGCATTCGCATGGCAAATCTTGTTCCGAATTCGGGAATGCCGAAGGTTCCTATGTTGCAGTCTATCTCGCCCGGCGCGATACCGAGCGGCTTTGTCGAATGGAAGAGCTCGTAGATCGCCTTATCGTTCATCTTGACATCCATGACGCTCGTATTGCTGTACTTTTCAAGGTACTTATACTTCGTCGGGATATCGTGTCCGAGTTCGTCGAGCTTAAGTATCGTGTCGTGAAGATACGAGAAAGCGAAGTGAGTCGTCACTATATTCGATTTCGGATCGTCGGCGGGGTGCTGGACAGGGGTGAAGTCATAGACATCGTATTCCTGCGGTACGACTATGATGCCGCCCGGGTGCTGCCCCGTCGTGCGCTTTACCCCGACGCATCCCGCGACAAGGCGGTCAGCCTCGGCGCGGCTGAGGCTTATGCCCCTGTCCTCAAGATACTTCATAACGAAGCCGTAAGCCGTCTTGTCGGCAAGAGTACCGAGCGTTCCCGCACGGAAAACATTCTGTGCACCGAAAAGCTCTTCGGTGTACTTATGTACGCGCCCCTGCACATCTCCCGAAAAGTTCAGGTCGATATCGGGCGACTTATCCCCGTAGAAGCCGAGAAAAGTCTCAAAGGGTATGTCGTGACCGTCGGCTTCAAGCAGTCTGCCGCAGACAGGGCAGGTCTTGTCCTCAAGGTCAAAGCCCGATCCCACCGAGCCGTCGGTGATAAATTCCGAATAATGGCAGTCGGGACAATGGTAGTGCGGGACGAGCGGATTCACCTCCGATATTCCCGCCATCGACGCGACGAACGAAGAGCCGACAGAGCCTCTCGATCCGACAAGGTAGCCCTGCTCCTCGCTGAAATGCACGAGCTTCTGCGCTATCATATAAAGCACAGCGAAGCCGTTCCTGATGATCGAGGTAAGCTCCTTGTCAAGTCTCTTCACGACAAGATCGGGAAGCGGGTCTCCGTAGAGCTTTTTGGCACAGCTCCAGCACCTCTCCTGAAGCTCTTCATCCGCTCCGTCAAGGTGCGGCGGGAAGGTCCCCTTCGGTATCGGTCTGACCTCCTCTACCATATCGGCGATCATTCTCGTATTCTTCACGACGACCTCGTAAGCCGTCTCTTCTCCGAGATATGAGAATTCCTCAAGCATCTCACCCGTCGTGCGCAGGTAGAGCTTCGTGTCCTTGCCCGCGTCCTTGAATTTCATTCCGGCAAGCAGTATCTTGCGGAATATCTCGTCATCCTCGTTGAGAAAGTGCGCGTCGCAGGTGGCAACGACCGGTTTATTGTATTTCTTTCCGAGCGCGACTATGCGCCTGTTGATATTTCTGAGATCCTCTTTGCTGCCGACCTTGCCGTCCTCAATAAGGAAATGGTTGTTCGAGAGCGGCTGGATCTCAAGGTAGTCATAAAAGCTTGCGATATTTTCGACATCCGAATCTGGCAGTCCGTCAAGTATCGCGCGGTAAAGCTCGCCCGCCTCGCATGCGCTTCCGATAATGAGTCCTTCGCGGTATTTTATCAACTCTGACTTCGGAATACGCGGATACCTTTTATAATAATTCAGGTAGCTCATCGAGATGAGACGGTAGAGATTCTTGAGTCCCGTTTTGTTCTTTACGAGTATTATCTGATGATATGTCGGCAGGCTGAGCGGGTCTGAGTTCACCGACATCTCGGTATTAAGCTCGGAATAGCTCCCTATGCCGTACTTTCTCATCTTGTCCTGCATACAGAAGAATATCTTCGCAAGGATGAGAGCATCGTCAGAGGCTCTGTGATGATGGAAATCCTCAAGCCCGTAGTACCTCTGGAGCGAATCGAGCTTGTGATTCTTCATATCGGTGTTTATAAAGCGCGAAAGTGCAAGAGTGTCAAGGTAAGGATTCGTGAAATCATACCCGCACCTTGCCGCCGCGACGCGGATAAAGCCGGTGTCGAAGTTTGCGTTGTGCGCTATCAGGAGCTTATTTCCCGCAAAATCAAGGAAGCGGCGAAGCACCGGAGCAAGCCCGTCGGCATCCTTCACCATTTCATCGGTGATGGAGGTCAGCTCTGTCGTCTCCTTCGAGAGCGGGAAACCGGGATTTATAAATTCATCGAAGGTTTCGATTATCTCTCCGCCCTTCACCCTTACAGCGCCGATCTCGATTATCTCGCTGTGCTGTGCCGAAAGTCCGGTCGTCTCAATATCGAAAACTATCGTCTCATCGTCAAAGCCGCAATTGGTCTCGCCGTAGAGCGCACTCGACATATTGTTAACAAAATACGCCTCAAGCCCGTAGATGACCTTGACCTTTCCCTTGCCCTTGGCTTCCGCCTTTTCGACGGCAAGCATGGCTTCGGGAAAGCCCTGCACATTCGCATGGTCGGTTATCGCAATGGTATCCATTCCCCATTCGAGCGCACGGTCGATGACCTTGTCGGGCGGGATTATCGCGTCCATCGTAGACATATTCGTGTGAAGGTGAAGCTCCACACGCTTCTCTTCGGCGGTGTCCTTCCGCTTCACGAGCTTCACCGAGGCTATCGCGTCGTAGTGAAGATTCATATCTTCCTCGGTCCTGCCCTTGTAGGAATCATGCTTCACATAGCCGTGGACCGCGATAACAGAGCCGACCGACACCGCTCCCGCAAGAGCTGTCGCTTCGTCCGGTTCAAGCCTCGACCTTGAGGCAACGGAGGTATTTCCGTCGTAAAGCTCAAAGGTCACGACGACCTTGTCGCCGTTCCTCGTCGGCTCCGCGGTATATCCGAAGACCTGCCCTATCACGACTATATCCGAATGGCGGTTGCCATCGTCAAGAAGTGCGATAGGCGTCGGCGTGATCGGGAAGGCGTTACCTATCTTATACTCTGGCGCCGAGATGTCATACACGGCGTGACCTATCCTTACATGCCCGTCACCCGCGTTTTCTATTTCGGGAGAGCCGCCGAGAGTCGAGGCACGGGGCAATTTCTGCTGCTGAGGCTCGGCTTCCGAGCCCTTGGCACCTCCGCTTTCCCCGCGTGCAGCCTCCGCCGCGCGAAGGTCATAGTCCTTCGCCGCCGCGACGAATCCGCGGTCAAGCTCGGCAAGCTCGCGGTAATAATCGTCGCCGAAGAGCTTTTCCGGGTCGGCATAGTCATCGGCAAGTACCTTTACGGTAAAGCGCTTGCCGAACTCTCCGAAGATTATATCCGAAATTATCGCCGGCGTGTTGGAGTTTTCGATAAATTCAAGGCTGTTCTGCTGATACCTCACCCGAACGGTAAGGGTATCGCCCGAAAGCTCATAGGTACATCCGTCAAAAAAGCACCGCACCTCGGCACGCGCCCGTCCGGCTTCGCGGAATATCTGCGGTATGTATCTCTCCGAAAAGAGTTCGCCCGGGTACTTCGGGAATATCCTCACCGAATTAAGCTCGTACGCACGGCATATGTCGCTCTCGGCGGAGTAAAGCTCGTCCTTTTCTATAACAGACGAAAGGGCGGCAATCACCTCAAGCATCCGCCGTTCCCTGTCAGCCCTCACGGAAAGGCTCTCCGCTGCGCTCATCCATTCGCGGCGATAGCCCGAGGGCGTGTATCTGCAAAAAAGCTCAGTAAGATTCTTTGCCATCTGTAAATCTTTCTTTTATCCTGTCGATAAGACAGTTCACTATGTCTTCTTCTCTGATCTTCATAACAGTTTCGCCTTTCTCAAAGAGAAGCGCCTCTCCGACGCCTCCGGCGATACCGATGTCGGCTTCCCTTGCCTCACCGGGACCGTTGACCACGCATCCCATAAGCGCAACGCTTATCGGGAGACGGTCGAGTCCTTCCCTTTTTGCCGCTTCCGTGAAGCTGCGGGCAAGCGACGGAAGGTCTATCTTCGTCCTCCCGCAGGTGGGACAGCTTATTATGTTCATTCCCGACTGACCTTTGATCCCGAGCGCCGAGATTATCTGCCTTGCCGCCGCGACCTCCGGCACGGGATCGCCCGTCAGCGACACGCGGAGAGTATCACCGATGCCGTCGCAAAGGAGCGAGCCGATACCTATCGCGCTCTTGACTATCCCCGTCTCGGGAAGTCCCGCCTCGGTGACTCCGAGGTGAAGCGGATAGTCGGTCGCCTTCGCAAGGATACGGTTGGCTTCTATCATAGCCGGAACGCCGGTAGACTTTATCGAAATGACTATATCCGAAAATCCGAATTTTTCAAGCAGTCCCGCGTGATAAAGCGCACTCTCGGCAAGCGCTTCGGGTGTCGGGGTGCCGTATTTTTTCAGGATGTTCTTTTCGAGCGAGCCGCTGTTCACTCCGATCCTTATCGGGATCCCGCGCTCCGAGCATGCCGCGCACACCTCGCGCACCTTGTCGTCCGAGCCTATATTTCCGGGGTTTATCCTTATCTTGTCGACTCCGCAGGCAGCCGAGGCTATCGCCGCCTTCCAATCAAAATGGATATCGGCAACGATCGGAGTCTTTATTCCGGCAGCTTTTATCGCCTTTATCGTCTGCGCCGCTTCCTCATCCGGAACGGTTATCCTTACTATGTCACAGCCGGCGTCGGCGAGTGCCTTTACCTGTCCGACGGTCGCGGGGATATCCCGCGTATCGGTATTTGTCATCGACTGGACCGTCAGGCGCGAGTCGCCCCCGACATAAAGGTCTCCGACCCTGACCCTGCGGCTTTTCCTTCTTATCTCATTATAGTTCATTTTACAAACAGCTTTACAATATCCTTAAGTGTCACGGCGATCATCAGAGCGAACATAAACATCACTCCGACGGTCTGACATACCTGCTCGACCTTTTTCGGTACCGGCTTTCTGAAGATCAGCTCAAAAAGTGCGAATGCCACATGACCTCCGTCAAGAGGCAGGAACGGGAAAAGGTTGAACACTCCGAGGTTCATCGCAATAAGCGCAAAGATATAAAGCAGGCTGTATATACCCGACTTTGCCGCGGTCGTTATGACCTCGGTCGTGCCTACGGGTCCCGAGACCGACGAGATGCTGAATCTTCCGGTGATCATACCGATGACCGAATCCCATACGGTCTTTATGCTCGACCACGAGCGGTACCATGAATGCTTTATGACATTCATGACCCCGGGTCTGTCGCCGTAAACATTGAAATCCACATTACCGAAGACCGTGTTCTCTTCGCTGGCAGCCGGAAATTTTACTCCGGTAAGCCTTATCGTCTCGCCGTCTCTTACGACGGTAAGATCAAGAGTCACGGCTCCGCGCCTGACGGTCTCGCCGGTCTCTTTATCGGTCTGATCGTAAGGCTCACTTGCCTTACCCTGTATCATTATTTCGTAGACAAGCTCCTGACCCGTGTGTACCGGAACATTTCCTACTTTGACGACCGTATCGCCTTCTTTAAGACCGGTCTCGGAGCTTATCGCGGCATCGTTGAAGCCATAGACAGTGTTTGACGCCAACCAGAGCCGACCGTCCGATGTTCTCACCGAAAGCACCATCACAAAGGTCAGGACAAATCCGAGCAGGATGTTCATAAAAGGTCCCGCAAAAAGGATTATCATCCGCATCCACGCGGGTTTGTTTGCAAATGACCTCGGATCCTTCTCTTTTTCTTCTTTTTCTTCCTTTTTTACCTCAGCCCTGTCGTCGTCGGACTTCTCGGGCATTATGACCGTTATACCGGATTCGAGAGCCTCCTCGGGGTCGGGTTCGTAATTTTCCTTTTCGGGTTCCTCATCGGTACCCTCACCGACCATATTGACAAATCCGCCGAAAGGCAGAAGCCTTACCGAATAGCGTATGCCGGTCTTTTTTGAGACGCGCGTGAAGATCTTCGGCCCCATTCCGACGGCGAACTCGATTATGCCGACGCCGCAGATACGGGCGGCGACATAATGTCCCAGCTCGTGGATGAATATGAGGAAACCGAACATCAGCACGGCAAGCAGAATATACAGTACGTTAAGAATCAGACTCACCCCTTATTTATAAGCTCGGAAACGCGGTGCCTCGCCTCCGCATCCGCGGCAAAAACGGCGTCAAGCCCCTGTTCCTCCGAAAAATACGACAGGTCTTCCGTGACCCGTATCACGGTCTCCTGAATGTCGGTAAAACGGATAATAACTCCGTCAAGGAAGGCGTTCACCGTTGCCTCGTTTGCCGCGTGGAGCGCGGCGGGCAACGCTCCGCCCTTCGCCAGTGCGTCAAACGCGAGAGGCAGGAGCGGAAATACCTCGCAGTCCGGTTTATAAAAGGTCAGTTTACCGATCTCTGTCAGATCGAGCTGCGGTGTGACTCCCTTCTTTCTCGCCGGGCAGGTCAGAGCGTGAGCTATGCAGAGCCTCATATCGGGTACCGAAAGCTGTGCTATGACGCTGTTATCAATATATTCCGTCATCGAATGTATTATACTTTCACGGTGAACTACGACCGATATCTTCTCTCCCGGGATGCCGAAAAGGTGCGACGCCTCAATGACCTCAAAGCCCTTGTTCATAAGTGTCGCACTGTCAACGGTTATTCCCTTTCCCATGCTCCATGTCGGGTGAGCGAGGGCATCGCATAGCCGCTTTTCGCTTATCTGCTCCTTCGTCATTCCGAAGAAGGGGCCGCCCGACGCGGTAAGGATCAGTCTCTTTATCTCGCTCTTTTTACCGGCACGAAGCGTCTGCATTATCGCCGAATGTTCGCTGTCGACGGGAGATATACGCACGCCCTTTTCCTTGGCGCGCCGCATAACTATCCCGCCCGCCATCACGAGCGATTCCTTGTTTGCAAGGGCGAGAGGCTTGCCCGCATCTATCGCCGCGAGCGTTGGGGCAAGTCCCGCACTTCCCGACACGGCATTGAGTACCGTGTCACCCTCAAGGTATGCGAGAGCCGAAATGCTTTCTGCTCCCGACAGCACCTTTATATCGGTGTCGGCAAGCCTTACTTTAAGCTCCGCCGCGGCATTTTCATCCGCCATGGCGCATACTGCGGGGCGAAAACGCCTCGCCTGCTCTTCGGCAAGGCGGGAATTACTCCCCGCGCCGAGAGCCGTTATCTTTATACCGGTCGCCTCCGCAAGCTCAAGCGTCTGCCTTCCTATCGAGCCGGTCGAGCCGAGAAGTATGACCGAAGGATATTCTTTTTTCATAATATTTTGGAAACGATATTTATTCCGAGCGCCTCGAAAAGCTCGCAGAATATCGCAAGTACGGTAGCCACGGGAATAACGGAATCAAACCTGTCAAGGAATCCTCCGTGCCCCGGCATGATTCTTCCGAAGTCCTTGATTCCGTATCTTCTTTTGATCATGGAAAGCGCAAGGTCGCCTATCTGCGACACGACAGAGGCTACGACCGCAAGTGCCGCAAGCGCGAAATAGTTGACCTGCTGCGAAAAGCCCTTGTCGAGTATAAGTCCGTATATCAGGAAACTGATAACGCAGAAAATGATGCCGCTGATACTGCCCTCAATCGTTTTTTTCGGGCTTATATCGGGGCAGAGCTTGTGCTTGCCGAGAAGCCTTCCGCCGAAATATGCGAAGGTATCGGTCACCCACGCGCCGATGAAGGCAAGCAGGAATATGTACTTACCGATATTGTCGGCACTTTCACCGACAACGACAGTCGCGTCGCGCACGAATATGACCGAGCAGTAGCCCGCGGTGATGTAGACCGTGGTCATAAATGTCGTGGCAACATTATCGACCGTGAATCTTCCGTTTGAAAGCACCGCGACGCCGAAGAGATAGAGGAGCAGAAGCAGCGTCGTTCCGAATGCCACGGGGATAAGGTAAAGCCCTTCGACCGTGACCGAAAGCCTTGTCACTATCGGCATCGCCGCCGAAATTATCAGGACGGGGATCGACACGGCGAACTTTTTAAGCACTCCGATGCACCGGAGCATCTCAAATACCGAGACGGCGACGATTATTGCCATTTCTATCGGCAAAAGCCAAGTGTCTGAAAAGATGAGCGCGGGAACGAACACACAAAGGTATGCCGCCGCCGAAATTATCCTTTTCAGCATATCAAACACCTCCGAAGCGCCTTTTGCGCTTTGCATAAGCCTCTATCGCCGCGTCCACATCCTTTGCGGTCATATCCGGCCAGAGCGTATCGGTGAAATAAAGCTCCGAATACGCCGTCTGCCATATAAGAAAGTTTGAGAGCCTCAGCTCCCCCGATGTCCTCACGACAAGGTCGGGATCGGGACAGCCGGCGGTGTAGATCGCCGAACTTATGTCATCCTTCGTGATCTCTGTCTTCCCCTCCGAAATAAGGCGGTTGACTGCGGTCACTATTTCATCCCTGCCACCGTAGTTCAGGGCAAAGTTCAGAAGATTCGGATTCTTGGCGGTATATTCCTCGACCTCCGCGATCTTCTTTTTGAGCCGTGCCGAAAGGGGCGTGCGGTCGCCTATCACGCGAAATCGCACTCTGTTCTGCATCAGCTCTTCCCTTTCACGGTCAAGGTAATCGTAAAGTAAGCGCATAAGCGCCATGACTTCATGGCGCGGTCTTTTCCAGTTTTCGGTTGAAAATGCGTAGATGGTAATGATCCCGACGCCGCGGTCGACCGTCCTGCGAAGCACCCTTCTGAATGCCTCGACGCCCGCGCGGTGTCCCTCTTCCCTCGGAAGTCCTCTGGAAGTCGCCCAACGGCCGTTGCCGTCCATAATATAAGCTATATGCGACGGCAACGGCTGTTGATTTATATTCTCGGACATTTCTTCGGTCAGATCTTCATGATCTCCGCGGACTTCTTCGCGGCGATCTCATCTATCTTCTTGATGTACTTGTCGGTAAGGTCCTGAACCGTCTTGTCGGACTGCTTTACCTCGTCCTCGGTCATGGTCCCGTCCTTCTTCTGTTTCTTCGTCTCGTCATTTGCCTCGCGTCTTATATTGCGGATGGCGATCTTCGAGTCCTCGGCGTCCTTCTGTACCTTCTTTGTCAGCTCGCGACGGCGTTCCTCGGTGAGCTGCGGGAAGACAAGGCGGAGAAGAGTTCCGTCGTTTGTCGGTGTGATCCCCACATCCGATGCGAGAATAGCCTTCTCTATTGCCTTGAGGGTCGATCTGTCGTAAGGTGTGACCGTGACCGTCTTGCTGTCGGCGACCTTTATGTCAGCCATGGTATTGAGAGGTGTCGGCGCTCCGTAGTACTCGAATGTTACCTTGGCAAGCACTGCGGGATTTGCCTGACCGGCGCGGATGGTGGCAAGGTTTTCCTCAAACGCCGCAATGGTCTTCTGCATTTTGCCTTCGTAAAGCTTTGTGTCAAGTTTCATAATAACCTCCGTGCCGCCGTGGCGGCTGATTTTATATTTTAATAATTGAATAAACCTGTTTTATCTGTGTATCTCGGTCCCGACCTTCTCGCCCGAAACGGCACGGAAGATGTTCTCGGGATCCTTCAACTCGAAGAGATACGATGTTATGTTGTTGTCCATACAGAAGGAAGCCGCGGTAAGGTCTATCGCGTGAAGCTCCCTGTCTATCATCTCGCGGTAGGTAAGCTCGTCATAGCGCACCGCCGTCGGATCCTTCTTCGGGTCGGCATTATAGACTCCGTCGATGTTCTTCGCAAGGAAGGCAGCATCGGCTCCGACCTCAGCCGCACGGAGGACCGCCGCCGTGTCGGTCGTGAAGTAAGGATCGCCCGTACCTCCGCCGATGATAACTACCTTGCCTTCGTCAAGGTATTTCTTTGCACGCTTCGGGCTGTAAAGCTCAAGGAACTCGTTTATCTCTATCGCCGACATGGCGACGGCGTCAAGCCCGCGGCGGCAGAATTCGTCCTCAAGTCCGAGAGCGTTGATTATCGTTGCAAGCATTCCCATACTGTCGGCGCGTGAGCGGTCCATACCCACTCCTTTAGCGCCGCGCCAGATATTTCCGGCACCGACTATCACGGCGACCTGCACTCCCGCATCGGTGCATCTCTTGAGAGTATCCGCGATGCGGTCGATAAAGCCGAAATCAAGGATCCCGTCTTTCCCTCCGGAGATCGCCTCACCGGACAGTTTCAGAAGTATTCGTTTGTATCTCATCAGTCAAAATTTCCCTTCTAACATCACTTCAGAGTATATTTTACTCTATCGTGCGCGATTTGTAAACAGGAAGACGGAAATTACTTTGTAAAATAATATATCAAAGTCCGAACGCGACCTCGATCTCGCGTATCTCTGCGTCGCTTATCGGGACTATCCTGCCGTTCATCGTTTCTATGTAGCATAGCGACTGCGCACCGAATTCAAGGACCTCAAGCCTGTCGTAGGCGTTGAGCGGGTCGGTACCGGCGACGATGATGAGATCGTTTTCAATAAAGATTATGGGAGTCTTCATGCTGATCGCCGAAACGATGCTTTCGGGAGAATTCTCGATCGTGCCGTATGGGAACCTTGCGACATTGCGCAGGCATATATAGCCCTCGGGGATCAGGTGCGAATTGAACTCCGCTCCCGTCACGGCAAAGCCCATGGCATACGGGCATCTCGAAAGCGCAAGGCTTTTTATATCTCCGTGAGCGGCGAAGATCTTTGCGGCAAGCTCCGCGTAGCGCGAGGGCTTCTTTCCCGCCTCGCACTGCCCGTCCTTTACTCTCACGAGCATATCAGGGGTCAGCATCCCGCGGTCTTCCCCGTCGGGCGTGATTATGAACGAACCATCCTTCTCCTTAGCCGCATATACGCCGGTCGCCGCGGTGAATAGCGTGTTTTTGTAGCACCTCTTGATCATTGAGATTATCGAATCGCGCAGCTCTGCATCTCCCTCGGGAGCTTCTTCCGCAAGTGTATCGGGAAGCAGAGTCAGTCTTGCCTTAAGCTCAAGCTCCGCGGCACCGAGGACTCTCGCGTCACGCTTGAGCATCGCGGCGGCAACACCGGTGCGTGCCGCAAAGTCGAGCGCTTCAAACATCATATAAGCCTTCTCAAGGCTGTCGGCGCCAAGCACGACCCCGTGATTTTCAAGCAGAACGGTATCGCAGCCATTTGCAAATTCGGTTGATATGTATTCACCGAGACGGCTGCTGCCCGGGAGCGCGTACTTTGCTATCGCGATCTTTCCGCAAAGCTCGGATACGCCGGGCATCATATTAAGCTCGGGGAGCTTTCTCTCAAGGCTGTATGCAACGAGCGCCGCCGGATGTGCGTGAAGCACCGCGTGAAGATCGGGGCGCGACCTGAGTATCGCCCTGTGGAATGGGTATTCGGTCGAGGGTCTGTGCTTTCCGATGATCTCTCCCTCGGGCGTGACCTTCATTATATCTTCGGCGGTGAGGTGAGCCTTGTCGATCCCTGACGGAGAGATCCAGAGGTTCCCCTCTTCGTCCATTATCGAGAGATTCCCTCCCGAGGTCGTAGTCAGTCTGTTGTCATAAAGCCTTGTCATTGTCCGTGCGATATTTTCCGCCGGACGGAGTCCCGTAGTTTTCATTTTTTATTACCTTTCAATTTCAGCTTTCAAGCGTTTTTTTCACATACTGCTTCGGGGTGCAGAACATATACCTTCTGAAAAGCTCGGCAAAGTAGCTCGAGCCGGAGAAGCCGCACCTGTCGGATATCTCGGTGACCGTCAGCTTTCCGGACAGAAGAAGCGGAAGGGATTTCCTTATCCTCACCCTATTGACATATTCGGTCGGGGTCTGCCTCATAATGCTCTTGAAGCAGCGGCAGAATTCCGAATGGCTGAGATCGCACACACCTGCAAGATCGTCAAGCCCGATGTCCTCGGTATAATGAGCCTCGACAAAATCTATAACGCTCTTTATCCGCATTATCTGCTTGACGGTATGGGTACCGGTCACATTGGAGATCTCGCGCTCCGCCGCGGGAAGCATAAGCCCCATAGCCTCGTAGAGGCGTGACACTATCGTTATTTCGTAATGCGGCGGCTTTTCGTGGACGAGGTCCCTTATCTCACGGAAGATCTCAAGTATCCGTCGGCTGTCGTCCCCGTCCTTTTCGTCGAAAACAAGGCAGGACAGCGCCGGGGAGTTGAACACCGGAGAAAGATACTTTTTCCACACACGGTTATTGTTCGCGCCGAAAAGGAAATTCGGCTCGAAGTTCACCGGAATGTAGATGCACTCATCGCGCAGATTCCACGCGGAGTGTAGCATATTCGAATTGACGAATATCCCCTGCCCAGCCGAAAGGTTGAAGATCCTGTCGTTGACCTGATACTCCATACTTCCGCTGACGATGACGGTGAATTCGGGTTCGCTGTGCCAATGATAGGCAAACCTTCTGTCCTCGTAGCGTGAGATCCTCACGCAGCCCGCCGAAACGGGAAAGTCGGCGGGGCCGTGAGGCTTCAGCTCAAATCCGCGGTCATCGGTCCTGAGTTGGTTGCTCATAAGTTCCCCTCCTTTTCCGGCAAATGCTCAAATTTGTTATAAAAACAGTCAAGCGTGTTATTGCAATTTCCGCGTGACGGTATTATACTTATAATAGTATAAAGCACAACCGCCGAAATTTCAAGTAGACAGGCAAAATTTTACTGAAAATTCTTTAAGATGAAAGGAAAAATGCTATGGGAAAAATGACCTTTATGGGTGCCGGAAGTGCCGTATTCGCAAGAAATGTCATGGGAGACATGATGCTCTGCGACTCTCTGCGCGATTTCGAACTTGCACTCTACGACATTGACGCAAACAGACTCGAGGACACCTACCGTATCATCAAGGCTTTCAATCACAACCTCAACGAGGACAGATGCACGATAACGAAATATGTCGGCGTCGAGAACCGCAAGGATGCGCTCCGCGGTGCGGATTTTGTTGTAAACGCGATACAGGTCGGACTCTACGATCCCTGCACGATCACCGACTTTGAGGTACCGAAAAAGCACGGTCTTCGCCAGACGATAGCCGACACGCTCGGTATCGGAGGCATCTTCCGCGCGCTCCGCACGATACCGGTGCTTGACGACTTCGCCGAGGATATGATGCAGGTATGCCCGAACGCCCTCTTCCTCAACTACACGAACCCGATGGCGATGCTCTCCGGATATATGCAGAGATACACCGATGTGCGCACGGTCGGACTCTGCCACAGCGTCCAGGTATGCACAAAGACTCTCTTCAAGGAACTCGGAATGGAGCCGAAGCAGCCCGTAAAGGAAAAGATCGCCGGCATCAACCATATGGCGTTCCTCATCGAATGTCTTGACGCCGACGGCAATGACCTCTACCCCGAGATCCGTCGCCGCGCAAACGAGATACTTGAGAATCCGCCCGAGGATTTCAAGGACCTTGTACGCCTTGAATACATCCGCCGTTTCGGATACTATGTGACCGAATCGAGCGAGCATAACGCCGAATACAACCCCTATTTCATAAAGAACGCTCACCCCGAGCTTATCGAACGCTACCGCATCCCGCTCGACGAATATCCGCGCCGCTGCCTCAAGCACGAGGAAAAGTGGAAGGAGCTTCGTGCAACGCTTGAAGCTGACTTCACACATAAGCGCTCGAAGGAATACGCCTCGAGAATTATGGAGGCCGTCGTCACGAACAAGCCCTACCTCATCGGCGGAAATGTTCTCAACACCGGACTTATCACGAACCTGCCGCAGAATGCCTGCGTCGAAGTTCCCTGCGTCGTCAACAACCGCGGGATACTTCCCACCTATGTCGGTGAGCTTCCCGAGATCTGCGCCGCGATGAACAGGACGAACATAAATGTTCAGCTCCTCACGATCGAAGCCGCGCATACTCATAAGAAGGAAGCGATCTATCAGGCAGCGATGCTCGACCCGCACACCGGCTCGGAGCTTACGATAGACGAGATAGTTTCTCTCTGCGACGACCTCATCGCCGCTCACGGAAGCTGGCTCCCCGAGTTCCACTGAGCTTATAAAAAAGCCACGGCAGGCTGACATTTGTCAGCCTGCCGTGGCTTTTTTTATCTGTTTTTATCAGTCGCAGTTCTTCCAGTTATGATAAACATTCTGGACATCGTCGTTGTCCTCAAGGGCATCGAGAAGCAGTCCCATGTGGCGGACAGCCTCCTCGTCCTCAAGGGTGACATATGTTGAAGGAACCATATCGGGATCCGCAGAATCCACGGTGTAGCCGAGCTTTACAAGAGAGTCGCGGACATCGTAAAGATCCGCCGTTTCGGTGTATATCTCATAGATATCGCCGTCGCGCACGAAGTCCTCGGCTCCGCACTCCATGGCATCCTCCATCAGCTTATCCTCGTCAAGCTCCTCATCCTCGTCGCTGATGATGATAAGTCCCTTCTCGGTGAACATAAAGCTGACGCAACCGGTGGTACCCATATTTCCGCCGAATTTATCGAAATAGTGACGCACATCGCCCGCCGTGCGGTTACGGTTATCGGTGGCAGCCTTGACTATGACGGCGACTCCGCCGGGACCGTAGCCCTCGTAGGTGATCTCCTCGTAGTTCGCGCTGTCGTTTCCGAGCGCCTTCTTTATCGTGCGGTCGATGTTATCGTTCGGAACATTGTTTGCCTTTGCCTTGAGGATAAGCTCACGCAGCTTCGAGTTGCTGTTCGGGTCGCCGCCGCCGGCCTTGACCGCGATTATGATCTCTTTGCTGATCTTCGTGAAGACGGACGCTCTCTGCGCGTCGGTCTTACCCTTCTTGTGCATAATGTTCTTCCATTTGCTGTGTCCTGACATATCTCTGTACCTCTATAAAAATTATTATTTATTATATTTTCTCGGGTTTCTTCAGGCAGATCAGTCCGAAGGCGTTTCCGAGGACCGTCTTCGTTGCCTGCGTGAGCTTTATCCTTGAAGCTCTCACCGCGGGGTCTTCCGCCGAAAGTATCTGGCAGTCGTGATAGAATCTGTTGAAATCAGCAGCCACATCAAGGATATACCTTGTCATCATCGAAGGCTCGTAAGCGGCAAGCGCCTCCTTGACCTTTTCCGGGAAGCGCGAAAGCGTCTTCACAAGCGCCGATTCGGTCGGATCCGTGATAGTGAGCGGCGAGACACCGCCTGTCTCTCCCGCCTTCGAGAGTATCGAACAGCACCTTGCGTAGGTGTACTGTACATAGGGACCCGTATTCCCGTTGAAATCAAGCGCCGATTCAAGGTCAAAGCTGATGTCCTTTATCCTGCTGTTCGAGAGATAATTAAAGACTATCGCTCCGACGCCGACCTCTTCGGCGACCTCGTCCTTGTTCGGAAGATCGGGGTTCTTCTCTTCTATGACTCCGCGGACCTTCTCTATCGACATATTCATAAGCTGCTTGAGCCACACGACATTGCCCGAGCGCGTGCCGAGCTTCTCGCCGTTGAGCGACATGGTGCCGTAGGGGACATGGACGAGCCTGTCGTACCAATCATAACCCATAAGCTCGACGACCTTGAACCACTGTGCAAAGTGAAGCGACTGTCCCGCAGAGGTCACATATATGCACTTATCGAAATTGAATGTATCATGACGGTAAACGGCGGCGGCAATATCGCGCGCGGGATAGAGAGTCGAGCCGTCGCGCTTTAAGATAAGGCAGGGCGGCATACCGTATTCCGAGAGATCGACTATCGAGGCTCCGTCGTCGATCTTCAGAAGCCCCTTCTCCCGCATAAGCTCGACCTGCGCCGGCATCTTGTCGGTATAGAAGCTCTCGCCCGTGTAATAATCGAAAGCTATATCAAGCTGCTTGTAGGTCTTCTTGTATTCCTCTATGCTTATCGAGATGAACCATTTCCAGAGTCTTGTGTTCTCCTCATCGCCGTGTTCGAGCTTTGTGAATTCGGCTCTCGCCTCGTCAAAGAGCGAGGGATCGTTTTCCGCCTCCTCATGGAAACGGACATAAAGCGCGACAAGACCGTCGACACCGTTCTTCTCTATATCCTCAGGTGTTCCCCATTTCTTGTAAGCCACAAGCTGCTTTCCGAATGAGGTCCCCCAGTCGCCGAGGTGGTTTATACCTATGCACTTATAGCCCGAAAACTCGAAGAGCTTTCTCAGCGAATGACCTATGACCGTCGTTCCGAGGTGTCCGAGGTGGAAAGGCTTCGCGATATTCGGCGAGGAATAGTCAAGCACGACCGTCTTCCCCTCTCCGTCGGAATTCTTTCCGTAGTCGTCTCCCTCAGCAAGTATCTCGGAGACGACCTCACGGCAAAGGTAAGCATCCGATATAAAAATATTAAGATAGCCGTTCACCGCGACCGCACGGTCGACAGCTTCGCATTTCAGCTCGCCTGCAAGCGCTTCGGCGATCATGACGGGCGACTTTCTCAGCTCGCGGCTGAGTTTGAAGCACGGGAGCGCGATGTCTCCGAGCGAACGGTCGGGAGGGTATTCCATCATCTGCGCCACGGTGTCCGCCGTCAGCGTATTGTCAGCCTTGATTTTATCAACAGCCTTTTTGATGTCTTCGGCTATCAGCTTTTTGATCTTCTGCATAGTAGGATCTTCCTTTATCTTTTTGTAGTAACGGCGCAAAGCTCCGCGCCGGTAAATTCAATGAGTTTTTTCGAGTTGACGAGAAGCTGCATCCCCTTCATCCCCGAGCTTACGGTTATCTTTTCGTGGTCAAGTGCCGAGCAGTCGATGAAGACCGGGAAATTCTTCTTCATTCCTATCGGGGAGCAGGCGCCCCTCACATATCCGACCGTCGCAAGCAGCTCCGAGGTGTGGAGCATCTCAAGCCTCTTGTTCTTCGTTGCGGCAGCCGCAGCCTTGAGGTCTATCTCAAGGTCCGCGGGAATACAGAAAACGGTTATTCCCGTCCGGTCTCCCCGCGTGACGAGTGTCTTGAAGACCATAGCGGGGTCAAGCCCTATCTGCGAAGCTATATTGACGCCCGAAAGGTCGTTTTCATCCGGGACATATTCCTCTATTTCGTAAGGGATCTTCGCGGCGTCGAGCCGGCGCATGGCGTTTGTCTTTACTTTCCCGCTCATTTCTTGCCGACGACCATTTCTTTGACCTTTGACTCGACAGCCTCGGCGACCTTCTCGTCTACCGCCACGACAAGTATCGTGTCGTCACCGGCAACACAGCCGAGGATAGAAGGAATATCTATCCCGTCGATCCCCGCGGCGACCGCATTCGCAAGTCCCGGGTATGTCCTCAGCACGACGAGGTTCCCCGACCTGCTGACTCTCGTTATCGACTCGACGAGCGCGTCGTTGAGCTTTATGCTCGCGGCGCTGTCGTTCTTCGGAGGAAGCATATATTTGTATCCCCCATGCCCCGTCGCGATCTTCACGAGCTTGAGCTGTCTTATATCGCGCGAGATCGTCGCCTGAGTGACCTCAAAGCCGCGCTCGCGAAGGCGGTCGATAAGCTCCGCCTGCGTATCCACTTCATAAGCCGAAACTATCTCGGCAAGTGCTTCCTGTCTTTTATTTTTCATAGCAATTCTCCAAAAATCCTCAGAACCCCGAGTTCATTTTAATACGCAACCTGTCATAGAAGCCCCTGTTGTTGAGGCGGATCAGCTTCGCCTTCATCTCGGATTCGGTGACTCTCACCGTTTCGCCGAGGGCAAGCTCCTGATTCGACTTTCCGTCAAGAGTCAGAAAAAGCACTTTCTCACGGTTGCAGGTGTTCTTTATCTCTATCGCGGCATCCGCCGGAAAGATCATAGGTCTTGAAATGAGCGAATGAGGACAGACCGGCGTGACGCAAATGCACCTCAGCGACGGATCCACTATCGCCCCTCCGGCAGACATCGAATATGCCGTCGAGCCGGTAGGCGTTGCGGCTATCACTCCGTCCGCCCTGTAATCGGCGATCACCGAGCCGCCTTCGGAGAGCCGCAGATCAACTATCCTTGCCACCGAGCCGTTCGATACCACAGCGTCATTGAGGGCAAAGGAAACGAACCTCACCTTCCCCGCCGTATCGAGTATCTCGATCTTCAGCACCATCCGTTCGTCAAGGCGGTATCTTCCATCGACGACATCGGCAAGCCTGTCGATCTCGTTAAGCTCAAGCTCCGCCATATAGCCGAGCCGCCCGAGATTCACCCCGAGCATAGGCTTCTTTGCGGGCACCGCCCGGCGCGCAGCCTCAAGGATAGTGCCGTCGCCTCCGAGCAGAAGGATCACATCGGCGGACTGATAGAGTTTGTCAAGCGATATATATTCGATAAAATCGCGCCGCTTACCGTCCGAATTCCGGTTTATCCGCTCACGGTTGAAAGTAGCCGTGCAGACCGAGGCACCGAGCGAATGAAGGCGGTCTATGACGCTTATCGCCGCTTTTGCCTTTTCTTTTATATTGTAGTTAGTTATAACCGCAAATTTTCTCACGGTCTCACCTCACGATCTTTTTCAGAGTTTCAAAATCCAAAGCCCTGCCGTTTTTCCTGAAGCAGGCAAGATATTCTGTATTTCCGTCGCCTCCGGTGATGGGAGACACGATAAGTCCCGTACATACAAGTCCGACACCCGATGCCGAATCGGTCACACGCATCACCGACGCGAGCCTTGCGCCTGCATCTCTGACGATGCCGCCCTTTCCGACCGCGGCTCTGCCCGCCTCGAACTGCGGCTTTATAAGGCTCACAAAGTACCCGTCGGGCTTCATCACGGCAGGCACTGCGGGAATTATCAGTGTCTGTGAGATGAAAGAGACATCCATAACGACTATATCCGCACCGCCCGGCAATATATCGGGCGAAAGCTCGCGGGCATTGTATTTTTCGATGCTCCGCACCCGTCTGTCGGATGCAAGAGACGGGTCAAGCTGACCCTTTCCCGAATCGACGGCGGTAACAGATGCCGCCCCGCGTTTCAGAAGACAGTCGGTAAAACCTCCGGTCGAGGCTCCTATATCGAGCGCCGAAAAGCCCGTGACATCTATTCCGAAACTGTCGAGTGCCGCCTCGAGCTTAAGCCCCCCGCGGCTGACGAATTTTTCCGCGGCTGTAATGACCGCCTCGTGCGGGATCCCTTCGTCGATCTCTTCGGATGGCTTTGTAAGCGTCCTTCCGTCAAGTGTCACGCCGCCCGCCGAGATCAGCTTTTTCGCCGCCTCGCGGCTTTTTGCCCTGCCCGAGGTAAAAAGATAGAGATCGGCGCGCATCAGACTACCCTTGAAAGAAGGTAATCGGCAAATTCCGAGAGTACATCGGGTCTCGGAATACATTCAAGCGCCCCTTTCGCGGCATCGGTCAGCCTTGCGGCATAGCTCCTCGCGTCTTCCTTTGACATAAACGAGAGTATCGTCGTCTTGCCCTCGTCCTCGTCACCGTGTTCGGCGTCGAGAAGATCGTCGGTTATCTGAAAGGCAAGTCCTATGTTCATAGCATAGCAGGACGCGGCGTCCTTCGCCTTCTCGTCGGCTCCGGCTGCGATACAGCCGAGAAGCGCCGCCGCGGAAATGAGGCCGCCCGTCTTGAGTGCGCAGAGCTTCATATATCCGTCGGCATCGGGTCTTTCATCCGAAAGGTCCATTATCTGACCTCCGACCATTCCGGCGCTTCCGGCAAATGCCGACAGAACGCATACAGCTTCGGCTACCCCTTCGGTCGGAACCGCGGGATTTGAAGCGCAGACCCCGAAGGCGTCGGTCAGAAGTCCGTCACCGGCAAGGACCGCGGTCGCCTCACCGAATTTTTTATGACATGCGGGTCTGCCGCGCCTCATATCCGAATCATCCATACACGGCAGGTCGTCGTGTATCAGAGAATAGGTGTGTACCATTTCTATCGCACAGGCAAAGGGCAACGCCGCCTTTTCATCTCCGCCGAGTGCGCGGCAGAATTCAAGAGTCAGAAAGGGTCTGACCCTTTTCCCGCCCGACGAAAGCATATATTCTTCCGCCTCGGCAAGGGACGGACATTCAGCCTCAAGGCAGGGTATATAGCGGGTAAGCTCCGATTCGGTGAGTTTTCGCGAATGTTCGATCGCTTCCTTAAGTTCAGTTTTCATTGAAATCGGTCTCGGTCATAAGACCGTCCTTTCCTTCCTTCAGAAGTTTTATCTTTTTTTCGGCAGAGCCGAGGCGCTCGTTGCATATCCTCACAAGCTCCACACCCTTTTCATAGAGCTTCAGCGCCTCATCAAGCGGCGTATCGTCACGCTCGAGCTTTGCGACGGTCTTTTCAAGTTCGGCGAGCGCGGTCTCGAATTTCATATTTTCTTTCATTTATTTTTCTCCATAAAGTGAGGTGCCGGTCACGGTGGCTTTCGCCTCTCCGTCCGAAAACCTCACGGTGATATTTTCGTTTACCGTGAGCTTTGATGCGCTCGTAATGACATTTCCGTCGGCATCGGACACGGCTCCGTAGCCGCGCGAAAGTACCGAGAGGGGATTCAGCGAGACGAGCTTTGCCGCATATTCGCGTAGATCCGCCTTTGCGGACGAAAGTCTCAGTTTTGCAGATGCGCACAGTCTCTCCTCCGCGCGGTCGGCAAGGAGCCATCTGCTCGCCGTGATGTATTGCGGGTCGGTAAGAGTGCGCGATCCGGCAAGAGCTTCGACCGCAGCCCTGCCCGCCGCCATGCGGGCTACCGCGGCTTTTGACATGGAGGCACACGCACCGGCAAGCGCCGCGCGGATGACGCCGGAATCCGGCACGGCAAGCTCTGCCGCAGCCGAAGGTGTCGGCGCCCGCCTGTCCGCCACGAAGTCGCATATCGTGAAATCGGTCTCGTGTCCCACCGCCGAAATGACCGGCACCTCCGAGTCCGCAACGGCTCTTGCAAGTCCCTCGTCATTGAACGCCCAGAGGTCCTCGAGAGAGCCTCCGCCGCGTCCGATGATGACCACATCGACCGACCTTGTTGACGAAAAATAGTTTATTCCCGAAATGAGCTGAGGCACAGCCTCGCTTCCCTGCACCGCCGCAGGATAGATAACAAGCTCCGCCGACGGGCATCTTCGCCCCGCAATATTTATTATATCGCGGACCGCGGCACCGGTCGGCGAGGTAATGACTCCGACTCTCTCCGGAAATGCCGGCAACGGTCTTTTTCTTGCCGGATCAAAGAGTCCCTCGCGCGACAGCTTTTCCTTAAGCTGCTCGAACGCAGCGTAAAGCGCGCCGATACCGTCCGGAGATATATCGTCCGCATAAAGCTGATACTGACCGCCACCGGTATATACCGAGACGCTTCCGCGGATAAGCACCTTCATTCCGTTCTCGGGAATAAAGCGCAGCTTCTGCGCATATGAACGGAACATCACGGCTTTTATCAGTGAGCTGTCATCCTTGACGGTAAAGTACCAATGCCCCGACGGATGCGCCTTGAAGTTCGAGATCTCGCCCCTCACATACAGCTTTTTCAGCATCGGCTGACCGTCAAGGAGCATTTTTATATATTCATTAAGCTCGGTTACCGTCAGTGCCTTTTCCGAAGAGGCGGCGGCAAAGGAGGGAGATCCCTGCGGCGTTGTCTGCCGAGAATCCCGGCTCTGCGAAAAATATGTTTTCACCCTTCAGTTTTTCCTTTATATATCTGCTGCTCATAACTCCGCCGGCATAGACCACGGGGATCCCCGCATACTCCGCACGGAGGTTTTTCGTAATATCTGATATTGTTCGGGCGACGAAGTCAAGCGTCACGGCGCTCACAAGCGCTCTGTCACCCGTATCGCGCCAGAACTTTGCGGCTATATTTTCAAGACCCGAGAGGTTGCAGTAAAGTCCGTCGACGGAAACGGCGGGCTTCGGTACCCTTCCGGTATATCCGAGCGCCGTGAGGTCAAGCTCGGGTCCCGCCGGAAAGCGCATACCCATCATAACTCCGACGCGGTCGACAGCCTGACCGGCGTTGAGATCGTTCGTTCCGCCGATAAGCTCGGGGGAAAATCCCGTATCGGTCTGCCTCACGAAAAGCACTTCTGTCGTGCCTCCCGAAACATGGAAGGCGGCAAAGTCGCCCTCGATCTCAGCCCCCGACGAATAGTACGCCGCCATGATATGCCCGTCCTGATGCGAAAAGTCGAAAACAGGCAGTCCGCGAGCCGCGGCAAACGAGTGTGCGGCGGCGATACCGGCAAGGAAGCATGGCATATAGGAACCTTCGGCATCGCGCGGCTTTACCGAGCATCCGACGGCTATCGGCGTAAGGTCTTCATCGCGAAGGACCGCGGCAAGTCTGTCGCAAAGCTCCGGAAGATTCTTCGTATGAGCGAAGAGTGCGTCGCTCTGACGCAGACCTCTGTTGCCTTCGGCTACCGGCAGGGGGGATTTCAGGTTTGCCCGAACCCTTCCCGTTTCATCGCATACAGCCGCCGAGGTCGTATAGTTGCTCGTATCGAATCCGACAAAGCAGTTCAATTTTTATCACCGCCGAGCGAGTCCTTCACGGCGTTAAGCACACCGTTGACGAAAGCTCTCGCCTTGTCGTCGTCATATTCCTTCACAAGCTCGAGCGCCTCGTTTATCGAGACGGGAGCGGGTATCCCTTCCATAAAAAGCATCTCGTAAACGGCAATGCGAAGCACGGTACGCGAAACGCGCGACATCCTCTCGGGCTTCCAGCCGTGCGAATGCTCCCTTATAACACCGTCGAGCTTTTCAAGGTTCTCGAGGACTCCGAAATAGACCTGCCTCACATAAAGGTCATCCTCGATATCCCTGTCCTCGGCGGCGATGTTGTAAATATCAAGTGCCTTTTCGTCGGACTTGAAGCCGCTCTCGAAAAGCAGTCCGAATACCGTCTTTCTTGCTTCTTTTCTTGTCATAAAACTACCGTTTCTTTCGCCGTGCGAAAGTATCCTTTCCCGCCCGAAGATAATTTCCGCGAATCTCTGTCCGCCCGCATCGGGTCTGACCAAATAAATACCTATTATATTATTATACTACATTACTGTCGATTGTCAAGTGAAAAATGAATATTCAACCGAAATATTCATTTTCGAGGTTTCATTTTATGCTTGCAATCCTTTGCTTTTTGTGGTATAGTAATAATATCAATTTTTCGAGGATACCTGTAATGAAAAAAAAGTTTTTCAAGAACTATATACTTCACGCCTGCGTTTACTGTACCGTTGCCGCATTTCTGACGATGATCGTAAAGCTCATCGGCGCCGGCGAGAGCATATATGCTCCGACATTCTCGGTCGCAAGGATGACCGGGCTCCTCTGCTTCGCGCTCCTTGCCGCCCTCGCAGACAGGTTGATGCTTTCCTCCCTGCCGTCAAACTTCTTCAGATACATCATACACTTCTTCATTCAAATAATCAGCTTCACCCTGTTCATCTATCTCCCGCTCGCCGGTGAAACGGCTTACGAATCGGCTCTCGCGGGCAAGGAATACGAGGTGCCGACACTTCTCGGCGCCCTCGGCATCGGCGTACTGATCTACGCCGTGATCTATACGCCGGTCTTCATAATCCTCGCAAAAAAGAACAAAAAAGCCAACAGCGCCAAAGATTACAAGTCGGTCTACAAAAAATAAATCTCCCCGGAATGCACATACTGTCATTGAACGAAACCATGTGGCAGGTGCAAAGCGAAAATGAAAATAAAATCATTGATATTTATCGCAGCCGCGGCAATCCTGCTCATAAGCTGTTCGGAGAAATCCTCTCCCGACAGCAATGAAAGCAGTATCGCCGCGGCTGTCCGCAGTGAAGCAAAGCTCGGTATGGAAGATATAGTGTTTGTGGGAGATTCGAACACCTCGCATCTCGTGTATTATAAACTCGTTCCGCGGAGCCGTGTCTGGACGGGCAAGGAGGAATACCTCTCGCTCGCACCCGACACCTACCGCAGGTATATAGTTGCCGACGGTGAGGAAATGACGGTCGCGCAGGCAGCCGCGCGCGAAAAGCCACGGTGCATGGTCATCACCCTCGGCACCGACGGTGCGGCAATGCTCGACCGCGAGGGCTTCCGCCTCTCCTACGCCTCCATTATCGAATCTGTCAGAGCGGCATCTCCGGACACCGTGATAGCCCTTCAGTCGGTCTTCCCCGTGTGCGAAGGCAGTGTGAACACCGTCTTCACCGAGCCGGCGAAGACCAACGAAAAATTCCGCGAGGTCAATATCTGGCTTTCCGAGCTGGCAAAGGAATACGGCGCCGTCTTCATAGACTCCTCTCCGGTGCTTTGCGACGATAACGGCGAACTTCGGAAGGAATACAATTCCGACCACCTTGACGGCTACCACCTCAATCGTGCGGGGCTTTCCGCCATGCTCGGGAATGTTCTCAAAACCCTTAACGGAGAAAAACAATGAAAGCATATATTATAATACTTCTGGTACTGCTCCTGCCGCTGACGGTATGCGCTTGTGCCGGAGATTTCAGAAACGATCTCGGCTGCTCCGAGCTTGGCGAACGCCTCTCTTCGTCCGTACCGCTCGACGGAGGATATTTTATGCAGAGCGCGGGCTATATCAATTACTATTTTCCCGACTTTGAGGGAGATGCGGCGCTCTTCAAATCGGCGAGCAATTCATCCGAAAACGAATTCGGAATATTCCGTAACACGGGCAAGGCGGACGCCCGCACCCTCTGTGAGCGCTATATCGAGCGGCAGAGGTCGGAATACCTCTCGGCGAAGGGCAACTACACCCCGCAGGAGTACGAGAAATACAAAAATGCCGCAGTCTACACCTGCGGCAATTATGTGATATTTACCATTATGACTCCGGAAGACAGCGCAAAGCTCCTTACCGAAGCCCGTGCGGCGCTCTCCGACTGAGCATCAGAGGACGCATTTTAAGAACTGCTTTGCACGGTCTGTCTTCGGATCGGCGAAGAATTCCTTCGGCGGTGCCTCCTCGACTATCTGACCGTCCGACATAAAGAGTATCCTGTCGGCGACCTCGCGGGCAAAGCCCATCTCGTGCGTTACGACGACCATGGTCATTCCCGAATCGGCAAGATCGCGCATAAGGTCAAGCACCTCTCCGACCATTTCGGGATCGAGCGCACTCGTCGGCTCGTCAAAGAGCATCACGGTGGGATTCATCGCGAGCGCTCTCACTATCGCGATCCTCTGCTTCTGACCTCCCGAGAGCCTTGAGGGATACTCGTCCTTCTTGTCAAGAAGTCCTATACGGCGAAGAAGTTCGGCGCCCTTTTCCTCGGCTTCATTTTTTGTCATGATACCGAGCTGGGTCGGAGCCAGGGTTATGTTGTTCATGACAGTCAGGTTATTGAAAAGATTGAAATGCTGGAAGACCATGCCCATATCACGCCTTGCAAGGTTGATATTGGTACGGTTTTCCTTTTCTATACTTTTGAGGAGCGTCCGGTAAGCCTTGCCTTCATGCTTTTTCAGAAGGTCGTTCAGCTTTATGTCGGCGATAACGGCGGCATCCGATTCCTCTGCGGTCTCAGCGGGATGCCCGGATTTTCTCTTCTCAAGCAGCTTTTTGTAGGTCTCGGAGGCTCTTATGACATCGAAGTGAAGGTAGGGGTCGGGGGCGGTGAGCAGCTTTCCCTCCATCCACACCTCGCCGTAGGTAGGCTCCTCGAGCAGATTCATACAGCGAAGGAGAGTGCTTTTTCCGCTTCCCGAGGGCCCGATCATAACGACCTTCTCCCCCTTCTTTATGTTGCAGGAAACGCCCTTGAGTACCTTCAGCTCACCGAAATATTTATATATGTTGTTTACATTTACGATGATTTCACTTTGCATGATTCTTCTCCCCGCGATTGAGATTCTTCTCTATCAGCTTCTGTATCTGCTGAAGTCCGAGAACAAGCACAAGGTATATCGCCGCGATTATGAAAAGAGGCATATACATCTTCATATTCTGTGTCGTGACATACTTCTGTATCTTCGTAAGGTCGATGATGCCGACATATCCGGCGACCGAGGTCTCCTTGATGAGCGAGATAAACTCATTGAATACGGTCGGGATAGCGCTCTTCATCGCCTGCGGCAGGACTATTTTTATAAATGTCTTTATCCACGAAAGCCCGAGGCTCCGTCCCGCTTCGGTCTGACCGTAATCTACGGAATTGATGCCTCCGCGAAGGATCTCAGCCATATACGCGCCGCTGTTTATACCGAAGGTAAGGATCGCCACGAAGATACCGTCAGTATCCTTCATACCGAAAAATCCCGCGCTGTTTATGCTCTTCAGCAACACAAAATAGCAGATGAAGAGCTGAAGGACTACCGGAGTTCCCCTTATGACCGTGACATAGAGCTTCGCTATCTTGTCAAGCAGCCGCATAATGAAAAGCTTTTTCGGAGCTATGCGGACACAGGTAACGACGATACCTATGATAAGTCCGAGCAGGCAGGCGCCGATCGCTATTATGAGGGTGTTCCGAAGACCCTTGAGGTAAAGAAGATAGTAGTCATAGGCTATAAAACAGTCGTAAAAGTCGTTCCACAGCCCGACAAAGAAATTGAGAAGAGCTTCCATCGAAAAGAAATGCCTTTCTAAAACTTATTTATACATCGGAAAACCGGAGGGCGCCGTCCGCGCCTTCCGGATCCCGTTTTTTTCAGATTATCTTATTCTTCGGGGGTTATTGCCGAATACTGATCGAACCACTTTTCGATCTGGCTCTTTCCGTCGCTGCCCTTTACGAGAAGCTCGTCAAGTGCGGCGTTGACCTTGGCGATAAGATCGGTGTTGCCCTTCTTTGCGACGATACCGTACTGCTCGGCGTCAAGTCCTTCGATCGCTGCATATGCGAAATCGGGGTTGGAAGCTACGAGCTGAGCGGCGACCTGCGAGTCAACGATAAGGTACTTGTCGTTGTTGCCCTTCACAGCCTCGAGAGCGGCGAGGACCTCGGCAAAGTCGTTCGAGCCGGCGATCTTCCACGCATCCTTGTTCTCGGTAACGGTGATCTGGCTGGTCGTACCGGTCTGATATGTAACGCTCTTGCCCTCAAAGTTCGATACCGCGAATGCTCCGTCGACGAGAGTCGGGTTGGAGGACTTCAGGTAAACGACAGCCTGGAAGGCGTCGCCCCAATAGAACTTCGAAAACTCAACGGCGTTTGCACGGTCGGCGTTCCAAGAGATGCCGGCGATGCCGAGGGCGTTGTCCTCATTGATACCGGCGACGATCGAATCGAACGAGCCGTTGATAACTTTGAGCTTGTAATTGTACTTGTTTGCTATGTACTTTGCGATCTCCATATCGACACCGATGATGTCGGTCTTGCCCTTCTCGGTGAATTCCCACGGAGCAAATCCGGCTTCGGTGTAAACGATGAGTTCCTGCTGCTGTTCACCGCAGGAAGCGAAGGCTGCCGACATGGCAAATACCATAATAAGTGCGAGTACGATGCTGAGTGCTTTTTTCATAACCAAAACTCCTTGACAAATGATTTTTTGTTTCAACGCGCATATTATAGCGCATAAAAACACACTTGTCAAGGGGTTTTCTGAATATTTTTCAGTTTTTTTCAAGTTTTTTCTGAATATATACACCCGTAGCTGAATATTCGTGCTTCGCGACCTCTTCGGGCGTGCCGGATGCGACGAGCTTGCCCCCCATATCCCCTCCCTCGGGTCCGAGGTCGATGATATAATCGGCTGTTTTTATGACATCAAGGTTATGCTCGATCACGAGAACGGTGTTTCCGGCGTCGCAGAGCCGCTGCAGGATCCCGATCAGCTTCGCGACATCGGCGGTATGAAGCCCGGTCGTCGGCTCGTCGAGGATATAGAAGGTCCTTCCGGTATCGCGCTTTGAAAGCTCGGTGGCGAGTTTGATCCTCTGAGCCTCGCCGCCCGAAAGTGTTGTCGAGGACTGCCCGATCTTTATATACCCGAGTCCGACATCGTAAAGCGTTGCGAGCTTTTTGTAAAGTTTCGGCAGGTCGGAGAAAAAGTTCATCCCCTCCTCGACCGTCATATCGAGTACATCGAAAATATTCTTTCCTTTATATTTAATATCAAGCGTATCGCGGTTGTATCGCTTGCCGTGGCAGACATCGCAGGTAACATAAACATCCGAGAGGAAGTGCATTTCTATCTTCTTTACGCCGTCGCCCTCGCAGGCCTCGCATCTGCCGCCCTTCACATTGAAGGAGAAGCGTCCCGCGGAGTATCCTCTCGCCTTGGCATCCGGAGTCGAGGCGAAGAGATTCCTTATATCGCCGAAAAGCCCCGTGTAGGTCGCCGGATTCGATCTCGGTGTACGCCCGATCGGACTCTGGTCTATGCATATGACTTTGTCAAGAGCCTCCGTTCCCTCTATGCGGTCAAATTTCCCCGGCTTCGTGAGCGCGCGGTTGAGCTTTGCGGCAAGGTAGGGATATATTATTCCGTTGACAAGCGAAGATTTTCCCGATCCCGAAACACCCGAAACGCAGACGAAACACCCGAGCGGGATCTTCACATCAATATTTTTCAGATTGTGTTCGGCGGCTCCGTACACGGTAAGGAAGCTGCCGTTCCCTTCACGGCGGCTTTCGGGGACGGCGATCTTGAGCCTTCCCGACATATAGGCTCCCGTTACCGAATCGGGACAGGCGCGTACCTCATCGGGCGTACCCGAAACGACGACCTTTCCGCCGTGGATCCCCGCCCCGGGACCTATATCGACGATATGGTCGGCGCTCTCCATCATCTCCTCGTCGTGTTCGACAACGATAACGGTATTCCCGAGGTCGCGGAGATCCTTCAGGGTCTTTATCAGCTTGCCGTTGTCGCGCTGATGAAGACCTATGCTCGGCTCGTCAAGGATGTAAAGCACTCCGACAAGCGAGCTGCCTATCTGCGTCGCGAGCCTTATCCTCTGTGCCTCGCCTCCCGAAAGCGTTCCCGCACGGCGGTTCAGCGTCAGATATGAAAGTCCGACGCTACGAAGGAAACCGAGCCTTGAGCGCAGCTCCTTGACGACCTCACGCGCGATAAGTCTTTCACTGTCGGTGAAGTTTTCGTTCATCTCTTCCACGAAATCCACGAGCTTACCGACCGGCATGGAGCAGAATTCGTCGATGTTCTTACCGTTCACGGTAACTGCAAGCACTGTGTCGTTGAGGCGCCTGCCGTGGCATTTCGGACAATCGACCTCTTCGATAAGATCCTCGTAGTATTCGCTCATGCCCATCTTCATGCGGTCTTCTATCATTCCGACTATCCCGCGGAATTTTATGACCTGCTTTCTGCCCTTTTTCTCAAAATAGCGCGTGACGGTATATTCCTCGTCGCCCGTTCCGTTCATAAGGGCATCGTAAGCCTCGGGGGAGAATTTTTCTATCGGTGTGTCAAGGTCAAAGCCATGTCTCGCTCCGACCGCGGCAAAAAGCGGACCGTTCCATGTATCTTCGTCCATTGATTTGAAGCCGTTGACGGCGATGGCTTCCTGCCTTATCGAAAGCGACGGATCGGGTATGATCTTTGACCGGTCTATCCTTCTGTGGACGCCGAGTCCGGCACATTCGGGGCAGGCGCCCGTCGGATTGTTGAAGGAAAACATCCTCGGCTCAAGCTCGCCGAAGGATATTCCGTGTTCCTCGCAGGCATAGTGAGTAGAGAAATCAAGCTCCTGCGGCTCGCCCTCGCCCTCTCTCGGCACGGTGACGACGAGAAGATGCCCGTCGGCAAGCCCGAGCGCCGTCTCCACCGAGTCACCGAGCCTTGCCCTCATCCCGTCCTTTATCACAAGACGGTCGACGACCACCTCTATGCTGTGACGGATGTTCTTATCGAGTTTTATCTCCTCTGTCAGATCGTAGACCGAGCCGTCGATGCGCGCGCGGGCGTAACCGCTCTTTCTCGCGTCGGAAAGCACCTTTTCGTGCATTCCCTTCTGCGCTCTGACGATCGGGGCGAGGATCATAAAACGCGTCCCTTCTCCGAGTGCCATGACCCTGTCGACTATGCTGTCAGGGGTCTGCTGCCTTATCTCCTTTCCGCAGACAGGACAGTGCGGCACACCGACCCTTGCGTAGAGGAGCCTCAGATAGTCGTATATCTCGGTCACCGTGCCGACGGTCGAGCGAGGATTCTTCGAGGTAGTCTTCTGGTCGATCGAGATCGCCGGCGAGAGTCCCTCTATGCTGTCCACATCGGGCTTGTCGAGCTGACCGATGAACATACGGGCATACGACGAGAGCGACTCGACAAAGCGCCGGTGTCCCTCGGCATATATCGTATCGAAGGCAAGCGAGGTCTTTCCCGACCCCGAAAGTCCGGTGAAGACCACGAGCTTATCCCTCGGTATCGTGAGGTCTATATTTTTAAGATTGTTTTCCCGCGCACCGCGGACAATGATTTCTTTTGACATAGTGTCTCCGTTATTTCTGATTCCTGAGTTCTTTGACTTTATCGCGCAAGAACGCCGCTCTCTCGAAGTCAAGGCGGCGCGCAGCCTCCTTCATCTCCTTCTCAAGGCGTTCGGCAAGGGAGTTCCTGTCCTTTGCCGACATCTTCTTCTGCGACTTTGACGCACTCTTTTTGCCGCTCTCGGCGGGTTCCGCCGAGCCGAGCTCGATAAGGTCGCGGATACCCTTCCTGACGGTCTTCGGCACGATCCCGTGCGCCTTGTTGTAGGCATCCTGTATCCCGCGGCGGCGCTCGGTCTCCGATATGGCGCGCGCCATCGAGCCGGTCACGGTATCGGCGTACATTATCACCTTGCCGTTTTCGTTACGCGCGGCGCGACCTATCGTCTGGATAAGCGAGGTCTCTCCGCGAAGGAATCCCTCCTTATCGGCGTCAAGTATCGCGATAAGCGATACCTCCGGCAGGTCGAGACCCTCACGCAGAAGGTTTATTCCGACGAGAACATCGAAAACTCCGAGGCGCAGGTCGCGGATTATCTCGGTCCTCTCAAGCGTGTCGACATTGAAATGGATGTAGCGCACCTTCACGCCGTTGCCGTCAAGATATTCGGTCAGATCCTCTGCCATCTTTCGCGTCAGTGTTGTGACGAGTACACGCTCATTTTTTTCGGTCCTCTTTCTTATCTCGCCGAGAAGGTCGTCTATCTGACCTTCGGTCGGTCTTACCTCGACCTCAGGATCGAGAAGTCCCGTCGGGCGTATTATCTGCTCCACGACGGTATCCGAATGTTCTTTCTCGTAGTCTCCCGGCGTCGCGCTGACGAAGATTGCCTGATTTATCTTATCCTCGAATTCATCAAAGAAAAGCGGGCGGTTATCGAAAGCCGAAGGCAGACGGAAGCCGTAATCGACAAGGTTTTTCTTTCTCGCGTGATCTCCGCCCGACATCCCCCTGACCTGCGGCAGGGTGACATGCGACTCATCCACGATGAGCAGCCAATCCTTCGGGAAGTAATCGAGCAGTGTGTACGGAGTCGATCCCGGCTTCCTTCCCGCCAGCACGCGCGAATAGTTCTCGACTCCCGAACAAAAGCCTACCTCGCGCAGCATCTCGATGTCATAAAGGGTGCGTTCGCGGATCCGCTGAGCCTCGATCAACTTGCCCTGCGACTCAAACCACGCCACGCGCTCGATCATCTCGTTCTTTATCTCCGAGAGCGCCGCCTCGCGCTTTTCCTGCGATACGGCATAGTGCGTTGCGGGGTAGATCGCCGTGTAGGAGAGCCATCTTATGACCTCGCCGGTGACTATATTTATTTCGGAGAGCCGGTCGATCTCGTCACCGAAAAATTCGACCCGTACAGCCTTCTCTCCCGTCGTCGCCGGAAGTATCTCGACCGTGTCTCCCCTCACACGGAATTTGTCACGCGTGAAGTTCAGATCGTTTCTGTCATAGCTTATCGCCACAAGGCGACGAACAAGCTCGTCGCGTGACATGAGCATCCCCGGGCGGAGCGCGATGTGGAGCGAATTGTATTCCTTCGGATCTCCGAGCGAGAATATACAGGAGACAGAGGCAACGATTATCACATTTCTCTGCTCAAAAAGCGACGAAGTCGCGCTGTGACGGAGCATATCTATCTCGTCGTTTATCAGCGCGTCCTTTTCAATATACATATCCTTTCCGGGGACATAAGCCTCCGGCTGGTAGTAATCGTAATACGATACGAAATACCCTACGGCGTCATCGGGAAAGAATTCCCGCATCTCCGAGCAGACCTGCGCCGCGAGGGTCTTGTTCGGTTCAAGTATAAGGGTCGGGCGGTTCGTCCTCGCTATGACATTCGCCACGGTAAAGGTCTTGCCCGAACCCGTCACGCCGAGAAGGGTCTGAAACCTCTCTCCGCGTTCGACCCCCTCGGCAAGGGATGCGATTGCCTCGGGCTGATCTCCCGTCGGCGTATATTCGCTCTGAAGTCTGAATTCCGACATCTGCTCCTCCGTATATATTACTTATGAAGGATTACCGTCGCGTGAAGCGTTCCGTCTTCACCGACAAATGCGATCTCATATTCTTCGCCGCCGTCGTAAAGCCGACATTCCACCGTCTTCCCGTAGGCGACCTCCTTTTTATAGGAGATAAAGAAACTGTCGGCGGTATAATCATCCGGTACTTTTCCCGACAGCACCTCCTCGGCAAGTTCGATATATCTGACATTGTTGAGGTGTCGGTTCATATCTATCAGCGAGTGTCCGACGGTAAAAGACGCCGCAGCAAGCACTTCTCTGCCTTCTTCGGGCGCGGGCGTGCGGGGAAGACGCCGAAGCTCCGGAAAGTTCGTTCTCTCCGGTTCGGCGCGGTACGCCTCCGCAAGAGTCGGTGTGACCCTTGAAAAGCCGCTTCCGTCGCGGAAGACACGCGCCCATTCCGACACGGCGGTCACCATGGTCTGCCCGTCCTCTCCGACTATCTCGAATTCACGGCAGGCTGAGATCCCGAAAGCCCTGCGGCTCCATGTCCTCACCGTCACCGTTTCGTTGAAGGTCGGACGCTTCGCGATCTTTACAAGATATCCCGTTAGCAGCCAGACCGAGTCGGCAGTCCTTATATCCTCTCCTGCCATTACGCCGTGAAGCACGGCAAGATCCTCGAACATTCCGAGGATCGCACTGTTCCTTATTCTGTACCCGGGATCTATATACTGATACCCGACATAATATTTTCTCTCGACTACCATTAAAGTCCGAAGCCTCCGTCAACGCCGAGGCATTGCCCCGTTATAAAAGATGCCCTGTCGGAGGCGAGGAAAAACACCGCATCGGCTATGTCGCCCGTACTGCCGATACGGCAGAGCGGAGTCTCCTCTGCAAGGGTACGGCGGGTCTCTTCGTCAAGGATCGCGTTCATCTCGGTGTCGATGACCCCCGGCTCGACGCAGTTTACGGTGATGCCCGAGGGACCAAGCTCTTTCGCAAGCGCCATCGTAAGTCCGCGGATACCCGCCTTCGCCGCCGAATAGTGTACCTCACACGAGGCGCCGACGCGTCCCCAGACCGATCCGATATTGACCATCCTTCCGTAATGAGCCTTCACCATCTCGCGCGCGGCTGCACGGCAGGTATAGAAGCTGCCCGAAAGGTCGGTCGAGATCATCCTGTCCCAATCGGCATCGGTCAGCTCGGTAAAGAGCTTTATCTGTGCGACTCCCGCGCAGTTCACGAGTACATCGACGCCGTGAAGGTACACGACAGCCGCCTCCATCGCCTTTTCGGCTGACACGGGGTCGGAAAGGTCGGCTTTCAACGCCACGGCGCCAGTTTCTTCGGCAAGCCTTTTTGCCTCGGTCTCCGAATTGTTATAAAAGAACACGACAAGGTCGCCGTTAAGCGAAAAGCGGCGCACGATCTCCGCGCCTATCCCGCGGGAGCCTCCGGTAACTATTATCTTTCTCATTTTCATATCAATTCTGCTTCTGCACGAGCTTATACTCATCAAAAAAGTCAAAGTACGGACATTCGCGGTTCGTGAATTTCACGAAGCTCTCCATCTCGTCCTCGTCAAGGTCGAGAGTACAGATGTAGGCGTCACATTCGTCGTCATATTCGTAGTGCAGACAGCATTCGCAGTTGGTCTTCTTTTTCTTTACGATCTTTTCTTCCATATTATTATGATCTCTCAAACTGATGGTCAAGCATATGCTTGGTCATCTCAAGTGCCACGGGTCTGCCGTGAGGGCAGAAGGTGATGTCGGGGATCCTCATAAGCTCGGCGACTATAGCGGCGGAATTTTCCTCCGGATATTCCCTTCCTGCCTTTATCGCCGCCTTGCACGATGCCTGATAAAGCGCCTTCTCAAAGGCCGTGTCCTTCGTTATATCGGCATTTCCGGTGTCGTCAAGGAGCCGTCCCGCCATTTCGGCGATCATATCGGCAGCTGCCTCGGTGCTTATACCGTCGGGGATCGCGGTGATGCTCACACTGCACCTTCCGGTCGTGAAGGAAAATCCGGTCGATTCTATTTCGACGCGGTACTGCTCAAGGATCTGCGCCTCGCTGCTGAGGATCATTCTCTCGAGCGGGAGCATAAGCATCTGCTCGCAATGTTCGGCGTTCTTCATATTCGCCTTGAGCCGCTCGAAGATTATCCGCTCGTGTGCGGCGTGCTTGTCGATCATTATCATCTTCTCGCCCTGTTCCACTATAATGTAGGAATTGAAGACCTCTCCGACAAGGCGCCAATCCGAGCTTTGTTCCTTTGCTCCGATGACCGCGACCGCGGGGGCTGACATGGGGGATGGTGCCGGTGTCGGCACGGGTGTAGGCGCAGGCGTCGGAGTCGGCACAGACACAGGGGTGGGCATCGGCGTCGGTACAGGTATCGGCACCGACATTCTCGGCTGTTCCGATACCCTCGGTACCTCCGGGGCCTTCGGCTGTTCTTTCGGAAGCGGAGCCGGGGCAACAGGAGCCTTAGAAGGTGTCGGTGAAGGCTTCATAGGTTCCGGAACCTTTTCCGGCTCAGCCTTCTTCGGCGTGTAGATATCATAGCTGAGCTGTCTTCCGTTCACCGAGCCGTCGCGACGGTCGGAGATAGGCTCGGTCACATCCGAAAGCCTTCTTCCGCCGACCTCGGCGCGTATCGGGTTCTGATACTGAGGCGGGAGCTTAAGCTCGGGGCGCGTGACATTCTGCTCGAGTGCCGCCCGCACTCCGTAATAGACCGCCTCGAATACCGGCTTTTCGTTCGAGAATTTCACCTCCAGCTTCGAGGGGTGGACATTCACATCGACAAGCGCCGGGTTTATCGCAATGTTGAGTATGCAGACGGGAAACCTTTCCTGCGGGATGTAGGAGATATACGCCTGCTCTATCGCCGCCTGTGCCGTGCGGCTCTTGACATATCTGCCGTTGATGAAGAAATTCTGGAAGTTTCTGTTGACCTTGCAGTTATCCGTCCTGCCGATAAAGCCGGTGAGCCTTATCCCCTCGGTACTGCTGTCAACGGGAATGAGAGCTTTCGTGAATTCCCTGCCGAACACCGCGTAAACGGTGCTTTTGAGCTGACCGTCGCCTGCGGTCTCAAGCCTTGTGTTTCCGTCGCAGATGAGGCGGAAGGCTATCTCGGGATGCGAAAGGGCGATCTTCTCCACGACGGCGGTTACCGCCATCGCTTCGGTCATATCCTTCTTAAGGAATTTACGGCGTGCCGGAACATTGGCAAAAAGGTTTTCGACAAAGACCGTCGTTCCGTTCTGCGCCGCGCGGTCGCCGATGCCGATGGTAACGCCGCCGGAAACCTCAAGCATGGCTCCGACCGACTGCTCCGCTGTCTTCGAGATTATCCTGACATCCGATACAGCCGCGATCGCCGCGAGAGCCTCTCCGCGGAAGCCGAGCGTAATTATAGAATTGAGGTCGGACTCATCCTTTATCTTGCTCGTTGCGTGCCGCCTTACCGCGACAGGAAGATCCTCGCGGCTGATGCCCGAGCCGTTGTCGGTGACTCGCATGAGCGAAACTCCGCCGTTCTGGATCTCCACCGTGATGCGCGTCGCCCCCGCGTCTATCGAGTTCTCGACGAGTTCCTTTATGACCGAGGAAGGTCTGTCAACGACCTCACCCGCAGCGATAAGGTTCGCAACGGCAAACGACAGTACATTTATCTTTCCCATCGGAAAACTCTCCTATCACTCATTTAAGTCTTTTCTGAAGCGTATATAGGAATGTCATCGCCTCGTAGGGCGAAAGCGTGTTTATATCGACAGCCTTAAGCTCCTCTATCACCTGATCGCTTATGCAATCGTCGAAGCTGATGATGCTGTCGTCCTTTTCCTGTGCGCTGTCGTTCTTTGCCGTACTCGTCGTAAGCTCCTTAGAGCTTTTCTCGACGGCGGCAAGTATCTCGCGGGCGCGCTTCACGACCTCGTTCGGAAGTCCGGCGAGCTTTGCGACCTCAATACCGTAACTGTCGTCGGTCGAGCCGCGCACTATCTTGCGCAGAAATGTTATGCTGTCGCCGCGCTTCTTCGCGGCGATATTGTAGTTCACGATGCCCGGAAATTCATCCTCGAGTCCCGTCAGCTCGTGATAATGTGTGGCAAAGAGAGTCCTTGCACCTATCTTTTTGCCGTAGGTGTATTCGATGATCGCGCGGGCTATGCTCATACCGTCGAAGGTGCTTGTCCCGCGTCCCACTTCGTCGTAAATTATGAGACTGCGTGAGGTCGCGTTTTTGAGTATGTATGCCACCTCGGTCATCTCGACCATAAAGGTCGACTGTCCCGAAGCGAGATCGTCGGAAGCCCCGACCCTTGTGAATATCTTGTCGACGATGCCGATCCTCGCCTCGTTTGCCGGGACATAGGAGCCTATCTGCGCCATAAGCACGATAAGCGCCACCTGCCGCATATAAGTCGATTTACCCGCCATATTCGGTCCGGTTATCAGCATCAGTCTGTTTTTGTCTGAATCAAGGAGCGCGTCGTTCGGGACGAAGTATGAGTCCTTCACAAACTGCTCGACGACGGGGTGCCTGCCGTCTTTTATTTCTATTTTATCGGATGTGTCGACCTCGGGGCGCACATAGCGGTTCCTCGATGCGACGGTCGCGAGCGAGCGATAACAGTCGAGCTCGGCAAGAAGCCCGGCAACACGCAGAACTCTCTGCGAATTGTCCGAGACGAATGACCGGACCTCCTGAAACAGCTCGTACTCAAGGCTGTTGATCTTGTCCTCGGCACCGAGGATCGTAGCCTCAAGATCTTTCAGTTCCTGGGTTATGTAGCGCTCGCTGTTGGCAAGCGTCTGTTTTCTTATGAAACGATCGGGTACCTGATTCATAAAGGACTTCGATACCTCTATGTAGTATCCGAACACGCGGTTGAAGCCTATTTTAAGGGTCTTTATACCGGTCTTTTCCTTTTCTTCCTCGCCGATCTTATCGACCCAGCCCTTGCCGTTGTGCATGACCGAGCGGAGACGGTCGACATCGGCATTGTAGCCGTCGCGGATGACTCCGCCCTCTCTCACAAGGAACGGGGGATCGTCGACTATCGCCGCATCGATCTTATCGCGGACATCATCAAGAGTGTCAAGTCCGCCGTATATCCTTTTCAGCTCGGGGTCTTTACATTCCGCGAGCATCGTGCGAAGCTCGGGAAGCGCTTTCAGGGTATTGCAGACCGCGCGGAGATCCTTGCCCCCCGCAGTGCCGTAAACTATCCTTGTCATAAGCCTCTCAAGGTCAAGCACACGGGACAGCGCCTCGCCCATTTCCTCACGAAGCATATAATTGTCAAAAAGCTCACCGACGGCTCCCTGCCGCCTCAGTATAAGAGATTGTGTACGGAGCGGATGCTCGAGCCACGAGCGCAGAAGGCGCGCTCCCGGAGCCGTCTCCGTCCTGTCTATCACCCAGAGGAGCGAGCCTTTTTTCTCCTTGCTCCTCATGGTCTCGGTCAGCTCAAGGTTCCGGCGGGTGTTCACATCAAGCTCGACGAACTGCCCGCCCGTGTAGATCTCAAGCTCCTTTATGTACGGCACATCCGATCGCTGCATATCGGAAATATATCCGAGAAGCGCCCCGACCGCCGAAGTAAGCTCACGGTCGTCGGTAACGCCGTCGCGAAGGCTCTTTCCGAAGCGTTCGGCGACTCTTTCGCGAGCCGAGTCATATTCGAATCTTCCCGGCTGATTGCCCGAGATCATGGCGCCTATACGGTCGCGTATGAAATCGGCAAGGTCGCCAAGCTTGTCCTCCGAAAGATTCGTTACCACCTCCCTCGGAGAGAAGGTCGCCAGCTCGTTTCTGATCCTGTCGCCCTTCTCGTCCGGGAAAGAGGTCGCGCATATCTTCGCCGTCGAAATGTCGCAGAAGCATACGCCGGTGCGGTCGATGCCGAAGAATACCGCGCAGATATAGTTGTTTACATTTTCCTTGAGGAGGTCGCTCTCAAGCAGCGTTCCGGGAGTTATCACACGGATTATATCGCGCTTCACGAGTCCCTTTGCGAGCGCCGGATCCTCCATCTGCTCGCAGATGGCGACCTTGAAGCCCTTGTCGATGAGCTTTCCGATATATATCTCCGCCGCGTGATAAGGCACCCCGCACATCGGGGCGCGCTCAGCCTCGCCGCAATCCCTGCCGGTAAGGGTCAGGTCAAGCACGCGCGAAGCCGTTATCGCATCGTCAAAGAACATCTCGTAAAAGTCACCGAGACGGTAAAAGAGGATGTAATCCTTATACTGATTCTTTATCTCAAAATACTGCTCCATCATCGGAGTCATAAGAGCTACCTCCGTCCCTTAAAAGAAATTTTCGGTCGTCCGAAAAGACTCAGTGGTGGCAATCGCCGCCGCAGCATGAGCAGTCATGCGAGCAGGACTGCGGAAGTTCGCCGGTGATATTGTAGGTGATGATATTGTTGACGCTCTCCATAAGCTCGTTCACGGCGCTCTGCGCATCGCTGAGTCTTCCGAACACCTCGCTGTTGAGTATCAGCTTGTAAAGCTCGTCGACTCTTCCCTGCATCTTCGCGATGAGAAGTCTGTCGGGATTTGCCTGTCCTGCCTGCTCCTGCAGAGCCTGCTGCTGTACCTCGTATTCGCGGAGCCATGTCTGAAGGTCCGTGTCGGCGTCAAAAGCGTCGCGCGCCGCGTTCAGTTCGGCTATCCTCTTGTCTTCTTTGATCGTTTTGCCGAGTTCTGCGGCAAGTTCTTCGATGGTCATTGGTTTGTTCTCCTTTATAATTATTTTTTTATTATTTCTCCGTAAAGATTGAATGTCTCGGCGCGCGTGATCCTCACATCGGTAAAATGTCCCGCAAGTGACGGATCGCCGCCGAATATGACTATTTTGTCCTGCTCCGTGCGTCCCTCGAGCATATCTCCGTTTCCGTGGCTCACGCCGTCGCAGAGTACGCGAAGTTCCGCGCCCTCAAGTATCTTATTCTTTTCGAGCGAGATCTCATTCTGAAGCGCGACGAGCCTCTCAAAGCGGCTGTTCTTGACCTCGTCGGGTATCTTATCCGGCATTTCCGCCGCGGGCGTGCCGCTTCTCGGCGAGTAAATGAAAGAAAAGATACGGTCGTATCTGATCTTACGCAGAGCCTCGAGCGTTGCCTCGAAATCCTCCTCGGTCTCCCCCGGGAAGCCGACGATTATGTCGGAGGTCACCGACACGCCGGGGATCCTCTCGCGCAGGTAGGCGAGCTTGTCCGTATATTCCCCGAAGGTATAATGCCTGTTCATACGCCTGAGTATCCTGTCGCTGCCGGATTGGAGCGGAAGGTGGAGCTGCTTTGCTATCTTTTTCTCTTCGGCGATCGCGTCGATAAGCTCGCGCGTCGCGTCCTTCGGATGACTTGTCATAAAGTGCAGGACAAAGTCCCCGTCAAGAGAGGCGAGCCTTCTCAGAAGCTGCGGGAAGGTGCAGTCAAAGCCACTCCCCTTGCCGTAAGAATTGACATTCTGCCCGAGAAGGGTTATATCGCGGTAGCCGTCGGCAATAAGTCCCCTGACCTCGGCTTCTATATCCTCCGGACGGCGGCTGCGCTCGCGTCCGCGGACATACGGCACTATACAGTATGTACAGAAATTGTTACATCCGTACATCACCGACACCCACGCGCGGTAGGACGATTCGCGCCTTACCGGAACATCCTCGGCAATATCGGGCTGTTCGGGTTCGGTCGCAAAGCTCCGCTTTCCCCCGCGAAGGCGATCGAGCAGCATCCCCGGGAAAAGATGCAGCGATCCGGGCGGAAAGGTTATATCGACATAAGGATAGCGCATCTTAAGCTCGGTGCGGCGCTTTTCCTGCCCCACCATACAGCCGCAGACGGCGATCACAAGCGAAGGATCCTTCTCTTTTATGTGCTTGTACTGACCGATTATCGAGAGAGTCTTTCTCTCTGCGTGTTCACGCACGGCACAGGTATTCACGATTATGAGATCGGCGTCGTCCGGCACCTCGGTCTTAATGTACCCCATAAGCTCGGCAAGCCCCGCGAGTCTTTCGCTGTCAGCCTCATTCTGCTGACATCCGAAAGTCCGCACATAATATCTGAAAAGCCTTCCGTCACCCGCCACCGCGCGAAGGAGCGTTCTGACCTCCCCCGCGGCAAATGAGGCGCGGTCGTTCAGCATACTGATTATTTCCGACATAGTATCTCCGAAACAAGAAAAATATAAGCAATATAATATTATACTATACCTGTCGTGTTTTGTCAACCGCGCATATGCAATAATAATCTTTTTGCCGTGCAGTGCAATATAGGGCGGTTTGACTTGACATATCCGCCCGCCGATGATATAATATAACTTAATTCATTTTACGAATCAACGGAGCAACGAAAAATTGACTGAATTTTTATCCGAGGTCGTCCTCGACTGTATCATAGACTCTGTAAAGCTCTTCCCTTTTATATTTCTGACCTATCTCGTGATGGAGATCATAGAGCATAAAGCCAGTAAAAAGCTCGAAAGCGCCGCAAGCAAGGCGGGACGGCTCGGGCCTCTCTTCGGTGGGCTGCTCGGTGCGATCCCTCAGTGCGGATTCTCCGCCGCCGCGGCGGGGCTTTATTCCGGAAGGCTGATAAGCGTCGGAACGCTTCTTGCGATATTCCTGTCGACATCGGACGAAATGATCCCGGTGATGCTTTCGTCCGCGGTCGTGCAGAAGGCGGGATGGACGGTTCCGCTCAAACTGCTCGCGGTAAAGGTCGTCTGCGCCGTGATAGCCGGTTTTGCCGTCGACCTTGTCATCGGACTTGCCGGAAAAAACAAAACCGCCGCCGTTTCCGATGAGCCGGAAGAAGAGATATGTGAGATGTGCGAACACGATCACTGTAAGTGCGGAGAACACGGAGTTTTTCTCTCGGCTCTGATCCATTCGGCGAAGATCCTCGGCTTCATCGCCGCCGTGATGTTTGCCGTCGGCACGGCGATATTCATCCTTGAGCAGAACGGCATCGACAAGGAGGCCATCGGCGGATTCATAAAGGGTCTGCCCGTCCTCGGAGAATTTATCACGGGTCTTATCGGACTTATCCCGAACTGTGCGGCATCGGTCATACTCACCGAGCTTTACGCCGAGGGCGTAATAAATGCCGGGCAGGCACTCTCGGGGCTTTTCGCCGGAGCGGGAGTCGGAGTGCTTATACTCTTCCGCACCAACCGCGGAAGACTGCGCGAAAATATGCTTATACTTCTGACACTCTATCTTACGGGAGTCGGCTTCGGACTTCTGTTCAATCTCACGGGGCTTGCGGGACTTCTCGGCCTCTGAAAAAGAAAAGGAGGAAGACCTTATGCCCTCATCGGAAAGAATCCTGCGGGTCGCCGCGATCCACGATATGTCCTGCTTCGGCAGGTGCGCGCTGACCGTTGTCATCCCCGTGCTGTCGGCTATGGGGATACAGGTCGTGCCTGTACCGACTGCGCTTCTCTCTACCCACACGGGCGGCTTTGAAGACCTTTATTTCCGCGATCTTACCGACGATATGACAGAGATCGGAGATCACTTCTCGCGCCTCGGACTTGAATTCGACGCGATATATACCGGTTTTCTCGGAAGCGAGCGGCAGATCTCGGTCGTATCGGACTTTCTCGACAGATTCGGAAAGAAGAGCTGCCTTCGGTTCGTTGACCCCGTGATGGGCGACGACGGCGCGCTTTATTCAACATACAATGACAGCCTTGCCGCCGGAATGAAACACCTTTGCGAAAAAGCCGATATAATAACCCCTAACCTCACCGAAGCATGCTACCTTACCGGCACCGAATACAGGGACACCGGAAAAATGAGCGAAAACGACGCCGCGGATCTCGCGGCGAAGGTATGCCGGAAGCTCGGGGACCTGACCGACGCAGACATAGTCATAACGGGCATAGACACCGTCGAAGGAAAGGTCGGCTGCTACTGCTATACCGAAGAGTGCGGGCGATTCTTCTCGCGCCCGAAGGTCGGAGCCGGCTACCCGGGGACGGGCGAGCTTTTCGCATCGGTAATGCTCGGAAGGCTGCTCAAAAGGAAGAGCTTCCTTTCCTCGGCGGAATATGCGGCTGACTTTACGCGCCGTGCCGTGGAGTATTCACTTGACTTTTCATCGCCCGTGCGGGAGGGCGTGATCTTCGAGCCTCTGCTCGGGGATCTCGCGAATAAAAATGACTGAACTGCTTTGCAAACTCTTTATAAAGGACAGGAGCAATACCTCGTCGCCCGAGGTCCACAAACGCTACGGGACGATGGTGAGTATCGTTGCGATAATAATAAACGCCCTGCTCTTTGCATCAAAACTCATAATAGGAAAAAAGATAGGCTCGGTCGCGGTATGCGCCGATGCCATGAATAACCTTGCCGATGCGGGGTCGTCGGTCATCTCCTTTGTGAGCTTCCGTATCGCGGCAAAGCCCGCGGACCGCAAACACCCCTTCGGTCACGCAAGGATCGAATATGTCACCTCGATGCTCGTGTCCTTCCTCGTTCTCCATACCGCCATCGACATAGTGACAGAATCCTTCGGCAAGCTCTTCTCGGGCGGAGAGGCGACCGGGACGCATCCGGCGGTCTTCGTGATACTCGGTGCGGCGATACTTCTGAAGCTCTGGCTTTGCCTTTTCAACAGAAAAATAGGCAAAAAGATAAATTCCCCGATAATGAAGGCAAATTCGGCAGACAGCCTCTCGGATGCTCTGTCGACCGCGGCAGTCCTCGGCTCGGCGGTGCTTATGTACTTCTTCCCCGCGATATGGCAGGCGGATGCGGTCATGGGTCTTATCGTCGGCGTGCTGATCTTCGTTTCGGGCATAAAGATATTCAACGCGGCAAAGAACGCGATCCTCGGCGAGGCTCCCGACGGCAGCATAGAGGAGTCGATCGCCGCCGTGATCTCGGAATACCCCGACGCGCTCGGCTATCACGATCTCTTCATACACAATTACGGCCCCGGAAGATGCATAGTCTCACTTCATATCGAGGTCGACGGCGCGACCGATGTTTTCAGATCGCACGATATGATCGACAACATCGAAAAGGAGCTTCGCGAAAAGTACGGCTATGTCGCAACAGTCCACATGGATCCCATCGTGACCGATAACGAACGCATAAACGAGCTTCACAAAAGGATAGAAGCCGCCGTTTCCTCGATAGACGGACAGCTGAAAATACACGATTTCCGTTTTGTCGAGGGTGAGACTCACACTAACCTCATCTTTGATGTTTCGGCACCCTTTGAACTGAAAATGACCGATGAAGAGATCGCCGAACGCGTAAAAAAAGCAGTCTCGTCCATCGGAGAAAATTACTTTGCGGTCATAACGGTCGACCGCTGCTAAAAACGCAAGAAAGGAACGGTCGTAAAAATGGCAGAAAACACACGCGAAAAGAGTGCGGATACGCTTCGCACGCTCCTTAACGCAGAGGTCAGGCGCAGAGGCTCCTCTGTTGCGATCTCGGCAAAATCGGGAGAACGCTATATCAACTTTTCACGCAAGACCCTGCGCGAAAATGCGCACTCCCTCGGTGCGGCGCTCCGCGCCGACGGCTACGAGGGCAAAAATATCGTTATCGCAGGCGAGAACGGCTATTTCTGGGCAATGAGCTACCTTGCCGTTACCTGCTATTGCGGCACGGCTCTGCCGCTCTCGCGCAGTCTTGAGCCCGAAACATTTGCAAATATAGCCTCCGACTGCGGCGCACCTCTTGCCATACTCGGCGACGAATGTGAAAGTATCGCCGCCGCACTTAAGGGAAAAGGCATAAAAACGATCTCCTTTTCCGACCTTGACAGCCTTATCCTCCGCGGAAGCACAGAAAAGCCCGGGCATCACCAGCTGTCTCCCGACACGGTCGCGGAGCTTGCGGTATCGTCGGGCACCGAAGGCAGGATCAAGATAGCCGAGCTGACTCACGCCAACCTTTGCTTTACTTTGTCCCAGCTCTCGAAGATGCTCCCGGTCGGAGAGGCGGAGGTCTTCTATTCCGTCCTTCCGCTCACCCATTGCTACGAGCGCATCTGCGGATTCCTCTACCCGCTATGTAGCGGAGCAACCGTAGCTTACGGCGAAGGTCTGCGGCACCTTTCGACAAACCTCCGGACGGTAAGACCCACGGTAATACTCTGCGTTCCGTTCGTGCTTGACAGGATATACTCGAAGATCTGGCAGAACATCGAGAAGAAAGGCATCGGCGAAAAGGTCCGCCGCGTCATAAAGCTCACGAACGCCACGGGACCGCTCAGAATGACGGTCAGACGGCAGATCTTCGCGGAAATACACGACACCCTCGGTGGAAGGCTCTCGCTCCTTATGTGCGGAGGAAGCCCAGCCGATCCCGACACGATCTCTGGGCTTCACGACTTCGGGATCCGTGCGCTCCAGGGCTACGGAATGACCGAATCGGCGGCGCTTATTTCGGTGAACCGCCGTGACCTTCACGAATATTCCTCTGTAGGACTCCAGACCCCCGACAGCCTCATCGACATATACAACATCCAGAACGACGGTATCGGTGAAATACGCTACCGCGGCGGAAACATTATGAAGGGTTACTTCGATGACCCCGAAGCTACCGAAAAAGCAGTATCCGGCGGATGGCTCTACACCGGAGATATGGGGTACTTCGACCGTCGCGGCTTCCTCCATATCGTCGGAAGGAAGAGCAACATAATCACCACCAAAAAGGGCAAACAGATCTTCCCCGAAGAGCTTGAGGCAGCCCTCTGCCACAGTCCCTTCGTGAAAAGCGTCGTGGTCGTCGGTATCCCGAATACGGCAAACGACGATTACGACATAGTAGCCGTGATATTCCCCGATGAGAAGAACCTCTCGGAGATCTACGGTGAATACCTCTCGGATGAGCAGGTCTCAGCCGAGCTTACCTACGCTGTCAGACAGGCAAACAGCGACCGCGACAGCTCCCGCCGCATCCGTAAATTCATCATAAGGCATGAGGACTTCCCGATGAACGAGGACGGCAAGATCCTGCGTGCCGGGGTCGCCGAAGAGGCTTCGCGCCTTGCCGGAAAGAATGTCTGAAAAACCGCATAAAGGAGGTCGGAAAAGAGAAAAAACACCTGCCGCAAGGCATAAGTTCAAACAAAAATTCGCGGGAGACCGCAGTAACAAAGGATTCTGAAAACAACCATGAAATATATAACTTTTACGGTGCCGTGCTACAATTCGGCGGCATATATGCGCAAATGCATAGATTCACTTCTTCCGATCGGGCGTGATGCCGAGATCATAATAGTCGACGACGGCTCGAGCGACGACACGGGCGTCATAGCCGATGCCTACGCGGAAAAATATCCGAACATAGTAAGAGTCATACACAAGGAAAACGGTGGTCACGGCTCGGGCGTAAATGCCGGACTTGAAGCCGCAAAGGGACTCTACTTCAAGGTAGTGGACTCGGACGACTGGCTCAACGAGAAATCGCTCAGAAAGCTGCTCAATACGATAAAACTCCACTATGCCGCCGGAATCAATGCCGACCTTTACTTCACAAACTATGTCTACGAGCATGTGGAGGACGGCACCAGCTACTCTGTCGACTACAAAAATGTCTTTCCGCAGAAAAAGCTCTTCACATGGAAGGACACGAGCAGCTTCCGCCCCTCGCAATACCTCACGATGCACGCGATGCTCTATAAGACCGAGGTACTCAGGAAGAGCGGACTGAAGCTCCCTCTTCACACCTTCTATGTCGACAACATATTCATCTTCCATCCCCTGCCCTATGTCGAAACGATGTTCTACCTCAACACCGACCTTTACAGGTACTTCATCGGGCGCTCGGATCAGTCGGTCAATCAGGAAATAATAATCAAGCGCATAGATCAGCAGATATTCGTCACTAAATGGGTCGCCGAGGACTACCTGAAGCTCCAGCCGATGATAAAGAGCCGCAGGCTGAAAAAATATATGCTCAGCCATGTCTCTATCCTCGTCACGATATGCTCGGTCTTCCTGACACTCAAAGGCACCCCCGACGCGCTCCTCAAGAAGCGTCAGCTCTGGGAATACTTCAAGCGCCTTGACAAAAAGCTCTATAATAAGATCGTGTACAACTCGGTCGCGGGCCTTACGAATATCCCGGGCAAGGGCGGCAGGTTCCTAGTAAAGAACGGCTACAAGCTCACCCGCAAGATATTCAAGTATAACTAAAAAAATCAAGGATCTCCCTCTCCGGAATTCCGGAAAAGGAGATCCTTTTTCTTTTGGTTTCAAATTTTATCCGAGTCTTTTCTTAACTATCAGCGCGGCACCTGTCCCGCAAAGCAGGGTCAAAAGAAGTGCCTGCGATGCCGAAAAGCCCGCACAGCCACCGCCCCCGTTATCCTGACCGTCTTCGGGATCCGCCGACGCGATGACCTGAATATCGCTGTTATCGGAAATATCATCACTGTCCTGCACCGTCGCCGTGATCGGGACAGCCTCATATACCGCCGTGTATTTCCGATTTCTGACAGCCTCGTCGTCAAACCAGATGTTCCATTCCTTGAAGATGTAATCGAACTCTCCGTCCGACGGGCGCACGGGATGCTCGGCTTCCTTGACTTTATCACCGTAGTTGTAGACCGTTTTTTCAAGCAGAGTGCCGTCGTAGTCGTAAAATTCCACGGTGATCTTTCTCGGCTCGTAAACGGCGTAAAGCGTCATGTTTTCGGTGAGCTTCACCTTGCTTCCCGCGACATATTCGGCTTTAGTTGCGCCCTTTTCCTTCGCCCAGCCGAGGAATATCTTTCCCATAATGACCGGAGTCTTCGTCGGTATGACGATCTCTTTGTCCGGAAGGGTGCTTATCGGTTCGATCGAGGTGTCGGAGTCCCCGCAATCAAAGCTCAGAGAATATCTGACCTTTCCCGAAGGCTGAACATAGGTCAGATAGACCCAGCCGCTCTTGCCGCCGTACTCGGTCTTTCCCCAATCGCCCGACGCCTCGGTTATGTAGAGGTCTTCGCCCTTCGGCACTCCGGAAACGACAGACGACGAAGTGGTCGCCTCCGACCTCATATTGAGGGAGGACGCCGTAACGGTGTAATATCCCGGCTCTATGTAACCGCTGCTGTGCGGGAAGTCGGAATAATCGCCCTGCGCTCCCGTGTATGCGGGCGAGGCGTATCCTACAATATATGTATTCGTTTTCGCGTACGAGCGGTAGTTTACAAGCCCGCGAGAGGTGTTGCCCTCTATCGCGTAGACATTTTTACTGTCGGTCCCGACAACGATGCCTATATGCGAGGCGTGCCTCCTGTCGGCTCCGGCAGTCAGATAAAATATAAGGTCGCCGGCTGTCGGCTCATAACCCGAAGCCCGCGTATGGTAGCGAGATTTTGAAATGAAATCGTCAACAAATTTGTCGCAGCTCACCGAATTTATGATGACCGAGGTCGAAATCTTCGCCTGCCGCGCGCACCATGTGACAAAGGAGGCGCACCAATAATAGCTGTATGTATCGTTGTTGCTGTAAGTGTATCTGTTTCCGTAGTTATACTCAACATAATTGCCTGTCCCGCTCCAGTTGTCCCCGCCGAAATCGGCTTTGCTGTTCCCCTCGTGGTAGCCGAGCTGCGAGATCGCGACATTGAGTATATCCCGCCGCTGATCTCCGGTAAGCTCCACCGCGCAGAGCCTTTCATAGAATCTGCTCTTCTTGTATGTATCGGTAACATCGGTCGAGGGCGAGAGCGCCGACACGCACAGCGGCAGAAGCAGGAACAAAAATACCAATGCCGCAGACATACAAAGAATTCTTCTTTTCATATAATTCGCCTCCCTGCCTTGATTATAGCAATTTTTCCGCCGTTTGTAAACCACCCCGCGGATATTGGCGGAAATTACCTGCCGAGGAAGAAGTCGAGCGCCTTCGGCAGCCAAGCATCCCAGAGCCGCCATTCATGCTCGCCGGGACACTCCGAATACCTGTAATCAAAGCCCTTGTTTCCGATAAATTCACGGAATTCCCTGTTCTGACCGTAAAGGAAGTCCTCCGTGCCGCAGAACTGAAGAAGGCGCGGGCGCGGCAGGTCATTTTTTATCAGCTCATCGACAAGGTAAAAGAGATTATCGTGATCGGGGGCTTTGGTAAGATCGGGACCGTAGAGCAGTTTCGCAAGCTCTGTTTTATCGGGTTCGGTCACATATGTGTGAGCGCAGAGGCATCCCGACATACTACAGGCAGCGGAAAAGACCTCCGGATTGCGGAGTGCGATCTTGAAGGCTCCGTAACCTCCCATCGAAAGTCCCGCGGCGAATGTCGCCTCCCTCTTACCGCTGAGTGCAAAAAGCTTATGGGAATGTGCAAAAAGTTCCTCCGTGATAAAAGTATAGATAGCCTCTCCGTATGCCATATCGGTGTAGAAACTGTTGCCGCCGTCGGGCATTATCAGTGCGATCCCGCGTTCCTCCGCATATCGAATGCACCTCGAATTTCGCACCCATGAGGACTGGTCGCCGCTGTATCCGTGAAGAAGATAGACTACCGGAATGTCGGCGGATACCTTTTCGGGTATTACCGCCAGATATGTTGTGTCCGAGTGGAGGACTGCCGATTTGAAGTTGCATGTAAGAAGAGCCATATCAGTGATCCCTTTCCGTTCTTTCATAATTTTATTTTTTCTTAGATTATACCGCTTATCGGCGGCGATGTCAAGAAAAAATAGGTCGACAGGTTTTTTTGCTCTTGTAAAATCCCGAAATAACTGCTATAATAATATTATTCTCGCGGAAAGGAGTGCCACAGATGAACACAGTCATTGAAAACGCGGTGATATGCGACACCGAAAACATGACCCTTCACAGAGGCAGCATATCATTTTCGGACGGGATCGTCGGGGACAGACAGGACGGCGACACCGACCTTCTTATCGACGCGGAGGGCGCCTTCGTCATCCCGGGATTTGTCGATGTCCACACACACGGCAGAGCGGGATACGATTTCTGCTCGGCAAGTGAAGAAGGCATGAAAGAGGCGGCAACGAGCTACCTTTCCGTCGGCACGACAACTCTGATGCCGACCCTTGCCTCGGCTCCTTACGAAGAACTTCTCGCCGCCGCCGACAGGATAAATTCGATCAGGGGCAACACGGGCGGTGCGAACTTTGCCGGTATCCACCTTGAAGGCAGATACCTTAACCCCGACTTTCGAGGAGCGCACAAAAAAGAGCTCCTCGCCGCGCCCGACACGCGCGAGCTTGAAGAGCTGGTATTCCGAATGTGCCTCCCCTGCCATATAAGCGCCGCACTCGAGCTTGACGGCGGCGAAGAATTCGCAAAGAAGGCAAAAGTCCTCGGCGCAACACTCGGACTCGGGCACACGGGCGCCGATTTTTCACGGGCTTATGAGCTTTACGAAAAGTACGCGATCAGTTTCACGCATCTTTTCAACGCAATGCCGCCGATACATCATCGGGCGGGCGGAGCGGCGGTCGCGGGACTTGAATCGGGAGCCTTCTGCGAACTTATCTGCGACGGTATGCACATCTCGCCCGAAATGGTAAGGCTCGCATATACCTGTCTGACCCCTGAACGGCTCGTACTTATCACCGACTCGATGGAGGCTGCCGGTTGTCCCGACGGCGATTACACGATAGCCGGCTCGCCCTGCAAGGTAAAAGACGGAAAAGCGCTAACCCCCGAGGGCAAGCTCGCGGGAAGCACGCTCGATCTGAAAACAGCCGTCGAGAATCTTATGAGATTCTGCGGCGCGGGACTTGCCGAAGCGGTAAGGTGCGCAACCCTGAATCCCGCGCGCGAGGTCGGGATCGAAAGCACGGTAGGCTCTCTCCGTCCCGGCAAACACGCCGACGCACTGATCGTCCGCGAAAACTCAGGCAAACTCATTATTGAAAAAACATTTATCGGAGGCATACAGGTATGAACGCTGTAAAGACCGACAGAGATCCCGCAAGGGTACCGCACCTCGTAAAGCCGGCAAAAGCCGCGGCAAGGCTTGCGATTTCGGATCACGGGACAAGGCTGACGCTCGTCTTTTCGCTTATGATATGCGGCGCCGCCGTGATCTGCCTGTTTATGGCTGCGGCAGCCTTCACATATGCCTTTTCGGTGATGACCGACGATGCCCTTCCGCAAGCGGCATACAGCACAGCAGACATTGTTTCGCTCCTTCCGATACTGCTCGTATCGGCGCCTCTCTGCCTCGGATTTTACCGGATGGCGGTCAGAGCCTCACATGGTGAGAGCATCGGACTTTCCGAGACATTCAGGTATTTCTCGTCATTTCCGCTCGCAGCAAAGAGCTGGCTCGTCGGGATCATAGCGACCTTTCCGGTGATCTTCGGCGTCACAGCGTATTCGCTCGCCGATCTCTTACCCGAGGGTGACGCTTCGGAGCTTGTCAGGTTTATGTTCATCCCGATAGTGCTGATATTTCTCTGCGCGATAAACCTTCTATCGCTCCCGACGGCATACTCATTTATATGCTCGGACGATTCAAACCCGTTAAAATGCTTTGCCGTATCGGTAAAGGCATCATCAAAAAGGAAACTTTCCGTCCTCGGTCTGAGGTTCGGTTTCCTGCCGCTGATGCTTCTCTCACTCTGCACGGTCGGCGTACTGTTTCTGATCTACACGATCCCTTATATGACGACGGCGGAGATATACTTATCCGAAATGATTCTCTCGGACAGATCTCAAATAAATTCAACGGAGGATAAAACCCATGAATAATGAAAAAGAAAAATTCTATATAACCACGGCGATAGCCTACGCCTCGAGAAAGCCGCACTTCGGCAATACCTACGAGGTGATAATGACCGACGCGATCGCCCGCTACAAGAGGGCGCGCGGCTACGATGTGTTCTTCTGCACCGGTACCGACGAACACGGTCAGAAGATAGAAAACTATGCAAACGAAGCCGGTATCACTCCGCAGAAATATGTCGACATGGTCGCCGGAGAGGTCCGCGGCATCTGGGACAGGATGAACACGAGCTACGACTACTTTGTCCGCACGACCGACGAAAACCATGTAAAGACGGTTGCGAAGATATTCAGGCGCTTCTACGATCAGGGCGACATATACAAAGGCTCCTACGAGGGCTGGTACTGCACCCCCTGCGAATCCTTCTTCACCGATACGCAGATAGTCGACGGCAAATGCCCCGACTGCGGCGCACCCGTGCAGAAGGCGAGCGAGGAGGCTTACTTCTTCAGAATGAACAAATACGCCGACAGGCTTATTGATTACATCGAAAGCCACCCCGGCTTTATCGAACCCGAATCGCGCAAGAAGGAAATGATAAACAACTTCCTCAAGGTCGACGGGGGGCTTCAGGATCTCTGCGTCTCGCGCACCTCGTTCAGCTGGGGAGTGCCGACCTTCGATCCCCGCCATGTCACATATGTGTGGCTCGACGCGCTGACGAACTACATCACGGCGATCGGCTACGATCCCGACAAGACCTACGAAGAACAATCGGACTTCTTCAGAAAGAACTGGCCCGCCGATGTCCACATCATTGGAAAGGACATCCTTCGCTTCCATACCATCTATTGGCCTATATTCCTGATGGCTCTCGGACTTCCTATGCCGAAGAAGATCTTCGGTCACCCGTGGTTCAACTTCGGCGCCGACAAGATGTCAAAGTCAAAGGGCAATGTCATATACGCCGACCGCCTCGCCGACCGTTTCGGAACAGACGGAGTGAGGTACTACGCCCTTGCCGAGATGCCCTACGGTTCCGACGGAAGCATCACCTACGAGAATGTCATAAACCGCTTCAACACCGACCTTGTGAACAATCTCGGAAACCTTGTAAAGCGAACGCTCGATATGCAGAAAAAGTATTTCGACAAGGTGATACAGGCTCCTTCCTGCCCCGAGCCGCTTGACGAAGAGCTTAAGGAAGCCTGCCGCACAGCCGAGGAAAAGGTCTGCTCACTTATGGATTCCTATCACATCGCCGACGCGACCGGAGCCGTAATGACGCTTCTCAGCCGTGCGAACAAGTATATCGACGAGACCTCACCGTGGGTACTTGCAAAGGATGAATCGAAGAAGGCGCGCCTCGGCACGGTACTTTACAACCTTCTCGAAACGATAAGGATCGCCGCGGTCCTGCTCATGCCCTTCGTTCCGGCTACATCGGAGGAGATCCTTCGCGAGCTTGACGCCAAGGCGGAGCTTGACGCACTCGACGAAACCGCTAAAGAGATCGGACGCCCGAACGCCGGATACCTGCTTTTCGACCGTTTCGCCTCCTTCGGCCGGCTCGTCCCCGGTAACAGTGTCGGAGACTCAAAAGTTCTCTTTGCCCGCCTTGACGAAAAGAAGGTGCTTGAAGAGATCGCCGCCGAACGCGCAGCCGAGAACACCGCAAAAGAGGAGAAAAAGGCTCCCGAAAAGCCCGAGGGCTGTGCGCTCATCGGCATCGACGATTTTATGACCGTTGAACTGAGAACGGCGCGGATCCTTGAATGTGAGGCTGTACCGAAAGCAAAGAAGCTCCTGAAGCTCAGGGTCGACCTCGGATATGAAACACGACAGGTAGTCTCGGGCATCGCAAAATTCTACAAGCCCGAAGACCTTATCGGCAGGAAGGTCATCCTCGTATCCAACCTCCGTCCGGCGACTCTCTGCGGGATCGAAAGCAACGGAATGATACTTGCATCCGGAGAAGAACAGGTCAGAGTGGTCTTCCTCGCGGACGACACGCCGCTCGGCGAAAGAGTCAGATGAGATTCTTCGACACACACGCGCATTACACCGACGAGCGCTTTTCGGAGGAATATCCGGGCGGCGCCGATGCCCTGCTTCCGGAGATATTTGCCTCGGGAGTGGAATATATAGTCAACGCGGCAACAAATGTAAAAAATTCCGCCGAAGTCATAGCTCAGGCGAAAAAATACCCCGGGATGTTCGCCGCCGTCGGCATCCATCCGGAGGATTGCCCGACGCTCCCAGACATTGACGGTGAGCTTGCCGCGCTCACTTCCCTGCTTGAAAACAGGAAGGAAAACAAGATAGTTGCCGTCGGAGAGATAGGACTTGACTACTATTGGGACAAGGATCACAAAGAGCTTCAGAAAGAGTACCTTGACAGGCAGCTCGGGCTTGCGGAAAGGTTTTCCCTTCCCGCTGTTATACATGACCGCGAGGCTCACGGAGACTGCTTTGAAGCGATCCTTCGCCACCCGAAAGCCTTCGGCGTCCTTCACAGCTTCAGCGGAAGCGCCGAGCTTGCCCTCGAATATGTGAAACGCGGTTGGTATATCTCCTTTTCGGGGGTCGTGAGCTTCAAAAATGCCCGAAAAACGAGAGAAGTCGCCGCCGTCGTTCCGGAGGATCGGATGCTCATCGAGACTGACTGCCCCTACCTCGCGCCCGAGCCGAACAGGGGAAAGCTCAACCGATCGGACTACCTCGTTTATACACTTTCTGCGCTCGCCGAGGCAAAACAGACCGACAAAGAAGTCCTCGGCAGTGTGATTTTTGAAAATTCCAGAAGAATATTTGGTGTTTGACCCAAAAAAATCAATTTTAGCCCTTGCAATTTGTGCAACATTGTTGTATAATAGCTCTTGTGGCTGCAAAAAAAATTATTATATATACGCCCGGATAAGTGGCACGGGACACAAGGAGGATTTTCAATGGCAAAAGTTCAATCGGATATGATCAGAAATGTTGCTCTGCTCGGACACGGCGGAAGCGGCAAAACATCTCTCGCCGAGGCTATGCTTTACATAAGCGGCGGAACAGACCGCTTAGGCAAGACCCCCGACGGAAACACCGTATGTGACTACGATCCCGAGGAGCAGAAGCGCGGCTTCTCCATCTCCACGGCGCTGGCTCCCGTTATGTGGAACGGAGCGAAGATAAATGTTCTCGACACCCCCGGATTCCTTGATTTCGTGGGCGAAGTTTCCCAGGCACTCAGAGTCGCCGGCCTCGCCGTCATCACGGTCGACGCGAAGGCGGGTATGGAGGTCGGAACCGAGCTTGCATGGGACAACGCGACCGAAGCAGGCCTGCCGAAGGCTTTCTTCGTAAACAAATTCGACGATCCCGAGGCCCGCTTCAAACGCGTCCTCACTCAGCTCCACGACAAGTACGGCTCGGCTGTCTGCCCCATCACCGTTCCGACGGTCGAAAACGGACAGGTCACAGGCTTCCTCGACCTTCTCGATATGAAGGATTACAGCTATGACAACAAGGGCAACTACACCTCGAAGGATATTCCCGACGCCTTCAAAGCCGAGGCTGATGAATACCACAATATGCTTCTCGAAGCCGTCGCCGGAACCGATGAAGAGCTTATGATGAAGTATTTTGACGGCGAAGAGATCACCCGCGACGAGGCGGTCAAGGCTCTCCACGACGGCGTTGTGAGAAATGAGATCGTTCCCGTATTCTGCGGATCCGCCGGCAAGCTCTGGGGCGTCCGCAACCTGCTCGACACGATAGTCGATACCTTCCCGCGCTTCACCGCGAGAGAGTATGAGAGAGGTGCCGACGGCGAAAAGATAAAGATCGACGAGAACGGTGAGACCGCTATCTTCGTGTTCAAGACGGTCGCCGACCCGTTCGTCGGTAAGATGTCGTTCTTCAAGGTCATGAACGGCACCCTCAAGCGCGATATGGTACTGAAGAACACCACGACCGGTATGCAGGAAAAGATGGCTCACATTTATGTGATGAAGGGCAAGACACAGACAGAGGTCGACGAGCTTGCCTGCGGCGATATCGGTATGATCGCAAAGCTCGCAAATACCAACACAAACGACACCCTCACAGCCGGTGCGGAGATCTCCTACGCTCCTACGGTATATCCGAAGCCCTTCATGGAGATGGCTATCACGCCGCTTGCAAAGGGAGACGAGGACAAGATCTCGCAGGGTATCACAAAGCTGCTTGAAGAAGACCGCACCCTCAAATACGAAAATAACCCCGAGACAAAGCAGATGGTCATCTCGGGGATCGGAGATATGCACCTTGATGTCGTCGTATCGAAGCTGAAGAACCGCTTCGGCACCTCCGTCAAGCTCGAAACACCGAAGATCCCCTACCGTGAGACCATTAAGAAAGCCGTCGATGTCGAAGGCAAGCACAAAAAGCAGTCGGGCGGTCACGGTCAGTACGGTCATGTAAAGATCAAGTTCGCTCCCGGCGAGGGCGACGGACTCACCTTCACCGAAACGGTCTTCGGCGGAGCTGTTCCGAAGAACTTCTTCCCCGCCGTCGAAAAGGGTCTGCTTGAGGCTATGCAGTGCGGTGTTGCGGGTTACCCGATGGTCGGACTTGCCGCAAACCTCTATGACGGCTCCTACCACCCGGTCGACTCCAACGAGCTTTCCTTCAAGGTCGCGGCATCCCTTGCGTACAAGAAGTGCCTTGAGACCGCGAACCCGATCCTTCTCGAGCCTGTCGGTGAGATGAAGGTCCTCGTCCCCGAAAGTATGGTCGGTGATGTTATGGGCGACCTCAACAAGCGCCGCGCAAGAGTTATGGGTATGACTCCTTCCGAGACGAAGAAGGGCTACACGGTCGTTGAAGCCGAGGCTCCGAAGTCCGAGATCCTTGATTACCCGATCGCGCTCCGCGCCATGACGCAGGGACGCGGCTCCTACGATTACAAGTTCGTCCGCTACGAGGAAGTCCCCGCCGCGAACGCACAGAAGATCGTCGAAGCTTACAAGAAATCTCAGGAATAATAAATTTCAGATAGCCAAAGCCCGCGGAAATTCCCGCGGGCTTTGGCTATTTCTTTTCTTCGATAAGTCGGCTGACCGTGACAAAGGTGTATCCCTCGTCAAGCAGGCGCGGAATGATTATTTTCAGTGCCTCTATCGTATGGCAGCTCTTAGTGACATAATCGTGCATAAGGATTATGTCACCCGACTTCACATTCTTCATAACATTGCCGACGATCGTCGAGGTCGGCGTACCCGCCCAGTCACGGGTATCGACGCTCCAGATTATCACCGAATATTCGCGGTCGGTCGACATTACCTTCACGGCGTCGTCGATCACTCCTTCGGGCGGTCTGAAAAGCACGGGAGCCTTTCCCGTGACCTTCTTTATCGCCGCCTCGCACTTTTCGACCTCTTTTTCAAGTCCGGCAAGGCTGAGATTCTTCACATGGGGATGAGTATAGGTGTGGTTCCCTATCTCGTGTCCCTCCTCGATCACGCGCCGCGAAACATCCGGATAATATTCGACATTGCTGCCGACCTCAAAAAAGGTCGCCTTGATCCCGTACTGCGCAAGGATATCAAGTATTATCGGCGTGTTTTTCGGGTGCGGTCCGTCGTCAAAGGTAAGAGCTATCAGCTTTTTGTCGTTTTTGCAGCTGCTGTAAACGCGACAGCCCGAGATCTCCGCCGACACCGGCAGAGCGGCATAAAAAAGCATCACCGACAGCATAAAAAGGCTTATAAGCCCTCTCCTGAGCCTCATTCGGACACCTCTTCGCGCGAAAGCCCTTCAAGCGTGCGGAAAGAGTAGCCCTGCGCCTTCAGTTCACGGATCACATCTCCGAGAACGGCAGCATTCGTCGCCGAGGTCGGGTGAAGCAGCATTATCTCTCCGTTGTGGATGTTCGCAAGGATCTTCTTCTTTGCGACCTCCGGTGCCATCTGACGGCTGTTGTCCCAATCGGCGTAGGCAAAGCTCCAGAACACCGTCTTGTATCCGAGTTCGGAGGCGAATCTCAGATTCTCCTCGCTGAATTTTCCCTCGGGCGGACGGTAGATCTTCGCCATTTCCTTGCCGGTAGTCTTACGATAAAGGTCGGAAAGCTCCGAAAGCTCAGCCGAAAATGTGTCAATATCGTGTATCGCCGTCATATTCTTATGATGTGCCGTGTGATTGCAGACGGCGTGCCCCTCGTTCGCCATACGAGCGACAAGCTCGGGATAAGCCTTCACGAGATGGATAAGAATAAAGAAAGAGCCGCAGACCTGCTCTGCTTTCAGAACATCGAGTATCTTTTCGACATTCCCGTTCTCATATCCGGCATCAAATGTCAGGTAGATGACCTTCTCCGGCGAGTCATCTCCGTACCTCGGGTCAATATAATAGCCCTCGTATTTTTCGATAAATTTCATCGACGGCTCGCAGGGCGGCTGCCTGTGGTCGGAATTTCTCATACAGTACCAGCCGTAAGCCTTCGTTGCGCTGCCCTCTCCCGTCGCACCGGTCGGCGACACAAGGGCTGCGCAGGTCAGCGTTGCGGCAAGCAAAAAAATTATGATCTTTTTCATCGGGTCTTCCTCCTTCGGTTTACAAATATTTTTTCGTATCGAAAAGCCCGATATACAGGTAAAAATAAGCCTCTGTATTCAGCTTTTTTCATTCGAGAGCGAGAATTCCCCGCTTTCCTGCCGTAGGGAAAAGTGTCAGATTTTGTTTGCATACATAATATGGTATCGAAAGAGGTATCAAGCTGCCTCTTAATTCTGATAAGGAGGAAAAACCTATGGCAGATTGCAGATTCCCCATCGGCAATCAGGCAAGAGACAATATCTGCATAGAGGCAAACAGGATCCTTGATTCCTGCCGCGACCGCGATTGCTTCGATAATTCCCGTGTATATCTCACGGCGACCGGAAACGATCTTATCGAACGCACGGGGACCGTCCGCACACGCTACGCCGAGATCCTCGGAACAGCGATAGGCGTTGATCCCATACAGTTCAACCGCGGATTCTATTCTGTCTCGATAAGATATTATATCAAGCTCACCTGCGAAGCCTGCGTAAATCCCGGAAATCCGCAGGAATTCGAGGGCATCGCAGTCCTTGACAAGAATGTCGTGCTTTACGGCGGAGAGACCGGCGCATGCGTATTCCGCAGCACTCCCGGAACGGGCTTCTGCGCCCCTACCGAGCTTTGCACCGGAGCCGCAAACGCCCCCGGCGCCGTCATCGAAGCGGTCGATCCCATCGTTCTCGATCTCAGGGTCGTCGACACTTCCTGCACTCCCTGCAAGCCTTGCAAGCCCTGCGGCTGCGGTTGCGGAGGAAGCACGGTCGGCACGGTCACAGAGATCCCCGAGGTTATTGCCGCGTCGCTTGACGGCGATATAGTTGAGGGCGGCGACCGTGTTCTGTTTGCGACCGTCGGACTCTTCTCGATAGTGAGACTCGTCCGCCCCGCGCAGTACATGATAAACGCGACCGAGTACACCGTTCCCGACAAGGAATGCTTCGAGCCGAAAGAATCCGATCCCTGCGGTGTATTCCGCAACATGGCGTTCCCCGTAAGCGAATTCGGTATAACCACGGTACCGACTCCGCCTCAGGGAGACAGACCCACAAAGCGCTGCGGCTCATAACCGCGAAAAAAGGAGCTATCGCGCGTCTGCGCGATAGCTCCCGATGTTTTTTTATCTCTCCGGTCTTTTTGACTTCGCCTTTGCCGCGAAAGTTATTGCCCGTATTCCGAGAAGCAGTGCGATACCGAACACAGCGCCCGAAATATCGAGCCAGACATCCTGCACCTGCGGTCCCCTGCCCGAAAATATCTGTATCGTCTCGTCGCAGAGAGCCACCGTTGCCGCGGCGAAGGTCACATTCAGATATGCCTGAAGGCTCTTTTTTCTCATGACCCAGAGAAGCACCGAAAGCTCGGCTCCGAGCGCGGCAAACTCGGTAAAATGTGCCAGCTTGCGGACAAGCTTCCCGTTCACATTCCCCTCTCCGAAGACAAGCTCGAAAAGCGCGACGACCCGCGAGCTTTCCTTGTCCGAATCGACCTTATCCGGGATCGAGCGCGAAAATATGAATATCACGGTCAGTGCCGTGAGAATACAGACTATAATAAGAGGTATCCTTGCTTTTGTCATTTTTGTCCCCGCCGTTCCCTTTTTTGATCTTATGATACAGCAACGCGGGTCCCTTGTCAAGTATTCTTTGTTTTTTATGTGTAGCGAAAGTGAAATTTGAGTCTTTTGCTTGCAACGCGGGGCTTTATATGGTATAATGATATAAATATTTTTTTATGAAGGAAACCGGATATGAAAAAAAGAACTCTCATGATGCTTGCGGCGGGATGCCTTGCCGCTGTTACACTGCTGTCTTCATGCGGCTCATGCACGATAACCAAGCCCGATGACGGAAGCGGTACGGTAACATCCGACGACGGCAACTCATCAAATGACGAGCACCCGGTAATAGACTTTTCAAAGGAAGATATAACAAAATATATCGTTCTCGGCGATACAAAAGGACTCAAACTGACCTACAATGTCGGTATCACCGAAGAGCTTCTCGACGATACGATGAAAACCATCGCAAAGAACAACGGATATTACACCGAGCTTATCACCGATCGCGTAACGGCGAAAGGCGATGTACTCGTGATAGACTTTGAAGGCACCATGGACGGTGAGCGTTTCGAGGGCGGCTCTGCCGAAAACAAGACCATTTCGCTCACCGAAAGCACAGGTTATATCGAGGGCTTTGACAAGGATCTCTACGGAGTCGAAGCAGGCACCGTCGTGAACACCGAGGTCACCTTCCCCGACAACTACTATGAGGGACTTGCCGGCAAAAAGGCAGTCTTCAAGATAACCGTCAAGGGCATCGTAAAGGAATTCGGCTTCACCGACGAGACAGTCAACGAATACACGAACGGCGACTACAAGACCGTTGCCGATTTCCGCGAATATTCGCGCAAGAAGATAATAAAGAGCAACCTTGAGGACTTCGACTCGGCTGTCGAGGACAAGCTCATCGACCTCATCGCCGAAGCCTCCGAGATAAAGGAGATCCCGCAGGCGCAGATAGACTACTACTATTACTCCGACTACAACAGCGCAAAAGCCTATTACGAGCAGAACAAAGAGGTACTTCAGTATCTTTACGGCATAGCCTCGTTTGAAGTCTACCTCCAGCGCATCGGAATGACCGAAAAGGCGCTCACCGACGCCTCGACAAAGGAAGCGAGAAGAGACATAATCCTCGTTGCCTACGCAAAGGCGAACGGGATCACCGTCTCCGACGAGGAATACGAAAAGACCGTCGAAGAGATGGCGACATCTTACGGCTTCAGCTCCGTCTCAGCGCTCAAGGAGAGCTTCGGTGAGATTTACCTGAAGCTTGCGGCACTCAAGGACAAGACAATGAAGGCGATCCGCGCATCGGCAGATCTCACGACCGACTACGATGAATATTCCTACCTTCTGAACGAAAAGGAAGAGAAAAAGGATACCGACAGCGCACCTGCCGATGACAGCAGCACCGAAGCCGAACCCGACGACAGCGTCAGCGGAGAATGAAAAAAGCAAAACGCGGGCTGTGTGCGGTATCTGTCCTGCTTATCGCGCTGACCCTTGTCATGCAGTTTCCGGCTTCAGCCGAAACAAGCGGAGCCGTTGATTACTTTGCAGAAGGCTTTGACCTCTCTTCATATGTGACCGTGGGCAAGACCGACGGAATGAAGATAGTCTGCAATGTCTGGCCCGAGGAAGCCGAGATCGACGAATATTACAGTAAACTCGCCGAGCAGGGCGGATATTACGATGAGCTTACCGACCGCACGACGAAGGGCGGAGACACTCTCTGCGTCGACTATGTCGGAAAGGTCGACGGCAATGAGGTCGACCGCGCCGAGAGAGCCTCTATAAAGCTCGTCAACGACAACGGCTATATATCGGGTTTTGATATAGGACTTTACGGTGTCCTTCCCGGCAAGACCGTGAAAAACAGCGTGACCTACCCCGACGATTACGAGAAAACTCCCGCACTTGCCGGCAAAACGGTCGAATACGAGATAACGGTAAGATATATCTTCGATTACCGCTTCACCGACAATGATGTTTATGTCTACACGAAGGGAAAACACAAGACCGTCGGTGATTTCAGAAAATTCATCGGCGAATACCTTGCCACCGACAGGCTGAAGAACTACGCCTCGACGCTCTACGGACTCGTTTCGGACGAGATACAGGTGCGTTCGACCTTCACCGACAAGGCATTGCCGGAAGAACAGATAACCTTTTATATCAATTGGACAAAGGGAAATTCCGATACAGAGAACACCGATGAGGAGCTTCGCGCCCTCGCCGCGCTCCAGGTGCGCGAGGATCTCTGCCTTGCCGCATATCTGAAACAGAACGGCGTTACCTTTGACGATGCACTTTACAAAAAAGAGCTGAAGACTCAGGCCGACTCCGCCGATGTCGATACCGACGCCCTTGAAGAATACTACGGCGGAAGGGATTACTGCCGCATAGCGCTCATGAAGGGTTACGCGATCCGCTACGCGCTCGAAAGGGCAGATGTCACGACCGACCGCGAGCAATATCTCTACCTTATCGAAAGCGGTACTGTCTCCGATACCGGCAGAGTGACCTATAATCCCGGTCAGAGCGGTGATAATAACGACGCCAACCTTTATATAGTGATAGGTGCGGTCTCTGTCGCCGCGCTTGCCGTTGCCGCCGTCGCGGCGGTGTTTATCGTAAAGAAAAAACGGAGAAAGTAAATGTTCGGTTATGTAAGACCTTTTGTACCCGACCTTCGGGTGCGGGAAAACGAATATTACCGTTCGGTATATTGCGGACTCTGCCGCTCTCTCGGAAAATGCACCGGCTGTGCATCAAAATTCACACTGAATTATGACTTCGTATTCGCGGCGCTTTTCCGGATGGCTGTCACGGGAGAAACTCCCGAGCTTTCGGAATACCGCTGTGCCGCGCATCCGGCAAAAAAGCAGTTCGTCGCAAAGCCCTGCGCGTCGCTTGATTTTGCCGCGCGGGCGGGGATACTCCTGTCATACGAGAAGGCACTTGACGACACGGTCGACGAAAAAGGATCAAAACGGCAGAAGGCAAGGCTACTTCTCACCTCCCTTTCCGGTATGGAGAAGAAGGCATCGGCGGCACTCCCCGGTGCGGGAGAAGCTCTGCGCAAAAGCCTTTCGGAGCTTTCCGAGGTAGAAAAAAAGGCAATGCCGTCGGTCGATGTTCCGGCTGACATATTCGGACAGGCGCTCGCCGACCTGCTCTCCTACGGACTTGACGGAGACGCAAAAAGGCTGACCTTCTCCGCCGGACGCTCGCTCGGCAGATGGCTCTACATCATAGATGCCGCAGACGATCTCGCTGATGATGTGAAAGCCGGGCGCTTCAATCCCTTTGCCCTTCTCTACGGGACAGGCACACTTGACGAAGAAAAAAAGGCTGACATTTTCAATGCGCTGACGGCCGAGCTTATGAAGCTCGACGCAACATTTGACCTGATAGAACAAAAAGAAGAACAGCGCGAAATTTTCGGACTGCTCGGCAATATAATTCATCTGGGGATGCCCGATGCCGCACAGCGGGTTCTCTATTCGGATATCGGAGGTAAAGACAAGGCTTATGAATGATCCCTACAAGGTACTCGGCGTCGAACGCACGGCGACCGATGACGAGATAAAACAGGCGTACCGGAACCTTGCGCGCAAATATCATCCCGATAAATACAGGGATTCCGACCTTGCCGATATGGCGACCGAAAAGATGAAAGAGATCAACGCCGCCTATGAGGAGATACGCGACGAGCGCTCGGGAAAGAAAGCGCAGTCATCGTCTTCATCGTCGTCCTACTCGTACTCCTCGGGACCGAAAGTCGACAGTGAGGGGGGCACCGGCAGCGAGCTTTACCGTAATATAAGAATAGCCATAAACAACCGTCAGATCGACCGCGCCGAATACCTGCTCTCTACCGTTCCGGCGGACAAGCGCGACGCCGAATGGTACTTCCTCAGCGGCGCCGTCCAGATCGCAAGGGGTCACTATGTCGACGCGCAGAACTGTTTTGACAAGGCATGCGCCATGGATCCCTACAATCAGGAATACGCCGCGGCGCGAGATAACCTGAAAAATCACACTCAGCAATATAACAGGACCTACTACACGACCTCAAGGAGCGGCTGCTCGCTTTGCAGCATCTGCTCGACCCTTGCCTGCGTCAACTGCTGCTGCAATCTATTCGGTGGATGCAGATGAGCCGCACGGCAAAAAAGACAAAGTGTATAGCGCTCTGTGCGCTCCTTGCGGCGCTCGGCGTCGCGGTGCTTTGGATAGGCTCGGTAATAGATGTGCTTGACCTCTCGGCGGCGATGTTTGCCTCGATCCTCACGGTCATTCCGGTCATAGAGTATAAAAAATACTGGCCGTGGCTGACCTACGGGGTGACTGCCGCGGCGGCACTTCTTCTCCTTCCGAACAAGCTGCCGGCGGTGATGTACCTGCTCGCCGGATACTACCCGATAGTCAAATCAAAGCTCGAAAAGCTCAGAAGACCGATCTTATGGACGCTGAAATTCCTGCTTTTCAATCTCTCGCTCGCCGTGACGGTGATCTTTTGCCGACTCTTTCTGCCTTCGGTCGATCTCTCACTCATTCCCGGGATCGGAGGCGTGTGGAACTATATGATACTCTTCGCCGTCGGGAACGGAATGTTCTTCCTCTATGATCTCATGCTGTCGAAGATGATCCTGCTCTATATCATAAAGCTCCGGAAAAAGCTCGGAATGAAAGACAACTAAAAAAAGCTCCGAAAAAATCGGAGCTTTTTTAGTTGCTTAAATTACGCCCAGCTCATGGTGCGGGGCTTATCCTCGGTCATTACGATGGGCTTCAGGAATTCGACAGCCTTCCGGAGTCCCTCGTCGATCGTCATAACGCTGTCCTCGTGTTCGATCGACAGCACTCTGTCGTATCCGCAGAGGCGGAGGTTCGATACAAGGTCACGCCAATAGGACTCGCCGTTTCCGTAGCCGACGGTGCGGAATACCCACGCGCGGTTAAGCTCGTCGCTGTAATGCTTCGTGTCAAGCACGCCGTTTGCCGCCGTGTTGTATTTGTCGATCTTCGTGTCCTTCGCGTGGACATGATAAATGGCACCCTTGAGGTAGCGCGCCGCGGCAACGGGATCTATTCCCTGCCAGATGAGGTGCGACGGATCAAGGTTCGCGCCAAGCACCGGGCTGACCTCGTTTCTGAGCTTCAGGCAGGTCTCGGGGTTATATACGCAGAAGCCGGGGTGCATCTCGAAGGCTATGTGAGTGACGCCGTGAGCCTCGGCAAAAGCGGCGGTCTTCTTCCAATAGGGTATCAGCTTCTCGCTCCACTGCCAATCGCGTATTTTGAGGAAATCCTCGGGCCACGGGCATGTGACCCAGTTCGGGTACTTTGAGCCTTCGCTGTCGCCGGGGCAGCCCGAAAATCCCACTACGGTGTCGATGCCGAGCTTCTCGGCAAGCAGAACGGCGTTTCTGAAATCCTTATCGTAAGCCGCCGCAGTCGCCTCGTCGGGATGTACGGGGTTTCCGTGTGCCGCGAGAGCGCAGATCTCGACATCAAATTTCTTGAAGGTATCGACGAAAGCGTTGAACTTCGCCGTATCGGCGAGAAGCTCTTCGGGGTTGCAGTGAGCCTTTCCGGGGTAGCCGCCGGCTCCCATTTCAACGGTATGTACACCGAGTCCGGTTATCGTTGTCAGCGATCCCTCAAGGGTCCTCGCCGCATAAAGATTTTCAAGTACACTGAGTTTCATATGATCTTCCCTTTCTTATTGGTTTATTTTACCTCATAAATATATTCGCGGTTGCGGAGCGCCTCCATGATATTCCGCATTTCCGCCAGCGCAGCCGCTTTATTTTCGTATTTTCCGACCTGCACCTGCGTATTGACGCTCAAAACGCTTATGGCATACGGCTCCTCACCCTTTTTTATGCGATATGCATGAGCGTGTACGAACGGAACGAGTCGCTTGCCGTCCTGCGACAGCACATACATGACAGCGCCGCCGGTACCGATATTGGCATTCTGCATGGCGTCATCAACGGCACTTTCAACAGCACTTTCAACGGCACTTTCAACAGCACCTTCGACGGTACTCTCTATCGAATCGCAGAGGTCATCGAGCTTTTCGTTCAGCTCATCAATGGCTTCTTTAAGTTCGTTTATGTCACACATCTTAATTCACTCCCTGTCAAATCTGTAAATATCTCCGGTCTTCGCGGAGGTGTAGATACCCTCAAGTATGCGGGTGACGACTATCGCCTGCTCGGGAAGGACAAAGGGATCCTTGTCGTTCACGACTGCGTTTATCCAGAGCCTTGCCTCGCGGTCGGCGGGGCTTTCGCCCTTCACACCGTCAAAGTAAGCGGCTCCCTTTGCGTTCATATCGGGCTTCATGACATACTGAAGATTCTGCCGCACACCGTTGATACGCACGCCGTCAAGCATATCCGCGCCCGCCTTTGTTCCGCAGACAGTGGTTATGGCTTCACGCGTGTCAAGCATATTTATCGCCCACGAGGATTCAAGGTTTATCGTAGCACCGTTTTCCATCACGACGAAGCCGAACGCCGAATCCTCGACGGTGAACTTCGCGGGATCCCAGTTGCCCCACGCATTGCCCTGATCGATCGTATCGTTCAGCGCATGATAGGTCGTACCGACGCAGTATTTCGGCTTGTAGTTGTTCATAGTCCAGAGCGTGAGGTCGAGCGCATGCGTACCGATGTCGATAAGCGGACCGCCTCCCTGCTCGTACTCATTGAGGAACACGCCCCATGTCGGTACGGCACGGCGACGGAGCGCGGTTGCCTTCGCGTAATATATCTCGCCGAAAGTCCCCGCCTCGGCTTCGGCTTTGATAAACCTTGCGTCGGCACGCTGGCGGCTCTGATATCCGATCGTCAGCTTCTTTCCCGTGCGGTGCGCCGCGTCGAGCATCTTCTGAGCCTCGACCGAGTTTATAGCCATAGGCTTTTCGCACATGACATGCTTCCCTGCTTCGAGCGCATCGACGGTGATGAAGCTGTGGCTGCGGTTCGGGGTCAGCACATGAACGACATCAATGCTCTTGTCCTCAAGCAGCTCTCTGTAATCGGTGTAGACCGCGCAGTCTGGCGTGCCGTACTTTTCACGTGCCTTGAGCGCCTTTTCTTCGACAATATCACAGAAGGCGACCATCTTTACATTTTTGAGTTTTGAGAGCGCCGGCATATGTTTGCCGTTCGCTATCCCGCCGCATCCGATTATACCTACGCGGACCATGTTACTTGCATCCATATTTTTCTCCTTTACAAAGTGCGGATTGATTACCGCGGTTTGATTCAATTATACCATACCGCGCGGATTTTTCAATAGCCCGCACAAAAAAACAGCAGGTTTTCCCTGCTGTTTTTTTATTTGATGTAGTTTTGGTATATATATATGCTGTCGGTATACGAGCTATTGCTATTACCCATGGTTACGACGGCAAAACGCTCACCCGAGGCATTCTTGCAGACCGAAACGAGGCAGTATCCCGACATATCCTCTTTGCCGCTCTTTCCGCCGAGGACGGTAACGCTTCCGAACTTCGGGCCGCCCTTGCCGGCAATATTAGTCAGGACAAGAGAGCTTATACTGCTGCATTTTTTGTAGCTTCCGACGCATTTCCACTGCTTTGTCGTGATGATATTCTCGCAGAGAGGATTTCTCAGCGCATATGTAAACATCGTCGCCACATCGCGCATACTCGAATAGTTCTGCCCTCCGTCATCCTTGCCGACGCAGTTGGTGAAATGAGTATTCGTCATTCCGAGGGCTGCCGCCTTCTCATTCATTTTTGCCGCGAATGCCTCCTCGCTGCCGGCGAAATGCTCGGCAAGTCCGTAGGCGGCATCGGCTCCCGATCGCAGGATAAGTCCGTACAGAAGGTCAACGACATAGACGGTATCGGCTGTAACGGCTCCCGCTTTTTCCGGGTCTGACAGGAACGCCTTGCTGTATCCCTTGAGCCGGTCGGAATATGTGAGATCGACCGCGTCACCGAGGCGAGCCTTGCCTCCAAGGTAATCGCAGGCAACGATGAGCGTCATAACCTTTGTCATAGAGGCTATCTGAACTCTCTGATCGGGACTGTTCGCGTACAAAACCATTCCCGTGTCGATATTTGCGATAAGTGCCGCTTTCGAGCTTATCCCTGAAATAGAGACGATAGAGCTCGAATCGACCGGACGGTAAAGGCTTTTTGATTCAGCAGGTACCGTGTTTTCGGGCAGCTCGGGCAGGTTCGGCAATGGTTTTACCGTCGGTGTATCGTTAGCACCGCCCGAGGACGAGTCTCCGGGTCTGACTACCGGCGGGGTATTTTTCGGTGCCTCGCAAAGTGCGATCGTCACGGCAACGATAAGAGAAAATAAAAGCAGAAGCGCCGAAACTATAAATATCAGCGACTGCGTATGTATTCCTTCGGCGCCTCCGTCGTTTTTGCGGATGACTATCCTGCTGCGACGCTCGGGTGCCTGCGTATTTTTTCCGTTCATGTATTCCTCCGTATCCGAAACTGTATATATTTTACCACCCGAAGCCCGATATGTCAAGCAATTCGGCAAACAGTGCAAAAAATCGGCTGTTAATATTGCGCGCAAGATAAAACTGTGCTATAATATCGGCAAACAACAATGTAAGGAGAACAGTTATGATCCACGAAACCATCGGTATGTCGCCGGAGTTTCCCGAAGCGACTCTGACGACCTATGTCTACGAATATGCAAAAGATATGAAGCCGGGACCGAGGAGTGCCGTGATAGTCTGCCCGGGCGGCGGATACAGCAACCTTTCCGAGCGCGAGGCTGACCCGATCGTCACGGAATTTCTCGCCGCGGGATTCAATGTATTCCTTCTCCGCTATTCGGTCAAGGAAAACGCGAAGGACTACGCACCCCTGAAACAGGCTGCGCACGCGATCGCATATGTGCGTAAAAACGCGGAACAGTACAACATAAGGCCCGATCGCATCTTCATCTGCGGCTTCTCTGCGGGCGGACACCTTGCAGCATCGTCGGGAATACTCTGGAACTGCCCCGTCCTGAAAAAAGAATTCGAAGGCGAGCCGGAAGGCATCAACCGTCCCGACGGAATGATTCTTTCCTATCCCGTCATAACGGCGGGTGAATTCGCGCACAAGAATTCGATCCGTTATGTCTCGGGCAACCATGACTACGGAGAGGCTGAGATCGAAGAATGGTCGCTCGACAAGCATGTGGATGCCACAACGCCCCCTGCCTTCATCTGGCATACCTTCGAGGACAAGACCGTACCGGTGCAGAACTCGCTCCTGCTCGCAGAAGCCCTCACCGCCGCCGGCGTGCATTTTGAGCTTCACATATATCCGGTGGGTCTTCACGGACTTTCGCTCGCGACCGAAGAGACCGCAAACAGCAAGCCCGAATATATCCTTCCCTATGTGCAGGGCTGGATCGGGCGCGCCTGCGAATTCATAAAGAAATATCCCGTGTGGAGAGACTGAAACATACAAAAAAAGCAAGGCATCCGCTATCGCGGATGCCTTGCTTTTTTAAGTTCAGTCTGCGATAACGCTGACCTGCTTTTTGCTCTTTGTCTTGTGCGTGAAGCTGACCTTACCGTCCTTCAGAGCGAAAAGGGTGTAATCCTTTCCGACGCCGACGCCTTCGCCCGCGAGGATCGCGGAACCGCGCTGTCTGACGATGATATTGCCGGCAACGACATACGAGCCGTCAGCCTTCTTGACGCCGAGGCGCTTCGATTCGCTGTCACGGCCGTTCTTCGTCGAACCAACGCCCTTTTTATGAGCAAAGAACTGTAATCCGATTCTCAACATCGTTTCATCCTCCGTAATTATTTGCGGATCATTCGTAGTCTTTATCGACCACATTGACTTCAAGGTTGTCATAGTATTCCTCCTGCAGATCCATCAGCTGATAGTAATATCCGCAGAAAAGTCCCGACACGGCGTATCTCTTACGCTCGTCGTTCTCGAATTCGGGAAGCGCCGCCTTCGACCGCACCTTTATCTCGGTCGCGCCCTCGTTGACACTGTATTCAACATCCGACGCGTATGCGACCTCTGCCGTGTTTACCACGAGCATGGTCATAGCCGAAAGTGCAGCACAAAGGACATCCTCCCCCGCCTCACCGTAGCCGGTGTGGCCCTTCTCCTCAAAGCCGTAGAAGCTTCCGCTGCTCCTGAAAAAGGTGATCCTTGTCATTATGCCTCGATAGATGCGATCTGCACCTTGGTGTAGGGCTGTCTGTGTCCGATCTTCTTCTTTTCGTTCTTCTTCGACTTGTACTTCATAACATAGACCTTCTTGGCCTTGCCGTTACGAAGGACCTTCGCCGAAACCTTCGCGCCTTCAACAGTGGGAGCGCCGACCTTGAGGCCGTTGTCTGCGGAAACGGCAAGTACCTTGTCGAAAGTGACATTCTCACCCTCGGCAGCGTCGAGCTTCTCAATGAAGATTATATCTCCCTCGTTGACTTTGTACTGCTTTCCGCCTGTTTCGATAATAGCAAACACGGAAATGTACCTCTCTTTCTCAAAGACTCGCTGATTGCGGCGGTGCCGAAGGCACACTTAAAAAGCCGTAGACAAGCGGCAAGAGTTATTATACCACACCTCGGATTTATTTGTCAAGCATAATTTCGGATTTTTATTGACATCCGGAAAAAATTTGAGTATAATTATCTAGAGGTGAAAGAGTTTGAATAAAGTGACTATGCTTAAGGTCTACCTGTCTGCTGTCAAGGCGGCGGATAAATATGTGACTCCCGCACAGATGTGCGCGGAGACGGGGCTGTCCGACTCGTATGTGCGAAAAATAGCCAAGCACCTTAAGCACGCGGGGGTCTTTACCGAACATTACATAAAGAAAAGGACCTGTTACAGCGTCAACAGAGTGCGGTATTTCATAATGGACGCATCGCAGGAAAAGCACGATGAAGGGATCGCGTCCCTGTATGACGAAAAATTTCGCACACTTTGCAGATTTCATATCTACACCTGCCCTGTTTTTCCGTCGGAAGTGCGACTGGTACTTTTTATACTGAGATCCGTCGGCAGGCTCCGGACCGAAGCAAAGTGCAAAGCGACAAAATGCTGCCTTGTAAAGCCGCACCGATTCACAATGATCGACCGTGCGGCGATAAAAGGCATGGTTCCTATGCTCGCGAACAGCCTTTACGAGGCAAAAAAGCGGATGCTGATACAATACTTTTATTCAAAGCTGGCATTATTTGAAAAAAGGCTTGCAAAACAGAAAAAAGTGTGATATAATATAAGTCGTGCGATGTTTCCGTAGCTCAGCTGGATAGAGCAGCCGCCTCCTAAGCGGCAGGTCGGGTGTTCGAATCACCTCGGGAACGCCAAAAAACCTCACCCACACAGGTGAGGTTTTTTGATGTTTCCATTGAGGTGATTCGACGGAAGATCCACCTTCAGTATTGTCTCCGAGGCAAACCGAAACCGCACCGACAGGCTCGGTGCCGAGGCTCAGACGCAGGATCTTCCACAGGTTTTTTGCGCAGCAAAATACCTGAACCCTCGGGAACGCCAAAAGCCCTCACCCACACGGGTGAGGGCTTTTTGATGTTTCCATTGAGGTGATTCGACGGAAGATCCACCTTTAGTTTCGCTATCGAGGCAAACCGAAACCGCACCGACAGGCTCGGTGCCGAGGTTTAAAGCCCGTCGATGATCCTGTCGACTATTCCGAAGCAGATGTCAGCCGTCTCGTATTTTGCCGCGAGGTATTCCTCGGCTCCGCCGACGATCCCGTCGCTGACTATCTTCACAAGCAGGCACGGGATACCGTTGCGGTCGCAGGTCAGAGCGATCCCCGCCGCCTCCATCTCGCAGATATCGGCACCGTATTTTTCGTGAAGCTCCGCCTTTATCTTCGGATCAGCCACAAACTTGTCCCCGGAAGCACAGGTCACGGGCTTCAGGTCGGGGTAAACACCAAGAGCCTGCTTTACAGTCTCTTTGCTCATCGGAATGTAAACATCGGGGTATTGAATATACCTCCCGGGGACCACGCCCTCGTCGACCGCTGAGGTATCGAAATCATAATGCACGACCTTTTCTATTATGCAGACCTTTGTTTTCGCCATATCGGCGGTAAGCCCTCCGACCACGCCGAAGTTGAGGATAAGGTCGACACCGTACGCCGTGATAAGATATTGTGTCGCCGTTGCCGCCGCTATCTCGCCCGCACCGCAATGCGCCACGATGAGCGAGTATCTTCCCGTGTTGTATTCAAATATCCGGCAGCCCGCGGCTTCCTTTTCGGCGACCGGCTTTCCGTACCTTATCAGCACGGAATTTATCTCGATCGCAACTATAAGTCCTATTTTCTTCATTTTGCAGTTCCCTCACCGTCAGTATCATTTTCTTTTTTCTTATTTCCGCCCGTCCGCTCGATCTTATGGCTCAACACCACGACGACCTCCGTCGGGATACCGATAAGGAAGAGCATCCACGCGCTCGTCATTCCCGCGAGCCTCAGAAGGATGAGAAAGATCAGCGCAAGCCCGGACCATATCAGCAACGAGATTATGAGCATATTCTTGAGCCTTCTGCGCTTTCCCCAAATGGAATTGAAGATCAGCAGCAGTATCGCCGTCGAGGGGACCGCCGCGACAAAGATCAGCCAGAGATCCGCGACTGCCTTGTTTGCTATCCAGCATATCACGAACGCGATTATCGCAATGACCCATATCGATGCGGCTGAGATCAGTGTTATCAGCTTATGATTTCTCGCCTTTCTGTTGCTCTCGGTCAACGGATGCTCGCCGTTGTCCTTTATCAGCCAGTCGACGGTAACACCGAACATATCGGCGATTTTCTTCAGAATATATATGTCGGGGATAGATTCGGCTCTCTCCCACTTTGAAATCGCCTTGTCGGAGTAGCTCAGCCGCTCGGCAAGCTCCGCCTGCGTCATATGCTCACTCGTGCGTAAAAAGGCAATGTTTTTGGCTATATTACGCTTTATCTCGTCCATTTCCACTCTCCGTTTCCCCGACTCTACCGCCGGTAGAGTCGCTTTTTTGCTCTCTACCGCGCCGATCACGGGCGCTCTACATCAAAATAATCTCCGTGGGTTTACTTTCCGTCGATTTGGGCTATAATCATCTCAGAAAGTTTCACGGAGGTGTTCTGCATTGAATACTGTTTTCATTCTCGGCGACTCAATAATGAAAGGCGTCATATTCACCGGTGACAGCGGCGCCGGCAAATATAAACTCTACGGAGACAACAAAAGCTTTGACGGTCTTGCCGACCGCGGCATTGAAGTAATGAACCGCTCACGCATGGGCGCCACGATAACCTATGCCCGCGAAAAACTCGGAAGACTGCTCGGCATAAAAAGCAACCGTCCGGAAGAAGAAAAGCCGGAAAATTTCGGAGTGATCTTCGAATACGGCGGCAACGACTGTGACTACAAGTGGGCGGAGATCTCCGCCGATCCGACCGCAGTCCATCAGCCGAATGTCGATCCCGATAAATTCAGGGCGCAGTACAACGATTGCATAGTCCGCGCAAAGGAACGCGGAGCGCAGGTGGCGCTGACGAACCTTGTCCCGATCGACGCCGACAAGTATTTCAGCTATATCTCCCGCGGTCTGTCGGGCGCAAATATACTAAGCTGGCTCGGAGATGTCAGTATGCTCTACCGCTGGCAGGAATATTACAGCAGCATAGTCGAAGAGATCGCGCGCAAAAACGATTGTCCTTTGATAGACCTCCGCGGTGAATTCCTCCGCTCGCACAACTATAAAAAGCTGATAGGCAACGACGGCATCCACCCGACCGCCGAGGGTCACAAGCTCGCAAGGTCGATAATCGAGCGCTCTTCGGCAAGGCTCTTTGCTTAATAACAGTATTTACCCTATATTTTAGCATAATCTGCCCGTTATGTCAATAAGAAAAAGACACCGCCTCGGCATAAAGTCCGCAGCGGTGTTTTGCATAGATCCTTATTCCTCGTCCGAGTCGTCGTTATCTTCGCGGGTTTCGGCGTCTGTATCGGGAAGCTCCGTGTCGCCGTTTTCATCGTGCGGAAGCTCTTCCCCGCCCTCATCGGCAGCAGGGCTTTCGGCTTGCGCCTCGGAAGCCGCTTCATCTGCCGAAGCAGTAACCGCTGCCTTCTTTTCGCGGCGCTTTATCATGAAAAGACCGACGCCCCACACACCGACTGCGAGAACGAGCAGGATCGAGATGAGCTGTGAGGTCGAGAGCGAGAACTCCCATCTGAAGCCTCCGTCGGTGGTAGCATAGTTTACGACTACATCCGACACGCCGCGGAGCTTGTCGCCCCTGAGCATCTCAAGGAAGAATCTCGCCGGCGCGTAGAGCAGTATATATACCGGAAGGAGCTTATACCCGCGCCCTTGTTTGCCGAAGTAAAATTCGACTCCGAGAAGGCAGGCGGTAATGATAAAGAGTGCGATAGCCTCATAAAGCTGCACCGGTACACGGGTCGCGCCCGCAATGTAAACCCCGGTCGTCGATTCTACCCCGTAGCAACAGCCCTCAAGCAGACAGCCTATCCTGCCGAGGCAATGAAACGCAGTAAAACACGGAATGACGAAATTCAGCATCTCGGTGCGGTCGCGCTTCATAACTCCGGCAAGTATCCATATGCTGACGGCGGCGCCGATAACGCCTCCGTAAAAGACGAATCCGCTGTTTATGATCCTGCTTTTGACTATCTCCGCACTGAAGTCGTGACCGATCACCGCGGGAAGCTCGGTCAGGATAAAGAGGAGTTTTGCCCCGATCGTCAGACCCATTATGCTGACGCATAGCATCGACACAAGGTCGAGGGGCTTGTAGTTGAACTTTTTCCTTCTGAAAAAGGCGAGTAAAAATGCGGCGATAAAGCCGAGAGCCGCCATAACTATGTAGGCATCGATGCCGAGTATCTTCGGGTGCATAAGGTCCTCCCTGCACTTTCCCGCAAAAAGCGGGCTTTGAACTGTGTTTTATATTGTAACTCAACGCTCCGAAAAAGTCAACATAAGAAATTTGAAAAAAGGTATTGCAAAACCGGAAAAGATGTGCTATAATATAAAAGTTGGTACAGGGGTATAGCTCAGCTGGTAGAGTACCGGTCTCCAAAACCGTGGGTCGCGGGTTCGAATCCTCCTGCCCCTGCCAAAAAAGCACTTGCTTCGGCAAGTGCTTTTTCTTTGGAAAAGTCATGGCTGAGATCAAAAGGCAATTGAACTGACAAATTCCGGATCATGTAATTGAAGAAACGAATTCGTGGGAAGTGATCGTTATGATTAGAAAATTACAGAAAACAGATATAAACAGGCCGATATATGGTTAGAAACCAATCTGAAAGCACATTGTTTTATTCCCTCACAGTATTGGGAAAGTAATTTTGAAACAATAAAAGAAATGTTATCGCAGGCAGAAGTCTATGTATATGAGACTGATCAAAAAATACAAGGCTTTATAGGGGTAAACGAGGAATACATTGAAGGCATTTTTGTTTGCAACGAAATGCAGTCACAAGGTATAGGCAAGATTTTGCCGGAGCATATAAAGAATAAAAAGCCCAAATTGTTGTTGAATGTGTATCAGAAAAACACACGGGCAATTCATTTCTACCAAAGAAAGGGATTTAAGATTCAGTTTGAAGGTGCGGACGAAACTACAGGTGAAACAGATTATGTAATGGCATGGCAACAGAAATAAAAATGCTGTTAACCCCTATACACATCGTAGGGCGTTTGGCTTATTTTTACGAAATAAAAGTATAAACATCACCGAATTTTCTATTCGCCGTTTTGATACTTTTAGCAGTAAACACAGCCCCTCCCGCGCAAAAGCGCGGGAGGGGCTTCATTCTTTATTTTACTTTTTCCGATCTTCGCTCTGACCGTGATAGCAAAGGCTCAGCACGGTGATGTCATCAAACTGCGGAGCCTTCCCCACAAAAGCCTCCACATCGGTTCTGACCGCTGCCAGAAGCTCCTTCGGTGCGCAGTCACGGTTGGCATTGAGGACAGCCGAGAGCCGCTCCTCGCCGTAAAGCTGCTGTTCCGCGTTAGTTGCCTCGGTAACGCCGTCGGTATAAAGAAACAGTGCGTCCCCGGGAACCAGATCAAGGCTGCATGCACGGTAGCGCATATTCTCAAGTCCCGCCAGCACAAGTCCGCTGCGGGTGCGGAGGTAATCATATCCGCCGCCGACGCGGCGCAGAAGCGGCGGGTTATGCCCCGCGTTTACATAGTCAAGGTGTCCCGTGGACAGCTCGAGAACTCCCATCCACGCGGTCACGAACATACCCTCATCATTTGTCTCGCAAAGCAGGCGGTTCACCTCCGTAAAGACAAGGTCAGGCGATGTTCCGCTCTTTGCGTGATCATTTATCAGCGTTTTGGCTATGACCATGAAAAGTGCCGCCGGGACGCCCTTGCCGGATACATCCGCCACGACTACCGCGAGGTGATCCTCATCGACCATAAAAAAGTCGTAAAAATCTCCGCCTACCTCTTTGGCGGGGTTCATTATGGCGTAAATATCAAATTCCTCCTGCTCCGGGAAAACGCGCGGGAGCATTGATGTCTGGATATGTGTAGCCACGCTCAGCTCGGATGCTATCTGCTGCTTATCCGCACTGTCCCTGATCTGCCGCTCAAGAAGCTTTCGTGTGCGGTCAGCCAGCGTGGAGCATATGATGGTCACGCCGCAGAGGATGAGCGAACGCGGCAGGATGTAGAACAGGACGATCCGGCGTATGGTATCTCCCGTGACCACACGCGGACCATCGGTCTCAAGCGCCTTGAGCAGATTGCTGTCCCATTCACCGACATATGTACCAATCAGAAGGGATGCCGCCATACACACCACCGAAACTGCCAGCAAACCGTAGGAAAAGCGCTTTGAGTAGTAATGGCAGCCGAGCACCAGCGGCACCGCCCATGCCAGAATGGCATGACTCGGCAATGCGGCGGACAAAAGCGTGATGCCCAATATACAGCACAGCATGATATAGAGCTTCAGCCGCGGTGAATTCTTGTTTTTTATAAGCCTCAGAAGAAGGCTCGGCAGAAGCATAAGCACGATCCCGCCGAATCCCGCTATCGCCATGATGGTTTTCGGCACAATGAATACTCCCAGAGCATTCAGCACAAGGATAACGGCGATAACGATCGCAAGCACGCGCATACAGCGCGCGGCGTAAAGGTTTGCTTCCTTTTCGTTTTCCGCAAAGGCGGCGGAGTAATCCGTTTCGTTCATATGATCACCGTCCGTTCTGTTTTTTCTGTCGCAACATAATAAAAGTTAATCTGTTTATTTATATATTATACCTGTTCCGGCGGAAAATGTCAACACTTTGCGGCGAATACCGCAATTGATCTCTGTAAACTTCCACTTTTCTGCCCAACGCGATACAGCGTATTGTTTTTGAATTTTCTGTATAAAATTACAATTCGCTATTGCATTTTCTTCCTCTTTATAGTACAATGAAATTCCAAAATCAGTATGGATTTTTCTGAGATACAGGCTCATTTTTCGCCATACGCCCGCATTCAGCGGGTGTATGGCGATTTTTTATGTGAAATCTACCGTATCTGTAAAAATCAATACCCACAAAGGAGTATCTGTAAAAATGCCACGAAAAATCAAAGTATCAAGCGAAGTGACCTATCTTATCGCAATCGTATTGCTGTCTTTTGCGGTTGCGATTCTTTCCGCCGCCGATTTCGGGATCTCCATGATCGTCGCACCGGCATATCTGCTGAGTATGAAGCTGCCCGTGCTGAGCTTCGGTCAAGCCGAATACCTGATCCAGACGGGAGTACTTATCCTTCTTTGCATTATTTTGAAAAAATTTCGGCCGGTTTACCTATTTTCCTTCGGAACCTGCCTGATCTACGGCTTTGTGCTTGATCTGTGGAGAAATATCCCGTTTTTCAATCCGCAGACAACACCACCCGGAAGTATGGCTTTGTGGCTCAGAATTCTGATGTTTCTTATCGGTGTAATATTGACATCCTTTTCCGTTTCACTGTTTTTCAAAACATATCTGTATCCTCAGGTATACGACTTTTTCGTAAAAGCCGTTTCGACGAGATACGGGATCAGATTGTCCCTTCTCAAGACTGTCGTTGACCTCTCATGCCTTGCGGCAAGTGTCATCATGACATTCGCTTTTTTCGGCAAGATTCAGGGTATCGGATGGGGTACACTTGTCATGGCGTTTCTTAACGGAGCCGTAATCGGACTCTTTTCAAAATTACTTGACAGAATGTTTGACTTCCGACCGACTTTCCCTCGGTTTGCCGCTCTCTTTGAATTAAAAGCAGAAAATGTGTCTGTGTAAAACCGGCTGTTGCGCAAACCGGCTTGAAAAATTCTCGCGACTGTGATATGATAAGATCGTGAAAGCCGACAGACAGTTCGGCAGCTTACGAAAGATCAGATCCCGATGATAATAACAATAATTTCGACCATAATAATTATGATAGCATATTTTCTCCTTCTTTTCGGCGGAGTAGCTTTCATTCAGGACAAGAGATTCTTCTCTTCCGCACCGAAGGAAAATCTTGCAGCGATCCCCGACAAAAAAGAAGAAAGATTCCGCGGCTCCCGAGCTGTGGGATGGATAATACGATAACTGCGATACTTATGTTCATCGGTGCGTTTGCCCTCGGCATATGGGATGGGATACGGAAGAATTTCGGCTTCTGGCAATTTTTTGCGTGTTTTCTCACGATGCTTTATCTGATGGAAATATATGATATAGTGTTCTTCGATTGGGTACTGCTCTGCCATTCAAACTTCTTCCCGCATTATTATCCTGAGCTTAAAGGCATCGTTGGCCCTCATCAGTTCGGGTACAACAAGAAGACCCACATCCTGCACTTCATTATGTATATCCCTGCCTGTGCCGCGGTCGCACTGATATGCACTTTATTCTGACGGTCGGGATTTCTTGAATTTTCTTTTCAAATCGACACATTTCTCTGTCCGTGTTGCTTGACTCAGCCTCTGTATGCGCTATAATGTAGCCACAAAACAAAGGAGGCATAAGCCATGAACACAGATAAGATCTACGCAGAACAACTCGCAAACCAATACGCGCCGAAGGAGACATCAAAGGTCATTGCCCTTCGTAAGCTCGACGCAAAGGCAAAGCGTCCCGCTCACATCTTCGCCTACACCTTCGGCATCATCGCCGCCCTCGTCTTCGGCACCGGAATGTGCCTTACCATGGGACAGATAGGCGACGGCACGACCGCATCGTTTATACTCGGAATCGTCCTCGGCATCGTCGGTGGCGCATGCATGGGCATCAACTACCCTGTCTACAAGAAAATACTCGAAAAGGGCAAAAAGAAATACGCCTTCGAGATATTGGAGCTTGCAAAGGAGATCAGCGGGAAATAACTTATGAAAAAGGTGACGGCGATTCTGAATAAGCTGTTGCACCCGCCGTTGTGGGTGCTGATCGCAGCGCCCGCAACGGTATTCCCCGCGCTCATCTTCATCTTCATTGAAGGTCTGAATGACAGCGTACCGGCATATTGCATCTACTGCCTGTCGGCGTACTGTCTGACAATACTGATCGTTCCCCTGCCGAAACTGATAAAACAGATAAAGTCCGGCGCAAAGCAAAAGATCACCCGTTCGAAGTTCGGTGAAAGATATATCAGCGACCCTGCCTTCCGCGCAAGCGTAGGACTTTACCAGGGGATGGCGATGAACTTCCTGTATGTCGTCTTCCACATATTCGCGGGGATAAGGTACTCCTCTGTATGGTTCATTACAATGGCGATATATTATCTTATACTCGGAGCTCTCCGACTGTCGCTGATAATAACCTGCCGCCACCGTGATATGCAAAAGGAGATCGCCTGCTACCGAAGGACGGCATGGTTCCTGTTTATTCTGAATATCCCCATGGGAGGTATGATAACCCTCATGGTGCTTACAGACTCGGGATATTCCTACCCGGGCTACATTATCTATATATCGGCAATGTACACCTTCTACACGGCTGTCGTGTCGGTGATAAACATAGTGAAATTCCGGAGACTCGGAAGTCCCGTTCTGTCATGTGCAAAAGTTCTGAATTGTGTCGCCGCGATGATGTCGGTACTCGGACTTCAGACCGCAATGATAACAGCGTTTTCCACCGAAAGCGACGGCTTCCGCAGAATGATGAACGCAATTACCGGAAGCGCCGTGTGGCTTGCCGTCATAGCGACCGCCGTCTATATGCTGTTCCGCAGCAGAAAACAGAAAAGTGAGGTGAGTCCCCCTGAACCGTTCGGAAAGTAAATACTTTGCCACCGCCGCCCGCATGGACGAAGCTTTTCTCGAACTGCTCGAAAAGAAGGACTTCGCCTACATCACTGTCAAGGAGATCTGCGAAAAGGCAGGAGTCAACCGCTCGACCTTCTATCTGCACTACGAGACGCTCGGCGACCTTCTTGAAGAAAGCACGAAGCATATCATAGACCGTTTCGTCGACTGTATGCCGCAGGACACGGTCGAATTTCTCGAAAAGCTGAACGACCGCCCGATAGAGGAGCTGTACCTCATCACCCCCGAATATCTGATACCCTATCTGAATTACATCAAGGAACACCGCCGTGTGTTCCGTACCACTCTCGAGCAAGCGTCCGCTCTGAAAATGGATGAGGCGTATCTGGCGCTGAACCACCACATATTCACACCGATCCTTGAGCGCTTTCATGTTCCGCCGGAGGATCGGGCATATATGATGTCCTTTTATATAAGTGGTCTGATCGCCGTCATCAACGAATGGCTGAAAAATGACTGCACGGATCCTGTCGAACATATCATCTCGGTCATGCAGACCTGCATAAAATTCTGATACCGAAGTCTCCGGACGGCAATTGCCGTCCGGAGACTTCGGTATATTCAGAGCCGTAAAGCAACTACTCACTTTGTCGGCTCGAATTTTTTTGAAAAAGCCCTTGACAATCCCAGACTATTGTGATAGTATATACTACAACGATAGTCTGAGCGAAGGAGATCAACACGAATGAATATAAAATTATTTGACAGTGAGCTTAAAGTAATGGAGCTTATCTGGGAAAAAGAACCGGTAAGCGCAAAAGAGCTGAGCCTTATTGCGGAAAAGGAATACGGTTGGAACAAGAACACGACCTACACAGTTATCAAAAAGATCGAGGCAAAAGGATATATACGGCGTACCGAACCCGGATTCATCTGCTCTTCTCTGATTTCAAAGGAAGATGTATGTAAAAGCGAAGCAAAGGCACTTCTCGAAAAATTCTTCGGCGGATCAAGAAAGGCACTGTTCTCTGCCCTCATCGAAGATGAAAAGCTTTCGCCCGATGAAATTGCCGAACTCCGCGGTATGATAGACAAGAAGTAACCATGCTCGGAAGAATTTTCTATTGGGTATTCAATATGAGCATTGCATCGATCATATGCGGAATACCCGTTCTGATATTGCGACGGATAAAGCGGATACCACGCCGTGTATCAGTCTTTCTGTGGCTGATCCCGTATATCCGTATGTGCATACCGTTCGGTTTTTCGGCTAAATACGGACTTATGGCGCTGATCTCAAAATTCACAACCAAAACAGTCGTAATCCCCCTCCCGCTAAACGGCTCCACCCCGAAGTTCACGGGAGTGAATTTCGTTATGGGAGCATCAGGATATTTCCCTATCACATACAAGGTAGATTATCTCGAGAGGCTTTTCGATGTCGCCTCCGTAATATGGATCATCATCGCGCTTTCCGGAATACTTGCATGGATCATAGTTTACTCCGTCACAATGCACACAATAAAGGATTCGCAAAAGATAAAAGACAACATTTTCGTTTCCGACAGGATAAATGCCACAGCAGTGTACGGGATCATAAAACCGAGGATCCTTCTCCCACGCGGATATCGCGAAGATGGCATTGAATATGTCCTTATGCACGAAAACACGCATATAAAAAGGAGAGATAACGCCGTTCGGATCGCGGCTCTCTTCATATCATGTCTTCATTGGTTCAATCCCTTTTCCTGGCTCTGTCTGAAACTGCTGTATTCCGACATCGAGCTCGCCTGCGATGAAACGGTGCTTTCAAAGCTCAGCGAAGATCAAAAAAAGTCCTACGCACACGCCCTGCTCTCAGCGGCAGAGGGAGCAAATGCGTTTGCCTCGCCCTTCGGCGGAGCAAATATAAGACTCAGAATCGAAAATATACTTACATACCGCAAACTGTCCGCGGCATCGGTCATCGCATTTTCGGCGATGATCATGGCTGCTTTATATATACTTCTGACAAATGCATAAAAAGGAGGATGCGCAATGAAAAACAGGACATTCGTCAGATATTGGTTGTTTTCGCTTATCGGGGTATTTGCCGCATCATTCTATCCGCTGTATATGGGAATATCGGTAGTGTCCGATATGATCCGCTACGGCACGGTATATGCAAATAACTATCCGAAGTACATTATTCCGTACACGCCGATCGCAGTCGCGATGATCATCGGCGTGGCGCTTATCCCTCTGTTTGAAAAGGTATTCAGAAAATATGCCTTTTTAGCCGGATCCGCCGTATCGGCGGGAGTCTTCTTCTCCGCCGAGATGATCCTTGAAAACTCGGTTACTGTTACCACCGAACATACATTGAACAGCGCTTTTGCAACGCTTGAAGATTGGCAGATGTATATGTGCTATACATCTCCGAGACAGTTTGAAGACAGAACGTGGACAGAGGTCAATGTTCTGATGGGCGAATATTCCCCAGCTTTCAAACTCCATTTTTATCTTATCTCGATAATGATTCTTCTGTCGTTTATGAACTGCTTTTACGGATTTGCGCGGATGATACAAAGCAAGGACAAAAGTCGGCAAAGATCACTGATAATTCAGTCGGCAACAGCCCTTTCCTTCCTCGGGATGTGCATATGGGCATGCTTTACGGCATTTTACCGCGACGGACATATCCTGGTCTCGACGGTATCTGCCGTTCTGATGATAGTGTTTTTCACTCTGCTCGGCGTAACGGCCGGAGTATTTGCTTCATCATTCCTTCAACGGCGCAAAGCGGGGCTTTCGATCGCATTACCATCCTGCATTGCATCACTAATAACGCTTCTAATGTATATCGGTGAAATGGTTCTTCTCAGCGGACACCTATACCGTTTCGGAAACAGCTTCCTTTTCCGCGGATTGCCGGGGATCGTGCTTGCCCCCGTCGATATTGCCGTAATATTGCTGTCGGGAGGCATCACCGCACTTATTTCTTTCCTTGTCAGACCTAAAGAAACCTTGAACGCAGAGGATAACCGAATCCAATGAAAAAACTTCCGCCGGATTTTTTCGGCGGGAGTTTTTTGCCTTGAAAACACGGTGAAAATGTGGTATAATATTAGTATAAATACAAAACAGGAGCCATTATGAACACCGAAAGGATAACCGACGCAGGTCACAGATTGTACCGCGAAGCTATGGAGCTTTACCGGATAAGCTTTCCGCCCCATGAGCAGCGCGAGGCGGAGTCTCAGGCGAAGATCCTCGGACTTGACGCCTATCATTGTGACGCGGTCTGTGACGACGGAAATTTCATAGGGGAAATACTTTATTGGGAAGTAAACGGCTTTCTTTACATTGAACACTTCTGTATCCTTCCCGAAATGCGCAACCGCCGCTACGGTCAAAGGATACTGACTTCCTTAAGCGAAAACCCGATGATCCTTGAAATAGATCCACCGACCGATGAAATATCGTTAAGAAGAAAAGGGTTTTACGAGCGTTGCGGATTCAAAGAAAACGGCTACCGTCACATCCATCCGCCCTATCACAGAGGAAACAGCGGTCACGAACTCGTTATAATGAGTTCGCCGAATGTCCTGACGCCGGAGGAATTTGACGCCTTCAGCTTTTTCCTTAAAAATACGGTCATGAAGGACGCCTATATATGATATTCAGCATGAGGAAAAAACGAGCTATGAGCATAAGACGATATACGATAGGCCTTGACTACGGCTCGCTGTCATGCCGCGGCGTGCTTGCCGACACAGGCGACGGGAGAATACTTGCCGAGGTCGAATTTCCCTACCCTCACGGTGTCTTTTACGACGGTCTGCCCGACGGCACCCGGCTCCCGCCGCTCTGGGCATTGCAGCATCCGGAGGATTACCGCGCCGCATTCCTTGAAATAATCCCGAGGCTGATAAGGGACAGCAATGTTCTGCCCGAAGAGATCGTCGGGATCTGCCTTGACACCACGGCAAGCACTGTCGTCGCGGTCGACAAAAACCTTGAGCCGCTCTGCAACCTTCCCGAAATGAGCGGCGAAAAGCACGCCTACGCGAAAATGTGGAAGCATCACGCCGCGAATCCCGAAGCTGACGAGCTGACCGAGGACGCAAAAAATATTCCTGCTCTGCTCCGCTACGGCGGACGCTTCGGCGCGGAATTCATGCTTCCGAAAGTCCTCGAAACACTTCACGGCGCACCGGAGGTATTCCAAAAAGCCGAGACCTTTTTTGAGTACGGCGACTGGCTTTGCAGCCTTTTAACGGGTCACGAGGTCAGAAGCGGCACATACCTCACCTGCAAATCGCTCTGGACGCCCGAGGACGGTTATCCGAAGGGCGGAGCCTTTGATCTTATCACCGGCAAGCTGGCTTTTCACGGAGGTGCCGAGCCTTACATAGCGTGGCCGGGTGAGAGCATCGGCACTGTATGCCCCGAAATGGCAAAAAGGCTCGGACTCAGCGAAAAGACCGTCGTTTCGGCGCCTCAGATGGACGGATACGCGGGACTCCCCGGGAGCGGGATCTCGCGTGACGGAGAGCTTGCCATGGTACTCGGAACATCGAACAGCTACCTGCTCCTTGACCGCAAAACGGAATTTCCTTCCGGCATCTGCGCCGCCGTCCCCGACAATATCGTAAAAGGCTACACGGGGTACGCCGCGGGACAGGCAAGCGCCGGAGACACCCTTCGCTGGTTCATAGAAAACTGCGTCCCCGCAAGCTACGAAAGCGCCGCGAAGGAAAACGGTATGGGGCTTCATTCCTACCTTACCTCGCTTGCCGGAAAAAAGTCGCCCGGCGAGAGCGGGCTTCTCGCGCTCGAATGGCTGAACGGAAACAAATCGGTTCTGAACGATCCTTCCCTTTCGGGTGCGATCGTCGGACTGACGCTCACCACAAAGCCCGAGGACATATACCGCGCGCTGATCGAGGCTACGGCTTTCGGATGCCGCAGGATACTTTCCATGTTCGCCGAGAGCGGGATAGGGATCGACCGCATCGTCGCCAGCGGCGGTGTGGCTCTCAAAAACCCGATGCTCATGCAGATATATTCCGACATTCTCGAAAAAAAGATAGAAGTCAGTCCCTGCCGTCAGGCGGCAGCTCTCGGCTCGTGCATCTTCGCCGCGGTCGCGGCGGGAGTGTACGGAAGCGTCGGCGATGCGGTACGCGCTATGGCTGTGCAGCCGAGCCTTGTCTACTCGCCGCGCGAAAAGGAAAGCCTGATATACGATGAAATGTACCGCGATTACCTTTGCCTTCACGACAACTTCGGCATTGCCGACAGCGCACTGATGCACCGTCTGAATTTGCGGAAGAACGCTTACCTAAAAAAGGAGCAATAAACTATGCGTGCCATAAGGATCACGACCGCGCTGCTTGCGGTAATACTCTGCCTCACTGCGATATCCTGTTCATACGAAATATACTACCCCGGACAGGTCGAACCGGGCTATTGGGTCTCCGAGGACGAAAGCATCTGCTTCTGGTTTCCCGCCGAAGCCGGCATCGGAAAAGCTCAGGGCGTTATGCTCGTCGGAAATGCGCTCAAAACCGATCTGACCCTCGAATGGAGCAAAAACGGCAGGGTCAGCGTCAATGCAGAATACGGGCTCAGCTTCTCCGCCGACACCGTAACGGACAAGGACAGCCGCACCTGCACATTCTCTGTCACCTCACAGTCGTCAAAGCTGAATCTCGGCGAAAAGATCACCTTCACACCCCGGGACAAAATGCCGACGCTCTTATCGGAGCCGTTCAAACCCGAGAACACCTCGCTCGATCTCTGGATGCTTCAGGACACTGAAAAACTCGATCTTTCGGAATACGAGAGCATCCCCGGCTGGTTCGGTGCCGAGGAGATCTACGGAAAGGGCTACGAGCCGATATTGGTCGACGGAGAGGGCTTGACAGATCCCGAGTATTGCGTAAAATACCTCATCTCCGCGTGGCCCGACTATTCAGACGGCGGCGAATTCGTTACGCATATAACCATCACCGACCCGAAGGTGACATTCTTCGGGCTTACGATCGAATCCTCGCCAAAGGAATTTGACCGCGTACTCAAAGAAAAGGGCTTTACGCATTGGGAAACCTCCGAAATGCTCGACCCCGGCACGGAATACAAGGAAGTATGGGACAACGGGCTTTACGACATCACTCTTTCGAAGGAAAACGGGAAGTGCTTAGTCACCATCTATGCCCCTGTCACGAACCGCAACGGAATAATGTTCTGAAACGCGGAAAAGACTTCCGCTTTCCTGTTGACAAAAGCACCGCGATGCTTTATAATTTCAGTTGTTTAATTTTCTGATTTTTCGGGGAGGACTGACAAAATGTCAAACAAACTTATCGCCATCGTCGGAATGTGCGGAGCCGGAAAGAGCGACGCGACGCAGTGGTTTTGCGAAAGAGGCTGGCAGAAGGTCTATTTCGGCGGGGTCACTATGGAAGAGCTTAAGAAAAAGGGACTTCCCGTCACGCCCGACAATGAGAAGACAGAGCGCGAAAGGCTTCGCCGCGAGCTTGGAATGGGAGCCTTTGCGATCCTCCTCTCCGACACGATAAAGGAAAAGCTCAGCGTCGGCAATGTGGTGCTTGACGGGCTTTATTCCTGGTCGGAATACAAATACATTTACGAAAACATTTCGAGCGATATAAAGCTCGTTGCGGTGATCGCCGACAGCGGGCTTCGTTACAGCCGCCTTTCGGGGCGACCGGTACGCCCGCTCACAGCCGAGCAGGCGAGAAAGCGCGACATTGCCGAGATAGAGAATCTTGAAAAAGGCGGACCTATCGCCGCCGCCGATCATTTTATCGACAACAACGGCAACTACGAGCAGTTCCGCGCCTCGGTCGAGGCTCTGATAGACAGGCTTGAAAAATAAAGAGATCTCCCGCAGGGCGAATGTAACCCTGCGGGAGATTTTCATTTTCAGCGGTTGCAAAAGTTTGGATCAAGCCTTTTCAAAGGCTTGCAGGGTGCAGGGGCAGCGCCCCGCATCCCCCGTCGCCGCCCGCAGGCGGCGAAATCTCCTTTACGGCATTTTCTTTTTGCTTAGCTTTTTCTTTTGTGCCTTTTATAGGCAAAAGAAAAAGCGCCAAACGATTTCCGAGGGTGAACGCCCCTGTTTGCCAAAGGAGCGATTAAATTTTTTGTTTTTATACAGGACGATTCTCTGCGTAAAGGCATTGACGCTTTTTCTTTGCAGGTAGGACGCGCAAAGAAAAAGCTTTGCAAAAAGAAACGCGGCAAAGGAAAATTTCGCCGCCTGCGGGCGGCGACCAAAGGCTCTGCCTTTGGAAACCGCAAGCCTTTGAAAAGGCTTGACCTAAACTTGGTGAAAATCAAAAGCAAAGACCTCCCCCCTTGGCAACGCCTTTCTTCCGGCATTGTTTTTGGGTGAGGTCTTTACTTTTCTTACTGCCCCTTCTCTTCCTTTTTCGGCTCTTCCGAAACGGTAATTACCGGCTCAAACACATTTCTGAATCTGATGTGGAAGAACAGCACCGCAAGTCCCGCGACTGCAAGCAAAATCGAAGTCATCTGCGAAGGCGAAAGCGCAATTCCGACGCTCCCGCGGTCGTCTCCGCGGAAAAATTCGATCACAAACCTTGCAATACCGTAAGCAACAAGGTAGATCTCAAAATTGTACTTATACGCCTTTACCTTCTTCAGAAGCAGGAACGACATTACTCCGAAAAGCAGAAGAAGGAATACCGCCTCGTAAAGCTGCGTCGGGTGTACCCTTTCGGCAACATTCGGGAACTTGACCGAGAATATTCCGTCATAGGGCTTGCCGTAGCAGCATCCCGCGAAGAAACACCCTACCCTTCCGAGCGCGTGTCCGATCGTTATGGCGCAGGGTATCACGGGCAGCATCGGCGCAAGCTTTATCTTCAGCTTCTTCCGCACTATAAAATAGACCACAAGGAAAAACACCGCGCCGCCGATCAGACCGCCGATAAAGGTGATCCTCTGCCCGAAGTGGAATCCCTTCGACGGGTCCTCTATATAGTCGTAGACCGACTGGAAGAGCGCCGCCGAGAAAAATCCGAAGGCTATCGTTGCGATGCCGTCATAGAAGACGAAATCGGCGTATTTTGTCGGTATCCCAAGCCTTTTTGAGTAGAAATATATCACCATAAAGGCGCAGAAAACTCCGATCGCTATCATTACTCCGTACATATAGACCTTTATCGGTCCAAGCTCGATTATCGGATTCGGTAACATTGAAAACTCCTTTGTTTTATTTATTATTTTTCTTTTTTATAGCTTCGGTGAGCTTAAGTCTCTTTCCGTAGTGCATGACCGAGGCATTGTATATCCTTATCGAAACGGCAGCGACTATCACTATCGTGACGATAAGGATCCCCGCCGACAGCAGTACCTGCCAGTCCGCGACCTCTCCGTTAAGCAGCACAAAGGGCATGATGAACGGCGCACTGAAGGGTATATACATCGAAAGGTTGACAAGGTAATCGTATGTCGTCCCCATGATCGCCGTAAAATAGCTGAGATAGAAGGCTCCCATCGAGATGAGCATGACCGGCATCATCGCCGCGTTAAGCTCGTCGAGTTTGTCTATCGTCGCGCCGCATACGGCGTTCATCATCGCGTAAAGCGTATATCCGAGGACAAAGAACAATATAATAAGGAAGACAGACCTCGGCGTAAACGATTCGAGCGAGAGCGCCGTTCCCATCACGGTAAAGTCCGCCGGTATCAGCAACTTCCAGCATATTGCCGTGAAAATGAGTATTCCGCCGAACTGACAAAGCCCGAGTATCCCCATCCCGAGGCATTTGCCGATCAGGATATACGACGGCTTCGCGGAGACGATGAGCGTTTCCATGATCCTTGACGATTTTTCGCTCGCTACCGACGCCGCCACACCGTAGCCGTAATAGTAGACGGCAAAGAAGGTGAGCGTTATGAGAAGTATTCCGGCGGCATATCCCGAAAGAGTAAGCCCGCCCTCGGTATTGACCGAACATGGGATCTCACGCTGCGTGTCTTCGATCACATCGGATCCGACTCCCGCCTCCTCCATTACCCGCTTCGCGTAAAGACCGCTGAGTACGGATGTTATCTCATCGGAATGTGACGCCGCGCTGTTGAGGAAATCCTTCGCCGTAACCGTTATCGCCGGCTTTCCGTCCTCTCCGTTTGCCACAAGGATGAGCGCCGTCTTCGCATCGGAGGCTATGCCGGCAATTATTCTGTCCTTCTCTTCCGCCGTCGCGACCTTGAATTCGGTATCGGTCAGCTTCTCGGCGAGCAGAAGCTCCCCGCCGCTGAGCTTTCCCGTCTCATCTATATAGTAGCAGGTATAAAATCTGCCGGTAACTATATCCTCTATATTCCCTCCGGTGAAAGCAAGCAACACCCTCGGCACCGAGCAGGCTATAAGGATGAGCGCAAGTATTATCACCGTCGTTATTATGAAAGTCTTCTGCCTTGCTCCGTTTTTGAAGGTAAAGGCAAACACGCTGAAAATCTGCTTCATACGCTGCCCTCCGTCTTCTCTATGAATATTTCATTCAGCGACGGCTCGCGAAGCTCGTAATGCGTCGGGAATATCCCCGCTCCTGTCAGCGCGGCGAGAAATTTATCTGCCTGTGCCTTGTCCCTGACGGCATATTCCGTGCCGTCGGCACGCTTTTCGCGAAGAGTCAGTCCGCACTTTGCCGCGACATCCGAAGTATCCTCCGCCGAATCGACGATCAGTCTCGTATGACCGTATCCCGCCTTTATCTCGCGCAGATTTCCCTCAAGCACTGTCTTTCCGCGGTGCAGAAGGATCAGATTTTCGCAGTATTTCTCGACCGTCGTCATCTGATGACTGCTCATAACGATATATTTTTTCGCGTCTATAAGCTCGCCGATCACCTGCCGCAGAAGCTCCGTATTCACGGGATCAAGTCCCGAAAAGGGTTCATCAAGGATTATGAGCTGCGGGTCGTGTATGAGGGTCGCGACAAGCTGCACCTTCTGCTGATTGCCCTTAGAGAGCTTGTCGGCGTTCATCTGCCGGTACTCCGCGATCCCGAGTCTGTCGGTCCACTTCATAGCGGAAGCAACGGCGTCCGCCTTGCTCATCTTCCGCAACATTCCGAAGTAGACGAGCTGTTCAAGCACCTGTACCTTGCCGTATATACCGCGTTCCTCGGGCATATAGCCGAAGCTCAGCGAATCACGGCTGATAGCCCTGCCGTTCCATTCCGAGCTTCCCGCGTCGGGTCGCATGATGCCGAGTATCATTCTTATTGTGGTCGTTTTTCCGGCGCCGTTCGTACCGATAAGGCCGAAGACTCCGGGCGATTCCATCTCAAATCCGAGACGGTCGACCGCGACCTTCTCGCCGAAGCGTTTTGTGAGGTCCCTGACGACAAGCGACATTCCGCCGATCTCCTTTCGCAAAGTTTTATATAATTCTATCACAATATTGAGTTTTTTTCAAGAGGCTCCCGAAAATTCGCCGCCACGCATAATATCAAAAAAACTTTCTCTGTGCAAAACGGCGAATTTGTGAGTTGACATTGCCTTCCATTTGAGGTAAAATACATTCATAACCGTCTTTATCAGGAGGAATTATGCTTAGATTATTTACCGACACGGATACCGACATAACCCCCGAGATCGCAAAAAAATACGGGTACAACCTTATAAGTATGCCATACACAGTCGACGGAAAGGACATATATCCTTACGAAGACTTCGAAACCTTTGATTCAAAGGCGTTTTACGATATGCTGAGGGGCGGCACGATCCCCTCAACGAGCGCACTCAATCCCGCAAAATATACAGCCTACTTTGAGCCGATCTTCGCCGCCGGCGACGATATCCTCTATGTCCACTTCTCTTCCGCAATGTCGGCGACCTTCGGCTTTATGGAGCTGGCGATGAAGAAGCTCCGCGAGCGCTATCCCGAGAGAAAGCTCTACACGGTCGACACAAAGGGCATCACCCTCGGGAGCTTCAATATAGTCGAAGAGATCGGAGATATGTACCTTGCCGGCAAAACGGTCGAAGAGATACTCGAATGGTCAAAGACCGAGGTCGACAAATTCGCCGCGTACTTTTACGCGGATGACCTTAAATTCTTCAAAAAATCGGGACGGGTCAGCGGACTTGCCGCCGTTATGGGATCCCTTGTCGGGGTCAGACCCATAATTTATATGAACAGCGAAGGTAAGATGGTCAGCATCGGCAAGGAGATCGGGCGTGTACGCGCGCTCGGGCGCCTCGTTCAGTATGTGAAGGATCTCGGAGACGATGTGACCTCCCACCGCGTGATAATCACACATTCCGACGCCCTTCCGATAGCCGAACAGCTCGGCGAGATGCTTCAGAAGGAATTTGACGGCAAGCTGAATATACAGTATTCGGTGGTCAACCCGACGGCGGGAAGCCATTGCGGTCCGAACGGCGTCGGTGTGAGCTTCCACGCCATACACAGGTAGCCTATGGTAAATGTCAGAGAGGTAGTATCATCAAAGGACAAACGCGAATTTCTCAACTTTCCGCTTCGCCTCTACCGTGAAAGTCCCTATTTCGTTCCTCCGCTCTATATGGATGAGAAAAAGATATTCCGTCGGGATTATGTTTACTACGACACCTGCGAAGCCGTCTATTATCTCGCCGAACGGGACGGTGAAACGGTCGGAAGGATCTCCGGGATCCTTCAGAAGGCTCACAACGAAAAGACCGGTGAAAAAAGGGTCAGATTCACGCGTTTTGACAGTATAGACGACCGCGAGGTCGCAAAGGCGTTGTTTGACGCGGTAGAGGACTGGGCAAGATCAAAGAATATGGACATAATCTGCGGTCCCCTCGGATTTTCCGATCTTGAACGCGAAGGGCTTCTGATAGATGGTTTTGACCGGCTCGCAACCTTTGAAGAGCAGTACAATTACGAATATTATCGGGAACTCATCGAGCATTGCGGATATGAAAAAGAGGTCGATTGGGTAGAATCGCTGCTGAGCCTTCCCGAAAAGCCCGATGAAAGACTCAGGCGAACAGCCGACTATATAATGAAACGCTACAACCTTCATTTTGATGACTCAAAGGACATCGACGATTTCATAAAAAGATATGCCGACAAGATGTTCGTGCTTCTCGATGAGAGCTATGAAAATATCTACGGCACGGTTCCCTTCACCGAAGGAATGAAAAAGATGATGATAGAGAATTTCAGGATGATAGTCAGCAAAAAATATGTTGCCGTCCTGCTTGACGAAAATGACGAGGTGGTATGCTTCGGACTCTGCATTCCCTCTATCGCAAGAGCCGTCCGGTCATCCGACGGGCATCTCACCCCGCTGGCGCTGCTCAAAATAATGAAATCCGTAAGGTCGCCGGAGATAATAGATCTCGGACTTGTCGGCGTTTCGGCTGCCTACTGCAACAAGGGCGTCAGTGCGGCATTCATGTCAAGACTTATGGATTTTATGCGCGAATCGGGCATAAAATACGCCGAAACCAACCTCAACCTTGAAACCAATATGAATATCAGGACGCAATGGAAACACTTCAACTCGGTCGAGCATAAACGCAGAAGAGCCTTCATAAAGCATCTTGATACCTGAAAAGCAAACAATCTCCGGTAAACCGGAGATTTTTTGCTTATATCCCCGTAAAGCGGTGTTGCAAACGCCGTGAAAATGTGATATAATTATTTGATTATTATATAGTACTGTATTTTTTATCGAAAGGAGCCTTCAATGGTCGTAATAGGAATAACCGGTCCCTCCGGCTCGGGGAAAAGCGAGATCTGCACAAAGCTGAACGAAGCCGGGATCCCTACGCTCAATGCCGACAGGATCTATCACAGGCTCCTGACCCCGCCGTCGGAGCTTCTCGATCTTATCGCGAAGCGCTTCGGGCGCGATGTCATAAAGGAAGACGGCACGCTTGACCGGAGCGTACTTGCCGGAAAGGTCTTCGCCGCGGGTGCCGAAGAAGAGCTTGAAGCCCTCAACAGCATCACTCACGGCAGAGTCGTCTCAAAAATGGAAGCCCTTATAGCGCAGTATTCGGGCATGGGCTGTCGGGCGCTGACCGCCGATGTCCCCCTGCTCTTTGAATCGGGATTTGACAGAGAGTGTGACCTCACGGTCGCGGTCATCGCCGACAAGGCTATAAGGACAGAACGGATAATGAAGCGCGACGGCATATCCTACGAAGCCGCGGTCGCGAGAACGGCGGCACAGAAGAGCGAGGACTTCTACACCTCGCGCGCCGGTATCGTAATAAAGAACAATTCGGGCGAAGAAGAACTCGAGTACGAGGTCGATGCCCTGCTTGAAAGGATCGGAGAGATCGGAAAATGGAAGGAAAGAAAAAAATAATCATAGCCGTCGTCTGCATAATAGTCGCCTCGGTCGCGATCGGCTTCATATACGACGCCGTTATGAACCGTGCGGAGGCAAAGGACTACCCGCGTGAATATTCCGAATATGTCGAAAAATGGGCGAAGGAATACGGCGTTCCCGAATACATAGTCTACTCGGTCATAAAAGCCGAGAGCGACTTTGACCCGAACACCGTATCATCGGCAGATGCCGTCGGACTTATGCAGATACGCGCCGCCGAAAGCAGCAACACCTTTGAATACATAGCCGGAATGGTCGGCGATAAATATGATCCGTCGCTTCATTTCGACCCGAATACCAACATCAAATACGGCACATATTATCTTTCTTACCTCTACTCGAAGTTCGACAATTGGAGCACCGTTTTCGCGGCTTACAACGGCGGAGAGGGCAATGTTTCAAAATGGCTGAAGGATCCGACCTGCTCGCTCGACGGAAAGACACTTTACAGGATCCCCTTCACCGAAACGCGCGACTATGTAAAAAAGGTCAACGGCTACTGCAAGGCGTATCGGCGCCTCTACTACTGAGATCAAACGAAAGGAAAATATAAAAATGGAAAACAAGGAATTCAACTACAAGAAGCGCAATTTCTACACCTCGACCGACCGCGCCGAGGCTGCATATGAGTACGCAAAGGGCTACACAGCCTTCCTCGACAAAGCAAAGACAGAGCGCGAAGCGGTAAAGCAAGCCGTCGGATACGCCGAGACCGCCGGATACAAGCCCTACACCTTCGGAATGAAGGTCAAGGCGGGCGACAAGCTCTACTACAACAACCGCGGCAAGAGCATCATGCTCTTCAGGATAGGAAGCGAGGACATCTCGAACGGCATAAGGATCGCCGCCGCGCATATAGACTCGCCGAGAGTTGACCTCAAGCAGTGCCCTCTCTACGAAAACTCGGGCATGGCATTCCTCAAGACACACTATTACGGCGGTATCCGCAAATATCAGTGGGTCGCGACGCCTCTTGCACTTCACGGTACCGTCGTAAAGGCTGACGGTGAGACGGTCGACATCACGATAGGTGAGGATCCGACGGATCCCGTATTCTATATCAACGACCTTCTTCCCCACCTCGGACAGGAGCAGGGCAAAAAGCCCCTCAACGAAGCCATTCCCGGCGAGAGCCTTAACCTTCTCTCGGGTTCGCGCCCCGATGCCGACTCGAGCGTCAGGGACAATGTTATGGCTATCCTCAACGAAAAGTACAGCATAACCGAGGAGGACTTCCTCTCCGCCGAACTTTGCGCAGTCCCCGCCGGATGCGCGCGCGATGTAGGCCTTGACCGCTCTATGATCGCCGGCTACGGTCACGACGACCGCTGTTGCTCCTACCCCGCGCTTACTTCCCTTCTTGACTGCGAGGACGACACACACACCCTTATGTGCATCCTCACCGACAAGGAAGAGACCGGAAGCGACGGCGTTTCGGGCATGCAGTGCAGGCTCTTCATCGACCTCATAGAAAATATCGCGCTCGCCCTCGGCGGCAACCCGGCGCAGGTCAGATCGGCTTCAAAATGTCTCTCCGCCGATGTTTCTGCGGCTTACGACCCGAATTTCCCCGAGGTGTTCGAGAAGCGCAACTGCTCCGAGCTTAACTGCGGCGCAGTCCTTGCAAAATACACCGGCGCACGCGGAAAGTCCGGCACGAGCGATGCCTCCGCCGAATTCCTCGGCTGGGTGCGCCGCGCCATGGCGTCGAAGGATGTCGTATGGCAGTCCGGCGAGCTTGGCAAGGTCGACATCGGCGGCGGCGGAACAGTCGCAAAATATATCGCGAACTACAACATCGACACGGTAGACCTCGGTGTCCCCGTGATCTCGATGCACGCCCCCTGCGAGGTCATAGCAAAGTCCGATCTCTATGAGGCTTACCGCGCATTTGACGCCTTCTTCTGCTTCTGATGGCGCTCTCCGACAAGCTGAAAGAGGTCGAAGCGCGCTACCTTCAGACCGAAAAGCAGCTCTCCGAACCCGGGATTGCTTCCGATCCGCAGAACTTTGCAAAGCTGTCGAAGGAATATAAAAGCCTCTCCCCCATCGTTGAAAAATACCGCGAATACCGCTCGGCTCTCAAGGCTCTCGATGAGGCAAAAGCCCTTATGGAAAGCTCCGACCCCGAGCTTCGCGAGCTTGCCTCGGCGGAATACTACCGCGACAAGGATATACCCGACCGGCTCATAGAAGAGCTTACCCTTATGCTTCTGCCGCGCGACGAAAACGACGACAAGAATGTCATAATAGAGATCCGCGCGGGTGCCGGAGGCGAGGAGGCTGCCCTCTTTGCCGCCGTACTCTACCGTATGTACACTATGTATGCCGAATCAAAAAGGTTCCGTGTATCGCTTCTCAGTGCAAATGAGACCGGACTCGGCGGCTTCCGCGAGGTCACCTTCATGGTCGAGGGCAACGGTGCTTACTCCCGCTTCCGCTTTGAATCGGGAGTTCACCGCGTACAGCGCGTCCCCGAGACCGAATCGCAGGGGCGCATACACACCTCGACCGTGACCGTTGCGGTGCTTCCCGAGGCGGAGGAGGTCGAGGTCGAGATAAATCCCGCCGACATCATCCTCGAATCCTGCAAATCGAGCGGTGCCGGAGGTCAGCACATAAACAAGACCGAATCGGCGGTAAGGCTCACGCATAAGCCGACCGGCATCGTTGTCGAATGTCAGCAGGAGCGCAGTCAGCTCCAGAACCGTGAAAAGGCCATGCAGATGCTCCGCGCAAAGCTCTACGACATAAAGCGGCGCGAACAGGATGAAAAGATAGCCTCGACGCGGAGATCACAGGTCGGAAGCGGCGAACGGTGCGAGAAGATAAGGACTTACAACTACCCGCAGAGCCGCATCACCGACCACAGGATAAATTACTCGGTCTATTCGCTCGACGATTTCCTCTCGGGAAACATCGACTCTATGATCGACGCACTGATCGCCGCCGACACGGCGGAAAAACTCAGAAATTCGGAAGAACTTCAATGAAAACTCAGTTTATCGTCTCGGGCGCAAAAAGCGCCTACTTAAGAGACGCCGCAGAAATAATAAAAGCCGGAGGACTTGTCGTCTTCCCGACCGAGACGGTCTACGGACTCGGCGGCGACGCGACGAACGCCGAATCGGCAATAAAAATATATGCCGCGAAGGGCAGACCTTCGGACAACCCCCTGATAATCCATGTGGACAGACCCGAATCGGCGGAGCCTTACGCAGTCACGAACGAATATTACTACCGCCTCGCAGAAAAGTTTATGCCGGGTCCCCTTACGGTGATACTGCCGAGAAAGGACACGATACCGAAGGAGACTGCCGGCGGGCTTGACACCGTCGCCGTGAGGTGTCCCTCGCATCCGGTGGCACACGCCTTCATCGAGGCTTGCGGTGTTCCTATCGCCGCGCCTTCGGCAAACCTCTCGGGCAAGCCCTCTCCGACAAACGCCGCGGATGTCCTTGCCGATATGGACGGCAGGGTCGATATGATAATCGACGGCGGCGACAGCGAGATAGGGCTTGAATCGACCATTGTGAAGCTCGACGGCGACTGCGGCATCCTTCTCCGCCCCGGTGCGGTGACGGTCGACGCGCTCCGTTGTGTTCTCCGTGAGGTGAAGGTCGATCCGGCGGTGACGGGAACTCTTCCCGCCGACGCGCACCCGCTATCGCCCGGAATGAAATACAGGCACTATTCGCCCGACACCCCCTTCGTCCTGCTTGACGGGGACGACCGCGCCGTGCTTGAATTTATGAAAAGCACCGATGACAGCGCAATACTTATCTGCTTTGACGATGAAAAAGAGGCTCTCACGGGTCACAGAATGATTTCGGCAGGCTCGCGCGACGACCTCAGCGAAGAGGCGCACCGGATCTTCTCTGCCCTGCGGCAGGCGGACAGGATGGGCGCGAAGGTCATCTACGGACACCTTCCGTCAAAGGACGGCATAGGTCTTGCTCTCTACAACCGTATGATACGCGCCGCGGCTCACACCGTCAAAAAGGTTTAATCTTCGATCCCGAAAGAAAGGAAGCTCCCGCAGATGCGGAAGTGAAGGTCAGATAAATGGCAAAGAAAAGTCCCTCAAAGGCAAGCGATCAGATCGTCTACGCCGAGCCGACATACCAGCCGATAACAGAGACTATCGAAAAAAACTATATGCCCTACGCGATGAGCGTAATAATCTCGCGCGCGATCCCAGAGATCGACGGCTTCAAGCCCGCCCACAGAAAGCTCCTCTACACAATGTACAAGATGGGACTTATGAGCGGACCGAGAACGAAGAGCGCAAATGTCGTCGGTGCAACGATGAAGCTCAACCCTCACGGTGACGCGGCGATATACGACACCATGGTGCGCCTTACCCGCGACAACGAGGCTCTGCTCCACCCGCTCGTCGACTCGAAGGGCAGCTTCGGAAAGCAGTATTCCTCGACCGATATGAAATGCGCCGCCGCGCGTTACACGGAAGTCAGGCTCGACCCCTTCTGCGCCGAGATATTCCGCGGTATCGACAAGGACGCCGTCGATATGACCGATAACTACGACGGCACGATGAAGGAACCCGTCCTGCTTCCGACGACCTTCCCGAACATACTGATAATGCCGACCGCGGGAATTGCCGTCGGTATGGCGTCCTCGATATGTTCTTTCAACCTCGCCGAGATATGCGACGGCACGATAGCCCTTCTGAAAAATCCGAAGATCTCGGTCGACAAGCTGATGGAGATAATCAAAGCTCCCGACTTTCCAGGCGGCGGCGAGATACTCTACAATGCCGACTCTATGCGTGAGGTCTTCACGACCGGTCAGGGGTCGGTGCGCATACGCTCGCGCTATTCCTACGACAAACACGCAAACTGCATAGATATACTCCAGATCCCCTACTCCACGACGATCGAGGTCATCCTCAACAAGATCGCCGACCTGTACAAGGCAGGCAAGCTCAAGGAGATAACCGACTTCCGTGACGAGATAGATGTCTCGGGCTTCAAGCTCACAATAGACCTCCGCCGCGGTGTCGACCCCGACAAGCTGATGAAGAAGCTCTTCAAGCTCACGACTCTCGAGGACAGCTTCAAGTGCAACTTCAATGTCCTGATAGACTCGGTACCCCGCGTCATGGGGGTGCCGGAGATCCTCAACGAATGGATACGCTTCCGCCTCGGATGCGTCCGCCGGGAGCTGTCCTTCAACCTCAAAAAGAAGGAGGACAAGCTCCACCTGCTTCTAGGACTCGGAAAGATCCTTCTCGACATCGACAAGGCGATAAAGATCGTCCGCGGCACAGAACGCGACGTCGATGTTATCCCGAACCTCATGAAGGGCTTCTCGATAGATGAGATACAGGCAGAATACATCGCCGAGATCAAGCTGCGCTACCTCAACCGCGAGTACATCCTCGAGCGCATACAGGAGATAGACGACCTTGAAAAAGAGATCGACGGGATAAAGGCCATCCTCGGCGACGAGCTGAAGCAGAAGGCACTTATCGCAAAACAGCTCGCCGAAATAAAGAGCAAATACGGTCAGCCGAGGCGCTCGCTCATCGTTCACGGGTCCGAGGACGACAAGGACGAACCCATCGAAACGGTCGAAAATTACAATGTACGGCTCTACCTCACAAAGGAAGGCTATTTCAAGAAGATCACCCTGCTCTCTCTCCGCGGAAACGACGAGCAGAAGCTCAAGGACGGCGACTCTGTCACCGAGGTGATAGACACCGAAAACGCCGCCGAGCTTCTCTTCATCACCGACAAATGCCGTATGTACCGCGCCGCCGTCGCCGATTTCGACAATGTAAAGGCATCGCAGATGGGCGAATTCGTGCCGGTCAAACTCGGCTTCGAGTCGGGAGAAAAGCCGATACTGATGAAGCTCTTCACGGGCTTTTCCGAGGGAGAAAACTTTGTCTACATCTTTGAAAACGGCAAGGGCGTGAGAATACCCGCGACCGCGTATGTCACAAAGGCTCCGCGAAGAAAGCTCGTCGGCTCTTACTCGGATGCCTCACCGATAGTTGCCGCATTCCATGAGGTCGAGAAGGACCCGTTCGACATCCTGCTCGTGAACAGCGCCGGACGCGCCGCGATCATAAAAAGCTCGCTCATCCCGGTGAAGACCACGAGGACCTCGGGCGGCGTACAGCTCTTCAATCTGAAAAAGGATCAGAAACTGACCTTCGCCTCGGCAGATATAGATTCCCTGCTCGAGGATCCGAAGGGACTTAAAAAACTGAAGATCCCCGCGACGGGCAGTTCTCTCTCGGATGCCGACGCGAAAAAGTTCAATGACACGAATAAATAATTACGGAGGATAATATGGAAAATCAAAAAACCACGAAAACATGGGTCAAGGTCGTCTGCATCATACTGTCGGCGCTGATGATAGGAAGCGTCGCGTATGTTGCCTTCTCGATGATCCTCGGCACCCTGTCAAACAGTACCGCGACACTCCCCGCCGTACCTGCGATCACAGAAAACGCGGATCTCTGAAAAGAAAACAACCGAAACCCTGAATATCAAAAAATATCTGCTCCGATGACCGGAGCAGATATTTTTTCGTGGTAAGAGTTTTATAAATACAACAAAGGCACTTCTTTCGAAGTGCCTTTGTTGTGGAGCTGCTGATCAGAATCGAACTGATGACCTCATGCTTACCAAGCATGTGCTCTACCGACTGAGCCACAGCAGCATATTTCCGACGACTTTGACATTATATCAGACAAAAAGTCTTTTGTCAAGGGCTTTTTTCAATTTTATGCGCAAAAATGCAAATATTATTTGCCTGAATCTCTTTTTTCATTTAGCGCTTGACTTTTTTGCTTCAATATGATATTATTACTGTAATAAAAAACGCCTTGACGCGGAGCAGTACGCGCACGCACGGTCACAGAGAGCGGGATATACGCTGAGATTCCCGAACCGAAGCACGCCGAAGTCGCCGCCGAGCGGCGGATGTGAAGCGAGAGGACTTTTCCCCCGTGCGTAGTATCCGACGGTCCCCGCCGTTATACGGGCAGAGGCGGCGGTCTTTTCCGTCCGCGAAGTCAGGTGGTACAGCGTTGGTCCACGCCCTGATAAGGCGTGGGCTTATTTTTTATTACAAGGAGGATCATTTATGTTCAGAAAGTATGTTGCACTGTTTCTTGCCCTGCTGCTCATGATCCCTGTGCTCGCAGCGTGTGACGGGATCACCGGCGGAGATCCGGAAAGTACAACGACCGGCGGACAGTCGACCGACGATCGTACGACGGACGGTCAGACGACAGACGGTTCGGGAAGCGGTGAGGCTCTTACCCTTATCTCGGACGGTAAGCCGCTCTACACCGTGATCCGGCCCGACGACGGCACGAACAACCCCCTTGAGGTGGAAGCCGCCGTGGCGCTCAGCGCGGCGTTTCACGATGCCTGCGGAAAATATATCGGCATCAAGACCGACTGGAAAGGCAACGAGGTATCGGACTACGAAATCTGTATCGGTAATCTTACACGGAACGGCAGTGCCTACAATGCCGACATTTCGGAACTCGGAAACGATCAGTTCTCTGTAAAGGTCTACGGCAAGAGAATAGTTATCCTCGCACCGAACTCCTATGGCACACTGAAAGGCGCCGAATGGTTCGCCGCCGAATACCTCACGGTCACAGACGGGTCGATGAAGGAGCTTACGGTTCCCGGAAACCTTGACCACACGGGCAGCTTTGACCTTCCCACCGGGATCAAAGTCATGACGCAAAATCTGCTTGCCACCGACGACGAATACAAAAATTTCGTCGCGGGCGGGCTTGAGATAAGCGTAAAGCTCGAGGACAACACGATAGCCAAGCGCCAACCGCGTGTCCTTTCCCTTATAAAAAAGTATATGCCCGACTCGCTCGGCGTCCAGGAATGCAGCGCGCCGTGGAGACAATACTTTGATAACAACCTCGGCAAGCTCGGCTACAAGCGTATCGGCGCCCCGAAAAATCAGAAAATAGGCATAATCTACAACACAAAAATGCTGAAGCCTGTCGCCACCGGCTCCTTCTGGCTCACCGAAGACCCCGAAACCCTCAAAATATCGAAGGAATGGGGCAAGGATTCCGACGGACTTACCGAAAGGCTCGGAATGTATGTCGTATTCGAGGTAGTGGCGACCGGGGAGAAATATGTTCACTTCAACACACATCTCGACACAGCCAAAAACAGCGTCATTCAGACAAAGCAGACCGAGGTACTGCTGAACTACATCGAAAAGGTCAAGAAGGAATACGGGAACATCCCCGCGGTGCTGACCGGAGACTTCAACTACAATATGGATTCGCCGGCATACGGTACGCTCACCGGAGGCGTCCTCGGGGACGCAAAGAAGCTCGCGCTCAAGAGCAAAGGTGCCGGATCCTTCAACAAATTCAAGGGTGAAGACTACGCAAGCAAGCCGATAGATCAGATAGTCGTATCAAAAGAAGGCCTGATGGTGGAATCCTACAATGTCATCTACGACAGGTTCGACGGCAACAACTTCGCGTCGGATCACTATGCGGTCATAATAAGCATCGGAATACTGAAATAAAAATTACGGAGATAGATTTTATGGAAAACAATCACGAACTGCCGAAAACATACGATCCGCGATCCTTTGAGGATCGGATCTATAAGAATTGGTGTGACAAAAAATACTTCACACCTTCGGTCGACGACGGTAAGCCCGCCTTCTCGATCGTTATCCCGCCCCCGAATGTAACGGGGCAGCTCCACATGGGTCACGCTCTTGACGAAACGCTTCAGGACATCCTTATCCGTTGGAAGCGTATGGAGGGTTACAGCACACTTTGGCTCCCCGGCACCGACCACGCCGGCATCGCGACCCAGATAAAGGTCGAAGAAAACCTTCGAGTGAACGAAGGTCTTACCCGCTATGACCTCGGACGCGAAAAGTTCCTTGAGCGCGTCTGGGATTGGAAAAACAAGTACGGCGACAGGATCATCAGCCAGCTTAAGAAGCTCGGCTCGTCCTGCGACTGGTCGCGCGAGCGCTTTACCATGGACGAGGGACTCTCGAAGGCTGTCCGCGAGGTCTTCGTGAATCTCTATGACAAAGGGCTTATCTACCGCGGATACAGGATAATCAACTGGTGTCCCCATTGCCGCACGGCGCTCTCGGATGCCGAGGTCGAATACAGCGAACAGCAGGGCAACTTCTGGCACATCCGTTATCCGCTGAAGGACGGCTCGGGGTATGTGGAAGTCGCCACGACCCGTCCCGAAACAATGCTCGGCGATACTGCAGTCGCCGTCAATCCGGAGGACGAAAGATATACCTCACTCGTCGGAAAGACGCTCATCCTGCCCCTTGTCGGCAGAGAGATCCCCGTGATCGCCGACGAATATGTTGACATAGGCTTCGGTACCGGCTGCGTCAAGATCACTCCCGCGCACGACCCGAATGACTTCGAGGTCGGAAAGCGCCACGACCTTGAGGTAATAAAGGTAATCTCCGACGACGGCTCTATCAACGAGCTTGGCGGGAAGTATGCCGGAATGGACAGATACGAGGCGAGAAAGGCTATCGTCGCCGACCTTGAAGCCGGGGGCTACCTTGTCAGCGTCGAGCCTCACACCCACAATGTCGGCACCTGCTACCGCTGCAAGACGACGGTCGAGCCTCTGACCTCCGATCAGTGGTTCGTGAAGATGTCTCCGCTGGTCGGTCCCGCACTCGACGCCGTGAAGGACGGCAGGATAAAATTTGAACCCGAGAGATTCTCGAAGATCTATATAAATTGGATGGAGAACCTCCACGATTGGTGTATTTCGCGTCAGCTCTGGTGGGGACACAGGATACCTGCGTTCTACTGCGACGACTGCGGCGAGATGACGGTATCGAAAACCGATATAACCGTCTGCCCGAAGTGCGGAGGCACACACATTCATCAGGATCCCGATGTACTTGACACATGGTTCTCGTCGGCGCTCTGGCCCTTCTCGACGATGGGCTGGCCCGAAAAGACCCCCGAGCTTGAAAAGTACTTCCCCACCGATGTCCTTGTCACGGGATACGATATAATCTCCTTCTGGGTCTCAAGGATGATATTCTCCTCTCTCGAGCATACCGGAGAGATACCCTTCTCGACCGTATTCATTCACGGCCTTGTCCGCGACGCGAAAGGCAGAAAGATGTCAAAATCGCTCGGCAACGGAATAGATCCGCTTGAGGTCATAGACAAATACGGTGCCGACGCGCTGAGATTCGCCCTCGCCACCGGAAACAGCCCCGGAAACGATATGCGCTTCTCGGACGAGAAGATAGAAGCGGCGAGAAACTTTGCAAACAAGCTCTGGAACGCCTCACGCTTTGTACGCATGAACCTTACAGTCGAGGAGACAGGCCTGCCGGCTTACGGATCGCTCGCAAACGAGGACAAATGGATCCTTGACCGCTTCAACAGGCTCACGGCAACGGTAAATTCGGCACTTGAACATTTCGAGGTCGGAGTCGCGCTCGCCGCGATCTACGAATTCACATGGGATGTCTTCTGCGACTGGTATGTCGAGCTTACGAAGGCGCGCCTCAATGCCACAGGAACCGAGGAAAACCTCACGGCGCAGAAGGTGCTTCTCTATGTACTGACGGGAATACTCAAGCTCCTGCACCCCTTCATGCCCTTCATCACGGAAGAGATATACCTCTCCCTGCCGCATGACAGTGAGAGCATAATGATCTCGGATTACCCTAAGGCAGATGACGGGCTTTATAACTCCGCGGTCGCAGACAGCTTTGAACGCGTCATCACCGCGATCAAGGCAATAAGGACCCGCCGCGCCGATATGAACATCGTTCCGTCAAGGAAATCGAAGGTATATATCGCGACGAAGTACGCCGACAGCTTCGGAGACAGCACAAAGCCCTTCTTTGTCCGCCTTGCCTCCGCAAGTGAAGTCGAGGTCGCCGAGAGCTTTGACGAGAGCGAGGTCAACGCCGATAACTCGGTGCAGATAATCACCGACGCCGCCGTGATCTACCTCCCGCTTGCCGACATAATCGACACCGACAAGGAACGCAAGCGTCTCAACACAGAGCTTGAAAAGCTCAGGGCGGATGCCGAGAGGCTGAACAAGAAGCTCTCGAACGAGAGCTTTGTATCGAAGGCTCCCGCTGCCGTCGTTGACGGAGAGCGTGCGAAGCTTGCAAAGGCTCTCGAGAGCATCGCGGGCGTTGAAGCCGCACTCAAAAAGCTCGGCTGATAAAAAACCTCACCCGGAAACAATGCCTTAAGAAAGGTGTTGCCTCCGAGTGAGGTTTTTATATTTAGCGTTTGTAAAAGTTTGGGTCAAGCCTTTTCAAAGTTCGTTCACCCTCGGAAATTTAACGGCGCTTTTTCTTTTGCCTGTAGCAGGCACAAAAGAAAAAGCTAAGCAAAAAGAAAATGCCGTTGAGGAGATTTCGCCGCCTGCGGCGGCGACCGGGGACGCGGGGCTCTGCCCCACACCCCGCAAGCCTTTGAAAAGGCTTGGCCTAAACTTTCAAAAAAAATTTAAAGTGAAGACCTCGCCCTTGACAACTCCTTTCTTAAGGCATTGTCTCCGGGTGAGGTCTTCATTATTAAGTGAACAAACCGCGATTCAGCGCCGCCCACAGCTTCACTGCTTCAGCTTTTCAAAAATACTCTGTTCCGTTCTGTCGGTCGAAAGCGGAGTCACGGTAATAAAACCTTCGCTGACATAATCGGTGTCAAGATCCGCTCCGAGTCCCGGCTCGTAGATTTTGATCCCGCGCGCAATATATTTTCCGTCGCCGCAGACCTCAAAATCATCCGAATAAAATGCCCCGCCCTGCCGCGCGACCTTTATTTCTTTCGGATCGTCGGGAATGTTCACATTGTAAAGGCTGTGACACTCAAGAAGCTTATTTTCGTCAAAATAAGCCTTCACCCTGTCAAGCACCTCAAACGGTACCGGATCCGAGCCGTAATAAGCCGAAAGAGCGATCGCCGGAAAACCGAGCAGTGCCGCCTCGAATATTGCGCCTACCGTCCCCGAATAAAGTATATCAAACCCGACATTGTAGCCGTTATTTATGCCCGAAATTATGAGATCGGGCTTCCTTTTCATCGCAAGCACGGCGATCCTCACGCAGTCGGCAGGCGTGGACGAGACCGAATAAGCCTCGATCCCCTCTCCGTAGCCCTCCTGTTTTACTACCTCTATCGGACTTGTGAGGTCTATCCCCTGACTCTTTCCGCTCTGCTCGGTCGCGGGAGCAAAAACACTGACCTCCGCAAAGCGCGACGCCCACTCGGCAACACGGCGAAGCTGCGCCGAGGCAATGCCGTCGTCGTTGGTTATAAGTATCTTCAAAGCCATCCTTCATTTTTCTCCTTGTAATCCCTGATAAGCTCGTCGGCGTCGCGGATAAGCGCCTCAGCCTCGCTCTCGTCGGCGACCGTCGCACCGCTCGCGCACTCGTGTCCGCCTCCGTGATATTTCTCGGCAAGTCGGTTGACGGTGACAAACCGCGAGCGGAGCCTTACCCTTATCTTACCGTCGGGGGCGTCGATAAATGCTATCCAGATAATGCTGCCCTTTATCGAATCGAGAAAAGAGACCGCGTTGCACGCCTCCTCAAACGAGAGCGAGAAGCGCTCGGCATCCTCCGATGTCACGCGCAGGTACGCCACGCCGTGTTCGCTTATCTTCATCTGTCCGTAGACCCAGGATTTGAATCTGAAGTAATCAAAATCCTCGAGATAGAGCCTTGCATAAAGCGTATCGGTATCGACTCCGAGGTCAAGCATCATAGCCGCCAGACGCAAAGTCTCTCCCGTTACGCTGCTGAAGCGGAACCTTCCCGAATCGGTGACCATTCCCGTATAAAGGCAGGTCGCGGCATAGCTGTTTATCTTAAGCTCGTCGCGAAGAGCGGCATAAAAGCTCACGATAAGCTCGCACAGCGAGGAGCGCTGATCCTCGACCCACGAAATATCTCCGTAGGGCTTTATGTCGATATGATGGTCGATCTTGATCATCTCTTTCGCAAGGTGATATTTGCTGTTCGATATGCGGTCGACCGAGGCTGTATCAAGCACGATAAGCAGCGCGTCACGGTAAAGCTCATCGTCAAGCTGTCCGTCTTCCTCGCCGAGGAAAGAAAGATATTCCGAGTAATCCTCGCTTACAAGATATATTTCCTTCTCGGGAAAGGTCAGGCGCAGGATCTCTTTAAGTCCCTGCGTCGAGCCGACGGCATCCCCGTCGGGAAGGATGTGGCGGGAAATGATTATTCTGTCGTATTCGCGGATCTTTCCGAGTATGAGTTCGGGATAGTTCACTGTTTTACCTCCGTCATTTTATCGAGCTCCGAGAGAAGCTCCATGGCTTCCCCGTAGTTTTTGAGAGTCGCGCCGCTCGCCTTTGCGTGGCCGCCGCCGCCGTGCGCCACGGCGACAGGATTTATATTGTATTTTGACGACCTTATCTCACAAAGCACACCGTCCGGGCTCTCGGTGAAATTCACCCATATATCGACCCCGCGGATATCGGACATAGTTCCCACCATGCCGCGCGAGAGCGCATAGGGATCGGCACCGAGCGCGGCGATCTCTTCGGCGGTAGTATATATATAAGCAACTCCCTTTTCGGTAAATTTTATTTTGAGTACAAAGGAAGCACGAAGCCTTATATTTTCAAAGCTCTCGGCATAGAGCTTCGAATATATCTCCGCAGTGCCGAAATCCTCGCTCATAAGGTATGAGGCAAGCGCAAAGGTCCTCGCATTTGCCGAATCGTACCTGAAGCGTCCCGAATCGGTGACCATTCCGGTAAACAGCGCCCGTGCGGCGGATGTGTTAAGCCTCAGCCCCGATTCCCGCGCAAATTCGGCTATCATACCGCAGCAACTCTCAAATGTCGTGTCGACGACCTCGACCGTGCAGATCTTCTCGATGAATATATGGTGGTCGATCCGGAGAGTCTCTTTTGCAAGAGTGTATCTGTCATCGCTTATAAGCGCCTTCGCCGAGGTGTCAAGGATCACGGCAAGCGCCCCCTCGTAGACACTGTCGGGGACCGTGTCGGGGACCGAACATTCCATAAAGGAATACCTTTTCGGCGAGTCTCCGACCGTGTAGACCTTCTTTTCCGGGAAGTTCGCCTCAATGAGGAATTTCAGTCCCGTCTGACTGCCTATCGCATCCCCGTCGGGGCTTGAATGGCGGTGGATTATTATCCTGTCGTATTTTTTTATCAGTCTCAGCGCTTCTTCAAACATATAAAAACCTCTGTATCAATCAAAATAGCCGCGGTAGGTCACACGGTACCTGCCGTCGGGGAAGAGCTCGCGATATATATCGACGAAATAATCGTCTGTCATACTTGCAATAAAGTCGGTCACGGTCGTGTCGATCCCGTCGTTTCCGTAAGGCTCGCGCCTGTCTCGGCTGACCGAATTTATATAGTCTATGTGGTGCGAAAATATCGGTGAGTCATACCGTCTGCGCCGCAAATCGTCGGAGAGCTTCTCGTATATGTCCTCCATCATCGGCTTCACCGAAAGCTCAAAGTGCGCGTTCTCGGTCACCTTATCATATATTGCGGCGTAGTTTTCGCGCCTTGCACGCTTCAGCGCGTCAAAATATTCTCCGTCAAGGCAGATATAGGGTTTACCGAGACTGTTTTCTATAATATTCACCGAAATGTTGTTCACTATCTCGGAATCTGTCTCGCCTATTACCGGATCGGTAAAGGCAAGCCCGTCGCCAAAGCCGACGCTGTGCGCATCGTACCTGTCGCGCCCGACATAAGCAACTATGTCCGAGAGCCTCACCACGCACGACTCAAGCGTTGAGGGAATGATCTCCGCTACCCTTTCGCGGTCCCTGCCGCACTCCTCTATTATTCCGTCAAATGTATCGAACCCGTCAAACTCCGCTGGTCTCATGACCGGTGAGTCAAGCCTTGCATTGTGCGAAGCGATCCCCGAAAGCGTCTGAAGGCTCAGATTATACCCGAAGATCCCTTCAAGAACCCTCACCGAGTGTATCGCGTGGCAGAAATGCTTCCCTGTCCTGTTATACAGGATCGCGTCGAGAAATTTCTCGCCCGCATGGGCAAAGGGCGGATGACCTATGTCATGCCCGAGGGCTATCGCCTCTGTCAGATCGGTATTGAGTCCGAGGGCGGCGCCGATCCTTCTCGCCGTTCTCTCGACGAGCCTTATATGAAGGCTCCTACGCGTTATGTCGTCATTCCTGATAAGCGAAAACACCTGTGTCTTGTCGGAATATCTGTTGAAATACGGACATGATACGATCTTATCGGCATCGGCGGCAAAGGGAGACAGGAATGTCTTCTTCGATTTATCTTCATATCTTCTCAGCGCCGACAGGTCTGAGCAGGCAAATTCCGAAAAGGCAGCAGCCCTTCTGCGGTATTCAAGGATCTTTGCCGTCTCCTCCGACGGGCTGTCAAACACGAGCATTTTTTCATCTCCTTAGAAGCGATACTGTCATTATACCACAAAATGCCCGAAATAGGAAGAGCCGAGTCACAATTTGACGCCAAAAAGGCAACCTTTTCGGTTGCCTTTTATAAATTATTCGGATCTGAGCGCCACAACGGGGTCGCGCTTTGCCGCCATGGATGCCGGCAGAAGTCCCGCGATGACGGTCAGCACCACGCTGATGAGGATGAGGATCAAGGCTCCTCCGACCGGCAGCAGCGCCATATTGTATATGCCCGCAAGCGAGCCTATGATAAGGTTCACCGGTATCGTCAGGAGCAGCGTCACACCGATACCGATAAGACCCGAAACAAGTCCTATGATAAATGTCTCGGCATTGAACACCATCCTTATATCGTGCTTTGAGGCACCGATCGAGCGCAGGATGCCTATCTCCTTCGTGCGTTCAAGCACCGAAATATAGGTTATTACGCCTATCATTATCGACGAAACGACAAGCGAGACCGAGACGAAGCCTATCAGGACATACGAAATAGTGTCGATTATCGTGCTTACCGACGAGATGAAGAGTGCTATATAGTCGGTGTAGGTTATCTTTTCTTCCTCGTTTTCAAGAGTGTCGTTGTATTCGCTGATAAAGGCAGAGAGCTTTTCCTTGCTCGAAAAATCGGTCGGATAAATATTTATCGCGACCGGCGATTCGTAATCGACGGCTGACAGAGCCTCAAGCGCCGACTCAAGAGTCTGAGTCGAGAGGCAGTACTTTTTGTAGAGTGCCGGGAGCTTATCCCTGTTCGATTCCTCGTTCACATAAACATCAAGCCTTGCCGCCTCGTCTTCGTCGGAAAGAGTGCTGTCGGCGAGAAGCTCGTCGCCGAAAAGCTCCTTTATTATCGGAAGCATCAGCTTTGTCTTCTCATCGTCGGTAAGGGTCGTATCTTTCAGCTTTGAAAGGGTATCCTTATGCCGGTTGAAAAATTCGGGATCGGAGGCTATCTTTTTCATAGCATTCTGTGAAAGCTCTTCAAGCTCCGCCTCACTCATATTTTCAAGCCTGCTGATAATTATCGCGTCTTTTTCATCCTCGGTAAGCGAAGAGCTTCCGACAGAGCGCATGATCTCCGCCTTCTCCGCGACGCTCAGCGTCTTCACATATTCACGGAAAGCCTTTATCATATCTTCATCGCTGCCCTTGTAGGCGGAGGCAAAGGTCTTACCGCTTATCACATCGCAGTCGGGATTGTTTTTCTGATCGTTGACGATCTCGCTCCTCGCCGTCTCGTCAATGACATACTTCGTCAGCGCGGGAGTGTAGGCGATCGAACCGGTTATCGAGCCGGCGACGGCATCGGCAGACGGGCGGATTATTCCGACCACCTTTATCTCGGCTCCCTTTGCCGCAGTCTCGCCGACATAGAGCGCGTCGCTCCTTCTGTCCTCCCAGCGACCGTCGGAATTCTTCTTATAATAGTCACTTTCAAGCACGAGACGGAAGCTCCATCCGGTATCGTCCGAGGTATCCGAAGTTCCCTTGTCGTCATAAATTATCTCGTCAAATGCATAGCTGACATCGGGAGATTCGTACGGTTTTCCCTCCGAGATCGCCTCGAGCTGCTTTACAAGATCGCTCTGATCGAGAAGACCGAGTGTATAAAGGGCTACGACATTGATATTGTTGTTCTTCCCGACGACGAGAACGACCTCGTCGTATGCCGTGGGCCACTTTCCGGCGACGACATCGTACTGCTTACGGAGAAGTTCCTCATTATCCATCATCTCGTCGAACACATCCCACGAAGATGAATTCATAAACATCGAAAGCCCGCTGTACGACCCTTCTATCGCATCGGCGACCGAACTCGGGTTGACTCTTACATTTCCGTAGGGGCTTCTGATATTGTAGAGGTTGAGCGCAACATTGTACTGATACTGTATCGCGCTCGTGAGCGGCTTTATCGTGTCCATATGCTCGTTCATATATTTGTAGAACGCCTTTATGTCGTTCGACTTGACCTGCGACTGAAGCGCAGCATAGAGGCTTCCCGCAGTGTCGACCGAATGGATCCTGTCGCTGTCGGCGTTGCCCGTATCGCTTCCCTCGGGATCCTTGCCGGTCATTGAGGAAAGGATACCCGACATATCGACCGATTTCGCCTCGAGAGAGATGGGGTAGGTCGAGAGCGTGTCGGCCTCGACGCGGTTTATATACGCCTGAAAGCCGTTAGACATGGCAAGGATCAGCGCAATGCCGATGATGCCTATACTGCCGGCAAACGAGGTAAGGAATGTCCTCGCCTTCTTAGTCAGAAGGTTATTGAACGAGAGCGAAAGCGCCGTTGCAAAGGACATCGAAGTCCCTTTTTTTCCGCCCTTTTTCTTTGGATCCTTCTTTTCCGCGCGGGTGTCGGCGGCAAGCTCCTCTTCGGAGACGGGAGCGGTATCGCTCACTATATGTCCGTCAAGGAGACGGACGATGCGGGTCGCATACTTCTCCGCCAGCTCGGGGTTGTGAGTTACCATTATAACGAGCCGATTTCCCGCGACCTCGCGCAGGATGTCCATTATCTGAACGCTCGTCTCTGTATCGAGAGCACCGGTCGGCTCGTCGGCGAGCAGTATGTCGGGATCGTTCACGAGCGCACGGGCTATCGC
>CAKXXW010000003.1 GCA_934378145.1 uncultured Eubacteriales bacterium
TGGACGACCACGTCCGAACATGCCGAAGGAGTTGAGATAGCTCACGGCTTCTCCGCTTCGATGAAAAACACGTGGGGCGTAGACGCATTCAATATGGGTTTTGTGATTGATTTGAGCTACAGTAAAGCAACAGGCACTGTCTACACCACGACAGAAAGCAGCGGCGCCAGCGGCACGGTCAACAATATCGACCGCCGTTCGCTCCTTTCCTCCTACGGAATCGGCTATGATGTTTCCAGCCAGTACGGCTTTACATGGGATTTCGGTATGCGCACATGGACGGCAGGCGATCAGAAGATTCCCGTGTTCGGTTATGTGCTGACCAATCTTCGCGCCGCGCCTCCAGTACCCGTGCTGACCGATGTTTCGGTAGACCTTGACGCGGAAAGCGCTACCGTGCGCTGGCAGGCTCCCGATGAAAACTCAAGACGCCCCTATTCGGGCTACCATGTCTGGGTGCGCCTTGACGACGGTGACTTTGAGAGGGTCACGGAAGAGCCTCTGACAGCCGAAACCTTTGAATATACCTACGGGTCGCTGAAGGATAATACCTCATATACCTTCGCCGTTACGACGGCAGGCTCGTTCGACAGAGTATCGGCGCTGTCGAATACGAAGACCTTCTCGACCTTTGTCGGAGCAGAAGGCAAGGACGGCAAGGACGGACTCGGGATAGAGAGTATCTCGGTCAACGATAAGGGCGAGCTTGTCATTACATTCACCGACGGGACCGTGAAGAATGTGGGTAAGATCACCGGAAACGACGGTGCCGACGGCAAGAACGGAAATGACGGCACGAACGGAACCGACGGCAAGGATGGCACAAACGGTAAAGACGGTACAAACGGTAAAGACGGTACAAACGGTAAAGACGGTGTCGGTGTTGCCGATGTGTCGGCCGATGAAAGGGGAAACCTTAAGATCACCCTCACCGACGGCAGTGTCCACACTGTCGGAGCTGTCGGGAACGACGGCAAGCCCTCCGGATGCGGAGGCTTCACGGTCGCGGCGACTCTGGCGGCGCTTTTCGTCGGAGCATTCGGAGTTGCTCTCGTTGTAAAACGCAGGTAAACCCGTTTACAAAAACAAACAGGGCGGTCGCTCTCCTTTGTTGGAGAGCGACCGCCCGAAAATTTTATGTCAGTCTTTTTTATCCTTGTTTTTTTCTTCTTCCGTATGATGTTCGGTGGATTCAAGCTCTTTTTTATGCTCTTCGTCGCGCTTTTCTATCCGGATCTCCCACTGAATGAGGAAGGTCATCGCCGCACGGAGAAGGATTATGCCTCCGATCGTGAGAAGTTCTTCCCAGCTCTCGACCATAACGGTGCGGAGAAGCTCGCCGCCGAGCTTGAACTCAAGCGACAGGGCGATGCCCTCGGCGAATGTGAGCCTTACATTTCCCTTCCTGCAGAAGAGCATCACGAGAGCCTTGCCGGCGGAGAAGAGAAGCACCGCGACGCCGACGCACTCAAGGATCAGAGTGCTGTACTGAATTATTTGTTCGAATATTTTTACGATAGACTGATAAAAGTCGCTCATTTATGTATGTTCCTTTCAGATTTCTGCCGCGCACGCGACCCGTATATTATAACACTTTTATTTTTTCTGTCAAGCCGTTATTTTTTCGTGTCCGATGCCTTTTCCATACGGAGCATTATGTCGCGGATCTCGGTGAGGACATCCGCCTGCACGGAAACATCGTCAAGGAACTCGCGGCGGACGGCAGCCTCACGCTCGGCGGCGGCTTTTGCCTCTGCTTTTTTCTTTGCCTCTTCCTCTTTTTTGCGCTTTTCGGCGGCTTCGATCTCGCGGCGGCGTATGATCTTCTTGAGCTTCATTAAGACCCTCAGAACGAGGTAGATAGACATCGCGATGAGGAGAAAGTCAAGGGCGTTCTGAAGAAAAGCGCCGTAGGTTATCGCTATCTCGGGGACCTCGGCAATGCCGGCAGCCTCGTCGGCGGCGATGCCCTCGCGCAGGACGAGTTTGAGGTCGGAAAAGTACCTGCCGCTCGGAAGCAGAAGGCTCGTCAGCGGCGTGATTACAGAACTCACGAGCGAGGTCACCATCTTGTTGAACGCCGCACCTATGACGACGGCAACGGCAAGGTCTATGACATTGCCCTTTGCGACGAATTTTTTGAAATCATCCCAGAATTCCTTCGATTTTTTGCCCGCCTTTACGGTCGTTTCCTTCGTCGCGTCGACGAATTCGTCGAAATTTTCGGGCATTTTGTTTTTCTTATTCTTTTTCATAGCGATCCTCCGTATAAGTCATATATGACTGATTTTAGCATAGCGGAGGAAAAAAGTCAACAGAAAGCCCTGTTTCCGATTATTTTTGCGATACATATTGTAATTGAAGAGAAAATCTGATATAATGGAACGGATAATGAATTCGGTCAGCAGACTGACTTACGGAGGTATTTTATGAAAGCAGTAATGTACGGAGCCGGCAATATCGGACGCGGCTTCATCGGTCAGAAGTTTTATCTTTCGGGATACGATACGACCTTCATTGATGTCAACAAAGAGGTCGTCGACCTTCTCAACGAGAGGGGAGAGTACCCGATCTATTTTACCCGCAAGGACAAATATGTTCCCGAGTCGGTGAAAAATCTCAAAGCCGTAAACGGTCGTGACAACGCCGCCGTCGTTGAGACGATCGCTGACTGCGACATTATGGCGACGGCTCTCGGAGTAAACATTCTCCCCTTCGTTGCGCCCCTTATCGCCGAGGCTGTCGTTAAGAGAGCCGCGAAGAACGCGCCGCTGAATATCCTCATCTGTGAGAATATGATAGGATCAAACGAGTACCTTCACGGTCTTGTCGAGCCTCACATCCCCGAGGAAGTAAAGGGCTGGTTCGAAGAGAACATAGGCTTTGTATGCGTTTCCGTCGGACGCACGGTTCCGCCGACGCCCGACGATCTCAAGGCAGCCGACCCGCTTGCCGTCTGCGCCGAGCCTTACGATGAGCTTCCGGTCGACCTTGCCGGCTTCCGTCCCGTGGGATGCGAGCTTCCGAAGATCCCGAACCTTGTCGCCTTCACACCCTTCAGATTCTTCATCGAGCGCAAGCTCCTCATCCACAATATGGGCCACGCGCTTCAGGCTTATGTGGGCTATCAGAAGGGCTACAACTACATATTCGAGATAGCGACCGACGGCGAGATCAAGTATATCCTCACCCGTGCGCTGATCGAGTCGGCGAGAGCGCTTGCAAAGCGCCACGGCGCGCCGCTTGACGATACCATGCAGTTTGTGGAGGATCTCATGATCCGCTTCGAGAACCGTATGCTCGTCGACACGGTCGCCCGTGTCGGACGCGATCCGAAGAGAAAGCTCTCGTCGGGCGACAGACTTACCGGAGCCTTCAAGATGGTGAGAGAAGAGGGAGGCGTTCCCGCACACATCGCCGTTGCGATCGCCGCCGGACTGCTCTACGACCTGCCGGAGGACGCCGCAGCTGTCGAGATCTCGACCTTCTGCCGCGAGAACGGCGTTGCCGCCGCGCTTGAGAAGTACTGCGAGATCACCGATGAGGCTGATGTCGCCATGATAAAGACCTTCTACGATATGTTCGTCAGAAAGGCGCCCTTCGCGGAGTTCGTCGAGACTCTCGCATCCATGAAGGATACGCACTGAAAAAGAAAAGATCCGGAAAGCTGCCCTGTCGGATGATTCCGTCGGGCAGTTTTTCGGGAAAGGAAAGATTTCCCGTATGGAAAAGCAGAAATGGGGAGGCGGAGCGCTCCTGGCTCCTCTGCCCGCCGTTATGGTGAGCTGCGGCGACGCGGAACGCCCGAATATCATAACCGTCGCGTGGTGCGGCATCCTTGCCACGCAGCCCCCGACGACATATATCTCGGTAAGGCCGAAGCGGTATTCCCACGGACTTATACGGGAGAGCGGCGAGTTCGTGATAAACCTCACGCCGTCATCTCTCGTGAAAGCCGCCGACTTTTGCGGCATTTACACGGGTGCGAAGGTCGACAAGTTCGCAAAGTGCGGACTTCACGCGCAGGAGTCATTCGAGGTATCCTGCCCGTCAATCGGAGAGTCGCCCCTTTCGATAGAGTGCCGCGTGAGGCAGGTCGTGCCGCTCGGGAGCCACGATATGTTTATCTCCGATATAGTGGCTGTCGGCGTTGACCCCTCGCTTATCGACAGCGCGGGAAAATTGCACCTTGAGCGTGCGGGGCTTTGCGCCTTTGCCCACGGCGAATACTATGCACTGGGACAGAGGCTCGGAAACTTCGGCTTTTCGGCTAAAAAGCCCTCAAAGAGGAGAAGATAAGGACAGTCCGGTGTCGGAAGGTCTTTTGAAAGGAGAACAAAATGGCAAAACACAGAGCGGGACGCATAAACGATGAGATGCAGAAGCAGGTCGCCGAGGCTATGCGCGAGATAAAGGATCCGCGCGTCTCGGGAGCTTTTGTGAGCGTCACGGCGGTCGAGGTCACACCCGACCTTAAATTTGCGAAGATATACTACTCGTCGCTTCGCGGCGATAAAAAAGAGGTGGCGAAGGGACTCGCGTCCTCGTCGGGCTTTGTCCGCGGATATATCTCGCGGAATATGAACCTTCGCATCACGCCCGAGCTGACATTTGTGGAGGATCATTCGATCGAACACGGCGCGCGTATCGCAGCGCTGATGAAGCAGGTCGAGGAGGAATCGAAGAAGCACGAGACTGAACAGGGAGAAGACAGGGAAGATGTATAAGGATCTGTCCCTTTGCGGGCTTGCCGCAGAAATCGCAGAGGTAAAACGGGCGCTGATACTCTTTCACGCCCGCCCCGATGCCGATGCGGCAGGCTCGGCGTTCGCCCTTGCCGATCTGATAAAGGATATGGGAGGGGCGGCGTACTGCCTCTGCTCAGACCCGCTTCCGCGAAGGCTTGCCTTCCTTACGGGCGGGGAGCAGGAGAGCGTCACAGCCGACAGCCTTCCCAAAGGCTTTTCCGAAGGCGCGACGGTCATCGCGGTCGATTCGGCGTCCCCGTCACAGCTCGGCGGGCTTTTTGAGGCATTCGTCCCTTCACTGATGATAGACCACCATGCTGTCGGCGAAAGATATGCCGATGGCTATGTCGATCCTTCGTCGGCGGCAACGGGAGAGATAATTTTTTCGCTTGCAAAGGAGCTTCTGGATACGGGAAGGATCCCCGACATCCGTAAGGCGACCGCGGAGAGACTTTATGCGGCGATAAGCTCGGATACGGGAGGCTTCAGGTATTCAAACACGACGGCGAAGACCTACCGCACGGCTGCCGAGCTGCTTTCGTGCGGCATCGACATTGCCGAGATAAACCGGAGGCTTTTTGAATCGAAGTCACCTTCGTCGCTGAGAGCGCTGCGGCTCGGACTCGAAAAGATGAGCTTTGCCTGCGGAGGCAGGGTCTGCTTTGTCGCAGTGAGCGCCGATGAGATTGAAAAAGAGAAGATAGAGAAGCCCGACTGCGATATGTTCATCGAGGCGGCGCGCTCGGCTGAGGGCACCTCTGTCGCCTTCTCGGTGCGGAGCGACGGAAACAGCTGCCGCGTCTCGATGCGCACCGACGGAAGCGTTGACGCCGCCGCACTTTGTGCGGTCTTCGGCGGGGGCGGACATACCCGCGCCGCGGGTTGCGGCTTTGAGGAAAAGGATGTTGATGCCGTTGCCCGTGCCGTACTCGAAGAGGTCGAAAGGAGACTGCCGTGAGTGAGATTTCGGTAAAGGCGCTCGCCTACCTCGGCGATTGCGTGATAGAGCTTTGCGTGAGGCGCTTTCTCGTGTCCTGCGGCATCTCACATTCCGCCGGCCTCAACTCCGCGGCGCTCGACTTTGTCCGCGCGGGCGCGCAGGCGGAGGCGGTGAAGCGGATACTTCCGATACTTACCGAAGAGGAGGCTGCCGCCTTCAGAAGGGGCAGGAATATCGGACATACGAACACCCCGAAGAGTGCGAGCGTCGGTCAGTACCGCGCCGCCACGGGGATGGAGGTGCTGTTCGGCTGGCTCGACACGAGGGGAGAGAACGACCGTGTGAACGAGCTTTTCCTTGCGGCATACAAAGAACTTATTGATGAATACAAAAGAAAGGCGGGAATTATATGAATCCCAGAATAAAGATCGAAACAGAAGACTACGGAACCATGGAGGCTGAGCTTTACCCCGATAAGGCACCCGAGACCGTGAAGAATTTCCTCGGACTGATAGAGGACAACTTCTTTGACGGGCTTGTATTTCACCGCGTTATCGAGGGCTTTATGATACAGGGCGGAGGCTATGACAAAAAGGGAAGGCATCACGACGCCGACCCGATATACGGTGAATTTGCCTCGAACGGATTTTCGCAGAATGACATAAAGCACACCCGCGGTGTCCTCTCTATGGCGCGCACGATGGTACCCGATTCTGCATCGTCGCAGTTTTTCATCATGCACATGGACGCACCGCACCTTGACGGGCAGTACGCCGCATTCGGAAAGGTGACCTCCGGTATCGAAACTGTGGACAAGATCGCCGCGGTCAGGACAGACTACTCGGATCAGCCTCTTTACCCTGTCGTGATAAAGCATATAAGCATTATTCCGGCACATGAGCAGTAATTTACAAAATATTGTGAAAAAGTTGTTTTAATCACTCTTTGTTAATAGTATAATGAAACAAGTATCTTGGAACGGAGGCGTGTACTCATGTCAAAATGGAACGATTTCTGCGCGAGCGTTGGCAAGGCAGGCAAAGCTACGGCGGATAAAACGAAGGCAGTCGCGAACAAGGCGTCGCTCAAGATGAAGGTCGGAAACCTTCAGAGCAAGGCTGACGGACTTTACAAAGAGCTTGGAAAGCTCTGCTACCTTCACGAGGTAGGCAAAGCCGAGAACGCAGAGGAAATGACGGCGAAGATCAAGGAGATCAGCGATGTAAACAAGCAGATCAACGCACTCAACGCCGAGCTTCGTGAGATAAAGAAGGCTGAGGAAGAGGCGAAAGCCGCCAAGGAAGCCGAGCGCGAAGCCAAGAAAGCCGCAAAGGCTGCCGAAAAGGAAGCTGCCGCTGCGACATTGCCCGACGACGACACGAAAAACGACTGATAAGTAATGTCTTACATAAAAAAGGTCACCGCCTTCGCGGTGACCTTTTTTATTATAGAAGCCTCCGGAATTTCCGGAGGCTTCCTTTGTATCTTTTCCGATCAGTTGAGTTCGGAGAAGTATTTGATGGTACGGACCATCTGGCTGGTGTAGCTGTTCTCGTTGTCGTACCACGAAACGACCTGTACCTGATAGGTGTCGTCGTCGATCTTGGCGACCATGGTCTGGGTGGCGTCGAAGAGCGAGCCGTAGCGCATACCGATAACATCGGAGGATACGATGGGATCCTCGTTGTAGCCGTAGGACTCGTTGGAGGCAGCCTTCATAGCGGCGTTGATGCCTTCCTTCGTGACATCCTTGCCCTTGACGACGGCGACGAGAATGGTCGTCGAACCGGTGCAGGTAGGAACACGCTGAGCCGAGCCGATGAGCTTGCCGTTCAGTTCGGGAATGACAAGGCCGATAGCCTTCGCGGCGCCGGTGGAGTTCGGAACGATGTTCTGAGCGCCGGCACGGGCACGACGGAGGTCACCCTTTCTGTGGGGGCCGTCAAGGATCATCTGGTCGCCGGTGTAGGCATGGACTGTGGTCATGATACCCGACTGGATGGGAGCGTAGTCGTTAAGAGCCTTAGCCATGGGGGCGAGGCAGTTGGTGGTGCAGGATGCCGCAGAGATGATCTGGTCATCGGCGGTAAGGGTATTGTTGTTTACATTGAAGACGATGGTCTTGAGATCGTTTCCGGCGGGAGCGGAAATGACGACCTTCTTTGCGCCTGCGTTGATGTGTGCCATGGACTTCTCTTTCGAGCAGTAGAATCCGGTGCATTCGAGAACGACATCAACACCGAGCTTGCCCCAAGGGCAGTTGTTCGCGTCCTTCTCGGCGTAGATCTTGATCTCCTTGCCGTCGACTACGATCGAATCCTCGGTGGCTTCGACGGTGTGAAGGTTTTCGCCGAGCTTTCCGCAGTACGAACCCTGAGCGGTATCATACTTGAGAAGGTGAGCGAGCATTGCGGGAGCGGTAAGGTCGTTGATAGCGACTACCTCGTAGCCCTCTGCTCCGAACATCTGGCGGAATGCGAGACGGCCGATGCGTCCGAAACCGTTAATGGCAACTTTTACTGACATTTTTGATTATCCTCCGTAAATTTAGATTTTCAAAATCTTCCAAATACATATTGTAACTCAAACGCGCCGATTATACAAGAGGTTTGTGCAAAATTTATCAATTTTGTCACATTGCACCTTGAAACAGGTCAGCGGACCCCTCTTTTTTGTGATTTTTCGGGCATTATTTTATAAGATGACGCTTTATTTTCCTTGAAGTGGTCTTTTCAAACTCGGTGCGGCGGATCTCGATGCCCTTGATCTGCTTATACGATACAAGTCCGCGGTTCATCTCCGCGATATCTCCGCGCAGCCCCTCGATTATCTTCTCATCCGATGCTCCGGCGGGGAATTTCGTGAGATCGGGGTAGATGATGGCGGTGAGGATCACGCTCTCGCCCTTCTTTCTGCCGATGACGACACCCTCGGTGACTCTCGGAAGCTCGACGAGCTTGTCTTCGATCTCCTCGGGGAAGACATTCTTGCCGTTTTCGAGGACGATGACGAACTTCTTGCGTCCGGTGATGAAAATGTAGCCGTCCTTGTCCATGTATCCTATATCGCCGGTGCGGAACCAGCCGTCGAAGGTGAACGCTTCGGCGGTAGCCTCCGGATTCTTGTAGTACCCGAGCATTACATTGTCGCCGCGGACCTGGATCTCTCCCTCCTCAAGTCCCGCGTCATTGATCCTCTCGGCGTCGATGCGGACGCGGCAACAGGGGACAGAGGGTCCGACCGAGCCGCGCTTCGGTGCATAGTAGGGATTGACCGAGATGAGAGGCGAACATTCGGTGATGCCGTAGCCCTCGTAGACATCTATCCCAAGCTCCTCAAGGCATTCCGCGATCGTGGGATTCATTGCCGCTCCGCCGCAGATTATCTTGTTTATCCTGCCGCCGAAGTTATTCAGCACCTCGGCAAACAGTTTGCGACGCGCGTCGATTCCGACCTTGCGGAGAAGCTCGGAGGTCGTCATGGCGAGGGTGAGCTTCTTGTCCTTGCCGGTCTTCTTTGCTTCGTCCCAGATGCGCTTGTAGAAGGTATTTACGATAAGCGGTACGAGGACGAGTCCGGTGGGCTTGAATTCCTTATAGTTTTTCAGAAGGTGCTTGAGCGAATCGTTTATGCCTATGTTCATACCGTACCCGAGAGCCGCGAGCATACAGCAAAGCTCGTAGGTGTGGTGTAGCGGAAGGGTCGATACTATCGTATCATCGGGGAAGAATTCGACCGAGAGTCCGCCGCCGTTGACCGCGGCGATGACATTGCGCTCCGAGAGCATGACGCACTTGCTCGTGCCGGTCGTGCCGGAGGTGAAGAGCATGACAGCCATTCTGTCCTGATCGGTGAGCGGGAATGTATAGCCGGCGGATGCCGCCTTGCCCTTTTCCTTAAGGTCGGAAAGGCTGAGGATCGCGGGATCGTCGGTGTTTTCCTCCGGCGACATCGGGATGAAGTGCTTCACCGTCGGGAGCTTTCCGATATAGGGTGCGAATTTTGCGTTGAAGGCGTCCGAATATATCACGGCGTCGGCTTCCGCAAATTCAAGGAAGCCGAGAAGCTCGCCGAAGTTAAGCTCGCGGTCGAGCGGGATCGCAACATTGCCCGACGCGACGGCGGCTATGTAGGATGCGACCCATTCGGGCGAGGTCTCGCCGACGATGGCGATCCTTTTGTCTTTGAAACCGAGCGAGGCAAAGCCCGCGCTCTCATAAAGTATCGAATCGGCAAGCTCGCGGTAGCTCATATTGTGGAGCGTGCGGGAGCGGTCGAACCACATGAAGGCATTCTTGCTCCCGTGTCCGCGAAGCACATCGCAGAGCATACTCATTGATGTGAGGACTTTGAACTGTCTTTCTGTTTTTTTCTTTTTGTGCATGGTAATTCTCCTTAAAAAAAATCTGTGCGGCGCTTATCCCTTGACGCCGAAGCGCCTGCCGCACCTCGGGCAGATGACCGTGTGGTTTCCTTTTGCGCGCGGAAGTCTTATGACCGCGCGGCAACCGGGGCATTTGCGGTAGATGTGTGTCTTGCAGTCACGGATGCGGAAAAACTGAAGTCTGAAGAAGCGTCCGATCCGCTTGAAGAAGCCGAAGAAGGCGCTGTTTTCCTTTGCGCGCGCCGATCGGTTATGCGAGAACATTCTGAAATTCGAGTAGGCGAGAAGTGCTATCGAGGGTATCCAGAATACCCAGTGCAGAAGTGCGGCAAGGATCGCGAAGATGAGTGCCGAGAAGGTCAGCACATAATAGAGATAATCTATCCCGTACATTCCGCCGAATGTGCGGATGAACCACTGTTTGAAGTTTTCCATAAAGCCCTCCTTGCCCCATTTTAACCTTCATCTTAACATCAACATATGAAAAAAAGTGACGGAGCAGTGTAAATTTTCATCTTATAGAAAAAACACGCGAAAAAAGTCCGCAAGACACCGTCTTCCGGACTTTTTTGTTTTATGAAAAAAAGGTCGACCCGACCGACATTGGGGGGTGTTCGGCCGGGTCGTGTCTGCGCCAACAAACGCAGACAAAAAAACTTATTGGCAGACGGTATAGAGGGGGGACCGTTTGCCGGAAAGTTGTCTTGATACGGAGAAAACCTTTCTCCGATTCGCATTATAGCATAGCTTGCCTCTATGCACAAGGGGCATGGCTGCACAATTTACAATAAGTTCAACCCGAGTACAACCTCAGTTTACTTTTGAGGAGAAAAAGCCCCTGAGCTTCGGATTTGCGTCGAGTATTCCCGCGAAAACGAGGAATATCGCACAGCCTGCGGTTTCCTGAAGCAGGTTCAGCGGGATCTCGACAAGGCAGGTGGTGAAGTTTCCCTGTATCGCCGAGCCGAAGAGGTAGTAGCCCCCGACATTGCAGACGATGCCGAAGCCGAGCGCGAGAAGATTCCTGCCGCAGAGCAGGCGGGGCGCCTTCCTCCTGAAAAGCAGTGTTGAGAGAGCCTTTATCACGATCGTAGGGGCGATCCAGAGGGGATAGCCCGAGAGAAGATCGGAGAGTCCGCCTCCGACAGCCGCAGAGATCGCCGCTACGGGGAGAGGAAGTATCACCGATGCAGCGTATATGAAACCGTCACCGAGGTGTATGTATCCGACGGGGGTGGGTATCTTGAAGAAGAATGTGCCGACGAAGACGAGTGCGGCGACCGCGGCGCCGAAAACTATGCGGTGAAGAAGGTATTTGTTGTTTTCTTTCATTTTTCTAACCCTGCTTTCCTTCGCCGGAAAGCGCCTTTTTTTGATGCATATATTATACTCTGAAGCCGCGCCCGTGTCAATCGGGCGCGGCTTAATTTCACATATCCGAAAGCACGGAAATAAATGTGTCGGCTTCTTCGGTTTTGTTGAAGATACCGAAACTTACGCGGACGGCTCCTCCCGCGGGGGTGCCGAGCGTCCTGTGACCGAGGGCGGAGCAGTGATAGCCTCCTCTGACGCAGATACCCTGCTTTGCAAGGTGCGCGGCGACCCTTTCGGACGGGATCCCGTCGACAGAGAAGAGAAGCACGGCGCCCGGCGAGTCGGGATCGTATATCCTTATTCTCCCGATGCTTTCAAGGCGCTCTCGGTAGGTGTAAAAAAGCTCTTCCTCGTGTCTGCGGATCTCGTCACTTCCGATCTCGCATATCGCCTTTATGCCCTCGTCGAGCGCGGCGATCGCCGGTGTCGGCATAGTTCCCGCCTCAAATCTTTCGGGTGAGAAATCCGGCATTTCGCCTTCGAGCGAATTTATGCCGTTGCCGCCTTCGACAAGGCTGCCCGGCATTATCCCTTCGGCAAGGCAGACGGCGCCGCAGCCCTGTATGCCGTAAAGTCCCTTGTGTCCCGGGAGGCATAGGATGTCTATATTGTCCTTTTCCATATCTATCGGAATGTGTCCGGCAGACTGCGCGGCGTCGACGACGAAGATGACGCCCTTTCTTCGGCAGAGGCTCCCGATCTCCCTTATCGGCAGGAGCGCCGAGGTGAGGTTCGGGCAGTGCGTACAGACGAGCATCCTTGTTTTTCTCCCGATAAGGCGCTCGGCTTCGGCAACGGGAGAGCTTCCCGCGTGGGTGCGGAATACATCGTAGGTCACGACGCGCTCTTTTGCGAGGCGGTATATGGGGCGGAATACAGAGTTATGCTCCATATCCGAGATCACGACATGATCGCCGCGGCGAAGGATCCCCTTTATCGCCGTGTTGAGTGCGTAGGTCGTGTTGAGCGTGAAGAAGACTCTCTCGGGAGCGCCGACCGAGAAGAAGTCGGACAGCCTTTCACGGCAGGAGAATATCTTCTCGGAAGCCTCGAGCGCGAGCCTGTGCGAGCCGCGCCCGGGGTTGCCGCAGTAAGTTTCGATGCATTTTCCGACTTCCTTTATCACCGACGGGGGCTTCGGGAAGGTCGTCGCGGCATTGTCAAGGTATATCAAATCTTCTCACCGCCCCCCTGGATATACTGAGAGACGGAGATCCTCTCGTTCCTGAATATGCGCCGGACCGCATCGCCCGAGGCGCAGTAGAATGTCACTCCGTATGCACAGCCGCGGCGCGTTGCCGAGCCGTCGAGCTTGACTATATATGAATAGACCCCGGCACCCTCAAGGAGCTTCTGCGCCTTGAGCGCAAAGGTCATTGACCTCATTGATGCCGTGCAGAGGTCGTAGCTTCGGTTCATTGTCCGGTATCCTTTCCCGGCAAATATCGTTATTTGCCCTTCACTGTCATTATATGTCGGATAAAGGGATCCTGACAGAGAACGCGACGAAAAACATTGCCGCCGAGCGCAGGAGAGAGACAAGGAAATATCTTTTCGGTGAGAGGTCGGAGCCTACTGCCGAGAGTATCTGAAAATGCACCGCAAGCCCCGTCCAGCCGAGAACAGCCGCGACCGTCGGGAGGGGCAGGTCACAGCCCGTCGCCGCTGTGCAGCCGCCCGTAAGCTCGAAAAGCCCCGCAAGCGCGGCACCTGCGGCGTCCGGAAGGAGGGATGTGAGCGGCGAGAGGGAGGCGGACAGTGCCGAAAAGAATGCACTGAAGGCGCAGAGCCGTATCATCGCGTCGGCACCCGAATTCACAGATCCGATGAGTGCCGGTATGGATCCGGTGCTTTCCTCTGCCGCCGGCGCAAAGGAGGGCAGGGCGCCTTTTCTTTTCCTTGACGGGAACGACATTACAACACCCGCCGCGAGCGATAACGCAACGAGTGCGGCAAATAGGAAGACTCCCGCCCTGCGGCTCCCGAGCATACCGCTCCCGACGGCGTTCATCACGAAAGCGGGGGAGGGGAGGCTTGAGAATGCGAGCAGTCTCTCGGCTTCATCACGCGAAAGTCCGCCCTGTGCGTAAAGCTCGGCGCAGGTCTTTGCCCCTATCGGAAAACCGCAGAAAAATCCGAGAAGGAGCGCGCACATCGCCTCGCCGGGCAGGGAAAAGAGCGCGCGCATCGGGCGCTCGGCGATGCTTCCGAGCTTTTTTGCTCCTCCGAGCCGGACTATGATCCCCGAAAGCACCGCGCAGGGGAAGACCGCCGGTACCACAGACATCACCGAGAGCTTCAGCGAGGATATAACGGCATCTCTTGCACCGCCCGTGTCAAGTATAAAAAGTATCGTCAGCGCCGCCGCCGTGAGGGTCAGGGGGATCGCCCCGCCTGCCTTTCGCGTCGCCGTAATTTTTCGGGTATCAGTCATTCGTCCACCGCCTTTCACATAAATATACTTTGAAAATGTTTTGTATATGAGGACGGGCGATATGAAAAAGAAAAAAGAGAAGAAGGAAAAGAGCCTGCGCGGACTTACGAAGTTCTTTTCGGAGCGCGACATAGATACCGGCGCGGAATTTTACGCCGAACTTCGCGGCAGGAACAGCATAGCCGTCAGAGGCTGCTTCGGCATCGCGGAATATTCGGAGGAGCGGATAGGTCTTCGCGTTCCCTCGGGCATCATGACGGTCATGGGCGTGCGCCTTGTCTGCGACAGCTATGTGAACGGTGCGGTCATCGTCAGCGGGCATATATCGTCGGTGGTCTTCGGGGAGGATGAGATATGAGGCTCTATTACCGTCTGTGCGGATACAGGAATGTCTGCTTTGCGCTGTCCGACGCGGCGGACGCGCTCAACATATGTATGAAGTACGGGTACCCTTACCGTGATATGAGGGTCGAAGGAGAGAAGGTGAGCCTCACCTTCACGCTTTTCACGGCATCGCGGTTCGTCTCAAGGTGCCGCGGCATGGGTATAGAGGTCGTATCGGGACCCGCCCGCGGGATCCCCGCCTTTTTCGGAAGGTACCTTGCCCGCCCGGGGGTGGTCGTCGGAGCGCTTGCCGCCGGACTGCTCGTTTTCCTCTCGGGCAGATTCGTATGGGACATACGGGTGAGCGGGAACGAGAGCCTTACTTCCGACGAGGTGAAGACCGTGCTTGCCGGCTCGGGGCTTTCGGTCGGGAGCTACATACCGTCCCTTGACACTAACCGCGCCGAGGGGCGTGCGATGCTTCTTTGCGACAGGATCGCGTGGATCTCTGTCAATATGAGCGGCAATGTCGCCTATGTCGAGGTGATGGAGAAGATCCCGAACGATCCGGAGAAGAAGTCAGACAGACCCGCGAACCTTGTCGCGGCGAGGGAAGGGACTGTCGTGGAGTTCATAGCTTTCAGCGGACACTGCGAGCTTTCGGTCGGCGACGCGGTGAAGGCGGGCGACCTTCTCATCGGCGGAGTCTACGGCGAGAAGACCCCGGGAGTCGTCCTGACGCGCGCCGCGGGATATGTCAAGGCGAAGACCTTCCGCGAATTTGAGGTGAAAGTGCCGCTCGAACACACCGAAAAGGTGCCTGTTTCTACCTATATCGGGGGCAGATCGCTGATTTTTTTCAATAAAAAAATAAAAGTTTTCGCAAAGAGTAGAAATTCGGGGGTGACTTGTGATACAATAGAAGAGGAAAAGTATCTCTCCCTGTTCGGTGCCCGTCTGCCGCTCGGGATCGTGACCGAAAGAGTATGCGAATACAGGGAGGAAAGCGCCCGTTACACCGAAGGCGAGGCTTCCGCCGTTGCGCTTGAAAAGCTCAGGGCTATGATACAGGAGGAGCTTGCCGACGCGAAGATTCTTTCAAGGCAGGAGAGCGGCGAGGTACGCGACGGGGTCTATATCCTCCGTTGCGGGATCTCCTGCATAGAGAATATTGCCGAGCTTCGTGAGATAGGAACGGGAGACAAATGATAAAGGACGGTGATCCGAAATGATAAAAGAGACAGTAATGACCGGCTCGCCGGAGGATACCGCAAGGATATTCGGCAGCTTTGATTTCAACGCGAGGATGATAGAGAAGGTCTTCGGCGTGTGCGTCCGCAACCGCTCCGAGGAGGACGGGAGCGACGCGATAGAGATAACCGGAGAGGACAACGAGACCGTCGGCGCGGCAAAGCGCACTGTCGAGTGCTTAAAACAGCTCGCCGCGTACAGCGACAGCATCCCCGAGCAGACCCTTCGCTATGTCATCGATATGGTGAAGGACGGACGCGAGGGAGAGCTGCTCGATCTCTCCGACAACTGCATCTGCATCACGACGAAGGGCAAACCGATAAAGGCGCGTACGGTCGGGCAGAAATATTATGTCGACTCGATAAAGAACAATACGATAATATTCGGTATAGGTCCCGCCGGAACGGGCAAGACCTTCCTTGCCGTCGCGATGGCGGTGAAGGCTCTGCGCGAAAAGCAGGTGTCAAGGATAATCCTCACAAGGCCGGCTATCGAGGCGGGGGAGAAGCTCGGGTTCCTTCCCGGCGACCTCCAGAGCAAGATAGACCCCTACCTCCGCCCGCTGTATGACGCGCTATTTGAGCTTATGGGCTACGAGAGCTATCAGAGGAATGTCGAAAAGCAGATAATCGAGATAGCTCCGCTCGCGTATATGAGGGGCAGAACGCTTGACGACTCCTTTATAATCTTCGACGAGGCGCAGAACGCGACGGGAGAGCAGATGAAGATGTTTCTGACCCGTCTCGGAAACAACTCGAAGGCGGTCATAACCGGCGACCTTACTCAGACCGACCTGCCCTACGGGCAGGTGAGCGGGCTTGCGACGGCGGTGAAGATCGTCGGCGGGATAGAGGGTATAGCCGTCCACCGTTTCACCGACCGCGATGTCGTGCGGCATCACCTTGTGCAGAAGATAATCGTGGCTTACGACAGGTACGAGAAGGAAGCTGCGAAAAAGCACGCCGAACACACCGACGAAAGACAAAAACAGAGATTCAAAAGATACGGAGATACAAAGCAATGAAACTGATGATCTACTTTGACGACTCACAGAACAAAATAAAGGTCACATATGCGCTCGAGCTGCTCCTGCGCCGCGCGATAGAGGCGACCCTCGGATATGAGAGGGTCAACGGAGGGTGCGAGGTCTCGCTGACCTTCACCGATGACGAGGGGATACGCGAGCTTAACCGCCGTTACAGAAACATCGACCGTGCGACCGATGTTTTGTCCTTCCCTCAGATAGATTTTGGGACTGACGGGGTAGACCTTTCGGACAATTCGTATAAGATCCTCGGCGATATAGTGATATCGCTCGAGCGTGCGAGGGCGCAGGCTGCCGAGATAGGTCACAGCCTCGAGCATGAGGCGGCGTTCCTCTGCGTTCATTCGACCCTGCATCTGCTCGGATACGACCATGTGACCTCCGAAGAGGACGAGAAGATAATGTTCGGAAAGCAGAAGGAGATAATAGAGTCTCTCGCTCCCGAGCTTGCCGCGTTTGACGGAAAAGGAAAGGAAGGCAAAACCGAATGAGAAAAACAGGATTTTTTGCGATCGTGGGACGCCCGAATGTGGGAAAGTCCACGCTGCTGAATACGATACTCGGGGAGAAGGTCGCGATAGTTTCGGCTAAGCCCCAGACGACGCGCAACCGCATCACCGGCATCCGTACGAGGGGAGAGGAGCAGTTCGTCTTCATCGACACGCCGGGAATATTCAGACCGAGAAACAAGCTCGGCGACTATATGGTGAACAACGCCGAAAGCACGATGAAGGATGCCGATACCGTCATCCTTGTCGTCGAGGCGGGGAGAGAACCGGGAGATGTCGAGAAGAAGGTCATTGACTATCTGAAATCGAGCGGTACTTCTTCGGTGCTTGCGATAAACAAGGTAGACCTCTCCGACGGGGAAAAGGTCGGGCAGACTATCATGAGCTACGCGGAGCTTCACTCCTTTGACGCGGTCGTGCCGATCTGCGCGAAGAACGGGAAAAAGGTGGACGAGCTTCTCGACGAATGCTCGAAGTTCCTCACCGAGTCCGAATGGTTCTTCCCGGACGACACCGTGACCGATCAGCCCGAGCGACAGATAGCCGCCGAGGTCATCCGTGAAAAGCTGCTCCGTGCGCTCGACCGCGAGGTGCCTCACGGTATCGCCGTCGTTATCGAGGAATTCACCGACGAGGGGACTCTTCTCCGCATCAGAGCCGAGATATTCTGCGAGAAGGCATCGCACAAGGGGATAATCGTCGGAAAGAACGGCGAGACCCTGAAGCGCGTCGGAACATATGCGAGAGAGGATCTTGAGAAGATGCTCGGGGTGAAGGTCTACCTCAATCTCTGGGTAAAGGTCAAGGAGAACTGGCGCGATTCGGCGCACCTTATCAGCAACTTCGGCTACAAAAAAGAAGACCTTGAATAAAAATGTACACAACTGACGGATTCGTGCTGCGCTCAAAGCCCTTCGGCGAGAACGACAGGCTCATAACCCTTCTGACCCCGAAGGAGGGCAGGATCACAGCCGTCGCAAAGGGCGGGCGGTCGCTGAAAAGCGGGAGCCTTCCGGCAACGCAGCTCTTTTCCTACGGCAATTACGAGATAAACCACCGCGGGGATTACAAATGGATACGGGGAGCCTCTGTACTTCGTCAGTTCCCGAATCTTACCTCCGATATTGCGAAGGTCGCGCTCGCGTCCTACCTTGCTTCGGTCGCGGACGAGCTTTCGGGAGAGAACGAAGAGGGTGAGGAGATCCTTCGGCTGATGCTCAATTCCTGCTATGCCCTTGACACGGGCATGCGCCCGGATGCGCAGATAAAGGCGTCGTTCGAGCTTCGTGCGGCGGCTGTGTCGGGTTTTATGCCGGATCTTTCCGTCTGCCGCGGATGCCACCGTGAGAGTGCCGATGTGATGTATCTCGATGTGATGAACGGTCGGATACTCTGCGACGACTGTATGAGGCGCGCAGCTCTCCTTTCGGCGCGGGAAAAAGCTGTCAGCGAGGACATACGCGAAGCCGAGATCTTCCTGCCGCTCTCGCCGTCGGTTACTGCCGCTATACGCTTTGTACTGAACGCCGGAGAGGGAAGGTTCCTTGCTTTTTCGCTTGACGCGGGAGAGCTTGAGGGTTTCTGCCGCGCCGCGGAGACATACCTGCTGAGCCATCTCGGGCATGGATTCGACACACTTGAATTTTACAGATCCGTAAAGGACTGAGATCGGAACAAAATGAATATATCTGAAAAAATACTGAAAACGCTTGAATTTGACAAGGTAAGGCTGATGCTTGCCGAGTCGGCTCTGACAGAGGGAGCAAGGCAGAGAGCCATGCTCCTCTCGCCCTCGGACGACAGGGACGAGATCCTTCGCTGGCAGAGCAGGACGACCGATGCAAAGCGGCTGATGAATATCAAGGGCGCACCGTCTTTCGGAGAGGCGAGGGACATATCCGACGCCTGCGAGCGCGCGCTCAAGGGCGCCGTGCTGACTCCGCGCGAGCTGCTTGACATTGCCGACATACTGAAGGTGTCGTCGCGCCTTGTCGAATATATAAGGGTAAACAAGCAGTTTGACACGGTGCTTGATGAGATATTTGAGCTTATCACGCCCAACCGTGTGCTTGAAAACAAAATAACGAGGGCGATAATCGCGGAGGATATGATCTCCGACGATGCCTCACCCGAGCTTGGAAATATCAGACGGAAGATAAAGTCGGTGAACAGCCGCATCCGCGATATGCTCCAGCATTACACGCAGAACAACGACTATTCAAAGTATCTTCAGGACAACATCGTGACGATGAGGAACGGAAGGTATGTTATCCCCGTCAAGGTCGAATGTCGCAACGAGATCAAGGGACTCGTGCATGATACCTCGGCTTCGGGAGCCACTCTCTTTATCGAGCCTATCGCCGTCGTCGAGGCCAACAACGACCTCCGCGAGCTTTCGGCGAAGGAGGCAAAGGAGATCGAACGGATCCTTGCCGATATGTCGGCGGATGTGGCGGAGTTCAGCTCGGCGCTAAACTTCAATTACCGCAACATAACCGAGCTTGCTTATGCCTTTGCCTGCGCCGAGCTGTCGTTCAGGATGGACGGAAATCCTCCGGTGATCACCGAAAAGCGCGAGATAAAGCTCATGCGCGCGCGGCATCCCTTAATAAACAAGGACAAGGTCGTGCCGGTCGATGCGATGATAGGCGACGGTTACGATACCCTTATCATAACGGGACCGAACACCGGCGGAAAGACGGTCACTCTTAAGACCTTCGGACTGCTTGCGCTGATGGCGCAGGCGGGGCTTCATATTCCGGCGTCGGACGAGTCTTCGGTCTGCGTCTTTGACCGCATCCTGCCCGATATAGGCGACGAGCAGAGCATAGAGCAATCGCTCTCGACCTTCAGCTCGCATATGGTGAATATAGTTTCGATAGTCGGGCAGATCACCGACCGCTCGCTGGTGCTTTTTGACGAGCTCGGAGTCGGTACCGACCCGGTGGAGGGCGCGGCGCTTGCCGTTGCCGTCATCGAAAATGTGAGAAAGAGAGGCGCGATGTGCGCGGCGACGACGCATTATGCCGAGCTTAAGGTCTACGCCCTCAACACAGACGGCGTTAAGAACGCCTCCTGCGAATTCGATGTCGAGACGCTCAAGCCGACCTATAAGCTCATTATAGGCACGCCCGGAAAATCGAACGCCTTTGCCATTTCGGAGAAGCTCGGACTTCCGCCCGAGATCGTCTCGCGCGCAAAGGGGATAGTCAGCGTCGACGACCGGCGCTTTGAGGATGTCATCGAACGGCTCGAAAAAACGAGGCTCGAGCTTGAGCGCCAGCGCGACGAGGCTGCGGAGCTTCGCGCCGATTACGAGCGCTTCAAGGAAGAGTCCGAGAAAAAATACAGGGAAAAGCTCGCTGCCGCCGAACATGAGCTTGCCGTGGCTCAGAAGAAGGCGACCGAGCTTCTCAACAGCGCGAAGGCTTCAAGCGAGTTTGTCTTTGAGCAGCTTGACAAGGCGAAAAAGGCGAAGGACGCTGAGAACTTCGGCGAGCAGCTTGACGCCCGTCGCCGCGCCGTGAGACAGCACCTGCGCGAGAACGAGGACAGGCTCGATCCGGTCGTCAACCGCGAGGACGAGGAATACACGCTCCCGCGCCCGCTTAAGGTCGGGGACAAGGTACTGATCGCCAATATCAACAAGCGCGCGGTCGTAATGTCGCTTCCCGACAAGCGCGGCAATGTCTCGGTCCGCGCGGGGCTTATCGACACCCGCACGGGGGTCGGGAACCTTCGCCTTATCGAGGATGAGCCTGAGATAACCGACAAAAACGGGAAGAAGGCGTCAAAATCCGACTACCGTGCCTCGAGGTTGCGCGAGATCTCGCCCGAGATAGACCTTCGCGGCAAGACGGGCGACGAGGCTTGGGCTGCCGTTGACAAATATTTCGATGACGCGCTTGTCGCGGGCATCGGGACCGTGAGGCTCATTCACGGAAAAGGGACCGGAGCGCTCCGCAATGCCCTCTGGAAGATACTCAAGACCGACGGACGGGTGAAGTCCTTCCGTATCGGACAGTTCGGAGAGGGGGACAGCGGCGTCACCGTCGTTGAGCTGAAATGAAGAAACTTGAATATATAATGTTCGACCTTGACGGGACGCTGACCGACCCCGGCGAGGGCATCACGAACTCGCTTGCCTACGCGATAGGCAAGGCGGGCTTTCCCGTTCCGTCAAAGGACGGGCTGAAAAAATATATAGGTCCGCCGCTTATCCCTTCGTTTATGGAGGATTTCGGCGTTGACGAGGCGTTTTCGCGGAGGATGCTTGATTTTTACCGCGAATATTACGAGCCTCACGGGATCTTTGAAAATGAGGTCTATTCGGGTATTCCGGAAATGCTTGCCGACCTTCAAAGGAAGGGCGCGACGCTTATCGTGGCGACATCGAAGCCCGAGCCTTACGCCGCCGAGATCATAAAGCACTTCGGGCTTGCGGAATATTTTTCCGCCGTCTGCGGCAATACTATGGACGAGAGGCGGACGACGAAGACCGATATTATAGCCTATGTGAAGGAGTGCTTCCCGAAAATATGCGGGGACAACGCTGTGATGGTCGGCGACCGCAGGTACGACATCGAGGGCGCGACGGCGAACGGGATCGACGCCGTTGGTGTACTTTACGGTTACGGAAGCGAAGCCGAATTCAGCGGTGCGGCATTTGTCGCGGACAGCGTGGAAGCGCTTCGGGATCACCTTGAAGAAAGCCTCTGATGCCGTGACTCTCCGTTTTGCACATTCGCGGGAGATCATAGCGGGCAAATTTCATTGAAAAATTCTGTCGCAAAATGCCGTGATACCGCTTTTCAAAGCGCGGTTTATATGGTATAATAGCTATATATAGGATTTGAGAAAGGAAAAAATTATGAAGGAAGCACTTTTCGGGGACCTCAGCGTGATCGGCATGAGAGGATGCGAGCAGTTCGTATCGCAGGTCGATTACTATCTCAAGGATTGGAGACGGCACGGCGGGGACGAATCGTTCACGATCGATGCGGAATGTCCGAGATTCGGAACGGGTGAGGCAAAGGGTCTTATCCACAAATCTCTCCGCGGACACGATGTTTACATCATATGTGACCCCTTCAATTACGGAGTTACATACAAGATGTACGGTCAGACAGTTCCGATGAGTCCGGACGATCACTTTGCCGACCTCAAGCGCATACTCGGTGCCATCGCCGGCAAGGCAAGGCGCACCTCTGTGATCATGCCGATGCTCTATGAGGGCAGACAGCACAGAAGGACGAGCCGTGAATCGCTCGACTGCGCGCTGATGCTTCAGGAGCTTGAGAATATGGGCGTGGCGAACATCATTACCTTCGATGCCCATGACGCAAGGATCCAGAACGCGATCCCGCTCTGCGGCTTTGACAGCGTACGCCCGACATATCAGATGCTTAAGGCGTTCGTCAGAAATGTTCCCGATGCGATGCTTGATAAAGACAACCTCACAATTATCTCTCCTGATGAAGGCGCCATGGGCAGATGTATGTACTATTCATCCGTTCTCGGCGTGGATATAGGAATGTTCTACAAGCGCCGCGACTACTCGAGAATAGTCGACGGCAAGAACCCAATCACGGCTCACGAATACCTCGGATCCGACCTCCACGGCAAGGATGTCATAATTGTCGACGATATGATCTCCTCCGGCGATTCGATCCTTGATGTTTCGGCGCAGCTCAAGGAAAAGGGCGCGAAGAGGATATTCACCTTTGCGACCTTCGGACTCTTCACCGACGGTGTGGACAAGTTCAATAAGGCGTATGAGGATCACCTTATAGACAAGATCTTCACGACGAACCTTGTTTACCGCCGTCCCGAGCTTTTCTCGTGCGATTGGTATGTCGAGGTCAATATGTGCAAGTATGTTGCGTATATAATCGATACGCTGAACCACGACGAGAGCATAAGCGAGCTTCTCAATCCCGTAAAGCGCATAAACAACCTTCTTGAAAAACAGAAAGCGGCAAACGCTCAGCAGATCAGGATGTCTTTCGATAACTGAATAAAAACAAAACACACCCGAAGGTCTTTCCTTCGGGTGTGTTTTTTGTTTATGCTCTGAGACCTATACCGAGCTGAGTGGCAAGGGCTGTAAGGATCTTCTGCGAAGCCTTGTCAGCCTCCTCAACGGTAAGGGTGCGGTCGGCGGCGCGGAGGGTGACTCTCATGGAGACGCTCTTCTTGCCGGCGCCGACCTGCTCTCCGCGGTAGACATCGAAGAGCTTTACCGATTCGACGAGCTTTCCGCCGGCGCGGCTCATGACATCCTCGATCTTGCCGACCTCAAGGTCGTCGTCGCAGACGAACGAGAAGTCGCGTGTGATCGCGGGGAATTTCGGGAGCGGTGTATACTCGGGCTTGTGGTTTATGTGGGCATACATGGCGGGAAGATCAAGCTCGGCGCAGAATACCTCACGCGTGAAGCCGTAATTTTTTGTCACGGTCGGATGCACCTGACCGAGAACACCGAGGTATGTGCCGTCGGGAGCGATCGCCTCGGCACAGCGTCCGGGGTGATAGGACGGGTCGTCGGTGCGCGCCGTGTAGGTCACGCCGAGGATCCCGAAAAGCCCGAAGAGCTTCTCGCATACGCCCTTGAGGGTGAAGAAATCACACTCATCGTACATTCCTACGGTGATGAGCTTCTTCTCGTCGGGCAGCTCGTCGCGGCTCTCGTGGGGGATATAGACGCTCGCAAGCTCCCAGAGTCTTGCCTTTTCGTTGCTGAACTTGTCGTTTCTCGCAAGGACCTCGAGCATGGAGGGCAGGGCGGTCGTGCGCATGACGCTCGTATCCTCACCGAGCGGGTTGGATATGACGACCGAGCGGCGCTGTTCTTCGGGAAGTCTTATCTTCTCGTAATATTTCGGGCTGATGAAGGAGAAGGTCTGGATCTCGTCAAAGCCGAGCGCCGCCATGGTCGGGGCGAGCTTTGCTTCAAGAGCCTGACGCGGCGTCCTGCCACCTCTTGTCGTCGTGCCGCCGATGTAGGTCGACTCGAGCTTGTTGTATCCGTAGATCCTGATTATCTCCTCGGCGACATCCTGCATACATTCGATGTCGGAACGGAAGGAAGGCGGGGTCAGCTCCGAGAGGTCATCGCTGACGGTGAATTCGAGCTTGCGGAGTATTTCCGCCATATATTCCTTCGTGAGGTCAACTCCGATGAAGCGGTTGATCCTGTCGGCGTCGAGCGGCAGGGTGGGCTGTTTTTTCTTTGTCGGGTAGAGGTCTATTATCTCATCGACGACCTCACCCGCGCCGAGAAGCTCCACAAGCTCGCAGGCGCGCTGCACCGCGGGCATGGTGTTCTCGGGGTCAAGGCCCTTTTCAAAGCGCGAGGAGCTTTCGGTGCGCATACCGAGCTTCTTTGCGCTGACTCTTACAGAGGAGCCGAGGAAGCTCGCGCTCTCGAAGACGACAGTCTTCGTCGCGTCGGTTATCTCGCTGTTCGCGCCGCCCATGACTCCGGCGAGCGCGACCGCCTTGTTCTTGTCGGCGATGACGAGCATCGAGGGATCAAGGGTATGATCCTTGTCGTCGAGCGAACGGAAAAGCTCGTTTTCCGCGGCACGGCGGATGATTATCTCGGATCCGTCAAGGCAGGAATAGTCAAATGCGTGCATAGGCTGACCGTATTCGAGCATTACATAGTTCGTGATGTCGACGATGTTGTTTATCGGGCGCACACCCTCGGCACGGAGCCTCATACGGAGCCAGAGCGGAGAGGGAGCGATCTTCACATTTTTCACGACCCTTGCGGTATAGCGGAAGCAGAGGTCGGGAGCCTCGTCCTTTACCGTGAGGTAATTGTGTACACTGTCGCCCGAGCCTTTCACTACCGGGGAGTGGAGGGTGAGGGGCAGGTCAAAGGACACGGCGGATTCGCGGGCAAGGCCTATCACCGAGAGGCAGTCGGGGCGGTTCGAGGTGATCTCGAACTCGACAACGGTGTCCTTCAGCATAAGGGCGTCGCGGATGTCCTCACCGACCTTGTCGGCAAATTCCTCTCCGAGGATAAGGATGCCCTTATCGTCAGCCCCCGGCATATCGTGTTCGGTGAGACCCAGCTCGTTTATCGAGCAGAGCATACCGTTCGATTCGACGCCGCGGAGCTTGCCGGCTTTGATGTTCACACCTCCGGGGAGCTTTGCGGGAGCCACGCAGGCGGGGACTATCGCGCCCTCGAAGACATTCTGCGCGCCCGTGACTATCTGAACTGTCCTGTCGCCGATGTCGCACCGGCAGACCCAGAGGTGGTCGGAATTTTCATGGCGGGTCATGGAGGTCACGCGGGCGACCTTCACATTTTCAATATCGTTTGCAAGTATCTCGAAGCCCTCGACCTTCGAGCCGGTGTCGGTCATACGGTCGCAGTAGCTTTTTGCGTCTTTTTCCTTGGTTCCCGGTACGAATTCGGAAAGCCAGTTGAGTGAAAGATTCATAGCATTTTCCTTTCTTTATTCGGATCACATACTCTGACGGAATCCGTTTCCGATTATCTCGGAGGAATTTGAGATGAGGACGAAGGATGCCGGGTCGGCTTCCTTGATGAGAGTGCGCAGGCGGCGTGCCTGTGACGCTGTCATTACCGAGAGCAGGACGGATTTATCCTGCTTTGTGTAGCATCCCTCGGCGTCCCAGCGCGTGGCATCGCGACCTATCGTTTTGAGGATGATCTCCGCCACCTCATCGGGCTTGTCTGTGATTATAATGAAGTATTTCGTGCGGTTAAGGCTCTCTATCGACGAGTTGATGATAAGTGTCGCGATGAACACGCCGAAGAGAGAGAAGAGTCCGGTCTTCGCGTCGAAGGTGAAGAAGGCGGTCAGCACTATCAGAAGATCGGCGATAAGCATCGCGTTGCCTATGTCGATATTGAGCTTCTTCATAAGGATCATACCGATGATGTCGGAGCCGCCGGTCGAGCCTCCGAGATTGAATATCACCGCCGTCGCGAAGGACGACAGGGCGACCGCGAAGAAAAGCTCAAGGAAGGGCTGGTCGGTCATAGGCTCTTTCGTGCTGAAAAGTCCGGCTTTTTCGAGCAGCTCGAGTACCTGAAGGAAAGCCGACAGCAGTATGCTGCAATAAACGGTCTTCGCGCCGAAGCCCCTGCCGAGGAAGATGAAGCCTATTATCAGCAGTATGACATTGGAGATAGTGACGAAGGTCGCGGGCGTGAGCCATTCCATAGCCGTTCCGGCGGTGAAATGTCCGACGACGACCGAGAGACCGGTCATTCCGCCGAGGACGAAGTGATTCGGGTACTTGAAGAAGTAGAGCGCGGCGGCGACTATCGCTATGGCTACCGTCATAATGCCGTAGTCCCTGACGGTGAGAAGGACTTTCTTCCTGTTTAACTTTTTCTCCATTATCAGAACTCTCCGAGGAAGCGTGTATCGTTCTCGTAGAGCAGACGCATATCGTCGATGTGGTATTTGAGCATTGCGATCCTCTCGATACCGAAGCCGAAGGCGAAGCCCGAGTAGACATCGGGGTCGATGCCGCAGTTGCGGAGAACATTAGGGTGTACCATTCCGGCACCGAGGATCTCTATCCAGCCCTCACCCTTGCAGATGCGGCAACCCTTTCCGCCGCAGGCGAAGCAGGAGACATCGACCTCTGCCGACGGCTCGGTGAAGGGGAAGTGGTGGGGTCTGAAACGGATCCTTGTCTCCTCGCCGAAGGTCTGCTTCGCGAAAAGCTCAAGCACGCCCTTGAGGTCGCCCATCGAGATGCCCTTGTCGACGACAAGCCCCTCGAGCTGGTGAAAGAGCGGCGAATGTGTCGCGTCGACCGCGTCCGAGCGGTAGACCCGTCCGGGTGAGATTATCCTTATCGGGGGCTTCTGCTTTTCCATCGTTCTGACCTGCACGGGCGAGGTCTGCGAGCGGAGAAGGATATTGTCGGTGATATAGAAGGTGTCCTGCGTATCTCTCGCGGGGTGGTTTTCGGGGATGTTGAGCGCCTGGAAGTTGTAGTAATCAAGCTCGACCTCGGGACCCTCGACGATCGTGAAACCGAGACCGATGAAGATGTCCTCAAGCTCTCTCTGAGTCATCGTGAGCGGGTGGATGTGACCCATTTCGCCTTCGGCGGGAAGGGTGACATCGATCTTTTCTTTGTTCAGCTTAAGCTCAAGGAGCCTGTCCTGCATCTGTCTGCGGCGCTCTTCTATCGACGCCTCTATGTCGGCGCGGACTTCGTTCGCGAGCTGACCGATAAGGGGGCGTTCTTCTGCGGAGAGCTTTCCCATGCCGCGAAGCACGGCGGTAAGCTCGCCCTTTTTGCCGAGATAGCGGACTCTCAGCGCCTCGATGTCCGCGGCATTGTCGCTGAGCTGCGCCTTTGCGTCGGCGCGGATCTTTTCAAGCAGTTCTCTCATATTTATATCCTTTCAAATGATTTACTTGTTTTTTCCTTCGGGATCGAAGGGAATACCGCATGGGTAGCGGCGGTTGCTTATCTCTTCCTTGAGCGGGATCCATTTTTCGAGGTCTACCCCGCTTGCGTTTGCGACCATCAGGGTGTAATAGAGGATGTCGTAAAGCTCCTCCTCGACCGAACCCTTGAGGTCATCCGCACCCGTCGCGTGGCGGTTCCCGCGGGTCTTGACCCGGGCAAGCTCGCCGACTTCCTCAACGAGCTTTATGAAGTAATGCTCGGGGTTTTCACGGGCAAGACGGCGATCCTCGTCGTCCTTTGAGGCGAGGTAGCTCTGGAGATATCTTATCGTGATGCTGCCTTTTTCGTCCATCGGAAAATTCCTTTCAAAAAAATATGTCCCGCCGTAAAAACGACGGGACGAAACGCTTTTCGCGTACGCGGTACCACCCATGATTCCGGATCTCTCCGGCACTCTGCGCCCTTTAACGGAGGCTGACCGGGACGGACTACTTTTTTCACCCATCCGGCTCGGAAGCGAAAGGCGAGGCAGAACGCATGACCGCTCTCAGCCGCAGGCGGTCTTCTCTGTGATGCGTCGGACTGCTTTGCCGACTTCGTCATTGCTTTTTAGCTTATTATAACACGATTTTTCCGAAAATCAAGGGGTAAACGCAAAAATTGCGCAGCCCGCGACCACCTGAAGCAGGAGGATAACGGGTATCCCTACCATAAATTTCGGGTGCTTTGTCTTGTGACGGATGATCAGCATCGTTACGAGCATTGCGAAAGAGCCTCCGAGTACGGAAAGAAGCATCAGCGTAGCCTCGGGGACTCTTTGTGAGCCGCTCTTCGCTTTTACCTTGTCGGCGACCGTCACGATGACCGAGATCAGCGAGATGAGTATCAGCCATCCGGGCAGGACGCGGAAGAAGATAAGCTCCTTCACGCCTTTTTCGGGAAGCTGTCCTTGAGTTCGACGACGCGGTTGAAAACGCCGGGATTCTTCGTGTCGAGGCAGAAGTAGCCCGTGCGGACGAACTGGAACTTTTCGCCCGGCTTTGCGTCGGCGAGCGAAGGCTCGACCATTACATTTTCGACCTTTTCCGCAGAGGTCGGGTTGAGGAAGTCGATATAGGATTTGCCCTCGGGAAGGTCGTTCATATTTTCCTCTGTAAAGAGTCTGTCGTAGAGGATCGCAGTCGCGGGCTTTGCGTAGTCGGCGGAGAGCCAATGGATCGTGCCCTTGACCTTGTGTCCGTCGGCGGGCATGCCGCAGCCCGTTTCAAGGTCGGCGTTGACATGGACGGCTTTGACGCTTCCGTCCTCGTTGGTCTCGAGCGAGGCGAACTTCACGATATAGGCTCCCATAAGCCTTACTTCGCCGTCGGGCTTGAGGCGGAAGAACTTCGGAGGCGGCACCTGCGCGAAGTCATCCGCGTCGATATAAAGCTCGCGGGTGAAGGGAAGGGCGCGTGTTCCCGCCTCGGGATCGCCGGGGTTGTTCGGAAGGTCAAAGTATTCGGTCTTGCCCTCCGGGAAGTTGTCGACGATGAGCTTTATCGGCGAGATAACGGCTATGCGGCGCTGTGCGTGGGCGTTGAGGTCCTCTCTGATGCAGTGTTCGAGAAGCCCTATATCGACCATGCTGTTCGATTTGGAGACTCCTATCCTCTGACAGAAGTCAAGGATAGATTCGGGGGTATAGCCGCGACGGCGCAGACCGCAGAGGGTCGGCATACGCGGGTCGTCCCAGCCGTCGACGATGTTGTTTTCGACGAGGTAGCGAAGGTATCTCTTCGACAGTACGGTGTTCGTTATATTGAGGCGCGCGAATTCGATCTGGCGCGGCTTGCAGTTCACGCTGACATTGTTTATGACCCAATCGTAGAGCGGGCGGTGGATCTCGTACTCAAGCGAGCAGAGCGAGTGCGTGATGCCCTCGATCGCGTCCTGTATCGGGTGGGCGAAATCGTACATCGGGAAGATGCACCATTTCTTGCCCTGCCTGTGGTGGTCGATGTAGCGTATGCGGTAGATGACCGGATCGCGCATACAGAAGTTGCCCGAGGCAAGGTCGATCTTCGCGCGGAGCGTGTATTTGCCTTCCGGGAATTCTCCGTTCTTCATCCTCTCGAAAAGGTCAAGGCTCTCTTCGACAGGTCTGTCGCGCCAAGGCGAGACTGCCGGATGCGTGAGGTCTCCGCAGTATGCCGGATCGCGGAACTGCTCGGCGCTCAGCTCGCATACATACGCAAGACCTTTCTTTATCAGCTCGACGGCGTATTCATAATCCCGATCAAAGTAATCCGAGCCGTAGTAGAAGCGGTCGCCCCAGTCGAAGCCGAGCCAGTGGATGTCTTCCTTTATCGCATCGACAAATTCGGTGTCCTCCTTTGCCGGGTTGGTGTCGTCCATCCTGAGGTTGCATTTCCCGCCGTACTTTGCCGCGGTGCCGAAGTCGATTATCAGCGCCTTGCAGTGACCTATGTGAAGGTAGCCGTTCGGCTCGGGCGGGAAGCGGGTGTGTATCTCGTCGGCGCGGTATTTGCCTTCTTTTATTTCTTCGTCGATTATATCGTGTATAAAATTGGTACTTTCCATACGCTCTCTCCGTTAAAGATTATTTATCATCGAATTTATTCTTGCTCTGACCCTGTCCTCACCGAGGATATTCATAACGGTGAACATATCGGGCGAGTTGAGCTTTCCGGTCACGGCGACGCGGATGAACATACTGATGTCGGCGACGCTTCCGCGGTACTGTGTCGGATCGGCTTTGTAAGCCTTCATATCCGAGGCATAGCCGAGATCATCCGCGATAGCCTTGATCTTGTCGAACCATACATTCTGGTCGTCTGCGGGATCATAGCTGCAGAGGAAAGATGCGAGCGCTTTCTTTATGTCGTTCTTATCTGCCGTTTCGGGATAGGCATCGGTCACGGCAAAGCTGTCGTCATAGAAGAGGCTCGTGTATTCTTTAAGCTCGACATAGGTGCCGTAGTCCTTGCGCGGCTTTTTGCCTCCCCTGCCTATGGAGATTATCGCCTTCGCGTAATCGGGGTCGGCTTTGAGCTTTTCGGAATAATCGGGGTCGAAATCCTCCGCCCAGCCGAGAAGTCCGGCATAGACCTTGTCGGCGGTCATGCGTGAGAAGACATTCTTCGATACATCCCCGAGCTTGGCAAGGTCGAAAAGGCATCCCGATGCCGACATTTTTTTTATATTGAAGGGGAAGTCGGTGTAAGGCTTGTCGGGGTTCTGCATATGCCATTCCTCGTAGTTCGAGTTGAGCAGGGTCATGATGTATTCGCAGACACATTCGGGAGCGTAGCCGAGGCGCGAGTAGTCCTCAAGGTTCGCGCCCATGTCCCTCTTCGAGAGCTTCTTTTTATTGCCGTTCTCGTCAAGGCGCATGATCTGCGAGTTGTGCATATATTTCGGGAGTCTGAAGCCGAGGTACCTGAAGAGCTGGATATGCTTTGCGACGCTCGGGAGCCATTCCTCGCCGCGTATGACATGAGTCGTACCCATGAGATGATCGTCCACCGCGTGCGCGAAGTGGTAGGTAGGGATGCCGTCGGATTTGAGAAGCACGAAGTCCTCGTCGTTTTCGGGTATCTCAAGAGTACCCTTCACAAGGTCGGTGAACTTGGTCTTTTTCGACGGGTCTCCGTCGGCAAGCAGACGGAGGACGAAGGGTTCGCCGGCATCAAGGTGAGCTTTGACCTCTTCAAGGGTTATCGAGCGCTCGCGCATCTTCTGCTCTTTCCTTGCCGCTTCCTCGGCGAGCCATGCCTGCTCGTCCCATTCCTTCTTTTCTTTTATCTCTGCCTTCTTGTCCTTCGCGTTAAGTTCGTCAAGCTCCTCCGCCGTCGAAAAGCAGGGATAAGCGAGTCCGCGTCTGACAAGGTCTTTCGCATAGACATGGTATATCGGTCCGCGAAGGCTCTGCTTGTAGGGACCGTAGTTTCCTTTATCGACTATATTTCCGTTTTCGTCAAGAGCGGCGCCCTCGTCGAAATGTATCCCGTATTTCGCAAGGGTCACGATGAGAGCCTCGGCAGCGCCGGGGACCTCGCGCTTTGCGTCGGTATCCTCTATTCTGAGTATGAACACGCCGCCCGATTGGTGGGCGAGCCTTTCGCCCGTCGTCGTGGGAAGGAGTCCGCCGAAATGCACAAAGCCCGTTGGACTCGGGGCAAAGCGCGTCACCTTCGCGCCCTCGGGCAGTTTTCTCGTGGGATATTCAGCCTCCATATCGGCGGGGGTTTTCGTAACTTCGGGGTAGAGAAGCTCTGCGAGCATATTGTAGTCCATTATGTGACCTCCGTTGCCGCCTTACGGCGGGTTATGATGAAATCAGGTCTTACTGCCTGTTGTATATTTTGTAAAGTGCGTCCGAGAGCCTTGCCGTATTGCCGTGACCCGGGCAGATCATAAGGTCTTCCTTTGCGGCGAGCGCGCGGAGCTTTCCGAGCGAGTGATTCATCTTCGCGGGACTTCCCGAATAAAGGTCGAGCCGCCCGAAGCTGTCAGCCATTATCGTGTCGCCCGTGAAGAGGAGCTTTGCGCAACGGTAGCAGACCGAGCCTTTCGTATGCCCCGGCGTGTGCATCACGCGAAGGCGCATATTGCCGAAGGGGATCGTGTCGCCTTCTATCAGGAGCTTGTCCGGATTGCCGAAGTCGCGGTCCTTCGAGAAAAAGTCGAAGAAGGCGTTCTTATGTCCGTCGGGCATAAGCTCGGCGTCGTCGGCGTGTATCATTACCGGAGCCGAGGGATTTTGCGTGCGGAGCTTCTCAAGTCCCAGCATATGGTCGAAATGACCGTGGGTCAGAAGGATCGCCTTCAGCGTCAGTCCGTTCTGCGTGAGGTATTTCATTACCTCCGCCGCCGATGCGCTCGGGTCGATGACGACAGCTTCTCCTTTGTCGGAGACGATATAACAGTTGGAGCCTATTGTTTGCGGTGTGATTCGGAACAGATTCATAAGTCCTCGCTTTGTGTGCTTGATTATTATTCTATCATTATATCATACAAAAGCGGGTTTGTCCACAGGCTTCGGGCATTTTTTGGCAAAAAATTAAAGGTCCTGCCCGAGGTCGACACCGAACGCGCGGTTGATCGCCGTTGCGAAGAGGCGGCAGAGGCTCCTTATCAGCGCGTCACAGTCCTTCGGCGAGACGAAATAGCTTTTTCCGCTCTCAAGGACTTCGGAAAGACTTTCCGGGATTTCGGAAAAGCCCGCCTTGCCGAGTGCATCGGTCACAAGGGTGGAAGAATCGACGACTGTCGGGACTCCGAGGGCTATAACGGGGACTCCGAGCGTGCGAAGGCTCAGCTCGCTTCTCCGGTTTCCGATGCCCGAGCCGGGGGCGATACCGTTGTCGCAAAGCTGGACGGTTGAAAAGAGCCTTTCGCACGACCCCGCCGCGAGAGCGTCGATGGCTATGACGGCGTCGGGTCCCGCGGCTTCGGTCGCACCGAGGATGAGCCTGCTTGCCTCAATGCCGGTCTGGCCGAGGACGCCCGGAGCCACCGCGCTGAGCTTTGCACATCCGAGCCGCGAGAAGAGTTCCGGCTCCGCGTCGGCAAGGTGCCTTGTCGCGTTCAGCCGCGCGACACTGCCGGGACCGACCGCATCGGGGGTCATTTTCGCGTTCCCGAGTCCGGCAACGAGTACACCGAGGCCGTTTCCGACGCTCTTGCCGGTCACTCTTTTCACATATGCCGTAAGTTCGGAGGAAAGAAGGTCGCAAAGCTCCGAAAATTCCCGATCGCTCAGCTCTCCGATCCTGCCGAAGCCTATTGTCGTGTAGTTTCCGGCGGGTTTTCCGAAGGCTCTGCCCGAGCTTTCGGAGAGCCTCATGCGCTCGACGGTGAAGCCCCCGACGCTTTCTGTACGGTATCCGGCGTCGCGCGGAAGCCCTCTGCCCGACGGAAAATTCTCGGCGGCGAGATCCGTTCTGAAATGTCTTTCTGTCATATACGGTTCACTTCCTTATTTTTTTATACGGTCATAGTATGCCCGATAAGTCATACAATAAGCAAAAAGGGAACCATATAGCTCTCCCGTAGGATTTTTTCATATGTAAAAAATGCACATAACGGCGGCTCCGGATTGTGCAAATGACCGAAAGTTTATGCAAAGCCGAAGAAAAGATTGATTCCGGACGGAAAATATGCTATAATGCCTTGTATGGTATCGTGCAATGCTGTATCCAAATATAAGTCCTTAAAGGAGGATGTTCGCAAGATCATGAAAAATCGTATAGCAGCCATAGCACTCTGTCTGATAATGCTCGTTCCTCTCTTCGCCTCGTGTTCGGGTGAGACGAACGATTCGTATCTGCAGATGTATATTTCCCATCAGGTCTATGACCTTGACCCGCTGAACGCTTTTACGAACGACGCTCAGCTCAAGATAGTCAGCCTGATATTCTCCGGACTTTACAAGATAGACGAAAACGGAAAGGTGACGGAGGATCTTGCGCAGAGCCTTACCGTTAACAACAATCCGTCGAAAAAAGAGTATAAGATGGAGATCACCCTGAAGGACACCTATTGGAGCGACGGTCAGTCGGCGATCACGGCAAACGATGTCCTCTTTACATTCGAGCGCGTACTTAAATCGCAGAACAACAACGACGCCGCGGCGCTTCTTTACAAGATAAAGAACGCAAGGGATGTCAAGAGCGGCGAATGCTCGATCAGCGACCTTCGCGTTTACGCCGATAACAAGGTCGTTACGATCTATTTTGAGGACGAGATAACCGACGCGGATGTCGAAGAGTTCAAGATGAACCTCACAAGCCCCGCGCTCTTCCCGCTCCGCTCGAACCTTGTCGACGGAAACCTTAAGATAGACTGGGCAAAAAAGAAGTCCACCATGGCTTGCAGCGGACCCTTCATGGTCTCGAGAACGAACTATGTGAACGGCAGAAAGACGCTCCAGCTTGAGCGCAACAGCTTCTACTTCCGCAACAGGGAGAAGGATGCCGAAGATAAGTATGTTCTTCCCCGCAGGATCATCATAAACTATGAAGAGAGCGCGGAAAATCAGGTCAACCTTTACAATCAGGGTCAGGTCCTCTTCCTCGGAGAGATCCCGCTGGCGCTCAGATCCGAGTATGCCTCGAAGGCGAAGGTAACGCAGGGCATCTCGACTCATACATACCTCTTCAATCAGAACGCGGTCATCAAGTCGACGAAGGCGGGCGAAACCGAGGGCGTAAAGCTCTTCGCCGTCAAGGAAGTGCGTCAGGCGCTCTCCCTTGCCATCGACCGTCAGGCGATAGCGAATCTCGCGGTCTTCGCCGATCCGGCGACTGGACTCCTCTCGGATAAGATCTATACCGATGCGACGGCAAAGAAGCTCTTCCGCAAGGATGCGGGCGCGCTCCTCTCGTCATCCGCCGATCTCGATGCGGCGAAGAAGCTGCTCGCCGACGCGGGGATCAACCCGTCCGATTATTCCTTCACCATCTCGGTCCGCGCCGGCGGCGGCATGAACGACGCGGGCGGTGATGTCGAAAACAGCAAGCCGACTGTCGATAAGACGGCGGGATTTGCCGACGGCTTCGAGCTTCACAAGGCGATAGCCGAAAACATCGCGCAGGTGTGGCACGACGAACTCGGATTCAATGTAACGGTCAAGCCCGTTACCACCGAGGAAAAGCAGGACGGCGAGGTCGACGGTACCGGTGAGACTCAGAAGGACATCGTCGACGACCTCTTTGATGAGGATTACAAGAACGGAAACTTCGAGGTCATGGCAATAGACCTCGTACCGAAGGCTCCCACGGCGTTTGCGGTGCTGGCACCCTTCGCCTATGATTTCACGGGCAACCGCTCGGTCGACGGCAGAAACACCGTTGAGACCACCTATGTCACCGGATACAACAGCGAAGCGTATAACGAACTGATCGAGAAGGCATTCGATGCTGCCGACGAATCGGAGAGGGCAGAATATCTCCGTCAGGCGGAGAAACAGCTCCTTGACGACGCGGCTGTGATGCCCGTTGTGTTCAACAAGACCGCAGTGCTTGTTTCCGACAAGCTCTCGAAGGTCGGGATGACATATTACGGCACCTTCAACTTTACGAAAGCAAGACTCAAGGCGTGGCAGGATTACAAGAACGCCTACTTCCCCGAAGAGACCACCGCAGCACAGTGAATTGATTTAATTTACATAAATCAAATTTTTTTCAGGAGGAAAACCATGAAAAAGCAAACGCTTGTAAGAATCCTTGTCTGTATGCTGATCCTTGCAATGATCGTGCCGATCGCCGCCTGCACGCAGACGGGCAATAACGGAGGAAACGGTACGACGACTGCGGACAACGGCGAAAACAGCAATACGCCGTCCAGCAGTGATGACAACGGTCAGGTAACGGACGCGCCCGTAGTCCCCGAAGATGTCAGATATGACGGTCAGGTCATAAGGACCCTTTTCTGGAGCGATGTTGAACACAACGAATTCGACATCGAAGCCGCCGACGGAGACGATGTAAACAACGCTCTCTGGAACCGCAACAACAATGTTGAGGACCGCTTCGGCATCACCCTTGAGTGGGTCGGTGAAAAAGGAAACGGCGACAACATCGGTAACTTCAACAACAAGATGAAGGCTATCCACGAAGGCTCGGACAACGAAAAGTATCACATGTTCGCTACATATTCGATCACCGCAACCACGGCATCGGTCAACGGATACTGTAAGAACCTTCTGTCCGATGATTGCGAATACCTTGATTTCTCGAACGAATGGTGGCCGAAGAACCTTATCAAGCAGATCACCTTCGGTGACAACCTCTACTTCGCGTCGGGCGATATTTCGCTGAACACCCTCTACATGATGTATGTCTGCTATGTCAATACCGATCTTCTTGCGGCACATCAGCTTCAGAACCCGCAGGAACTTGTCGGAAGCGGCGAATGGACTTACGACAAATTCTTCGAGATGTGCGAGAACATCTATGAGGCAAGCGGCGATAATAAAACCGGCACCAAGGCAGTCGGCGATACCTTCGCTTACATGACGAGAACTATACATGCCGACCCGTGGTTCTACGGCACCGGTGCCCTCATCTGCTCCTACAACAGTCAGGGCAAGCTCACCGTATCGAACTCCATGAAGAGCGATGCGGTCGATGATACGATCAAGAGACTCAGACACCTCTTCTACGAGACCAACGACGGTATCTATACCTCAAAGGTATATCATCAGAAGGAATTCGCAGCCGGACACCTTCTCTTCATGACCGACCGTGCGCGCGTCAGCTTCAAGGTAATTGCAAAAGAAGAAAATCCGCCCGCTTTCGTCATCGTTCCTTGCCCCAAGTACTCTGCGGGTAAGAGCAGCTACTCCACCGTTATCGGTAACCCCTTTACCTTCTACGGTATTTTTGAGCGTTGCGATGAGCCTACGAAGGCTTCCGCAGTCATGGAATACTATGCATACGAGAGCTGGAAGGAAGTCACTCCCGTTGTTTACGAGCGTACCCTCAAGGGTAAGTATGTTGACGACCAGAAGTCGCGTGAAATGTACGACATAATCAGAGAAAACCTTGTTTTCGATATCGGTCGTATGTACAGCGAACAGCTCGGCGATAGCCAGAGTTACTTCAAAAAAGCAATTTCCTCAACCACAGATGTCAACTGGAAAGCGGAAGTAAAGTACGCAGAGGAAGTTATCAATCCTCTCTGTAATAAGATCCAGGAAAAGCTCGAGAAGGGCAGCAAATAATTATACCCAATAAATAAAAAACCTTCCGGAGATTTCTCCGGAAGGTTTTTTATGTTCAGTTGTCGGAATGTTTTCTCTTGAAATGAAGGGTCAGAAGATCCTGCTGCATCGGGACACCGCATTTTGCGAGCTGTAAGAGCTCTGTCTGAAACGCCATCTGCGCGATGCCCTCAAGCACTATTGCCGATTCGACGGCGTCCGCGGCATCCTTTCCCCAGGTGAAGGGGCTGTTCGAGTGAACGAGAACGGCGTGTAGCAGGTCATAATCGAGGTCGGCGAATGTCTCGGCTATCACAAGCCCCGTGTGACGCTCGTAATCGGAGGCTATCTCGTTCGGGGTCATCTTCCTTGTGCAGGGAATGATCCCGGGGAAGAAATCGGCGTGCGTCGTACCGTAGGGCTTTATCCCGCGCCCCGCCTGCGCGAATGAAGAGGCGTAGAGCGAGTGCGTGTGCGCGATGCCGCCTATGTTCGGGAACGCCTTGTAAAGCTCGATGTGGGTAAGGGTGTCGATAGAGGGCTTCATCGCGCCCTCGACGATATTGCCGTCAAGGTCGACGACGGGGAAGTCTATCGCGGACATCCTGCTGTATGCAACGCCCGAGGGCTTTATTACGACAAGTCCGCGCTCGCGGTCGATCCCGCTGGCATTTCCCCAGGTGCCTATCACGAGGTTCCGCTCGGCAAGGCACATATTGGCTTCATATACCTGCTTTTTGAGATTTTCAAGCATTGTTTTCTTAATTCTCCCGAGATAAAAAATTATTTTTGCAGGAAAAGCTCCGAGTATATCTCGAGCTTTTCTTCATCATTCAGTACATAGGGGCTGTTCCCGAAATTTTTCGCGTCCTTTATGAGCGAGACGCGCTCTTCTATCCCTTCGGCAGTCATCGAGAGCTTCACTCCGGCAAGCGACGGGATGAGGTCGGCGATATCCTCCGGCGAAGAGGTGCCGAGCGCCTCACGGCAGAAGTCGCCGAGGAGCTTTTCACCCGCAGGGACTTTCAGGTTGTATCCGATATAACTTTTGTAGAAGGCGGCGCAGGCAAAGCCGTGCGGTACACCGTCAAATGTCGTGAGCGAATAGCCCAGCGGGTGCGGGAAGCCGGTACCTGTGATGCTTATCGCATATCCGGCGGCGCAGGCGGCGAGCTGAAGCTCTTCGCGCTCCTTTTCGCCAAAGGACACGGGACGGTCTTTTATGATGCTCCAGATGCTCTTCGCAGCGAAGACCGCCGCCTCGCGCGAAGCTTCGGTCGCCTTCGGAGAGAGGTAGGATTCGGTCGCGTGTGCGAAGGCATCAAGGACACAGCTCAGCGCCGTGCGGTAGGGAAGCGACGCCGTATAGTTCGGGTCAAGGAAGGATACGCGCGGAAATTCGGAGGCGAAGGACTTTTTCACGAGTCCGCCGGGAAGGGTCAGCACTCCGGTGGCGTTTGCCTCGCTCCCGGTGCCCGAGGTGGTCGGGATCGCGACAAGCGGGAGCGGCGGGGCTTTCTTCAGTGACTTATCGAATATTTTTTCGCCGTCGAGCTGAGGGTTTTTCGCAAAAAGGGCAACAGCCTTCGCCGCGTCGAGCGCCGAGCCGCCTCCGATGCCTATCACGAAGTCGGCAGAGTCGGCGGCACATTCGCGTCCGCCCTCCATGCACAGCTCAAGCGGAGGATTTTCGCGGCTTTTGTCGAACAGGGTGTATCCGATCCCGAGCTTTCCGAGTGCCGCCGTGACATCACCGAGCGCTCCGCAGGCAGCGGCGCCGTGCCTGCCGCATACGATAAATGCCCGCTTTCCGAGGGCGAGCGCCTTGTATTCGCGTCCGATACAGCCTTTTCCCCGTATGATCTTTACGGGCATTCCTGACATAATATCCATGGAAAGTCTCCTTCCGGCAACTTTATTTTCCGTAAAATTATATCACTTTGCCGCCGTCGTGTCAAGGATAAACGCATTTGCCGCGCTATAAATGCGTTTATTGACAATTTGACCTTTATTTTTCCGAAAATATATGCTATAATAATAGTAATTGCGATAATGGCAGGGAAGGAGGCGGTCAATATGAAAAGAAGCGCGGCGTTTTGGGCTGTGATCCTTGTCTGCGCGCTGATATTGCCGAACCTTTCGGTGCTTACGACCCTTGCCGCGGATGAAGACAGCGGACTTATCGGCAAGGGCTTTGCCGTCTCCGCCGCATCCGGCAGCCTGCCGGGGAGCATCTCGTCCTGCGTTTACGATATGAAGACCGGCAGGGTGAGGATAAAAGGCTCGCTCTCGACCTCTGCGGTGCGCGATCACGCCGACTGCACGATAGCGATCTTTGCGCTCGACACCGGCGAGGAGGTCGGAGATATCGAAAAGGGCAAGCTCATCCCCGTACTGTCGGGGATCTCCATGACGACCCTTATCTCGGTCGACATCACGCCGAAGTCGTCCGAACTTTTCCTTGCGAGGTGCGCAAGGTATGTTCTGACTATCGAGACGAAGGGCGGGACCTATATAAGAGTCTCGGATCCCTCCGTTCCGTCGGCGAAGACCGGAAGGCTCGATATCGGCTTCAAGGGGATAGAGAGCGTAAGGCTCGCCTCCGATCTTCGTGCCGAGGCGGGGACCGTCATAGTCGAGGTCAATACCGACCGCGTCATCAGCACAGGCAGCGGCGGGTACCTTTATACCGTCTTCGGAAAGACTGTGAGGATAAGCAAGGAATACCTTGCCGAGATAGACACACGGGTGAAGATACTGACCGGTGCGGGCGCCGATGTGCTTATAAGGCTCGTCCGACGGGGAAAGGCCAAACCCTATGCCGTGAATGCCGTCACCGATACCGACGGGAGCTTTGAGGCGTATGTCTGCGCCTCCTTCATCGCGTCAAGGTATTCGGGCGGAGAATACGGTAAAATAAGCGGCTTTGTTGCCGGTAAGCGGGTCAACGATACCGCCGCGGTGAACGATGCCGGCGGGCTCGGAGATCCCGAGTATGTGAAGGCTTACTATGAATATCTCCGTGCGGTCGCGGCGGCGATCGACGACACCGGAAGCGGGATATCGCTGATCCTTCCCGTTTCGTCCGACTGGACGGTGAGCGAAAACGGCATATGTGCGGAGGATTTTCTGACCGCCGTCGCCGAGCAGGCGAGCCTTTACGGCAGTCCGGACTTTTGCGTTATGATAGAGAGCGAACACAACCCCTGCGGGATGAACAATGATATTACCGAGCGGATCGACGGAGTGAGCGATACCGACTCTGCGGATGATCCTTCTGCAGACTCTGCCACGGATGCTTTTGAACCTTCCGATCCCGCGGAGACCGCCGGGGAAGACTCCGGATCCTCCGAAAATGCCGAAGCTTCCGCGACCGAAGAAGCCGCCGAAGCTCTCGAAGCCGACGGAACCGGCGAAGTCATCGCGGAGCCTTCGCCAAAGCCCGCCGACAAGAACAGCGGATATATCTCTTCGGAGAACCTGTCGGTCGCGACGGCGTTCCTTATCTCGCTCGCAAGGAAGTACGGGCATGTGTCAGAAGCGCTGATATACCTTTGGGAACCCGACCGTGATACGACCGGGAATGCACTCTCGGCGTCTTATGTCTACAATTATTACAGGCTGTATGCCCAGAAGGAGAATGTTTCCTCGTTCATCGTATCCTTTGCGGAGAAGGAGAACGCGGGCGATACCTACGCCGCTAATGAGCTTATCCACAGGATACGATATATCGATGTGAAGGGCGCCGACGAATATGTCCGCGCCGACGAGGTGCTGAAATACTTCGGACTGTTTGACTGGAGAGAGGTCATATCCGATGAGGACAGGCAGAGGCTTGCCTCAAATGTGATCGGCGGCGGGGATTTTCTCCGCACGGCACCGTCGGGGATAAAGGGGACATATATCTACTTCGATTTCAGGTCGACCGTGGGACTCAACGGCTGGTACGCCGGTACCGGATGCAGCTCGGTCGCTCTCGACCGCGACGAATACGGAAGGGCGCTCGTAGCCGGCTTCAACGGTGAGGGCGAGGCGCTCGGCGAATACTGCTTTGCGGCTTACGGCTACAAATACGAGGAGAGCTTCCGCTATACCGACTATATAGCCATAGAGTTCTCGGTCGGTGACCGCGGCAGCGATGAAAAGGAGTACGAGATACTTCTCAAGCTCGGCGGAGACGGATTTACGAACGAATACAGGGGCGGCGGCTTTGTCGCCGGAAAGAAATATACTGTCTACATTGATGTGTCGTCTATGACCTCCGACAATGTTGTGCAGTACCTTCGCATCGGTGCAAAGGGTATCGAAGGCACGGAACACGATTATTCGCTGAATATCTATTCCGTGAAGGCTCTCAGCACAAAATACAGTAATGCCGAACTCGGCGACAAGATAGCGGAGGAACGCGAGAGGATAATGAACGACGACACCGACAGCGGTACAGATCCGCGCGCCGTGGTCCTCACGATCGCAGTTATCGCGCTCACCGCCGCGGTTATAGTCCTCACCACAGTGCAGGGACGCAGAAGAAAAGAAAACGAAAAAGATTAAGGTCTTACCGAAAGGAGATACTATGAAAGACATAAGCAGAAACCTTACGATGCTCTTCGACTTTTATGAGCTTACGATGGGGAACGGGTATTTTGAGAAGGGAATGGGTGACAGGATAGTTTACTTTGACCTTTTCTACCGTGACAACCCCGATCACGGAGGCTACGCGATCGCCGCGGGACTTGAGCAGATCGTCGATTACATCAACAAGCTTCATTTCGACGACGACGATATTGAGTACCTCAGATCGAAGAAGCTCTTCTCGGAGAATTTTCTCGCATATCTGAAGACCTTCAGCTTTACGGGTGACATCTGGGCTGTTCCCGAGGGCACCGTGGTCTTCCCGGGTGAACCTCTCATCACCGTCCGTGCAAGGGCGGTCGAGGCGCAGTTCATCGAGACCTATATGCTCTGTATGATAAATCATCAGTCGCTGATAGCGACGAAGGCTTCAAGGATAGTCCGTGCAGCCGACGGCAGACCGGTCAGTGAGTTCGGCTCGCGCCGTGCGCAGGGAGCCGATGCCGCGATCCTCGGCGCCCGTGCAGCTTATATCGGAGGCGCATCAAGCACCGCCTGCACGATAAGCGACGAAGCCTTCGGTGTTCCCGCGTCGGGAACCATGGCACATTCTTGGGTGCAGATGTTCGACAGCGAGTATGAGGCTTTCCGCACTTACTGCGAGGTATATCCCCACGCCGCGACTCTGCTCGTCGATACCTACAATGTCCTGAAATCGGGTATCCCGAACGCCATACGCGCCTTCAAGGATGTCCTTCTGCCGCAGGGCATCACGAAATGCGGGATAAGGATAGATTCGGGAGATGTGACCTACCTTACGAAAAAGGCGAGGCGTATGCTCGACGATGCGGGACTTTACGAGTGTAAGATCGTCATTTCCAACTCGCTTGACGAGTATCTTATCCGTGAGATGCTCCAGCAGGGCGCGCAGATAGACGCCTTCGGTGTCGGCGAACGCCTCATCACGGCGAAGAGCGACCCGGTCTTCGGTGCGGTCTACAAGCTGGCGGCTGTCGAGGACGAAAACGGCAATGTCATCCCGAAGATCAAGGTCAGCGAGAACCCCGGAAAGATAACTACTCCGCATTTCAAGAAGACATACAGGCTTTACAGCAACGAGAGCGCGAAGGCGGAGGCAGACCTTGTCTGCATCCACGACGAGCATATAGACATCACAAAGCCGCTCGAAATATTCGATCCCGAGTACACATGGAAGCGCCGCACGATGGAGGACTACACCGCGAACGAGCTGATGGTGCAGGTGTTCAGGGGCGGAAAGCAGATCTACAAGCTCCCGCATCTTGACGAGATCCGCGACCGTTGCAAGGCTTCGCTCGGCAGTATATGGGAAGAGGTTCTCAGATTCGAGAACCCGCATAACTATTATGTCGACCTTTCGGAGAAGCTCTGGCAGCTCAAGCACGATATGATAAACGAATACAGGAACAAATAAAATAAGGGAGACGGCTTTCCGGAAGGAAAGCCGTCTCCCTTAGTCTGTGATATTTTCTTTTATTATTCCGCATCAAGGGCGCGGGTCTTTATCTGCTCCTCGATCATGGCAAGGAATTCTTCTTTCTTCATAGATACGAGCTGATTGCTGTCGCGGCGGCGGACCGAAACTGTGCCTTCCTCCTGCTCGCGGTCGCCTATGACGAGCATATAGGGTATCTTCATAAGCTGAGCCTCACGGACCTTGAAGCCGGTCTTTTCCTGACGCTTGTCCACCGTGCAGCGGATGCCCTTCGCCTTCATCTCGGCGATGAGCTGATCCGAGTAGTCGTTGTTGCGGTCGGTGATCGGAAGCACCCTTACCTGCTCGGGAGCGAGCCATGTCGGGAACTTGCCGGCGAAATGCTCGATGATGACACCGATGAAGCGCTCGACCGAGCCGAACACGACGCGGTGGATCATAACGGGGCAGTGCTTTTCACCGTCGGAGCCGGTGTATTCAAGGTTGAATCTTCCCGGGAGCTGATAGTCGAGCTGGATAGTGCCGCACTGCCATGTGCGTCCTATGCTGTCGCGGATGTGGAAGTCGAGCTTCGGACCGTAGAAGGCGCCGTCGCCTTCGTTGACGACATAGGTCTTACCTATGCTCGTGATAGCGTCGGCAAGGGCATCGGTCGCGACCTTCCAATCCTCCTCGGACCCTATGTGATCCTCGGGCATTGTCGAAAGCTCGATCTTGTAGGGCAGACCGAACTGCGAATAGACCTCGTCAAAGAGCTTGGTGATACGGATGACCTCGTCCTTTATCTGATCGGGAGCGAGGAGAATATGCGCATCGTCCTGCGTGAAGCATCTCACACGGAAGAGGCCGTGAAGCGCGCCCGAAAGCTCGTGGCGATGCACTCTTCCGAGCTCGCCGTAGCGGAGCGGAAGCTCTTTGTAGGAGTGGGGCTTGAGCTGATAGACAAGGATGCTGCCGGGGCAGTTCATCGGCTTTATCGCGAAATCCTCGCCGTCGATGACGGTCGTGTACATATTTTCCTTGTAGTGATCCCAGTGACCCGAGGTCTCCCAGAGCGTACGCTTCATGATCTGCGGCGTCGAGATCTCAAGGTATTCCCACTTGTTGTGTACCTCGTGCCAATAGTCGATCAGCGTATTGCGGAGAAGCATACCGTTCGGGAGGAAGAAGGGCATACCGGGAGCCTCGTCGCGCAGAGCAAAGAGTCCGAGTTCGGTACCGAGCTTCCTGTGGTCGCGCTTCTTAGCCTCTTCGAGCATATTGAGGTATTCGGTAAGCTCGGGCTTCGAGGGGAACGCGACGCCGTAGATACGGACGAGCATCTTGTTCTTCGCGTCGCCCTCCCAATAGGCTCCGGTGCATTGAATGAGCTTGAATGCCTTCACGGCGCCGGTCGAGAAGAGGTGAGGTCCCGCGCAGAGGTCGGTGAACTCGCCCTGACGGTAGAAGGAGATCTCGTCTCCGTCGGGTATGCGGTCGATGAGAAGGACTTTGTACGGCTCGTTCTTTTCCTCCATGAGCTTCTTTGCCTCGTCCCTCGGAAGGGTGAAGCGCTCGATCTTGAGGTTCTCGTGGACTATCTTCTGCATTTCCTTCTCGATAGCGCCGAGATCGTCGTTTGAGAGGGGCTTGTCAAAGTCGATGTCGTAATAGAAGCCCGTTTCGATGGCGGGACCTATCGTCAGCTTTGCATCGGGGTAGAGGCGCTTGACCGCCTGCGCGAGGATGTGCGATGCAGTGTGACGGAAAACATGCTTTCCGCCCTCATCCTCGAAGGTGAGGAGCTTTACCTTGTCGCCCTCGGCAAGGGGCTGCGTAAGAGCGCAAAGGTTGCCGTTTACCTCTGCGGCGATGACCTGACGGCTGATAAGCTCAGCCTCACGCGCGGCGTCGTAAACGCTGGCGTTTTCTGTTACATCGTAAGATGTACCGTTGATTATGACTTTCATAGTAACCTCCGTTACAATTATTTTTATAGAGAAGACACCCCGGACGCGGTCTGCCGCGTCCGGGGTGTCTGTATTAACAGGCACGGTTCCACCCGGTCGTTTAACTCATTGAAATATTCTCTGTGCCGCGCAGGCGGTACCTTTCCGCCGCCGCCGGGAGCTTTCACCGACCGCTCTCTCTCTGAAGGCACATTGCGGAAAGACATATTCTGCGCAGAAAATTTATGCTCAGTTGTTCCTGTTCTTGGGATTTACGATATTGCGCCAATCAAGGTCGCCGCGCTCAAGGGCGCAGATAAGCGCCTCAGCCGTAGCGATATTCGTCGCCGTAGGTACATTGTACATATCGCAGAGACGGAGAAGCTCATGTTCACCGTCATCGGGTACGGCGTTCGGACGCGTATCGCGGAAGTAGAGAAGGACATCTATCTCGTTGTAAGCGACCCTTGACGCGATCTGCTGTTCGCCGCCCTGCTCACCCGAGAGGAGGCGTTCGATCGTAAGTCCGGTAGCTTCGGAAATATATTTGGCTGTGATACTCGTGGCGCACAGGTTGTGTTTGCTGAGTATGCCGCAGTATGCGATGCAGAACTGCGTCATCAGCTCTTTTTTCATATCGTGTGCGATTATTGCTATTTCCATTTCCGGCTCCCTTCCTGAAAACTTGATTATATTATAGCCGAAACCTTTGCGTTTGTCAACGGGATTCCGTGCAATAAATAAAATTTTATTCTTAAGGAAAATGTTGAAAATCCGCCCCGCTTATTGTATAATATTAAAAAGTACACTAAAGGAGGCTTATAATGATAACAGATAACATTTACGAAATACTTGAGAGAGAAGACCCGGAGGTCGCCGCCGCCGTTGACGCGGAATACAGGCGGGAATGTGACGGGATAGAGCTTATAGCCTCCGAAAACTTTGTTTCCGAGGCAGTCATGGCTGCGGCGGGAAGTATTATGACAAACAAGTACGCCGAGGGCTATCCGGGGAAGAGATATTACGGAGGCTGTGCCTGCGTCGATGTTGTCGAGAACCTTGCGCGGGAGCGCGCCTGCCGACTCTTCGGAGCCGAACACGCGAATGTTCAGCCCCACAGCGGCTCGCAGGCGAACGCCGCGGCTTACTTTGCCCTTTGCGATCCCGGGGACACAATAATGGGAATGTCACTTGCGCACGGAGGGCATCTCACGCACGGAAGCCCGGTGAACTTCTCGGGGCGGCTCTATAATTTTGTGTCCTACGGCATAACCGACCCCGACGGTATGATAGATTACGACTCGCTTGAGAAGAGCGCAAGGGAGTGTCGCCCGAAACTCATCGTTGCCGGCGCCTCGGCTTACCCGAGGATCATAGATTTCGAGCGCATCTCGGCAATCGCAAAGAGCGTCGGGGCGTACTTTATGGTCGATATGGCGCACATTGCGGGGCTGGTTGCCGCGGGACTTCACCCGAGTCCGATACCCTATGCCGACATCGTCACGACGACGACTCACAAGACCCTTCGCGGTCCGCGCGGAGGCATGATACTCTGCCGTGAGGAATTTGCGAAGGCTGTCGACAAGTCGGTCTTCCCGGGGAATCAGGGCGGCCCGCTTATGCACATAATAGCGGCGAAGGCGGTGTGCTTCGGCGAGGCGCTGAAGCCCGGATTTGCCGATTATCAGAGAAGGATCGTCGAAAATTCAAAGGCATTTGCCGCGTCTCTCCTTGCCGAGGGCTTTGACCTTGTTACGGGCGGCACCGACAATCACCTTTGCCTGCTCGACCTCCGCTCTTTCGGGATAACGGGCAAGGAGTTCGAGAGCCGGCTTGACGCGATCCATATAACGGCGAATAAGAACGCGATACCGAACGATCCGCAGTCGCCGTTCATCACCTCGGGACTGCGCGTGGGGACGCCCGCCGTCACGACGAGGGGCTTCACGCCCGAGGATATGGCTCTTGTCGCAAGGCTTATGAGGCTCACGGCAGAGGCACCCGAGGAGAACGACGCCTTCTGCCGCGAAAAGGTCGCCGAGCTTTGCCGCAAGCACCCTCTTTATGACAGGTAAGGGCTGACAGCGGGGAAACGGGAGATACGAAGGATGCGGGGGAAACTTTCTTGGAAGAAAGTTTCCCCCGCGCCCTCTTCAAAGAACTTTGCCCAAGGGTTTGTAGGGGAGGATATTATCCTCCCGCCCGGCAGTGTCGGGAGCCGACCCTCGCGGATTATATGCCGAATGACGAAATCTTCACCCGGAGATGATGCTTTACTAAGGGTAAGAAAAACCTCACTTCTATCGAATGATGACCACCTAAGCCGAGGCTCCCTCCGGGAGGGAGCTGGATTTCCGACCCGTAGGGGAGGAAAGACTGAAGGAGCCCGCGGTATAAAAATTTTATACAGGCAACCGGATTGTTTGCGATCGTAAATCGTTAGTGCCGCGGGCTCTTTCAGTCGCCTTCGGCGCCAGCTTCCTCCCGGAGGAAGCCTCTTGTCTGCATAAATCGTTCTTTCATTTATAGGGCGATGCTTTTAATTGAAACGGTAGGGGCGACCATTGGTCGCCTGCCGGGAGGATAATATCCTCCCCTACGGGTATGCGGAAAGCGATCACAGGCGCACGCACAAAACGAATATGAAAATGCCGCCCCCCGCGAGGGAAATTCCTCGCGGGGGCGAACACATATTATTATTTATTTTGATTCGTTGGCAATGTTACTATTCCGACGGCAATTACCAAGATTTCGTCATTTTATCCGGAGTAAAGTCCTTATCGTCTATCGCTTTCCAGTTTGTAACGGTTTTGTTCTCTTCGTCGGTAACAGTTGTCTTAGCTTTGTTGCTCTGATTTATACCGTAGAATCCGAATTTTGCGGTTGCCTGTCTGTACGAATTTTCATCCTTGACAACACACTGCATACCGTTGACTGTTTTAAGAGTGGCATCGGGGCTGATATGTGCCGAAGAATTATCGTTGACTGTGATGTTTGAAAGCGTAATGCTGCTATTTTCAAGACTGGTATGATTGTCACTGCTACCTGTTACAACACCGAAAAGCAGTCCGCACTCGCCGCCCTTGGAATAAACATTTGAGTTTTCGACGGTTACATTGTTTATTTTGACATTATAATTATCTTTGGTTACATATCCGAACAGAAGACCTGTCTTATTGTCGCCGTACACAGTGGAATTTTTGATCTTGACATTTGATATTTCGACATCGCCACTCACATGAGAAGCAAATATTGCACCTTGGGATTTTTCATATGTACCGACTACCGCACTGTCGATTGTTAGGTCTTTTACGGTCAGATCTTTGACCCATCCGAACATCGCGGCACCGTAGTTGGTGCTTTCAGATCCGTCGGAACTAGTTCCGAATCCCGAATGATTATCCGATATATATAATCCGGTAATCGTATGATTATTTCCGTTGATTGTAACTTTAGGCGCATTGCCACTGTTGTTCTTATCAACAAAACATACATCCGCGCCGTTGAGGTTCATATCAGCGGTGATATTAATCGTGATGTTTTTGTCATTGAGTTCATTGGTAGTATACTGCATAAAATATTCCGCTATCTTTACAAGGTCGGCAGCGCTTTTTGCTTCGTATGTGTCATTGTCCTGCGGTGCATTGGCAGGTGTTTGGAATTTTGCCTTTGATGTATCAATCTTTCCGCTGAGGGAGAACCACTGGTTGCCGTTCGTGGTGTCATCGGATTTGGATGTGACATCCTTGTATTCATCGGGGTAAAGGACTTTGTTGTCCTTGTCGGTGTAAAGAACGCGGTTCAGCTTGCTGTCCCAGAAGAAATATCTGTCGGAGACGAGCGGACGGTAATCTTTTGCAGTCATGCCGCCGGCTTTCAGCGCGGCATATACATCGGTGATGTCCTTGTTGCCCGTGACCTCGTTCACTGCGAGGAAGGTGTTCATTTCGCGGCACGCCTGAATGTCCGCGCTGGTGTTAGCTTTCTGAATGAGGCTCGCGAAGGTGGGGATAAGCACTGCCGCGAGTATGGCAATTATCGCAATCACGATGACCAGCTCGACGATAGTGAAACCCTTTTTGGTGCTTCTTTTCATGGTTTTTTCTCCTTTTTTGAATTGTTTTTCGCGGTAAGACGCGAATTTTTTTTCGCAGAGTTACCAACTCTACGAAGTCAAAAGGGCTTTTAAGACCATAAAAATGAAGCGTTCGTGGCGCTTGTTCACAAATGGATGGATAAACAAAATATTTTTTTGAAATTCTATTGACATTGAAGGCAATATGTGGTATAATCGTGTCGTAGAGTTGGTAACTTTACGAAAAAAACCTCGCAGGAATCTGCGAGGTTTTTTCATTATATTTATTTTTTTGCCGGTTTATCTTCTTTTGAGCTTCGGGACATTGTCAAACCTGTCGCTGTGGCTGCGCTTTTCGTGGATTATCGCATAATATTGATTTCCCGCCACCACATAATGCTCTATCAGCGGCACGCTCATCTGATTACATATGAATTCGAGCTGATGCGTTATCTCGATGTCGCTGCCAGACGGCGACGCGATCCCGCTCGGGTGATTGTGCGCGAGGACTATGCAGGCGGCGTGCGACAGTATAGCCTCCTCGATCAGCGGCTTGACAGAAAAAGCCACAAGGTTCGTCATACCGTCGGCGAGTTTGCGGCAGGACAGCATCTCCATCTTGCCGGTGAAGGTAAGGATATAGACCTCCTCGACCTTTTTGCCGAGAAAGAGGCGTTTCAGGTAATCCCCGAGCTTTTCGACCGTTTCAAAGCGCTCGTTCTGCTTCGCCTCGGAGAGCAGGTAGCGGCGCGAAAGCTCCGCCGAAAATTTTATCAGCGTTGCCGCGTGTTCGCCGATGCCCTCGACCTCGAGAAGCTCCTCATATGATGCTTCAAGCACCTCACGGAGCGAGCCGAAGCGATTTATAAGCCTGTGTGCGATAACATTCGTGTCCTGTCTCGGGATACCGAAGAAAAGCAGAAGTTCGATGACCTGATGCTCGTCAAAACAGTCAAGACCGTTTTTCAGAAATCGGTTTTTCATTCTCTGCCGATGTTCGGCGTGTTCGTTCATAGTCTTTTCTTTGTCCCTCCCTCGATTTAACCGTGATACAGCTTTTTTGTCTGATACATGGGTTCACAGGTGAGGTTCACCCCGAGCTTGCCGAAGACCGAAGCGTCGACCGATGAGAGGATGACGGTCGAGTGCGCCTCGCACCCCGTCAGCCCCGAGAGGCAGTCGAGCGCACGCTTGGCGTTTTCGTCGGTCAACGCGCAGATCGAGAGCGCGATAAGGATCTCGTCGGTATGAAGTCTCGGGTTATGGTTGCCCATATGGTTGGTCTTGAGGTGCTGGATCGGCTCGATGACGGTCGGCGAGATCAGCTTATGCTCGCTGTCGATGCCGGCAAGCTCCTTTAAGGCGTTGAGAAGCGCCGCAGAGGACGCTCCGAGCAGGGCGGATGTCTTTCCGGTGACGATCCTTCCGTCGTTCAGCTCGATGGCGACTGCGGGAAGCGAGGTCTTTTCGGCTTTGGCGAGTGCAGCCTTCACGACCGGGCGGTCGTCGGGCGACACTCCGGCGGTGTTCATCAGAAGTTCGAGCTTCATTACCTCGGACTGGGACGCCTCGCCCTTTCTCACGGCGCAGAGAGCCGAATAGTAGCGGCGGACGATCTCCTGCTTTGACGCGCGGCAAACGGCGTCGTCGTCGGTGATGCAGAAGCCCGCCATATTGACTCCCATATCTGTGGGACTCTTGTAGGGACTCTCACCGAAGATGCGCGAGAACATAGCGCGAAGAACGGGGAATATCTCGATGTCGCGGTTATAGTTCACCGTGGTCGTCCCGTATTCGGCGAGGTGATAGGGGTCTATCATATTGACATCGTTGAGGTCGGCGGTCGCCGCCTCGTATGCAAGGTTCACGGGGTGTTTGAGCGGCAGGTTCCAGACAGGGAAGGTCTCGAATTTCGCATATCCCGCCCTTACTCCGTGCAGATGTTCGTGGTAGAGCTGGGAGAGGCAGGTCTCCATCTTTCCGCTTCCGGGACCCGGGGCGGTAACGACGATGAGAGAGCGGCTCGTTTCGATATAATCATTCTTTCCGAAGCCGTTTTCGCTGATTATGGTGTTCACATTCGACGGATAGTCGGGAATCGGGAAATGGCGGTAGACCTGAACCCCGAGCGATCTGAGCTTCTGCTCGAATTTCTCGGCGGCGGGCTGACCAGAACACATGGTGACGACGACGCTCCCGACATAGAGTCCTATCCCGCGGAAGGCGTCGATGAGCCGCATGACCTCCTGATCGTAGGTTATTCCGGAATCCCCGCGCCGCTTGTTCTGCTCGATCGCGTTCGCCGAGATAGAGATGATTATTTCAGCCTCATCCTTCAGGGCGAGCAGCATCTTTATCTTGCTGTCGGGGCAGAAGCCGGGAAGCACGCGCGAGGCGTGGTAATCGTCGAAGAGCTTGCCTCCGAACTCAAGGTAGAGCTTGCCTCCGATACCCGCGATCCGGTCACGGATGTTCTGTGTCTGGAGCCTTATGTACTTGTCGTTGTCAAAACCGAGTTTTTGCATATTCACCGCCGTAAAATTCAAAAATATCTTTATTATTATAAAACGGATGCCCCCTGTTCGTCAAGAGATTTTCCGACATTTTCCGGGTCATACAAAAACTCTTTTTATTGTGTTGCATTTTTGCCGGAAATAATGTATAATAAACAGTGAATGAGAACTTATGGCTCCGGAGGCAGAAATGTTCGAGAAACTGAAATCCTTTTTCGGAAATGATATAGGTATTGACCTTGGTACCGCGTCGGTGCTTGTCTATGTGAAGGGCAAGGGCATCGTACTCAGGGAACCCTCGGTCGTGGCGATAGATACCTCGACGGATAAGATACTTAAGGTCGGGAGCGAGGCGCAGCAGATGCTCGGAAGGACTCCCGGCAATATCGTTGCGATCCGCCCTTTGCGTGAGGGCGTCATAAGCCAATACGAGGTCACGCTGAAAATGCTTCAATATTTTATCCGCCGCGCCTGCGGGAATATGTTCTTCAAGCCGAAGGTCATGATCTGCGTTCCCACGGGGATCACCGAGGTCGAGGAAAGGGCGGTCGTCGCCGCCTCCAATCAGGCGGGCGCGAGGCAGACTCACCTCATAGAGGAGCCGGTCGCCGCGGCGATAGGGGCCGGACTTGACATTTCGGATCCCACCGGCAGAATGGTCGTCGACATCGGCGGCGGTACGACCGACATCGCGGTAATCTCGCTCGGCGGGATAGTCGTTTCCGATTCGATAAAGGTCGCCGGAGACAAGATGGATGAGGCTATCATGAGGTATGTGCGCAGGACCTACAATATGCTGATAGGCGAACGCACCGCCGAACGGATAAAGATATCGATCGGCGCGATCTACGAGCATAAGCGCCCGAAGACTATCAAGGTAAAGGGCAGGGATCTGCGTGACGGACTTCCGAAGGAGGTACTTATCAGTTCAACTGAAATGCTCGAAGCATTATATGAACCGATAGAGAGCATCCTTGATTCCGTGTGTTCGGTCATCGAGCGTACACCGCCCGAGCTTGTAGGCGATATACTTCAGCACGGCATCACTCTGACAGGCGGAGGAAGCCTCATCTACGGCTTCGATAAGCTCATTACGAAGGTGACGGGCATAAGCGCAAGAGTCGCTGACGATCCCATCTCCTGCGTCGCCATAGGCACCGGCGAATCGCTCGAAAACCTTGCCGCTATCCCCGAGGGCAGCGTCAATTTCTCGAAATATAAAAACTGATATACTGCTACATATATAAGGAGGTTGTTTTATGGAATACATCATACACGGCAGGAAGCCCGAAAATCTTTTCCGCTTCTTCGAGGAGATCTCCGCAATCCCGCGCGGGTCGGGAAACGAGAAGGGCATCGCCGACTATCTTGAAAATTTTGCGAAAGTCAGGGGGCTTGAGTGCTACCGCGATCGGGTGAATAATATATTTATTAAAATGAAGGGAAGCGCGGGGCGCGAAAATGAGCCTGCCGTGCTGCTTCAGGCTCACACCGATATGGTCTGCGAAAAGAACGAGGGAGTCAAACACGATTTTCTGAAAGACGGACTCGAGCTTTACCTTGACGGAAGGTTTCTCCGCGCGCGCGGGACGACTCTCGGAGCCGATGACGGTATCGGAGTCGTGACGGCGCTCGCCTTCCTTGACGGTGCGTCGGAATCTCACCCGCCGCTCGAGTGCCTCTTTACGACCTCGGAGGAGACGGGAATGGACGGCGTGAACGGCTTCGATTTCTCGCATGTTTCGGCGCGGAAGATGCTCAACCTCGACTCGGAGGACATCGGCACGGCAATCGTCGGCTGCGCCGGCGGAGTCAGAGTGCGCCTCACCCTTAAGGGAACGCCCGAGGCGGCGGTGGGGAAGACCCTGCGCCTCTGCGTAAAGGGGCTTGCCGGCGGACATTCGGGCAGCAACATTGCCGACGGGCGCACGAACGCTAATAAGCTGATGGGAAGGATCCTGCTCGCACTCGGCGATGATCTGAGGCTCGTAAGCCTCACCGGAGGAGGCAAATCGAACGCTATTCCGCGTGAGTGCGAGGCGCTTATCGTCACACCCGACGCAGAGAAGACCGCAAAACTCGCAAAGAGCGTCGCGACGGGCATTGCCGGAGAGCTCGGCGAGTGGGATAACGGCTTTGAATTCATCTGCGAGGAGGTTTCGGATCAATCGAAAGCATTTAGCGCTCAATTGACCGCAAAAGCTCTTGCAATGATCGGAATCCCCGCAAACGGCGTTCTTGAGATGAGCAAAAGGATCGACGGTTTCGTCGAATACTCGAGGAACCTCGGGGTCATCAGAACGAAGGAAGACGGCATCTCCTTCACCTTCTTTGCCCGCTCGGCGATCGAGGGTCAGCTCGACGCGACCTGCTGTGAGCTTGCGTCGCTTGCGAAGCTCTGCGGCGCGGAGATGAAGATCAACGAGCGCTACCGCGGATGGGACTATTCGCCCGAGTCCGAGGTGCGCGATGCCTACGCGGCGGCATATAAGAGGGTCACGGGCAAGGATATAAACATCGCCGCGATCCACGCGGGACTTGAGTGTGGAGTGATAAAGGAGCGGATCCCCGATATGGACATCATAGCGATCGGCCCCGACGCGATAGACATTCATTCGCCCGACGAAAAGCTCGACCTTGACACGGCGGAGACATTTTTCGCGGTTATCGCCGAAATGCTGGCGAAATAAGCGTATATATATTTTAATGAAGGAGAGGCGCGTCCGCCTCTCCTTTTTGCCGCCGGACAGGCATAATAGATACCAAAAATGCCCTTCACGATTTGTGGAAAGTATTCAAAAATTCACGAAAATTCGCAGATGTGTTGACATTTTTTACGACGGATGATATAATGATGTCAACTATAAAGCCGAAAGGCGTATAGAAAAAACAACAAGGAGACAAATAATGAAACGCTCACTTTCACTTGTTCTTGTGTTAGCTTTGGTCATCGGTATGTTCTCTGTATTCGCGATTTCCGCGGGTGCCGAAGATACGACCGCAGCGCCCGAAGCTCCCACAGAGCCCACGACTCCTACGGAACCTACATTCCCCGAGGGTGCCGTGGCTATTGCCACCGCAGAAGAATTTGCGGCGATGGAAGCCGGTAAGTACTACTATCTTACCGCCGACATCACTGTCGCAGCTACTTACGAGACCGATTTTACCGGAACATTCGACGGTAACGGTCATACCGTCACGACCTCTGTGGCTCTTTTCAAGACACTGAAGGGTGCAACTGTAAAGAACCTTACTCTCAATGGTGAAGTCACTGCGGCGGCTGACGACAATCGTGCGGCAGTTCTGGCAAAAAATGCAAGTAAGGTCACGATTGAGAATGTTGTCAACAATGCCAACCTCAATGCAAGCTGCAAGGGCGGCTATGTCGGCGGCTTCATTGCACAGGGCTCGACCGGCGGCGGAACGGCGAAGACTCATGAAAAGAGCTATTTCACCAACTGCGTCAATAACGGTAATATTACTTATGTTTACGAAGACGCCGCGAATCAGGATACTCCCCGTGTTGCCGGTATAATCGGTAATGTCGCGAAGTATCAACACGGCGTATATACCAACTGCGTAAACAACGGTAAAGTCAGTGTCACCGGAGCCGGACTCAAAGGCGCTCCCTACGTAGCAGGTATTGCCGGAAGCTCATTCGGCGGAGATTTCGTAAACTGCGTCAACAACGGCGACCTTTACTGCACCGCGGGTGCCCATATGGGCGGTATCCTCGGCAGAGGAACTCCCTCCTCGCAGGACACCAATCAGTCGTCGACTGCTACCGGATGCGTCAACAACGGTAACCTTACGATAGCAACCGATCCCGCCATAACAAGCGGCTCGCTCGGCGGCATCTTCGGTCATTGCGGTGTTACGATGAAGAAGACCGCAAACGCCATTTACACTGTCGAGAAATGCGTCAACACAGGTACTCTTACCTGCAGCGGTTCGCAGGCCGGCGGTATGATCGGTTATGTCTGGGGATCCAACAACGAAAAGACATGGTCGTATCCCGTGATAAAGGATTGCATCAATGTCGGTAAGCTCGTCGGTACGAAGAATGCCACCCCCGAGACCGAACCCGACACCACATTCTTCCGCGCTACCTACCTTTCGCACTTCGTTGGTTATGTCAACGCCAGCAATACCATTATCGATAATTGCTTCGGTCTTGGCACGCTTGAGAACACCAATGACGATTATAATGTTATCTTCGGACTTTCCTCCGATGTTGCTCTTAACTTTAAGATAGGTAATATTTACCTTGCTCCCAACGACGGAACAAAGAACTATTCCTACGGTCATGATGCTTGGGTTGATACCAAAGACGAAGCAGGCAATCCTGTTAAGGATGATGCGGGCAAGACAGTTCAGCATCTCGAAGACAGAAGCGCAAACCGTATCACCATTGCGGCGTATCAGGCAAATACTGACATGGCAGGCAATGTTGTCAACGACAAGGATGTCTTCGCGACAGACGGAACCACTGCTTCTCTCATCGAGGCTACCGTTACTGCTATCAACGCAAATGACAACGGATTCTTCTTCGTTGACGGCGGCAAGGTCAACAGCCTTGAGGCTGCTGTTGCGGCGGTCAAGGACGGCGGAACGATCGTTCTTCTCAACGATGTCACCCTTGCGGCTGCTGCTACGGTCGAGAAGAGCAATATGACCTTCACGATCGACGGCGCGGGTCACACCCTTACCGGATCGGTCACTCTCAAGACCCCCGGATGCACTGTCAATGTCAACAATCTTAAGGTAGTCGGCAATGTTGTCACCGATGTCAACACTGCCGAAACTATGGCTACACTCAATGCAAACGGTCTCGAGATCGACGCTACCGCAAAAGGTACTGCTCTCACCAACAACGGTTTCTGGAATATAAACCTTGAAGGTTGCAGATTTGTTTCCAAGAGCGCTGCATTCGACAACAAGCTTTCGGGCGGTTGCGATAATGCAAAAATCGTTATCAACAAATCTTATTTTGAAGGTAAAGAATCTTACGCTATATACCTCAGACAGGGTTGCGAAGCCGTAATCACAGATTCTACCCTTATCTCGTCCAAGAATTCGGGTATTCAGATGATTACCGCTACCGAGGGCAAGGGCACGACCCTCAGACTCAATAACTGCAATATCACATCGACAACCGCTTATTGCGTGGCTGTCAACCCCTTCAACAAGGTCTATATCAACGGCGGTGTTTATGCTACCACTAATAAGGATGCCTGTATAAATGTCAACGGAGAAAACGCTTACTGCGAAATCAGAAGCGGTTCGTTCACATCCAACCAGAACTGCGCGGCGAGAGCCTACGGTGCAGGTGCAACTCTTGATATCTATGACGGTGAGTTCTACTACACCGGAACCGCCGGCGGAAGCGCTATCCGCGGCGGAACCAAGGATAAGGGCGGCACGATCAATATCCACGGCGGCGTGTTCAGCTCGGCGGGAACCGAGTATGCCGTTATCAACGGTGTACATGCCGACAGCGTTATAACCATCAACGCAGGTAAGTTCATCAACGCCGGTACGGCTGTCATTCCGGTTTACACGAAGACCGGCTCTGCCGGAACCGATTCGATCGACTTCCCGGAAGGCCAGAAGGAATTCGTGCTTGGGAATCCCACTCCTTCCGACACCACCACTGAGAACAAACCCGGCGACACCACCACCGAAAACAAGCCCGGTGACACCACCACCGAGAATAAGCCCGGTGACACTACCACCGAGAACAAGCCCGGCGACAACACCACTACCGAAAGCAAGCCCACCGATTCCAACAAGCCCGGTGACACCACCACCGGTGCTACCGAAGAGGGCGGATGCAACGGTTGCGGCGGTTTCGCAGCAGCGGCTCAGGTAGTTGCTCTTCTCGTTGGCGTCGTGGGCGTTGCCCTCGTCGTAAAGCGCAAATAATCCCAACGGTTAAAAAGTAAAAAACTTTTTTAAGCGCATCCTCCCCTTCGGAGGGGAGGATGCGCGGTATTTTTTGACAGAACAGGAATTATTATAATGAAAAAGATTATTTCAATTGTCGTTGCTGTCCTCATGGCAGCAACACTTTTTGCGGCTCTCCCCTTCGCCGTTTCGGCTGACGAGACGCCCGCAACTCCTGCCGCCCCCGAAGGCACCGCTGTAAAGACCACAGAGGAATTTATGGCTATGGTCGACGGCGGTACATACTATCTTGACGCGGACATCGTTATTTCCGAGACAAAGGCGTCCTTCACCGGAACCCTTGACGGAAACGGTCATGCGATAGTTACCTCTGCACCTATATTCCAGAACCTCGGAGATGCGACAATTAAAAATCTCACCATTACCGGTGAAGTCGCAAAAGACACCACCAAAGATTGGAGCGCCGCCCTTGCCGTATATGTCGTTTCTTCTGCGACCGTCACGATCGAGAATGTTGTCAACGCCGCAAATGTCAGCGGCAAACGCGTCGGCGGCTTCATTACCGACACTGTTGCCGGAGCTACCGTTGACGGCGTCTTCAAGCCCACGACCGTAAAGTTTATCAACTGCGCAAACACCGGCGCAATGAACGGCACCGAGCTTGTCGGAGGCTTCCTCGCCTACCCGCACGGCGATGTTCTCGAGATGACCAACTGCAAGAACACCGGAAAGATCACATCTACCGGTTATGCTGCCGGTCTGGTCGCGCGCTTCGGTCCCAATGCGACATATTCGGCTGACATGAAAGCTACCTTCACAAACTGCGTCAACACCGCTGAAGTAAACAGCAGCGGTGAGTATGCCGGCGGTATCCTTGCTTATTCGCGCGGAAGCTACCTTAAGTTCGACTCCTGCGTCAATGAGGGCAAGGTCACCAATACCTCGAAGGGTGTCGGCGGTATCGCCGGATACCTCGGATACAAAAACGGGCAGTCCGTCGTTGCGGATTTCGTAAAATGCGTCAACAAGGGCGAGATCGTTCTCAACAAGGTTGATGCCGGTGGATCTGCAGCCGCCGGAGCTATGGTCGGTTATGTTTACGGAATCGGAAAAGATGAAACCGGCAGAGCCGGTGTGGATTCCTGCATAAACCTCGGCACGATAACTACCGGTTGGTACGGCTCGCAGTTCATCGGTTACTGCAACTCGAAATACTGCTTTATTAAGAACAGCATCGCTGCGGGAAGCGTAAAGGCTCTTGAAGGTACCTCGAAATTTTATTCCTGCGTTATCGGATGCTCGAGCGCCGATCTTACCGCATGCGAAATAAAGAATGTTTTCTACCTTGAAAACGACGGCACCGAATATTATTCTTATGCGACCGCCGATGCCAACAGCGGCAACATAGTGAAGCTCACAAATTACCTCAGCGCTGATGCGACCAAGGACAATATCACGGTCGTCACCGCAGAGGATCTTGCAAGCGGTAAGGTCGCGTACAGGCTCAACAAGGCTGCCGGCGAGACTGTCGTTTATCAGACCCTCGGCACCGATACCGTTCCTGTTCTCGACAATACTCACGGTGTAGTTTACCTCAACAACGGTGCCTACTCGAACACCGCTCCCGACCCGAATGACACAAGCACGGAGCCTGTCGAAGATACCACCGCTGACGGCGGTGACAACACCACCACCGAAAGCAAGCCCAACGAATCCGACAAGCCCGGTGACAATACCACTACCGAAAATCAGCCCACCGACTCCAAGCCTACTGATTCTAAGCCCACCGACACCACCGGTGCTGCCGAAGAGGGCGGATGCAACGGTTGCGGCGGATTCGCAGCAGCGGCTCAGGCAGTTGCTCTCCTTGTCGGCGTTGCGGGCGTTGCCCTCGTCGTCAAGCGCAAATAATCTCTTCTGAAAATTTATTCAGCCTCCCGAAAACGGGAGGCTGAATTTTTTGCTTTGTCCTGTGAGGAAAACTTGCTTTTCCACATAGGACCTTCCGGCCGAAAATTTATGTCCGGGTGCAAAGTGGGGGACTCTTTCGGGGAGGACTGTTTTTCAACTAAGCAAAATACAAACAGAACTGGCAAAATATAACACGATTTTTGGCCGGTTTGAACTCTGCACTCGAAAAAGAGCGTTTTTCTCGTCCGGAGGTCGTAAAAAGGCGTAATTTTCAGCCCTGTTTTTGCCCTTAAAATTGAAAAAACCTCTTGAATTTCCGAAGGTTATGAGATATAATATAAACACCCGCGGTGGTGGAAAGTGGGGCAAAGTGGTGCCGAGTGGCAAATATCAGAAAGGAGGTCCGGCTATGACACTGGTTTTCAGGCATAATCTTGACGCGAAAAACCGTCTTTTTATACCCGCGAAATTCCGTGAAGAGCTGGGGACCGAATTTGTGATCGCCGCGAACCTTCACCCCGGGGTGCATTGCCTCAACATTTACACGGTCGAGGAATGGGAAAAATACATCCGGCCGATAATGGAAAAGCCGAGGGTCGAGGCGGAGAAGATACTCCGTAAGCTCAACCGGCTGGCAACACGGGTCACACCCGATTCGCAGGGGCGCGTTCTCCTTCCCGAATCGCTGACCGCTTACATCGGCGCCGGCGGAGAAGACCGCGAGATGGTCATCAACGGATGCGGCTTCTATGCCGAGATCTGGACTGCGAAGGCTTACGACGAGATGCTCGCCGAAGAGGATTCGGACGAGATCGCCGCGACCCTCCTGTCCTACGGAATGTGATCTTTGATGGCAGAAGACAATATTGAATTTTCACATAGCCCGGTCATGCCGGACGAGTGTATAGAGGGGCTAAACATTCGTCCGGGAGGGATCATCGTGGACGGTACGGCTGGGGGCGGCGGTCATTCTTTTCTGATCGCCGAACGCCTTACCGAAGGGGAACTGATAGCGATAGACCGCGATTCAGCCGCGATCCGGGCGGCGGGCAAAAGGCTTGAGCCGTTTGCTGACAGAGTCAGATTTGCCCGCAACAATTTTACGGAACTGCGTCGGGTCTGCAATGATCTCGGCGTAAACAGGATAGACGGCCTTCTTCTCGACCTCGGTGTGTCGTCTTACCAGCTCGACACTCCCGACCGCGGATTCTCGTATATGGCGGATGCTCCGCTCGATATGAGGATGTCGCAGGACGACAGCCTTACGGCTTACGATGTCGTCAACGGGTATTCCGAGGGGGAACTGAGAAGGATACTGTTCGAGTACGGAGAGGAGCGCTTCGCACCGAAGATCGCCGCGGCGATAGTGAGGGAGCGGAAAAAAGCTCCGATAAGAACGACTCTTGAGCTTGTCGGCATAATCAAGTCGGCAATGCCCGCGTCGGCGAAGGTCGGCGGGCATCATCCGGCAAAGAGAAGTTTTCAGGCGATAAGGATCGAGGTAAACGGCGAGCTTGCCGCGATAGAACCCGCGATCCGCGATGCCGCCGATATGCTGAATCCGGGCGGAAGGATCGTTATCATCACCTTCCACTCGCTTGAGGACAGGATAGTGAAGCAGACCTTTGCCGACCTGTCAACGGGCTGTATCTGCCCGAGAGAGCTTCCGGTCTGCGTCTGCGGACGGAAGCCTGTTATGAAACTGATAACGAAGAAGCCTTTGCTTCCGAGCGAGGCTGAACTTGAAAAAAACCCGCGCTCACGGAGCGCAAAGGTAAGGATAGCCGAAAAAATCTGATGTGAAAAGGGGGGCGACGCCATGTCCGGACAGAATAAGAGCGGATACGATGCAACTGTAGATCAGCTTTGCGATCGTTTCAGGGGCAGAGGAGCCGCCGCCAACGCAAGAGATGAGGCTGGGCGTCAGAATGCCGCCGGCCGTGAGGCTCCCAATGCCTACTTCCTTTCCAGAATGGATCGCGGAGAGATCCCGCCGAAGTTCAGAAGCGGAGAATACAACGGCAAAAAGTATATGACCACCGGCGACTTCCTTGAAAAATACAGATCTCACAGGACGGAGTCGGGCGCATACATACCTCATAAGCCTTCTGTAAACACAAGGGAGTTCAGAAAGCCTCAGGTACAGCAGGAGCCTTCGCAGCAGCGCAACGGCGCGGCGGGAAGACCCGTGCAGGAGATGCAGAGACGACCCGCGCAGAGCGCTGCTGAGTACGCGACAAGAACGCCGCAGCAGAGAAGCGTCGGACGCTTCGATCCCCGCGCCGATACGATAGTGATGCCGGCGCAGAAGACTGCCGGTAAGGTCAAGGGGCGCATCAGAAGACTCTTTGAGAAATGGTTCCCCGCGGATACCGAAAAGAAGCGCGAGGAAGGAAAGAAAAAGAAGAATATTCCCGTTGCCATGATAGGCTTTATCGTCTCCGTGGCTGCGGCAATGTCGATGATAGTCGGTACGACCGTTATGAGCGGAGAGGCTCAGAGTCAGGTCGGAACGCTTAAGTCGGAAATAAAGAGCCTTGAGGCGGAGCGCCTGCGGCTCGAGGAGGAGCTTGTCAGGAAGGATGACCTTGCCATGATAAGCGACTATGCCGAGGAAAAGCTCGGCATGATAAGAAAGGATTATGTGTCATCGGTCTACCTTCCCTCTGCCGAAGGCGACAGCGTGCAGGCGACCGAGAAGAAGGACGGCAAAGGTCTTGCCTCGCTTCTCAGCGCCATCTACGGCGGCTGAGAATATTCCGTACCGTATAGTAATATATATGGTATGAGTGCGCGTGATCCGAAAAACAGCAATGAGGAACGGTGAAGAGCGATGCTCCGGTCTGCCGAAAACGGGCAGGCAAGGGCGACGGAACTGTTTACACGGCGGCCCATCCGTGTATCTGCGTCCGGGTCTCGGCACCGTTCATTTTTGATAGTAAGAAAGGAAGGCACGATATATGCCCGGAAAGAAACCGAAAACCCTGCCGAAAAGAACAGTTGTCCTTGCCGGGATGCTTGCCGTTGCCGCGTCGCTTTTGCTCATAAGGATACTTATCCTTCAGACCGTGAGCTACGGAAAATATCAGGCAAAGGTGCTTGACGAGGTTACGACAGAGGTCCCCGTCGAGGCAAAGCGCGGCACGATATATGACAGAAACGGAAAGATCCTTGCCTATAACCGCACGGCGTACAGACTTTTCATCTCGCCGAAGGATATTGAGACTGCGCAGAAGGACAGAAAGGACAAGGAAAAGACCCAGGCAGAGATGATCGCCGAGGGGATCGCGGAGATACTCGGGCAGGAATATTATGAGAAGGTCCTTCACGAGGCGACATACACGAATAAGCTCGACCGAACGATACTTAAAAATATAGTAGACGACGATATTTATAAAAAGCTGTTGGCTTTTATCAGCGAGAACGACCTGTCGGCTCAGGTACACCTCGGAGTCGGAAGCATAAGAGCTTACCCCTACGGAAGCCTTGCCTGTCATGTGATAGGCTTCTGCAATTCCGACGGCGACGGGCTTTACGGGCTTGAATATCAGTATAACGATGTCCTTTCGGGGACTGACGGAAAGATACTCAAGATGCGCGATGCCTACGGAAGCGAGATGGAGTACAACTATGAGACCTATGTTGCCGCCGTGGACGGATGTGATATCTACACCACGATAGATGTCGATGTCCAGCGCGTGCTTGACGAGCAGTGCAAGCAGTCGCTCATCAATACAGGCTCGCGCAACGGTGTCTGCGGAATAGTTATGGATCCCGAGACCGGCGGGATACTCGCGATGTCGACGGCTCCTGCGTTCGATCTCAACTCGCCGTGGACCCTCGTTGACTTCTATCAGAAGCAGCTTGACGAATACGCGACCGCGAACGGTCTGCTCATCGGCGACGAAAAGTATGTCGACAAGCAGGCGGAGCTGAGACAGAAGATGTGGGCGAATAAGGCGATAACCGAGGCGTTCATACCCGGCTCTACCTTCAAGATGGTGACCTCCGCCATGGCGCTCGAAAACAATGTCGTGACGGATGTCTATGCGACCGATTCAAGGTGTTACTGCGACGGAAGCGGCAGGCTCGGCTCGACCGTTGTCGGCGGGGTGAGGATACACTGCCATTCAAAGCACCATGCCCAAAGCTTTGCCGAGGGGCTTATGAACTCATGCAATGTTACCTTTATCAATATCGGTCTTGATATAGGAAGCAAAAATTTCTACAATGCCTTCAAGGCGTTCGGATACCTCTCGAAGACCGGAATAGACCTCCCCGGTGAGGGAACGAGCATCATGCACAAGTATGAGAACCTTAAAACGGTCGAGCTTGCGACCTCGGCATTCGGTCAGAACTTCAAGATAACGGGAATTCAGCACATAACCGCCGAGAACGCGATAGTCAACGGCGGAAAGCTGCTCCAGCCCTTTGTCGTCAACCGTATAGTCGATACCAAGGGGATAACGACCTACACGCACGGCGTCGTTGTCGTCCGTGAGGTAGCGAGCGCGTCGACCTGTGAGCTGCTCCGCACTATCCTTGAGGAGTGCGTATCGGGCGGCTACGGAGGAAAGAACTGCTATGTTCCCGGTTACCGTGTAGCGGCAAAGACGGGTACATCCGAGAAGGTCGGCGATGACAAGGATCTTCGCATAGGCTCGGTCATGGCGTTCGCACCCGCCGAAAAGCCTGTTGCGACAGCCTTCTTTATGTGCGACGAACCCGACCCGACCTGCGGAAGCACCTACGGAAGCACGGTCGCGGCACCGTATATGCAGGAGCTTATGCAGCAGACCCTTCCGATCCTCGGCGTCGAGGGCAGGTATTCGGACAGCGAGAAGGAAAATATAAACCGTCGCGTTCCTGATTTTGTGGGCTGGTCTGTCTCCGCGATCCTAAATAATATCAAGGATTACGACATAGAATATGAGATAGTCGGCAGCGGAAACATTATCCGTTACCAGAACCCGAAGGGCGGAACATATGTAAAGGATGCCGGATCGAAGGTCATCCTCTACACCGATACGAAGCTCAGCGACGACAATGTAAAGCCGGTGCCGAACCTTGTCGGAATGACCGCTGCCGCGGCGAACAAGACACTGACGAATCTCGGCTTCAATGTGGTGATACAGGGTTCATCCTATTATAAAAACAGCACGACGGCTACGGTGAAGTCACAATCGGCAGCTCCCGGTACTATACTTGAGAAGGGGAGCGTTATAATACTTTACTTCGACGATGATTACGATAACGGAGAATACGATCCGATAATCGGCGGGGTAGGGTAGCAGGTATTTTTGAGGCGCTCTTCCGGAATCTTACGGGAGGCGTATATGAGATTATCGGAGCTTTGCAGGCGGGCGGGGATATATTTTGATCCGACCCGTGAGGACGCTGAAATCACACGGATAACCTCCGATTCGGGGAAAATGATCCCGGGCGGGCTTTTCGTTGCTTTGCACGGGCTGAAGCACGACGGTGATGACTTTATCGCCGATGCGAGGGAGAAGGGAGCAGTAGCTGTCCTCAGCGAAAGTGACCCCGGCGACCTGCGGACGGATGACGCAAGGCTCGCGCTCGCAAGGCTTTGCAGAGCCTTTTACGGTGAGGGCATCGAACGCCTGAAGCTCGTCGGTGTGACAGGAACGAACGGAAAGACCACGATCGTGAGCCTTCTTTCCTCGATCGCGCGTGCGGCGGGTAAGAAATGTGCGTGCATCGGGACGCTCGGGTGCCGCTTTGTCGACTCTGACGGAAGTGAAAAAGAACTTACCGGCGAGGGGCATATGACGACCCCCGATCCGGAGGTGCTTTACCTTGCGCTTTCGGAGGCGGCGGGGCTCGGCGCGGAGTATGCCTTTATCGAGGTGTCATCTCACGCGCTCGCGATGAAGAGAGCCGACGCGCTGCGCTTCGATGTCGGGATATTTACGAATCTTACGAGAGATCACCTTGATTTCCACGGGACAAAAGAGGAATACATCAGAGCCAAGGCAAGGCTTGCGCCGCTCTGCGACAGCTTTGTCGTGAACTCGGACGATCCCGCGGCGGAGCTTGTCGGGCGTGAGGATTCGCTGACCTGCTCCTGCCGTGAAAAAGCCGATTTTTACGCCGGTAATATACGCCCGAACGGGGACATAGGCAGGAGCTATGAGCTTGTTTCCCCTTACGGCTCGTTTGAGGCAGATACAAGGATGCCGGGCGATTTCTCGGTGATGAACACGCTCGAGGCATCGGCGGCGGCACTTCTGCTCGGCTTTGAGAAGGACAGCATAAGGGAAGGGATAGCCGGACTTTCCTGCGTTCCCGGACGGATGGAGCCGGTAGCACTCGACGGAGCCGACTTCAGGGTCTTCATCGACTACGCGCACACGCCCGATGCGCTGAAAAAATCCCTGATAACGGCAAGGGAGCTTGCCGGTGCGGGGCGGGTGATACTGCTTTTCGGCTGCGGCGGAGACCGCGACCGGGGCAAGAGAAAGAGCATGGGGAGCATCGCGACGATGCTTGCCGACCTCACGGTGGTGACCTCCGACAATCCGAGGAGCGAACCGCCCGAGGCAATAATTTCGGAGATCCTTCGCGGTGTCGACCGCGAAAAGCCCTACACCGTCATATGCGACAGGAGAAGGGCGATAGAATATGCAATAGACGAAGCCCGTGCCGGAGATGTCGTACTGCTCGCCGGCAAGGGGCATGAAAAATATGAGATCGGCGCGTCGGGGACATTTCCCTTTGACGAAGCCGGGGTCGCAAGGGAGGCTTTTTCGCACCGACGCGGATGAAAAAACCTGCAGCGACGGGAAGGACGCTTATGAAAATAACTCTGGAGAAGGGAAAAGAGCTTCCTTTTAAGGAAGCCGCGGAGAGGTACGGTTGGAGGCTATGCGGAGACCTGTCCGGGGTCGGCTCGGTCTGCACCGACTCGCGCGAGGCGGAGGCTGGAAGCCTCTTTGCCGCCATACGCGGCGAGAGGGTCGACGGTCACGATTATATAGGCAAGGCTTATCTTTCGGGATGCCGTGCGGCGCTCTGCGAAAGGATACCCGACGGTGCGCCGGGGGATATGGCGTTCGCCGTCGTGCCCGATACGGTCACGGCGCTCAATCACCTTGCGGGGCTTTTCTTTGAAAAGCGGAAGGGCAAGGTCATCGGCGTCACCGGAAGCGTCGGAAAGACGACGACGAAGGAATTTGTCGCCGCGGCGTTCGGAAAAAGAAGGGTCTACCGCACGAAGGGAAATTTCAACAGCACGATAGGCTTTCCCCTCTCGGTGATGGAGATACCCGAAAACACCGAATTTTCGGTGCTTGAGATGGGAATGAGCGGCAGGGGAGAGATAGCCCTTATGTCGTCGTCGGCAAAGCCCGACATTGCGATGATCACGAATGTCGGCTCGTCGCACCTTGAGCTTCTCGGCTCGCGTGAGAATATCCGCGCGGCAAAATATGAGATAACCGAGGGGCTGAAGGATGACGGGACGCTCCTCATAAACGGCGACGACGCGATGCTGACCTCCTTTGAGACGGAAAAAAGGCGGCTGACCTGCGGCTTCGGAGAGAGCTGCGACATCCGCGCCGTAAATATAAGAAACGACGGAGCGTGCAGTATTTTCGATATTGCTTACGAGGGCAGAATGCTCCGCGATGTGAAAATACCCGTGATCGGGGATCACAATGTCCGTGCGGCGCTCTTCGGCTTTGCGGCGGCTCACCTCTGTTCCCTCGGGGAAGAGGAGATCGTCTCTGAACTTGCTCTTTTTGAAAAGCCCAAAATGAGACAGAATATTTATGAGAAGAGCGGTATAATCTTTATTGAGGACTGCTATAACGCGAGTCCCGAGTCTATGCGTGCGGCGCTCGATGTGCTGAAAGGGCTGTCGGACAGCCGCGGCGGGGCAAGGACGGTCGCCCTTCTCGGCGATATGCTCGAGCTTGGCAAGACCTCGGCGGTGCTTCACCGTGAAGTGGGAGAATACGCCGCAAAGACAGGACTTTCGGCTCTCGTGACCTTCGGGGAGCTTGCCGAAAATATAGCCGACGGCGCGGGGATACCGCTCACCGTGAGAGTGAAAGATAAAAACGACCCCGAAGCTGCCGCAGACGCGCTCGCGTCGATCCTTAAAAAAGGTGACATACTTCTCGTGAAGGCAAGCCGCGGAATTGCCGCCGAGAGGGTAATTAAAATACTGGAGGAAAGACTCTGACTATGGATCGGGCTGTGTTTTATGAGTTTATAATCGTATTGCTGTCGGTTTTTGCACTGACTGCCTTTCTGCTCCGCCTGATAATCCCCGTGCTGAAGAGCCACAAGCTCGGACAGCCGATAAAGGATATCGGGCCGCGTTGGCACAAGAGCAAGGAAGGGACACCCGTTATGGGCGGCATAGGTTTCATCCTTGCGACGCTGATAGTCCTTCTCATTATCAGCGTCGTGTCGTGGATACGGGGGACCGTCGCCGAGCTTGTGCCTCTCGCGCTTGCGCTCGGACTTGCCGTGGCGAACGGTATGATAGGCTTCTTCGACGACTACTGCAAACTCCTGAAAAAGCAGAACGAGGGACTCAAGGCTTATCAGAAGTACCTGCTCCAGCTCGTCGTGGCGGCTGTTTATCTGCTCTTTATGAGCATTACAGGCAATCTTTCGACAGAGCTTTTCATCCCCTTCGTGAAAAAGACGATAGTGCTTGACGGCTACCTGAAGATACTCTATTACGCGATAGCCCTTCTGCTCATCACGGGCATCGTCAACAGCGTAAACCTTACCGACGGGATCGACGGTCTCGCGGCATCGGTCACGGCTGTCGTCGGAGGCTTCTTTGCCGTGCTTGCTTTCTATATCAGCCGCACAAATCACGCGGCGGGAAGGTCGCTGAGCCTTCTTTCCTCGTCGGTCGTCGGAGGAACGCTCGGCTTCCTCGTCTATAACTGGAACCCGGCGCGGGTCTTTATGGGCGATACAGGCTCGCTCTATCTCGGCGGCGCGGTCGTCGGCGCGGCGTTTATGCTGAACCGTCCGCTCGTGATCCTTATTGCCGGCTTCGTGTATGTCTTCGAGGCGATCTCGGTCATATTGCAGGTCGGGGTGTTCAAGCTCTCGGGCAGAAAAAAGAGGCTCTTCAAAATGGCACCCTTCCATCATCACCTTGAAAAGTGCGGATGGAAAGAGGTCACGATAGTCTGCGTTTTCACGCTTCTGACTGTCGGCTTCTGCGTCGCGGCATGGTTTTCTATCTGAAAAAGGCAAAAATTCTCCGAAGGAGGTCCTGCGTAATTGAACAACGGTGAAAACAACAATCCGGAAAAGCCCCGCGGGAGCTTCTTCGGGAAGATAAAGAAAAAGATAAAGTCGGGGATCTCACGCTACGAGGAAAAGCGGGCGAGGAAGGATATAATCTTCACCGAGACGATCACTCCCCAGCCCGTGGCGAAGGCTCCGACCATGGTATGCGGGTCGATAGACTATCAGTTCCTTCTGACAGTCCTTGCGCTGATAGTTTTCGGCGCGGTGATGTCATTTTCGGCGAGCTACGCCTTCGCCGAATACAGGTATGACGACAGCACATACTTCATAAAGAGGTACATACTTTTCGCGGTGATAAGCATAATAGGCACGGCGGTTTTCGTTATAATAGGCAACCCGAGATTCTGGAGGATCTTCGGCGCCGGCTCGTATGCGGTCTCGATAGTCCTTCTTCTCGTCGTTCTTGTCGTCGGAAGCACGGGAGGCGGCGCACAGCGCTGGATCTCCTTCGGCTTCTTCACGGTACAGCCTTCCGAGATCGCGAAGATGGCGGTCGTCATGATGCTCGCCCTCTATATGTCCTTCTACGAAAAAGAGATAAAATCGGTCCATGTCTTCGGCGGGAGCTTCAAGAAGGGCGTTCTCGTCCCGGGAGCCATAGTCGGACTCATATGCGGACTCGTTATGTTCGAGCGCCATATCTCCGGCGTCATAATCATCGGACTCATCGGACTTGCCGTTATGTACCTCGGAGGGACTCACAAAAAGTGGATATTACTCATCCTCGGGATACTTGCGGCGGCGGCGCTTCTGCTGATACTTGTTTCGTCATATGCGCAGGATCGCGTCACGAGCTGGCTTAAGATAGCCTTCAGCCCCGAGACGGTAGATACGCACGGAGATGCGTGGCAGACCCTTCACGGGCTTGATGCGATAGGTTCGGGCGGACTCTTCGGCAGGGGACTCGGCAACAGCCTTCTGAAAGAGGGCTATGTTTCCCAGCCGCAGAACGACTTCATCTTCACGATCATCTGTGAGGAGCTGGGCTTTGTCGGCGCGGCAATGCTCATGGGACTTTTCGGATTCCTCGTTTACCGCGGATTCAGGATAGCCTCGCGCTGTCCCGACAAATACCTGAGCCTTGTGGCATACGGACTCTCGTTCAAGGTCGCGCTTCAGGTCATCCTCAATGTCGCGGTCGTCACGAACTCTATCCCGAACACGGGCGTTGCGCTTCCGTTTTTCAGCTCGGGAGGCTCGTCTCTCGCCGTGCAGATATTCGAGATGGGAGTCATCCTCTCTATCTCGAGATTCTCGGCGGAGAAGAAGGCGTAAGGACAGTAAAAATCTATTTCGGAAAGGACGGTTCGCAAAATATGAGATTTCTGCTTGCGGGCGGCGGCACGGGAGGTCACATAAACCCCGCGCTCGCCATAGCCGATATAATAAAGAATAATTTTCCCGATCCCGAGATAGCCTTTGTCGGCACGAAGAAGGGAATGGAGAACCTTCTCGTCGGCAGGGAGGGCTATCCGATATATCACATAGAGGCGAGGGGCTTTCAGCGCTCGCTGAGTCCGAGAAACATCGCGGCGGCGTGGTATTATGTGACCTCTCCGATGAAGGCGAAGAAACTGATGAAGGAATTCCGCCCCGACATCGTGATAGGTACGGGCGGCTATGTCTGCTATCCTCCGCTGAAGGCTGCCGCAGACCTCGGCATACCGACCCTCGTCCACGAGTCGAACGCGACCCCGGGACTTGCGGTCAGGCTGCTCCAGCACAAGGTCGACCGGATACTCTTCAACTTCCCGGGAAGCGCCGAACTGCTTGACGAAAAGGACAAATGTGCCGTCGTCGGCAATCCCGTCCGCGGGAGCTTCGGAAGTTACAGCCGCGAATCGGCGAGGAAGGCGCTCGGGATAGACGATAAATACAGGCTCGTTCTGCTCTCCTACGGCGGGAGCCGCGGTGCGCCGGCGATAAACGATGCTGCGATACGGATAATGAAGGAATATACCTCGCAGCACCCCGAGGTGCTTCATATCCACGCGACGGGAAAAGAGAATTTTGCCGAGACGAAGCGGGCGTTTGACGCCGCGGGACTCGGGAAATATAAAAACATCGAATTCTGCGATTACCTTTACGATATGCCGAAGAAGCTCTCCGCCGCCGACCTTGTCATCTCGCGCGCGGGAGCCATGACCGTGACCGAGATGGCGCGGCTCGCAAAGCCCTGCATCATGATACCGTCGCCCCATGTTGCCGACGATCATCAGTATAAGAACGCAAAACTGCTCGAGGATGCCGGAGCGGTCAGGATAATCAGGGAGGACAAGGCGACTCTTAAGGTCGAGGACAGGATAGTCGGCGAAGTCTCGGAACTTCTTTCCGATCCCGCGGCGAGGCAGGGACTGAGCCGGAATATCGCCGCCTTCGCGGGTAAGGATGCCGGTGTGCTGATCCTGCGCGAGATAGAGAGCCTGCTTAAAAAATATGAAAAAAAGTAAACCCGTTGCGGAAAATACGCCGCCCGTGCGCGGAAAAAAGCCCCCCCGTGTGAAAAAAAGCCCCGCTCCGAGGCGCTCACGCCCTCAACTCAAGGCAGGAAGCCTGAAGGTAATAGTCATTCTTGCCGCGGTGATTTTCCTTATGATTGCGGGAATAATTGCCGTAAATATCGTCTCGTTCGTCCGGGGCGGCGTGATACTTGTCGGCGGAGAGTCACCCTACACCGATGAGGAGATAATCCGCGCGACGGGGATAAACAGCCGGCTGCTCCTCTTTGCCGACACGGAAAAGGCGGAAAAAACGCTTCTTGAATCAAAGCCCTATATACGCGAGGCGAGGATAGAAAAGCTCCTCTGCTTCGCCGTCATCTCGGTGAAGGCGGACAAGCCCGCGTACTTTATAGTCAACGACGGCGAGAGCTTCATCCTGTCGGAGGATATGAGGGTCATCGACTGCCTGTCCTCTGTCGCCGAGGCGCGCGAAACGGGTGCCGTAAGGCTCGAGCTTCCCGACCTTGCCGTGCTTAAGGTCGGCTATCCCGTCGAATATGACGCCGACGGCAAGAACACCTATGTCGCGAAGATGCTTGAGCTTATAAAGTCGAAGGATTATGCGCCCTATGTGACCGAGATAGGTCTCGCGGGGAAGTACGACGATGTTTATATAACTTTTTACGGCAAGTGCCGGATATTCCTCGGAAGCATCAACGATTTCGAGGAGAAGATGAGGATCGCCGAGACGCTTCTTGAGGACAACCGCGACAGCATATACAGTTGTGCGGTCATAAATGTCTCGGTCCCCGACCGCCCGACCTTCAGACCGGTGGATTCGCTTGACTGAACGAAAAACGGCGTAATATGGCATACAGCCTTCCCGAAGTCAGGAAAGGTGTAAAAAATCTTTGCGAAAATCCCGGAAAATTTCATAAAAGGGCTTGCAAAAAACGGAAAAAAATATTATTATATATAGTGTATATGACTCGTGCCGTCTATTGTGCCGGGATGATGATATAAATATCAGGATAAATAAATTCGGGAGGACTCAGACATGACGTTTGAACACGACGATACTCTTGAAAGCGGTGTAAGTATAAGAGTTATCGGTGTCGGCGGCGGCGGAAACAACGCCGTCAACAGAATGATTTCCACAAATATCCGCGGGGTCGACTTTATTGCGATCAACACCGACCGCCAGGCGATCCGCAGATCGGATGCCCCGACACAGCTCGTTATCGGTGAGAAGATCACGAAGGGCTTCGGTGCCGGCGCGAATCCCGCCATCGGCGCCAGAGCCGCGGAGGAATCCATCGAGGATATCAAGCAGGCACTTACCGGTGCCGATATGGTCTTCGTTACCGCAGGTATGGGAGGCGGAACGGGAACGGGTGCAGCACCCGTCGTTGCCCGTGTTGCAAAGGAAATGGGTATTCTTACCGTCGGTATCGTGACAAAGCCCTTCGCATTCGAGGGCAAGCGCAGAATGGATCAGGCTATGGAGGGTATCTCCGAGCTCAGCCAGTATGTCGACTCGCTCGTTATAATTCCGAACGAAAGACTGAAGCAGGTGTCCGATACAAGGATCACCCTTGCCAATGCCTTCGAGATAGCCGACGATGTTCTCCGCCGCGGTGTGCAGAGCATCTCGGAGCTTATCAATGTTCCTTCGTTCATCAACCTCGACTTTGCCGATGTGACCTCGGTCATGGCGGATGCCGGATACGCCCACATGGGTGTCGGCTCTGCAAACGGCAAGGACAAGGCGGAGCAGGCGGCGAAGGCTGCCATCTCCAGCCCGCTGCTTGAGACCACGATGAGCGGCGCTACGGGTATCCTTATCAGCATCACGGCGTCGAGCGATGTCGGACTTGAGGATATAGACCTTGCCTCGACCCTTATCGCGAACGAGGCATCGCCCGAGGCGAATGTCATCTGGGGCGTTGCGTTTGACAACGACCTTGACGATGAGATGCGCATAACCATCATCGCGACCGGCTTCAACAAAAAGCCCGAAGATGACAAGCGCACGGTCACGGTGACGGCGGAGCAGAATATTCCGAAGGCAACGGAGACTCCCGCCCCCGTACAGCAGGCGGCAAGACCCGAACCCGCCCCCGCACCGAAGGCTCCCGAAAGACCGAGAGCGACCTCCGGCAAGGGAAGCGATATATCCGAGAGCGACTTCGAGGATATTATGAGCATCTTCAAAAAGAAATAACAGATAAGAGAGAAAAGAGGGTTGACGGATTTTATCGCCGACCCTCTGTTTTTTAAGGGGAAAAAGCTATGAAAGAGATACTTGAAAGACTTAAGGACGGAAGTGTCAAGGATGTCATCCTTGATACCGACTGCTACAACGAGATAGACGACCAGTTCGCGCTGGCGTACCTTATGAGATCGCCCGACAGGGTGAACCTGCTCTCGATAAATGCCGCGCCCTTCCTCAACAAGCGCGCGACCTCGGCGGGCGACGGGATGGAGAAGAGCTACAATGAGATATTCCGTATTATCAAGCTCGTCGATAAGAATGCCGACATTCCCGTGTACCGCGGCTCGCGCGAATTTATGACCGACAGGAATGTTCCCGTGGAGTCCGAGGCTGCCGACAACATCATAAATACCGTTATGAATTCCGAGAAGACCGTTTACATAGTTGCGATAGGCGCTATCACGAATGTTGCATCGGCTATCGTGAAATGCCCCGAGATATGCAAAAAGGCTGTTCTTATCTGGCTCGGAGGTCATGCGCTCCATTGGCAGGACACGAAGGAATTCAACCTGCGTCAGGATATTCCGGGCGCGCAGGTGGTCTTCGACTGCGGGATCCCGCTCGTTCAGATACCCTGCGCCGGTGTCTGCACCGAGTTTATCACGACTGTCCCCGAGCTTAAATATTACCTCGGCGGCAAGAACGGGCTTTGCGACTATCTTGTCGACATCGTGAGCAACTTCTCGTCGAAGCCCTATGGCTGGTCAAAGGTCGTATGGGATGTCACTGCGGCGGCGGTGCTTATAAAGCCCGAAGCGCTCGATTTCGTGATAATTCCCGCGCCGGTGGTCACTCCGGATTGCCGCTACGCCTTCGACCCCGCAAGACACCACTATATTTATGTCAGAAGGATAAAGCGTGACCCGATATATGCCGATCTTTTCACGAAGCTCGCTGCGGTCGACGGAGGAAAATGATGAAGCTGAATATAAAGGGACTTGAAGAGAAGCAGAAACTCGCGCTTGCCGAGCTTGCGGATCAGCTCGGATTCGGGCTTTGCGGCGACGGGACAGAGGTCACGGTAAGTCATTCCGATTCGGTTTCGGTAACAAAAAAAGGTGACGGATACTTTGTCACCTACACCCGTGAATGCGAGCTTTTCCGCGCCCTTTCGGAGCTTGCCGGAGTCATTTCGGGCGGAGAAGGGAAGAGCTACACCGGAAATTTCGGAATGCTCTGCTATATGGCTGATATGTCGCGCAATGCCGTCTACAATATGGCATCGGCGAAGAGGATGATAAGATACCTTGCGCTGATGGGCTACGATTCTCTTATGCTCTATACCGAGGATACCTACGAGCTTCGCGACTATCCCTACTTCGGGCATATGCGCGGGCGTTTCTCGGAGGAGGAGCTGCGCGAAATAGATGATTATGCCGACCTTTTCGGCATTGAGGTCATCCCGTGCATACAGACGCTCGCTCACCTTGCGACGGCTCTCCGCTGGAGCGCTATGGGAAAGCTCCGCGACACAGGAGACATCCTGCTCGTCGGAAGCGAGGACACCTATACTTTCATTGACGCCTGTCTTAAGACCTGCAAGCGTGTTTTCAGGAGCGGCAGGATAAACATAGGTATGGATGAGGCACATTCGCTCGGACTCGGCAGGTACCTCGGAAAGAACGGTTACAGACCGGCGACCGAGATAATGCTCGAACACCTTGACAGGGTCGTGAAGCTCTGCCACGATAACGGCTACAGTCCTATGATGTGGAGCGATATGTTCTTCCGTATGGCGTTCGGTGGGGCGTATCGCGTACGCGAGGGCGAGATATCCCCGGATGTCATCGCAAAGGTCCCCGACGGGCTTACGCTGGTTTATTGGGATTACTACTCGATGGACGAGCAGATATTCTCGCATATGGTGGACTGCCACCTCAAATTCAAAAATCCCGTAGTGTTCGCCGGCGGCGCGTGGAAGTGGTCGGGCTTTGCCCCGCACAACCGCCTGTCGCTGAGGTCTACCGAGATGCAGCTCGATGTCTGCGAAAGGTACGGGCTTGACAATGTCATCGTGACCGGCTGGGGCGATGACGGCGGCGAGGCTTCACAGTTCTCGATCCTGCCGACGATGCTCTACTTCGCCGAGAGAGCCTACATGAAGGGTCATCCCGACGGCGCGACGCTTGAGAAGAGAAGCCGCGAATGCTTCGGCATCGGGTATGAAGAGCTTCTTACATTCGACGCGCCGAACGAGCTGACGGGTATTACCGCGGCTCTCGGAAGCCCGAAGAATCCCTGCCGTTATCTGCTCTACAATGACCCGCTCGAGGGACTCTTTGACCTTCATATGGACAGGGAAAGGGTCAGCGAGGACTTTATGAAGAGCGCACAGAGGTTGCTCCTTCTCGGAGATGACGAGAACTTCGGATATGCCTTCACGACGCTCGGCGAGCTTTGCCTGCTGCTTTCGTATAAGGCGACGCTGGGGCTTGACCTGCGCGATGCCTACCGTGATGGCGACAGGGTAGGACTTGCCTACATCGCGCAGTCAAGGATCCCCGATATTGTCGAACAGCTCGATGTCTTTATCGAAGCGTTCAGGACTCAGTGGTACTTTGAAAACAGGACCTTCGGATTCTCTGTCGAGGAGCTGAGGCTCGGCGGACTTAAGGAGAGGCTCCTTTCGACCGCATCGCGCGTTCAGGGCTATCTTGACGGCGAATACGAGAGGATAGAAGAGCTTGAACAGCCGCTTCTGAGCTTTGACGGAAAGACCGCGGAGCAGCTCGCAGAGATGCCCTATGTCTGCCATCAGAACTGGAAGACGAATTCAAGCGTCGGGGTCTTCTGAGGCTTTTTCACCGTTTTTAACGAATATTATCTTACCGCCGTCGGCGACAGCAGATACACTGTCTCCGGCGGCGAATTCCTTTTTCAGGAGCGCCAGAGAGAAGGCATCGCCGACAAGGCGCGTGACCGACCTCCGGAGGGGGCGTGCGCCGTAATCGGGGTCGTAGCCGTCGTCAACGACAAGGCGACCGACGCTTTCGTCAAAGGTGAGGTCGATGCCGTATGCCTTTGCGCGTGCGGCAAGTTCGGCGAGCATCGTGCCGGCGATCGTGTAAAGGTCGTCCTTTGTCAGCGGGCGGAATATCACGGTGTCGTCTATGCGGTTCAGAAATTCGGGTGGGAAGGCGTTTTTGAGCGAGGAAAGGATCCTTTCCTCGTCTGCGCGGCTGTCGTCCCTCTTTTCAAAGCCGAGAGTCTTCGCAAAGCGGCGGTCGCTCCCGAGATTTGAGGTCATTATGATGACCGTGTTCCGGAAATCGGTGACTCTGCCCTGCGAGTCGGTCAGCCTTCCGCCGTCGAGTATCTGGAGCAGGATGTTGAAGATGTCGGGATGAGCCTTCTCTATCTCGTCAAAGAGGACGAGGGAGTAGGGATTGCGCCTGACCTTTTCGGTGAGAAGTCCGCCCTCGGCATATCCGACATATCCGGGGGGCGAGCCGATGAGCTTCGATACGCTGTGCTTTTCCATATATTCCGACATATCGAGCCGTATCATAGCCTTTTTGCTGCCGAATACTGTCTCGGCGAGGGCTTCCGAGAGGGCGGTCTTGCCGACTCCCGTGGGACCGAGGAAGATGAAGGAGCCCACCGGACGGTCGGGGTCGGAAAGTCCCGTCCTTCCGCGCCTTATTGCCCGTGCTACCCGCTCAGTGGCGTCGGGCTGACCGATAACGAGTTTTCCGAGCTTTTCTTCAAGGTTAAGAAGCCCCTCGTTTTCGTCCTCTGTCATCCTTCCGACGGGGATGCCCGTTATCTGTGCGACCGTTTCGGCGATGTCGGCGGGGCTGACCTCACAGGGTCTTGCGTCGTCCGAACCCGCCCATTCGCGCCTTGCCTTCTCGTATTCGCCGCGGAGGATTATCTCGCGGTCGCGCAGGCTCGCGGCAAGCTCAAAGTCCTGATGCGTTATGGCTTCATCCTTCTCGTGCGAGAGCCTTGTCAGCTCGTCGGAGGTCTTTTTCAGCGCGGGAGGCTCGGTAAGCCCCGAGACGCGGAGCCGTGACGCCGTTTCGTCGATGAGGTCTATTGCCTTGTCGGGCAGGAAGCGGTCGTTTATATAGCGCCCCGAGAGGTCGACGGCGGCGCGTATCGCGGCGTCGGGAAGCCTCAGCCCATGGTGAGCCTCAAGGCGGTCGCGAAGACCCTTGAGGATGGTCACGGTCTCGGCGGGCGAGGGTTCGTTTACCGTAACGGGCTGAAACCTTCTCTCGAGCGCTGCGTCCTTTTCGATATAGCGTCGGTATTCGTTGAGGGTCGTCGCGCCGATGACTCTGATCTCTCCGCGCGACAGGGCGGGCTTTAAGATATTCGCGGCGTCGACCGAGCCTTCGGCGGCTCCGGCTCCGACTATCATATGAAGCTCGTCGATGAAGAGGATGATCTCGGGGCGTTTTGCAATCTCGCTCATCACATTTTTCATCCGCTCCTCGAATTCGCCGCGGTATTTCGCTCCGGCGACCATGGAGGGAAGGTCGAGCATTATCACCGCACGGTCGCGGAGAGGCTCGGGGACGCTCCCCTCGGCTATCCTCTGCGCAAGTCCCTCGACCACCGCGGTCTTTCCGACGCCCGGCTCACCGACAAGGCAGGGGTTGTTTTTCTGCCTTCTCGAAAGTATCTGAATGACCCGCATCGTTTCGGCATCGCGTCCGACGACGGGATCGAGCCTGCCGAGCCTTGCCGCTGCGGTGAGGTCTTTCCCGTAACCCGAGAAGGCAGAGAGCTGCTTGAGGTCGCCCTTGTCGGATCTCTGACGGTTTTTGCTCCTTGCCGCCGAGCCGCCGAGGAAGGCGGTTATATCGTTTTTCAGCTCCTGCGGCGACACCGAGCAGGCTTCAAGCACCCTTATCCCGACGCAGTCGGACTCACCGAGCAGGGCAAGCAGGATATGCTCCGTCCCGACATAGGATTGCCCGAACTGTGCCGAGAGCGATGCCGCCTCCTCGATGATCCGTTTTACGCATGGGGTCATATCGGAGGCACCGACAAGGCTCTCGCTGCCCTTGCCGGATATGCTTATCACGGCGGTGCGCAGGGTGTTGCGGACGGCGCCCCGCGCGGCAAGAATCCGTGAGGCAGCGTTCTCGCGATCGGCGGCGATACCGAGCAGGATATGCTCCGAGCCGATATAGGTGTGTCCGAGGCTCCGCGCGGCGTTGAGCGCGGCATTGAGGGCGTTCTGAGCCTTTTGTGTGAATCTTCCCGTCATTGCTTTTCTCCAAGATACAGAATTTGCGTGTTTTTCCGTATATATTTTTGCCTGTTACGGGGAAAATATTCTATTGCTGATAGTCTTTGGTGCTGTTGTTGTATTGAGCGGCGAGGGCGTCCCATGTTAGCTTGTTGACCTTTCCGGTCACGGTGATGCCGTTGAGGCGCTGAAATTCGCAGACGGCTTTTTCGGTGTCATCGTCGTATGTGCCGGTGCGCTTTACCTCTCCGAGGGTGTCATAGTCGATCTTAAGCTCCTCAAGGATGAACTGCACGATGTCGACGAGGAACTGCGTGTCGCCCGTCTGAAGCTCATATCCCGAGGGATTGCGCGGGAAAGCCGAGAACATATCGGGCGGCTCTCTTTCGTCGGAAAGGTCGGAGTATTTCCCGAAGATCATAGTCCATGTGTCGCGGTCGGCGACACCCGTCAGCGGAAGTCCGTACTTCTGCTGAAATTCAAGGACGGCAAGGCGCGTGTCCTCTTCATATATCCCGTCTATCGGGACGCGCCGGATGTCGTCGTCAAAGTACGAGATGCGGCGAAGGTAGGTCTGAAGATTGCTTACAGCTTCGCGTTCGTTGAGATTGTCGGTCATACCGAGCCTCCTTTTTCACGACCCGACGGCATAGCCGGGGTATTGACCCTCACCGAGCCTGTTGCCGATGAAGAGCGCCGAGTAGACCTCCGTGATCCCGTTCCAGACCGGAGCGTTCACGGTACCCGTGGGCGGGTAGCCGAATTCGTTCTGGAAGGCTATCACCGAGTTCTGCGTCATCTGTCCGAAGTATCCCGTCGGACTCACCGATGGGATCGACGGGTAGAAGCCCGCGATGTAATTGAGGTATTCCTGAAGGAGCCTTACCTCATCCGATTCCGAGCCTATGCGGAGGATGACCCCGGGGAAGGGAACGGTCACGCCTTCGGTGTATTTCAAAGGAATCGTGGCTATGAAACCGAGGTATGTGTTGTAGAGCGTGTTCCATGTCTCGATACCGACAAGTCCGTCGACGGCAAGCCCGAAGGTCTGCTGAAAATCCCTCACCGCCGATTCGGTCTCATCGCCGAAGATGCCGTCGATCGCGACCGAGCGCACCGTGTCGTAGAACTGAGCTACATAATTCAGGTAGTACTGCAGAGAAGCCACGCCCGACCCCGTGTCGCCTTTGCGGAGGAGAGAGGGGTACTGCTGTGTTATCTCATCGAAGGGTATGCCCTCCGAGTCAAGCTCGTTGAGGCGGCGGACGGCGTTGTATATCCTTATGATCTTGTACCATGTTGCATTTCCTATGATGCCGTCGGGGGTGAGGCTGAAGGTGCGCTGAAATTCCTTCACCGCCTCCTCGGTATCGAAGGAGAAGATGCCGTCGGGCTGGGCGATCTTCGGAATGTTCGGGTAGTTTGATGATATCCTGTTCAGCCTGAGCTGGGCGAGGCGGACATTGTCGTTGACCTGACCTATGCGGAGAGGTTCCGGAGGTGCCGAACCCGTGACTCCGACGATCGGAACATCGGTGACTATCTCGATGTCGTCGCCGAAGTAGTTTTTCAGTATGTCAAGGTACGAAAGTCCCTGCTCGGCAAGCTCTACGGAACCCCACTGTGAGAGTCCGTTGCAGGTGGTGCGCACGCCGTCGCAGTAGGCGGCGAAGAGAGGCTCGACACTGCCGCGCCTTCTTATGTAGCTGTTGAACTGCTCACCCACTATGTTGTTGATGTTTTCAAAGATCTCTCGCCCGTTCACGAACGACTGATCCTGCCTTGTCGTCGATGTGATGTCGAAATCGTATCCGCGAGAACGGTAGAATTCGGTGTATATGCGGTTGAGGGCAAAGCTGGTCTGCGCGAGGATGTTGGCTTTGAGCGCCTCTACTGGCCATGTCGGGTAGATCTCGCTCGACGCGACATTTGCAACATATTCGCCGAAGGGGACAGTCACATTCGCGGCGGCAGAATCGGCGTTGCCGAGGTGTACCGTTATTCTTTGCGGTATTACCGGAAGGTTTGCGTTGTTCATTCTTTACCCCTTTCAGGAACCGAGCAGGTCGGGATTCTCCCGGTTGTAGAACCTGTCGCTCCGGTTATTGGGATCTCCGAAATCGGGATAACCGTTCTCGCGGAGCGGCACAAGGTCGGCACTCTGCACCGAGGTTATCGTCGCGAAGATAGGAAGGTTGTAGTAATACTGCGTCTGATACCCGTCGAGCGTGACTTCAAGGTTGTATTCCGAATAGGGTCTGATTTTTCCGGGCGACTCGGAATCGGCTTTTGCGGGGGCGGGAAGGGCTATCGTAGGCGTAAGACCGCCCTGATCGGTCGTGAGAAGAGCTATTATTCCCGAATCGTCGGCTGTCGTGCCGCGCACCGCGACCTTCGCTCCCTGAAGAGGTATCGCGCCTCTCGCGGTCGAGACTTTTACCTTGAGAAATCCCTCCGCAGGCATTCCGTTTACTGTTCCGTTGTTCAAAACTCTGCCTCCTGAATAATGAATTATTTTCCCTTGCAGTATATTCGCGGAAGGCATCCGTGACACAAAAATGCCGGCGGAAATACTTCCGCCGGCAGAGTCCTTTATTATCTTTTATTTCAACACATCGGGCATAGCCGTGAGCATATTGCCGATGAAGATGCCGTAGCCCGAGGTCGGGTCGTTTATCAGAACATGGGTCACGGCTCCGATCAGCTTGCCGTCCTGTATGACGGGGCTTCCCGACATACCCTGGATTATGCCGCCGGTCTTCTGAAGCAGCACGGGATCGGTGACCTTTATAGAGAAGCATTTGCTGCCCTTCGCATTGCGGTCGATGTCGGAGAGCTTAACGGTGTAGCGCTGAGGCGCACCCTCGCCGACCGAGCAAATGATATAGGCGTCTCCTCGGTGGACTTCATCGCTTTTTCCGATGGGCATCAGAGTCCCGCAGCCTGTCGGCAGGGAGGAAAAGGCTCCGAACACACCGCAGGAGGTGTTGAGGATCACATTTCCTGTCTTCGGACCCGTGAAATTGCCGTGAAGCTCACCCGGTGAGCCTGCGGCACCCTTCACGACGCCCGTGACGGTGACAGAGGACACGGTGCCTCTTCCGATGGGGATGAGCGCGCCCGTCTCGCTGTCGCAGATGCCGTGACCGAGGCCGCCGAAGCCCATGGTATCGGGGACGATATAGGTCACGGTGCCGATGCCGGCTCCGCTGTCGCGGACGAGAAGTCCGGTCTTGTACTTGCCGTCGCCCGACGAGCGGTAGGGCGTCAGTTCTGCGGTGAACTCCTTACCCTTTCTGCGGCAGAGAAGGGTTATCTTCTCGCCTTTGCTCGAATCGACGGCGTCCGTCATTGCGCTGACATCGTTGACGCTTTTTTCGTTTATTTTAAGGATGGAATCGGAGGGCCTTATACCGGCGAGGAATCCCGGATTGGCATTTTTCGGCTGTTCGGAGCCGTAACCTACGACCATTACGCCCTCGGTAGAGAATTTCACGCCGAATGGCATACCGCCGACATATAGGCTGTTCTCCTGCGAGCGACTCAAAGTGCGTATGCGGGGAATACTTGTACTGTTATATGAAAGAGTCGCGGCGGCGTGGACATTATCGGAATTGTAATCTTTGTTTACGGCGAAAGCCGCAGCTTGATTTTTCGGAATATAGGAACCGCATATACCGCACGCTGCTGTCAGAATGGTTACGGCGAGCGCTATACATCCGGCTCTTATCGGAATTTTCGGAAATTTTTTCATGATCGGTTCCTTTGGCAACAGATTGCGGAGCCAGACGATACTCCGCAACAATAATCTGCCCCGCGCGGAAGAGTTGATACTCAACAATTATTGTTGCCCGCAACCATATTTTTTAGACCGAAAAAATAAAAAAGCGCCTCAAGCGCCCGATCTGCCGACAAAAAACCTCTGCCGCACATTTTTCGCACGGCAGAGGTTTCCGGAAAATCCTCGAATTGTTATTTGACGATATAGGGCGTGAGCTTGGCAAAAAGCTCGTCGGCGTTCGGTCCCTCTGTCTGAAGGGTGATGGGATCGAGCAGGTCAAGGCTGAAAATACCCATGATCGATTTGCCGTCGACCATATAGCGACCCGAGATGAGGTCGACATCGCCATCGTACGATGCAACGATATTTACGAAGTCTCTGACATCGGAAATCGTGGAGAGGCGGATCTTTACGGATTTCATAATTTTTATCTCCTCCTTGGAAGTTATATGCTGATTATACAACATTACACTGCAGTTGTCAAGATATAAACAATGGTAAACTTTGTGCAAACTTTGACTTTTTGCCCTTGACACGGGTCGAATAAAAGAGAGATAATTTGCTTGTAGCAGTTTTACTTTCAATATATGTACGGAGTATGACCATGAGCGAGCGGGACAGAGCTGTCGGATATTTCAGAAAATTTGCGCTTATATGCCCCGATGCGGAGCGGATATCATATTTCAGTCTCTTCGACAGACTTCGCGGAACCTGCCGCACGGAGGCTGCGGCGCTTCGCCTGCTCGCGGTCTTCGATACGCTGAGATTCCTCGAAGCCACGGGACAAGCCGAGACTGCCGAGGCTGTCAGAGCGGTCTATATGATCGGCGGAGGAAAGGCTCCCGGCAGGAATGAGATCTCCCGCCGAGTCAGACGCTTTGCTTTGTCGCACAATATGGACGACCGCACGGTCTGGCGCCGCCTTTCGGAGGCGAAAGCTCTGTACAACTCTCTCATATTTTCCTGCGGAGGAAAAGCCAAATGACGCTAACATCCCCGATATTTCTCTTCTTTTTCCTGCCCGCGGCGCTTGCGGTCTATTATCTGCTCAAAGAAAAGTACAGAAAGATCGCGCTGGCGGCGATATTTATCGCGTATTACGGTATTGCGGGTATAGCGAATCCTTTTTCGCTCCTGCTTATATGCACATTTATCTTCCTGCTCTTTGTGTTCACCCGTGTGATGGCGGCGCAGAAGAACAGGAAGGCACGCAGTATACTTCTCGCGGTCTTCATTTCGCTTTTTGTGATCGGAACGATGGCACTGAGGTATTCCGCAGAGGTCTTTGAAACTATCCACGGTATAAGGTTCCCGGTCGGAGCGACGGTGCGGTGCCTTCTCTGCATATCCTGCCTCATTGATGTATATCGCGGGGACACGAAGGCTCCCGGCATCGTCGACTGTGTCGTTTACCTTATGTTTTTCCCGATAATGGTAGCGGGACCCATCGTGAAGTTCAAGGACTTTTTGAATATCACCGAGAATCGCGATAGCTCGATGCATAATTTTGCACTCGGTGCAAGGCTCTATATGCGCGGCTTTGTGAAAAGGTTCGCACTCGGAGCCGTGCTGAACGATGCCTTTGAAGGTGTCTTCGGCGCAAAGCTCGAGGATGTGTCGGTCATCATGGCACTTGCGATGCTCATAATGGTATCGCTTATGATGTATGCGATGCTCTCGGGTTATTCGGATATGGGGACGGGTGTTGCCCTTATGTTCGGGATAAAGCTCCCCGTGAACTTCCGCGATCCGTTCTTCTCGGCGACGCTCGATATTTACTTCCGGCGCTTTATGGTCACTCTGTTCGACTATGTGAACGATTACATCATTTGCCCCTTCGCGGGTAAGAAGCTGAAGTCGAACCGGGGCTTCATCGCAACGGCGCTCGGATTCTTTATGATAGCCGTGTGGTACAGGGAGAATCCGAAGTCACTGCTCATCGCTCTTCCGATAGTTGTCGTCGCCGCGGGACTTTATGTGCTCGGAGTCGGGGAAAGGATAAAGAAGTATAAGGTGGCGCCGTTTCTTCTCGGTATCATGACCTTTGCGATAATATCGGTCTTCTGGATGGCGCTGAGGCTTAAGGATCCCTTCCAGATAATGGAATATTCGATAGACGCCGCGCTGAACGGTGTCAATTACGGAAATGTTATGCTGCTTCGCAGCGTTACATGGATAAAATATGCCGTAACATTTCTCATATCGCTGCTGATAGCCGTCCCGTCATATATACGGCACGCACTGCTCCGCCGTGAGAGCGAAACGGCGAAGAGCGCCGCGAATACCGTCGGCATTGTCGGTACAGTGATAATTACCGTACTGTTTGCCTTTACGGCGATATACTATATGCCTCAGTATCCTGAATACGCGACGGTGTCGCTTGACGGACTTATCTGACAGAAAGGAGGGATTTCCTCGGAATATGAAAAAAGAAATAGCAAAAGCCGATTTTATTCTTGTTGTTCTGTTTGCGGGGATAATCCTCAGCGGGACCTGCTTTTTCGGCGCGACGGTAATTTCGTCGCAGATCAGCGGCGAGAGTCGCGAGGCAATAAAAGAGGAATACGATCTCGGAGCCCTGAATCCCTTCCTTGACGCGGTCTACGGCAACACGGATGTGAAAAATGTCATAGATAATGTAAGCTATAGGCTTTTCCGCGAGATCGACGACGACAATGTGATCGTCGGGAGCAACGGATTCGTGTTCGAGATAAAGTACGAGGGCGACGGTTACGGTTACCTTCTCGACTATATGGGCGAGACGAGCTTCACCGACGAGGAGCTTCGCACGGTTTCCGAAAATATCGAAAAGAGACGGCAGGCCTTCGAGAAGGCGGGCAAAAAATATATCCTTGCCGTGATACCGAACTCTGTGAGAGTCTACAGCGATTGCCTGCCGCTTCATTTCGGGAAGCCGAGCAAAAAATCAAGGCTCTCGCAGCTCAGTGCGGCAATGGTGGGAAACGATTCGTATATAGACCTCACCGACGCGCTGACAGAGGCACGGGCGGACGGATATGTTTACAACAATACGGAGGATTCGGTGAACGCCTTCGGTGCCTATGTCATCTACCGCGCGGTCGCGGAGAGGGTAAACGACGGCACGGTGCTTTACGGCAGGGATGAGCTGAAATTTTATACTCATCTCACCCCCGGAAGGTCGGTCGTGCGGCGTGCGGGAGTTCCCGAGATAGTGAAGAACCGCACGGTGTCCTACACCGATGACTATAAGCTGACCTTCAGCGTCGGGAGCAGCGGGAGCGATTCGCATGTATATACGCAGGCAAAGTACGGTTATCTCCGCGGTGTCAGCGGAAAGAGCTTTATCGTCGCGGTCGATTCCGATACGGTCTATCAGCTCATGCCGTTTTTCTCGAATACTTACAGATATGTGTCGTATGTCACCTCGGTCGACGGGAGACTTCTTGAATACAGCGGTGATGCGGTCGTCGAATTCGTATCGGAGAGGAACCTTGCCGGGCTTTTGGATATGACAGATATCGAATCCGGCAACTACGGAGCTACGGGCGGCTATGAAGAGAATTGACATCGTGACAGAGGGCGCCTCGCATACCGAGGAGATAACGCTGAGGCTTTCGGGGCTTGAGGCGAGCTGCGGAGAGCATATATCGTATGAAGAGCTTGAAAGATTTCTCTCAAGGCGCAGACCGGGGAGCGAAGCATGGTCTACCGGCAGAGCCGAGACCGACACCTTCTCGTTCCTTTCGGGGATAGACAAAAAAGGATGCCTTGACGGGGAGCCGATACGGGCGGTGATAAAGAACCGCGCGGCGGGCAAGGGAAGCTGCGACAGAAACCTTATCCCGAGACCCGGACACGCCGACTACGCGGCTGTGATGAAGTACGGTCCCGGGGCCGACCTTCGCGGCGGCGGAAGATTCTCCGGCAGGATGACGCTCCCGCTCTGCATTGCCGGCGGGATAGTCCTTCAGCTTCTTGGCAGGAAGGGTATCGGAACAGTATCGCATATCCTTTCCGTCGGGAGCGAGAGGGACAAGCCCTTCGATCCCTGCGCGGAAGATATTGACATAAAAGAATACCTTGCGACCGATCCGCGCTTTCCCGTCCTTGACACGGAAGCCGGAGGGCGGATGAAAGGACTTATCGAAGCGGCGAGGGCTGACGGGGACTCTGTCGGCGGCGTCGGCGAGATAATGATATACGGACTTTCTGCGGGAGTCGGCGGGGAGCTTTTCTCCGGACTTGACGGTAGGATAGCCGAGCGGGTCTTCGCCGTTCCGGCGGTGAAGGGAATAGAATTCGGCGCGGGCTTCGGTGCCGCCTTTCTGAGAGGCTCCGAAAACAACGACGGGTTCGGCGTCAGGGAAGGCAGGGTCGTGACACTGACGAACAACTGCGGCGGGATACTCGGGGGGATCTCCGACGGTATGCCGGTGATCTTCAGGGTAGCAATAAAGCCAACGCCTTCGATCGGTAAGCCCCAGAGGTCGGTAAGGCTCGACACACTCGAGCCGGTCACGGTGAGCATCACCGGCAACAACGATGCCTGCATCCTTCCCCGTGCGCTTCCGGCACTTGAGGCTTCGGCGGCGATCGCCGTGTTTGAAAGTATGGGGTAGAGATTTGAGAAGCATTGATGAGATAAGAAAAGACATAGACGATACCGATCGGGAGCTTGTGCGGCTCTTCTGCCGCAGGATGGAGCTTTCGGACGAGATTGGAAGGCTTAAATCGGCGCGGGGGCTTCCCGTAAGAGATACCGCGCGCGAAAACGAACTCAAAGCGAAGGTCGGGGGACTTTCGGATCCGCGCTTTACGGAGCAGGTCCTCGGACTTTACGACAGAATATTAACACTTTCAAGGGAATATCAGGAAAAGGAGCATATTTAAGATGGAAAAAACATTCGGATTATTGGGTGAACGGCTGAATCACAGCCTCTCGCGTGAGATACACGCGATGCTCGGCGACGACAATTATCAGCTTTTCGAGGTGGCGTCAAAGCAACTGTCGCTCTTTCTTACATCCTATAATTTTGCCGGAATAAATGTCACGATCCCGTATAAGAGGACCGTCATGCCGATGCTGTCGAAGACCTCCGAACTGTCGCGCCGTGTGGGCTGTGTCAACACGGTACTCAGAAGGCAGAGCGACGGAAGGCTCTTCGGATACAACACCGATGTCTACGGCTTTTCCTATATGATCGACAGCGCCGGCATCAATGTCGCCGGCAAGAAATGCGTCATTATCGGCGACGGCGGAGGTGCCGCTTCGGTAAGAGTCTCGCTCGAGGATCACGGCGCCGGTAAGATAGTGAATATCACGAGAAGCAAGTATGCCCAGATCCCGAAGAACCACCCCGATGCGCAGATCCTCATCAACGCGACGCCCGTCGGAATGTTCCCCGAGAACGGAAAGGCTCCGACCTCGCTCGCCGGACTTGACAGTCTCGAGGCGGTGTGCGACCTTGTGTATAACCCGCTGAAGACGGCGCTCCTGCTTGACGCCGAGAGCAGGGGGATAAAGGCTGTCAACGGACTTCCTATGCTCGTGGCGCAGGCAAAGCGCGCCCGTGAGCTTTTTACGGGTACCGAGATAGACGATGCGGTCATCCCACAGATAATTTCGACTATCGAGAAAAAGCAGAGAAATGTCATCATCATCGGTATGCCGGGCAGCGGCAAGTCGACCGTCGGCAAGGCACTTGCGGCAAGACTCGGCAAACGCCATATCGACATTGACGATGCTGTTATGAAGCTCTACGGCAGATCGCCCGAGAGGATCATACGCAGAGAGGGCGAGAACGCCTTCAGGCGCACCGAGCATGTTGCCGCCGAATGGGCGGGAAAGCAGCCCTCGGCGGTCGTCTCCGCGGGCGGCGGCATAGTCCTTCGTGCGGACAACAAGAACGCACTGAGGCAGAACGGCGATATCATCTTCATCAACCGCGATCTGACAAATCTCGAGCTTGAGGGAAGGCCCCTGTCACAGAGCAAGAGCATCGAGGATCTCTACGCCGAGAGAATGCCTCTCTACCGCGAATGGTGCGACTATGAGGTCGACAACAACGGCACGGTAGAGGAGACGGTCGAGCAGATAGTAAAGCTCATCGGCGAATGAGGCTGCTTATACTGAACGGTCCGAACCTCAACCTTCTCGGCTCGCGCGAACCTGAGATATACGGCAGGACGACCTATGCGGAGCTTTGCCGTATGCTTGAGACCTACTGCGCCGGAAAGGGGATAGACTGCGATATCTTCCAGTCGAATCACGAGGGTGTGCTTGTGGACAGGATACAGGCGGCAGCCGGTGCATACGACGCGATAGTGATAAACGCCGCGGCGTACACGCATACGAGCATAGCGATAGCCGACGCGCTCCGTGCGGTCTCTCTTCCCGCAGCCGAGGTACACCTTTCCGATATTGACCGGAGAGAGGAATACAGAAGGATCTCCTATCTCCGCGATGCCTGCGCCGGGAGCTTTTACGGCAAGGGTGCGGCAAGCTATACCGATGCGATAGACTTTCTTTTCAGCAAACTACAATCTTTATGACCGGGGAACTTTATGGTTGAAAATTCAGTGGCCGAAAAGACCGAATTTGCGCAGATCCTGAAATGCGCCCTTGACCTTGGCGAGATGATGCACATCTGCGGCGGAGAGGTCAGCCGTGTCGAGGACACGGTGAGCAGGATCTGCTACTCTTACGGGGCGCGGCGCGTCGACACGCTGACGATAACCTCGTCGATAGTCGTGACGGTCATTGCCGACGACGGCGAGATCATCACGCAGACGAGGCGGATAAAGGGGCAGGCGAGGGATATGGAGAAGCTCAGCCAGCTTAACCGACTCTCGCGCGACATATGCGCAAAGCACATTCCGCCGGAACAGGTGGAGAGCGAGATAGCGCGGATCGCCGCCGAGCGCCCGATGAAATGGCAGATCACCGCCGCGGCATCGATACTTGCCGCCGGGAGCTTTACGGTCTTCTTCGGCGGAACATGGCGGGATGTCATAGCGGTTGCCCTTGTTGCTACCGTGATATTCCTTTCCGAGAGGCTTCGGAGCGTCATACATACGAACAAGATCGCGCATTACCTTATCACCTCGTTCGCGTCGGGAGCGCTTTCGGTGCTTCTTGTGTATTCGGGACTCGGTGAGAACATAAATGCGATAATCATAGGAGCCATAATGCTTCTGATCCCCGGTGTCTCGATAACCGGAGCGCTCGAGGATCTGCTGACCGGTGACACGATAACCGGACTGCTCTGCTTCTGCGAGTCTATAATCACGGCTATCGCCATTGCCGTGGGATTCGCGGGGGCGACCTTCATCTGCGGCGGAGCCGATATGCTCATGCCGGGGACTGCGGAGGTCATTCCGTGGGTGCAGATAGCGGCGGCGACGCTTTCATCGGCGGGATTTTCTCTCCTTTTCGGAGTCAGGCATCCGCGGCATATTGCGGTGGCGACGATCGGAGGGGGCATCACATGGGCGGTATATCTGCTCTTTGACCGCGCGGGACTTTCGCTCTTTCCCTGTATGTTCTTTGCCTCTCTCGTCGGAGAGGCTTACGCGCAGGTCATGGCAAGGCTCATGCGCTCACCGGCTACGGTCTTCATCATTCCCGCGATAATCCCGCTCGTGCCGGGAAGTATGCTTTTCTATACGATGAGCTGGGCGCTTCGCGGGAACCTTGCGAAATTCACCGACAGCGGCACCGATACGCTTATCTCGGCGCTTGCGATAGCGCTCGGGATGGTGCTTGTGATACTTGCCTTCAGCATTGTTACCTCGCTTGTGCGGCGGGCAAGAATAAAAAAAGCCGTAAACAAAAAAGGCTCGTGAGAGCCTTTTTTTGTTTTGCTTTCCGTTTACTGATAGAGTTTTTCAAGGTTGTAGAACTGCCTTGCCTCGCGGTTGAAGATGTGGACGATGACGGTGCCGTAGTCCATAATGATCCACGCGTTGCCGTCCTTGCCCTCGACGCGGAGGGGATCTACCTCCTGCCTTCCGAGCTGATATTCGACCTCGTCGGTGAGAGAGTGTACCTGTGTATTCGAGTTTCCGGTGCAGATCACGAAGTATTCGGCGATGACGGTCTTGTCGCCGACCTCTATCTTCTCTATGTCGTGAGCCTTCTTTGCGTCAAGCACCTCGCAGATGCGGTCGGCAAGATCAGCCGCGTTCGCGTCGGCGAGCGAGGGCAGGGCCTCTTCGTTTATTTCGTTATTGAGGTTTTCGTTATTTTCCATTTTCTTTTTCTCCTTTTTCTATTTTTCGGCAGAGTAATTCGTTCATCGAAAATACGGTGTCGGGGCTTATCGGAAGTCCGTCCGAGATCAGACCCGAGACGGTCATCCTGTATGACATTATGACAATGTTCAGAAGATGCTCTGTCCTTTCTTCGGCACTCATTTTTTCGGGGCAGGCGTCGAAGAAGGCGCGGCGGAGCTTTACGCAGTCGTCAAAGGTCCTCGTGTCGTCGATGTAATCGGCAAGGTAGATGAGCATCTCGGAAAGCGTCATGCCCGCGTGTCCCGTCGTGTGCCAGCGGACAGCCGAGATCACCTCGGGGTCGGCGTACCCGGGATAGAGGTCGGGGATGAGGTATGCCGCGGTGCGCGCATGAAATGTCTTCGGTGCGCAAAGCTCCTCCCGCGTCGGTTCATGCCCGTAACGGCGACAGATCTCGATCTGACGCGCGGAAGGGTATTCCTTCGTTACATCATGCAGGAGAGCCGCAACGCGCAGAATATCGGTTTTTTCGGGCATATAGAGGGAGCCGAGACGAGCCGCCATTCTTTCGACGGCAAGGATATGGGCTTTCCGCTTCGGTGAGATCTCAGGATCCGCAGAGATTCTCTCGCGGAGAGCCGAAATGCTTTCTTCACTGAATTTCATTGGTAAAGGTGATGCTCCTTTATATAGTTTCCGACCTTATCGGGTACGAGTCCGTCGGCGGAAAGACCCTTTGCAAGCCTTTCGCGGATCTCGCTCGAGGATACCTCGACAGCGGGTGCGTCGATCACGGGTACTTCCACGCCGTATTCGGCTTTGTAACGCGCTATTGTACGGGAAAGATCCTCTTTTGCCGCGGGATCGCTCTCTCGCCTTATGCAGACGGGGGTCGAGAGAGAGAAGATCGTTTCGGGTTCGTGCCATTCGTCAAGGGTCAGGATCATATCGGTGCCGCAGAGCAGGAAAAGCTCACGGTCGTCGCCGGCAAGGGACCTCAGTGTGTCGGAGGTGTAGCTTTTGCCTCCGCGCAGGATCTCGATGTCGGATACCGAGGTCTTTTCCAGATCCCCGAAGGCGAGACGGCACATTTCGAGCCTTGCCCGCGGGTCGTCGCGGTAGGCTATTTTCTTGTGCGGCGGGATCAGAGCCGGGATTATCAGAAGGCTGTCGAGTGACAGGCTCCCTATGAAGGCTCTCGCGGCGGCAAGGTGCCCGATATGCGGGGGAGAGAAGGTGCCGCCGTAGATGCCGACGCGCTTTTTTCTTTCCTCCATGTCAGTCAAGGAATATCTTCTTCTTGTTGACCGATTCGCGGTAGAGTACGAGCTTCGAGCCGATCACCGTGACGACTTCGGCGCCCGTCGCATCGGCAAGAGCTTCTGCGGCTTCGCGGGCGGTGTATTCGCAGTTGTCAAGGACGCGTAGCTTTATAAGCTCGCGGGCTTCGAGTGCGTCGGATACGGTCTTTATGAGGTTTTCGGATATGCCGCCGCAGCCGATCTGCATGATCGTTTCGGTGTTGACGGCAAGTGAGCGCAGGTATGCGCGCTGTTTTGAGGTCATATTATTTTTTCTCCGTAGAATTATTTTCGTTCCCGAGCCTGCCCGCGAGAGCGACGGCGAGTTTTTTTATCGCCTTTCCGCGGTGGCTGACCGAGTTTTTCTCGTCCTCGTCCATTTCGGCAAAGGTCTTGCCGTCGTAGTCAAACCAGAAGAGCGGGTCGTAGCCGAAGCCGCTCTCGCCGCGCGGGAAGCAGAGGATCTCACCCTCGGTCTCGCCCTCGACTATGATCGGTGTCGAACCGTCGGGGAAGACGCAGGCGACCGTGCAGACGAACTTTGCTTCTCGGTTCGGTTCGTTTTTGAGCGCTTCGAGCAGCTTTTCGTTGTTTGCCTTATCGTCGGCGTTTTCACCGGCGTAGCGGGCGGAGTAGACTCCGGGCGCACCGTCAAGGGCGTAGACGCAGAGTCCCGAGTCGTCGCCGATGCCGATAAGTCCCGATCTCGCGGCGAAATTTGCCTTTATGAGTGCATTTTCGGCGAAGGTCTTGCCGTCCTCGACTATCTCGCCTTCAAGTCCGACATCGGCGAGCGAGAGGATCTCTATCTCGGGGATGTAGACCGAGAGGAGCCTCTGAAGCTCGGCTATCTTGTGTTTGTTGTGTGAGGCAAGTACAGCTTTCATATTTTGTACCTCTCAGCTCCTGTCCGCATCTTCCGAGAAGAGGGCGTCGGTGAATTCGTCGGCGGAGAAGGGCTGCATATCGTCTATCTTTTCGCCGACACCGATAAATTTCACGGGGATACCGAGTTCTCTCTTGATGGAGATTATGATACCGCCCTTTGCCGTGCCGTCGAGTTTGTTGAGGATAAGTCCCGTTAGTGCGGCGGAATTCTTGAATTCCTTTGCCTGAAGGATCGCGTTCTGACCCGTCGTGGCGTCAAGGACGAGAAGATTCTCTCTCGCTGCTCCCGGAAGCTCGCGGTCGATGACGCGGTCTATCTTCGACAGCTCGTTCATAAGGTTCTTCTTGTTCTGGAGCCTGCCGGCGGTGTCGATGATGAGGACATCGGCGTGCTTGTTCTTCGCGTAATTCACGGCATCGAAAACGACCGCGGCGGGGTCGGAGCCTTCGCTCTGGCGTATCATCTCAACGCCCGAACGCTCGCACCAGACGCCGAGCTGGTCGATAGCCGCCGCGCGGAAGGTATCCGCCGCCGCGACGACGACCTTTTTGCCTTCCTTTTTGAGCTTGTTCGAGATCTTTCCGATGCTCGTGGTCTTGCCGGCGCCGTTGACGCCGATAACGAGGATGACAGAGGGCGTCGTGCTGAGGTTGAGCGGCTCGCCGTCGCCTATCATGCCCGAGATTATCTCCTTGAGTGCCGAGTTTATCTGCTCGGGTTCCTTGAGCCTGCCGTCCTTTATGCGGTCGCGGAGCTCTTCTATTATCTCTTCCGTGGTCTCGACGCCGACATCGGCTTCGATGAGCATTTCCTCAAGCTCCTCGAGCATATCCTCGTCGACGCGGGTGAAGGTCTTCGCTATCTTGTGCAGTCCGCCGAAGATCGCGTCCTTCGTCTTTTTGAGTCCCGCTTTGAGTTTATCCAAAAATTTCATCCCATGAATCACCTTTCTTTTTCGATATTTCGCCGACATCGAGGGCGAGTACCTTTGATATGCCGTGTTCGGGCATGGTCACGCCGTAGAGCCGGTTTGCCGCTTCCATAGTGCCGCGGCGGTGGGTAATGATAACGAACTGCGTGCCGTCGGAATAGCGCTTTATGTATTCGGCGAAGCGCGCGACATTCACCTCGTCAAGCGCCGCCTCTATCTCGTCGAGAATACAGAAGGGTGTCGGGTTCACCTGTATTATCGCGAAGAAGAGAGCAATCGCGATGAAGGATTGCTCACCGCCCGAGAGCTGCATCAGCGATTTGATTATCTTTCCGGGGGGAGCAGCCTTTATTTCGATGCCGGAATTCAGCACATCGTCGGGTTCGGTGAGAAGGAGCTGTGCCGAGCCGCCGCCGAAAAGCTCGCGGAAGACTCTGTCGAAGTTTTCGTTGATCTTATCGAAAGCCTCGACGAAGGTCGTCTTCATCTCGCTGTCGATTTTTTCAATGATGCTCTGAAGCTCTGCCTTCGAGCGGTCAAGATCCTCTATCTGTGCCGACATATAATCGTAGCGCGCTTTGATCTCCTTGTATTTTTCGACCGAATCAAGGTCGACATTTCCGATGGAGCGGAGCTTGTTGCGGCAATCGGTCTGGATCTGCTGGACTTCAGGGCGGGTCTTCGCGTCGATCTGCGGGTATCCGAGAGCGACTGCCTCGCTCCTTGTCAGTCCGTGTTCCTCCGAGAGGCGGTTTGCGAGCTTGTCCTGCGCCTCACGGAGCGAGGCGAGCTTCGTTTCCCATTTTGTGTACTCGCGGAAGATGTTTTCTTTCTCGTTCATCTTGTCGCGTGTCTTTGCGTTGAGGGCGTTCAGCTTGCGCTCGAATTCAAAGCTGTCGGATTCGAGCAGCGAGCGCTTCGAGTTCAGGAGCCGTAGCTTTTCCTCTCCTTCGGAGAAGACCCTGCGGTTCTCGGTCTGTGCTGCGTCGAGCGAGGCTATCTTCTCTTCGAGGAAGGCGATCCGCTCGTCCTGTACGGCGATCTCGGATCTGCATTTTTCGATGATAGCCTCCGACTGTGAGAGCAGAGCCTGCTCGGATTCGATGTCCTTGCCGACCTCGACCGTCTTTACATAGAGGGCGGTGAGCTTTTCTCCGAGAGAGTCGCGGAGAGAGAGCTGTTCGTTCTTTTCTATATCCTTTTCGGCGCGGAAGGCGGAGATCTCTTCGATCTGCTTCCTGACCTCCTTTGTGCGTACCGTCAGCGATTTTATCTCGTCCTCGTTCCTGACCCGAGCCTGCGACAGCTCGCCGAGGTCGCCGCGGAGCTTTTCTATTAAGGTGTTGTTAGCATCGAGCTTCGCACGGAGCTGTTCGAGCCTGTTGACCTCGGTGTTCTTGAGCGCGGCGATGAGTTTCAGCTTTTCGTCCGCCGATGAGAGTTCGTCGGCGAGCTTTTCGGCTTTCTTTTCGATTGAGGCGACGAGCGATGAGGTCACCGAAATGTCCGAATCGGTCGCGTCAAGCTCGTTTTGCAGGTTCTTTATCTCTCCGGCTCTGCCGAGGATGCCGTTTTTGGTTTTCGACGAGCCTCCGGTGAAGGAGCCGCCGACATTTATCTGCTGCCCGTCAAGCGTTACGGCGCGGACGCGGTAGCGGAGCTGCCTTGCCATAGCCGTCGCATTGTCGATATTGTCAAAGACCACGGTCCTGCCGAGAAGGTTCGACACGACCCCGCGGAAGCGTTCTTCGCACTTTACAAGCGTGTCGGCGACGGCGACAAAGCCGCGGTATGACGACGCCTGTCTTATTTCTTCACTTTGAGTCGACCCTTTCATCGAGGTGAGAGGGAAGAAGGTCGCTCTGCCCGCCTGTGCCTGCTTTAAGGCATACATGGCAGCCTTTGCGACGCTCTCGTCGGCGACGACGATGTTCTGAAGGTTTGCGCCGAGAGCCGTTTCGACCGCGGTCACATAGCTGTCGTCGACCGATATGACCTTTGAGAGCGGGCCGTAGATCGTTCCGCAGACCGAGCCGTCGGGACCCGTTATGCGCCCCGCACCGTACTGCTTCATAACGAAGCGCACCGAGTTGCTGTAACCCTCGAGCTGTTCCTCCATTATGCGGAAGTTTTCTATCCTCTGTGCGAGAGAGTCGCGGCGGAGCTTCTTGCGGTCAAGCTCGCGGCGGGTCTCGGTGAGTTTTTCTCCTGCTTCTGCGGCTTCCTTTGAGACCGAGGCGAAGCTCTCCTCGACCTCCTTCGCCTGCGCGGTGTAGGAATCTATGATCCCGCTCCGTGAGCGGCACTTTTCGGCGAGGTCGTCCGAGATCTTCTGATAATTATCTATTTCGGAGAGGATCGAATCATTCTTTCCCGAGTCGTTTTTATTGGCGTTTTCAAGCACCGAGACGCGGACACGAAGGTCTGTCTCCTCGCTCTCAAGGCGATGAATGTCCTCAAGAGCCGTCGCGATGTCAAGCTCGAGCGCTTCAGCCTCGTCCGATGCCTTTTTCTGCTCGTCGGTCACCGAGGTGTGTTCGGCTTTCAGCGCGGCGAGCTTTTCCTCAAGCGCGGAGACATTTGCCTTGCGGCTCGAAACGGTCAGCTTCTCGGCTTCAAGTGTCATAAGAGTTCCCGCCGATGCCTCTTTTGCTGCCGATATGAGGTCCTTTGCGTGAAGGATATTGCTGTCGTTGACGCGGTATTCGCTCTCGAGCCGATGGTTTTCGTCGGTCTGAGCCTTTATCTGATTGAAGAGCTGTTCGGAGGCTACCTTGTTGTTTTTCGATGCCTCGAAGAGCCTTTCGTTCTGTTGTTCAAAGCCGAGCAGCGCGTCCTCTGCCGTCTGAAGCTCGAATTCCGAGCGGCGGAAGGCTTCGTCGGCATTTTCGATGTCGCCGCGGAGCTTTTCCGTGTCGTAGAGCCAGAGCTGGACATCGGCTTTCTTCTTCGCTTCGAGAAGGACTATCGCGCGCTTTGCTTTTTCGGCTTCCTTTTCAAGGGGACCGACCTGCGCCGAGACTTCGAGAAAGACATCGTTGACCCTCACCATATTGTCCTCGGTCTGGGCGAGTTTGCGCTCTGTCTCGGTGCGCTTGTGGCGGAATTTCGCGATACCGGCGGCATCCTCGAAGATGTTGCGCCGCTCGTCGCTCTTGCGCGAGATTATCTCGGCGATCTTGCCCTGTCCGATGATAGAATAGCCGTCGCGCCCGATACCCGTGTTCATGAAAAGCTCGTATATGTCGCGCAGTCTTACCGACCGGCGGTTGATAAAGTATTCGCTGTCGCCCGAGCGGTAGTAGCGGCGCGTGACCGTCACCTCGTCATACGGGCTGTCAAGGCGGTTCTCCTTATCTGTGTTGTCAAATGTCACCGATACCTCGGCAAAGCTCATCCGCTTGCGGCTGTCGGAGCCGATGAAGATGACATCCTCCATCTTCGTGCCGCGGATGCTCTTCGAGGAGATCTCTCCGAGTACCCATCGCATAGCGTCCGAAATATTCGATTTTCCGCTGCCGTTCGGCCCGACGATGATCGTCGCTCCGCCCTCAAAGGTCAGTTTTGTTTTGTCGGGGAAGGACTTGAAGCCCTGCATCTCAAGTGATTTAAGGTACACCGACTGTTCTCCTTGTTTATATTTCCTGAATTTTTATGCCGTAGCCCGAAAGCTCCCTGTCCTCGCGGACCTTTTCGACCCTTACGCCGAGGGCTTCGCGAAGGCGTATTATATTGCTCTTTTTCTGCCCGACAGCCTTCGATACGGCTCCGGGGGCGACAGAGAGGATGATCCTGCGGGGCTTTTTTTCTTCGCCGAGAGATTCGCATATGCGGCGGAAGAAAAGCTCGCTCATGGCAAGCTCGCCGATCGCCGGGTGATTCGCGCCTCCGTAGACCTCCTCATCTGAGGAAAGGTTTTCCGACGCGCAGAGTCCGACGCGCAGAAGCGTGACATTATGCCTGTCGAACACATCAAGCACCGATGCGCTCCTCTGTACGGCATCGGCATCGCTCAGCGGAGTATAAGACCCCTCCTGCGCCATACGGCAAAGGCAGGTCCCGCGGAAGACGACGGTGGGATAGACCCTTGCCGCCGAGGCACCGAAGGCGCATATATCCTCCGCCGTTCTGACCTCGGATGCGGGGGTCGCTTCGGGAAGACCTATCATCATCTGACCGACGAGAGAAAATCCCGCCTCCGTGAGCATACGGCAGGCTCGCTCAGACGCTTCGGTATTATGTCCGCGGCGGCAGGCGGCAAGGACGCGGTCATCGGTGCTCTGTATCCCGAGCTCGACCGCGCTGACCGTGTAATGCGAGAGGATACCGATTATCTCTTCGTCGATATAATCGGGGCGGGTCGACATTCTGATACCCGTTACTCTGCCCGAATCGACATAGCTCTGCGCCGTGTCGAGAAGGCTGACCATAAGTGTGCGGTCGATGCCGGTGAACGATCCGCCGAAGAAGGCTATCTCGGCGTCCCTGTCACCGATGGTCGACAGCGCTCTGTCTATCTCCCCGACGACATCCGACGGGTCAAAATCAAGATGCCCGGAAATCGTTCTCTGATTGCAGAAAACGCAGTCATTCGGGCATCCGAGGTGAGGTATGAAGATCGGAATATTCGCGTGCCTTCGTTTTTCCATTTGCTTTTCCTGTCTTATGCTTTGAATCATCTTATTATATCAATTATATATCATTTTGTCAACTTTTTTCTTTGTCAAAATAGCCCTTCGTGAGTGCGAAGACCTCTTTTCTGCCGAGAAGGAGGACGACAAGGTTAAGGATGGTCATACTTCCGATCGAGAGGTCTGCGGCGGAGAGTACCGCATCTGCCGAGGCGACCGAACCTATGACCGTCACCGCGGAGAAGAGCGCGAGAAAGATGAACCTGAAGCCGTTCTTTTCGTTCCCGCGGCAGAAGTACCTTATGCACTCACATCCGTAGTGCGCGCGGCAGACGACCGTCGCAAGCCCGAACACGGCGACCGAGGCGGCGAGGATGTATTCCGACCACTTGCCGAGAGTTACCGAGTATGATCTCAGCGCGAGCATTATCCCTGTTTCGCCGGCGACGCCCGGCACATCGGAATTTACGATTATCACCAGGGCTGTCATGGTGCAGAGGACTATCGTGTCGGCGAAGACCTCGAAGATTCCGAGAAATCCCTGCCTCACCGGATCGTCGGTATCGGCGGAGGCGTGCGCGGTCGGGGAGCTTCCGCAGCCTGCCTCATTAGAGAGGAGTCCGCGGATCGTACCGAATCTGAGTGCGCGTGAGGTGAGGAAGCCGAGTATCCCTCCCGCGGCACTTCCGGTGCTGAACGCGCCCGAGAAGATAGCAGAGAAGGCGTAGGGTATCCTGTCCGCCCTTATCACCAGCACGGCTATCGAGAGGATCACATATATCCCCGAAAGCACAGGCACGAGAAAGGTCGTCAGCCCCGCGACATTTTCCGTCCCCTTCGCCGCGGGGATGAAGGCTATCACCGCGGCTGCGATCCCGACGGCTATCGCGGGGATACCTATTATGCTCTCGGCTGCCTTTGCCGCTGCGTTTATCTGCACGGCGCAGCCCGTCGTGAAGCCGTCGAAGAGAAAGAGGAGGGAAAAGACAAACGCGGTAAAGCTCCCCGCACGGTCATGCCCGAGCGAGGCGAAAATATCCCTTATGTAATAGACTGCGCCGCCGAAAAAGCCCCCGCGCCCGTCGCTCCTTCTGTGGCTGACGGCAAGGACGGTCTCGGCGTATTTGAGCGCCATGGCGCAGAGCGAGCTTGCCCACATCCAGAAGACAGCCCCGTAGCCTCCCGCGCTCACGGCTCCCGCGACGCCCACTATGTTGCCGACGCCGAGCGTTCCGGCGAGCGCCATCATGACCGCTGCGAAGGGTGAGACTTTACCGGTCTTCCGGCGTCCTTTCTTTCTTCCGAGGGCGCCTGCGACGAGTTTTACCATATTGAGCCTTGCCGAAAAATATATCCCCGTAAGTATAAGCAGTATCGGCGCGACTCTGCCGACACCGGCGCTGAGAATTGAAATTATCACGCGTGCCTCCGAAGTGAGAATGTTAAATAAATGTTAATTATGGCAAAAGCCCTTGCAATTTCGGCGGAATGTTGTATAATAAGCATTGTTGGTTGGCACTCAAGCGATTTGAGTGCTAATCCGACAAAAATCGTGTTCGGAAAAAATAATGCGTCATTCGCATATATAAAAAGGGAGGAATTTTTATGACGATCAAACCTTTGGCAGACAGAGTGGTTGTCAAATTGATGGAGGCGGAGGAGAAGACCAAGACCGGTATCATCCTTACCGCATCCGCGCAGGAAAAGCCTCAGGTGGCGGAGGTCATCGCGGTGGGCCCCGGCGGGCTTGTCGACGGCAAGGAAGTAAAAATGACCGTTAAGGTCGGAGATAAGGTAATCACAAGCAAATATGCGGGAACCGAAGTAAAGTGCGACGGCGTCGAATACAATATCGTGCGTCAGAGCGACATACTTGCGGTCGTTGAATAATTTCGGGAGGTAACTTTTATTATGGCAAAGAAAGTTCTTTACGGCACAGAGGCGAGAAACGCCCTGATGTCGGGTGTTGATAAACTCGCCGATACGGTCAAGATCACTCTCGGCCCGAAGGGCAGAAATGTTGTTCTTGACAAGAAGTACGGCGCTCCGCTGATCACCAACGACGGTGTTACCATCGCGAAGGAGATCGAGCTTGAGGATGAAGCCGAGAACATGGGCGCTCAGCTCGTGAAAGAGGTCGCAACGAAGACCAACGATGCAGCCGGCGACGGTACGACTACCGCGACCCTGCTTGCTCAGGCTTTTGTCCGTGAGGGCATGAAGAATGTCACCGCGGGTGCTAACCCGATGGTCCTCCGCAAGGGTATGAAGAAGGCTGTCGATCGCGCGGTCGAGTGCCTTGTTGCAAACTCGAAGCCGGTCGAAGGCTCGGCGGATATTGCAAGAGTCGGCACCATCTCGGCATCCGACGAGGTAATAGGTCAGCTCATTGCCGACGCTATGGAGAAGGTCACGAACGACGGCGTCATCACCGTCGAGGAATCGAAGTCGGCTGATACCTACTCCGAGGTCGTCGAGGGTATGCAGTTCGACCGCGGCTACCTCTCGCCCTATATGGCTACCGATATGGATAAGATGGAAGCGACCCTTGACGATCCGCTCCTTCTCATCACCGATAAGAAGATCTCGAATATCCAGGAGATCCTTCCCCTGCTTGAGAAGATCGTTCAGCAGGGCAGAAAGCTCCTCATCATCGCAGAGGATGTCGAGGGCGAGGCTCTCACGACTCTCGTACTCAACAAGCTCCGCGGCACATTTGTCTGCGTAGCAGTCAAGGCTCCCGGCTTTGGCGACCGCCGCAAGGAGATGCTCCGCGACATCGCCGTCCTTACGGGCGGTCAGGTGATCTCGAGCGAGCTTGGCTTTGAGCTTAAGGACACGACTCTTGAACAGCTCGGCAGAGCAAGACAGGTCAAGGTCAACAAGGAAAACACCATCATCGTCGACGGTCAGGGCGACAAGGAAGAGATCAAGGCCCGCGTCAACCAGATCAAGTCGGCTATCGCCACCACGACCTCCGATTTCGACCGTGAGAAGCTCCAGGAGAGACTTGCGAAGCTCGCCGGCGGTGTTGCCGTTATAAAGGTCGGCGCCGCGACAGAGGTCGAGATGAAGGAGAAGAAGCTCCGCATCGAGGACGCTCTCAATGCGACGAAGGCTGCTGTTGCCGAGGGTATCCTTCCCGGCGGCGGAACGGCTTATATGAATGTCATTCCCGAGGTCGCAAAGCTTGTCAATACCGTTGAGGGTGACGAGCGCACCGGTGTGAAGATCATACTGAAGGGTCTTGAGGCTCCGCTCTATCAGATCGCCGCTAACGCGGGCGTTGACGGTTCTGTCGTGGTCGATAAGATCAAGAACTCGAAGAAGAAGGGCTGGGGCTATGATGCCTACACCGAGACCTACTGCGACATGGTCGCATCGGGTATCGTTGACCCGACGAGAGTCACCCGTTCGGCTCTTCAGAACGCCGCGTCGATCGCCGCGACGATCCTTACCACCGAATCGGTCGTTGCCGATATAAAGGAACCCGCTCCCGCGGCTCCTGCGGCAGGTGCCGGCATGGACGGTATGTATTGAGCTGAAGCGAAATAAACAGAGAGGCTGTAAAAGGTTTTTACAGCCTCTTTTTTTGTCCTGCAATTGCGTTACTTTTTCATTCTGAGGAGCGCAGAGAATATCTTCGCGGCGTCGGCTCGCGAGAGGGCGTTGCCGGCGTTGATGTTTCCGCTTTCGTCGCTCATCATACCGAGCATCGAGAGGTTCGACAGAGATACCGCGGCGTCGGCGGGGATGCTGTCGGCGTCAAGGAATACCGGCTTTGCCGATACATCGCGGAGCAGCTCCGAGCCGCCCACGAGCCTGTCGGTTATCGCGGCAGCTTCGGCGCGGGTGATCTTTTCCTCGGGTCTGAAGTAGAGGCATCCGTTCGCGTCGGCGTCGATCCTTATATAGCCGAGCTGCTTTGCCGCGGCGATGTAGTTTTTGTAGGTCGCGTTGATCTTTGCGTCATCGGTGAAACCGGTAGTCGTTACATCGGGGAGCTGAGAGATGCCCGCCGCCTTCATCGCGCAGAAGACGAATTCCTGACGGGTCATGCTTTCCGCGGGCTTGAAGCAGAGAGCGCCGTTCTCGCTTTTTGAGGCGCTCATGATGCCCTTGTCGACCGCGCAGAGCGCGTCGTTGAGCAATCTGTTTCCCGCCATATCGGAGAAGGTAGTGTCCGACGAGAGTCTCTCGACATTGAGAACGACCGTCACGGCGGCGGAGTAATTGCCGTACTTGTCGCGCACGGTGTATTCAAAGCTGTCCTTGCCGGAGAATTTGCCGGCGGGAAGGTAGGTGTACTCGCCCTGTCTCATATCGTTCAGTACGAGCATACCGTGCGAGGGATAGCGGACGATCTCAAAACGAAGCTCATCGCCCTCGGGGTCGGTCGCGGCGAGCTTTCCGAAGCAGGGTGTGTCGGTGTGAGCCGAAACATCGAGCGAGGCGCTCGCGGCGGGGGCGGCGACGGGAGTTTCGTTGACAGAGGTCAGCATATAGACATTGCAGTCAAGGCTGAAGCCCGTGTCTCCCGGAATGAAGCCGAAGGATGCCGAGCAGGGCACTCCCGAGGCGGGAGCGAATACCAGAAGGTCAAGGGTTTCCTCACCGATCTTCTGACCGACAGTGACTGCGGTCGTGCCGAGGAGCAGTTTGCCGGCTTCGGCTTTCGGAAGGGAAGTGACCGTGACCGAGCCTACTTCCTTAACATTGAGTGCGCGGCGGAAGTCGTCGCGCGAGAATACGAGCTTTTCACCGACAAGCCCTGCCTTTGCCATGCCGAAATCCTTTGCGATTATGGCAAGAGCCTTCGAGACAGGGCGGGTAGCGCTTTCGTAGCTTTCCGCCGGAGCGTCGGTCTTCGTGTCACCCGAGGGAGCGGGAGCGGTAGTTCCGCTCTCGGTTTTTCCGGTCGTGTCGGCTGCGGTCGGGGCGTCGGCGGCAAATACGCCGAGCGTCAGAGCCGAGGCTGCAATGATTGCGAACAGAATAAAAATTACCCGTTTCATTGTATTATCCTTTCATGGTTTCCGCGATGCGGTTATTTCAGATTAACTATATTCGGAAAGGCGCCGGAATATAACGGGGGATGTGCAGTATTGCCTGATTTGAGATATTCTCCCCCCAAAAAAGTTTTTTTGAAAAAATTTGAAAAAGGGCTTGCATTTCCGGACAAAGTGTGATATAATACCATCCGTTGGTTGCGGAGGCATAGCTCAGTTGGTTAGAGCGCATGCTTGACATGCATGAGGTCATTGGTTCAACTCCAATTGTCTCCACCAGAAAACCACTTGCAAAGGCAAGTGGCTTTTTTTATGTTGATTCCTCGGGTAATGATGCTTATATTGTCGAAAAATATCTTGACAACGGAGGACGATGTGGTATAATAAGGGTGCAACACAATCAAAACAACAAATTCTGATGGGATAACTGTATCTGTTCGCGTTTTTTTGACAGGCGTACTATGTTTTCAACCAAGTATGAATTTGATAAAATGCAGATTCCGCTTGGCTGAAAAGGGATAATCGTTATCTTCTTTTGTTGAGATTGTGTTGCAACATAGGAGTTTGCATTTTTGGTGTGACTCCTGTGGAGTCACACTTTTTTTATTTTCGGCAAAAAGGAAGATGTCGGACGAATGGTAATATATATAATTATCGGAATTATTGCTATGGTTGCTGCCTTTATAGGACTTATGGCAAGCAAAGAATACTTTGATAAGACCGTAAAAGTCCTGTTCGGTGTCTATATAGCTGTTTTGGTGGTCTTTGTCGTTACCGTGATCGTCGGTATCTGCATAAGCTGCGCGGGCGGTGTGTAAATGACTGCCCTGCGATGCTCCTCATAAAAAAAGCACCCTTTGGGGCACCTGCGATAAAGCAGGTGCCCCAAGGCGGTTTCAAGAACAAAATCGCAAAATGATTGGTTGTCGGATGCGGACGAATTACAGTAAATAAATTCAAAAAAGAGGTTACTGTAATGAAGCACAAAAATAAAAACAACAACAAAAACTTTGAAAATGGCATTTTCAGAAACGACTGCGAGAGAGATGACGGCATTGACAACAGCTTTGAGATCAGCTATACCATACATGATGGCATACTCTACCCCGACTTCGTTCTGCCGGAGCAAGCACACTACCCCATAGGCAAGTACGGAAGTTTACGGTTGGCATTCATAAAGGAGCATCGGAAAGGCACCTACACCACACTTTTGACGCAGTGTCGGTTGAATGCGTATCTTCATGGCATTGACATCACGACAAAAGAACAGGTGCGGTTGATCACCGCTCAGCTTGCCAAATCCCGTGGTATTGATGAGAATCTGAAAGCTACCAATCCACTTGAATGGGTGGCACAGATGAATTCTTGCAAAAATACTGCCGAAGAAATTGTCATGGATGAGATCATCTACCGATAAAACAATTAAGTTCTGTACAAAGGAATATTTGGTTCTTGCTTACTGCCAACAACCGTGAGCAGAAATAAATTTTTGGACCTGCGGAGATTTCAAAACAAAATCTCCGCAGGTTTCATTTTCTGACCAACTACAACAATATTTTGGTTTCTAATTTATCTGTATAGTGCTTCTGCTTATCTTCTGAACCACATCAATAAATTTCCTGGTCGCCGCTGTCGGCTCATTTGCATAGACAAGTCCATAAGGCAATGTATATTTCGTTTTCAGAGGAATTGTAACCAGATTGGTGTGTATGTCTGCATAAATCGGGTGGGTAATCAAAACATATTGATCAACTTCACACATGGTGAATGTATCCACACCATAGCGCCTTGAATCAACTATTTGTATGGTCGGGAAATCCTCTCTCACATGATGGCGGAACGCGTCCATTTCTTTTGAAACGCCCTCGATCGGCATGACGATATACTCACCGTTCAAATCCTGCATGGTGAGTTTTTTCATATTTGCCAAACGGTGATTTTTTGGGACAGCACAACAAATTGCCGTCCGTTCAAGCTCCAAAAAGTTGCACAGACCTTTCCACCCTGTCGAACCGTAAATCCCCTCGAACAGGTCATAACTGTTTCCGAGTGCCGCAAATGTTTCTCCGCGCTGGCTGTATTCATTCATAGACAATATTTCTATTTTCAGTTCCGGACACATCTCACTGATACGTGCCCATATTTCAGGCAGAAGTCTGCACTTATAAAGGAGTGATGTCCCGATTCTCACGGTCGTTTCGGAAGATTCCGCCAAAGCCCGTGCCTTATTCAGAGATTCTTCGGAAAGCCGTATCAAGGTTTTGGAATCCTCATAAAGAGATTTTCCGGCAGGCGTCAATGTTACGCCGCGATTTGAACGGTTAAACAGCTTAAAACCGCAGCGACCTTCCAATAAATTGATTTGCTGAATCAGTGCCGGCGGCGATATATACATTGCTTCGGCAGCCTTTCCGAAGCTGCCTGTATCCGCAACCTTGATAAAAGCATCAAGCTGATGATTATACATTTCGACCTCCATAGTGTTAAGTCTTGACTTTATACTATGATAACACATCCGGACTTCCGAATCAATAGGGTTTGTGTTAAAATATTTATGCAAAGAAAAAATCGGAGGCTTACGATGAAAAAATTAGGTTTCGGAATGATGCGTCTGCCGCTTATTCAGGGAGACGATTACAGTACCGTTGATATAGAGCGTGTAAAGAAAATGGCGGATATGTTTCTTGCAAGCGGATTCACTTATTTTGATACGGCTTACCCGTACCACAAGGGAAACAGCGAGGTCGCGTTCCGTGAGGCAGTGGCGAAAAGGTATCCGCGGTCTGCTTACACAATTACGGATAAACTGTCCCTGTTTATGATACGCGATGAAAAAGAAATTCCGACTTTTTTTGAAAATCAGCTTGAACGGCTCGGCGTGGATTATGTTGACTATTATCTCCTTCACGGATTGAACAGACAAACCTATCGTCAGGCAGAAGAAATGAATGCCTTTGATTTTGTCCGGAGGAAAAAAGACGAGGGGAAAATCCGTCATATCGGTCTGTCTTTTCATGACAAAGCGGAACTCCTTGACGAAATTTTAATGGCTCATCCGGAAATGGAATATGTTCAGTTGCAATTGAACTATCTCGATTGGGATGATCTCGCTATTGAGTCAGCCAAGTGTTATGAGGTCGCAGTCAAACACAGAAAACCGGTTATCGTTATGGAGCCGATCAAGGGCGGAAGTCTGATTCAGATACCGGAAGAAGCGGAAAAGCTGTATAAGAGCATTCGTCCGGACCTTTCCGTCGCTTCGTGGGCAATTCGGTTTGCGGCATCTCCCGCCAATGTTATGATGGTACTCTCCGGCATGAGCAATGAAAGTCAAATGGCTGATAATATCAGCTATATGATCGACTTTCAACCGTTGAACGCGGAAGAAAGAGATGCCGTAACAAGTGCTGTTAAAATGATTCGCGCCAGCACGGGTATTCCGTGCACGGCTTGCCGGTACTGCGTGGATACCTGTCCGAAACAGATCGCCATTCCGGACTATTTTGCGATATATAACAATATCAAACGCACAGGCAGACCGAGCGGACTTATGAAAATGTATTATAACAACCTGACCCTGACGCACGGCAAGGCTTCCGAATGTCTGAAATGCGGAAAGTGCGAAAAGCTCTGTCCTCAGCATTTGCACATCCGGGAGTACTTGCAGGAAGTGGCGGAGGCAATGGAGGAATGATACAGCGCACCGCGGAGGAAAAGACAGAATTATTTGAAACAATGCCGATCCGCAAGGCGGCAATGACTTTGATCGTCCCCACCGTCATCAGTCAGCTTGTTATGTTGGTTTACAACATGGCAGATACATGGTATATCGGGCAGACGGGCGATCCGTATCAGGTAGCGGCGGTTACAGTCACATATCCCATTTTTATGCTGATGAACGCTTTCGCGAATCTGTTCGGCATTGGCGGGAGCAGCCTGGTTTCCAGAATGCTCGGAAGCGGAAAACGGAAAGAAACCGGTGCGGTGGCCGCGTTTTCGCTGTGGGCAGCCGGGGGCGTCACGCTTGCGTATTCGATCGTTTGTCTGATTTTCAGCGGACAGCTCCTTGAATTCTTCGGCACAGACGCGGGTACGCTTCCGTATGCACAGGATTATTTGTTTTGGACGGTTGTGATCGGCGGACTGCCGACCGTACTGAATATGGTCCTGGCAAACTTTGTACGGGCGCAGGGGGATGCGCGCATTTCGAGTATCGGAATGTCGCTTGGCGGTGTGCTTAATATCGTAATGGATCCGATATTCATGTTCCCGATGAAAATGGGCGTGGCAGGCGCGGCGCTTTCCACTTGCCTGTCAAACACAGCGTCCATGATCTTTCTTTTGCTTCATGTAGTGCGCCATCATAATGACAGCCTTGTGAAAATACCGCTGCTTCCGAAGCGGGTGACATGGAAAACACAGCGGGATATTTATTCTATCGGAACGCCTGCCGCGTTGCAGATATTGCTTGCCGCCGTTTCCAACGCCGTACTGCTGCGCCTGATGTCGGGCTATCCCGTGGCTGCAACCTCCGGCATGGGTGTCATGCAAAAGGTCGAAAGCATTCCTTTTCAGGCGATCATGGGAATATCCAGCGGCGTGCTTCCGCTGATTGCCTATAATTTTGCCTCCGGAAACCGGGAACGAATGCGAGAGGCGGTACGGTTTGCACTTACGCGCGGAATTGCCTGTGCGGTTGTTTGCTTTACACTAATGGAAGCCTTTGCCCCTTTCATCGTCAGATTTTTTGTGGATGACGCGGGCTCCGTAGCATACGGCGCGGATTTCGTCCGGTTAAGAACACTGGCTTTGCCGTTTATTACGGTAGAGTTTATGCTGATAGCCGTATTTCAGGGTATCGGCGGAGCAAAACAGGCGCTCTTCCTGTCGCTTTTCCGCAAAGGTCTTCTTGATCTGCCGCTCATGGTTTTGTTCAATGTCATCTGGCCGATGTACGGACTTATGCTGGTGCAGCCGATCATGGAATGCTGCGGCGCGGTGATTGCGTTGATTATGTATAAGAAAATACCGAAAAACCCGGCAGCGATTTCACAGACACCGGAATAAAAGGGTGAGGAGAGGTATGCAAAAGCATCTGAAAACAATAGGTTCCGTCTGTCTCCTTCTCGCTTTGCTTTTGGTATTCGGCGGCTGCTCGTCCGAAAAAGCCGGAAGCCAAAGAACAAATGAAAGCAGTAGCGGTATCTCGTCAGAGCATTCCGACACGGCAAAGAAGGAGGATGAAGAAATGGAAAGCAAAACAGGCGCGCCGACGCTGATCTATCAGGGACAGGCAAGTATCCGCATCGTTACGGCAGAAGGAAAGGTGATCTATATTGATCCTTACGCAGGCGATGATTACGATCTCGCGGCAGACCTGATTCTTGTGACTCATGCTCACTTTGACCACAACGCAACCGATAAGATAAAAAACAGAAATCCGGATTGTCAGGTCATCACATGGAAAGAAGCCGTAGTTGACGGCGTGCATCAGACCTTTGAACTCGGCTATGTAACGGTCGAGGCGGTGGAAGCGGGTTTCAACCGTATGCACGATGTGAATGAATGCGCGGGCTATATACTGACATTCAGCAACGGAAAATCCGTTTATGTAACCGGCGATACTTCCACAACAAAGCAAATGCCCCGCTTGGCGGAGAAAGAAATCGACTATGCGTTCTTCTGCTGTGACGGCGTCTACAACATGGGACCAAAAGAAGCCGCGGAATGCGCGGCTATGGTCGGTGCAAAGCATAACATCCCCTATCATAACACAACGAAAAACACGGGGGATATGTTCGACATGGAATCGGCTGAACGGTTTGACGCTCCGAACCGGCTGATCTTAGCGGTCGGAGAAGAGCTGACCATAGAATAAAAAATATAAAATAAACTTGGAGGATACTGATATGAAACAGACTTATGTAACCTTGAATGACGGAAACAAAATCCCGCAGTTCGGCCTCGGCGTTTACCTGATCCGCGGTGACGAGCCGACCTATGAAGCCTGCCTTGCGGCTTTGAAAATGGGCTATCGCCACATTGACACGGCGCACGCTTATCAGAACGAGCGCGGCGTCGGCAAAGCCGTGAAGGAGTGCGGCGTTCCCCGTAATGAGATCTGGATCACGAGCAAGCTGTGGCCAAGCGAGTACGGCGAGGGCAAGACGATGGAAGGCATTGATAAGATGCTCAGCCGTCTTGGTACTTACTATATCGACCTGCTTCTGCTGCATCAGCAGTTTGGCGATTATCTCGGTGCGTGGCGCGATATGGAAAAGGCGGTCGCACAGGGCAAAGTCCGTTCTATCGGTCTTTCCAACTTTGAGTCGGAGCGCCTGGAAGAAGTATTGAGTGCCGCTAACATCAAGCCCGCGGTTTTGCAGGTGGAATGCCATCCGTACTATCAGCAGACCGCGCTCAAAGAGCGAATCGCGCCTTATGGCATGAAAATCGAATCGTGGTATCCGCTCGGACACGCCGATGAGGGACTCTTGAATGAGCCGCTGTTTACACAGCTCGGTCAGAAGTATGGAAAGAGCAACGCGCAGATCATTTTGCGTTGGCACGTTCAGGAAGGCAATATCATCTTCCCGAAAACGACGAATCCGCAGCACATGAAAGAAAACTTTGATATTTTCGATTTTGCGCTGACCGACGAAGAAATGACCAAGATCCGCAGTCTCGATAAAGGCGTGCGTTTCTTCAACATGACGCTTTCCGAGCAGGAAGCGCATCTTAGCCGGTTCGTTCCGGCAGACTAAGGAGGTTTTTATGAAAAAGTTTCTTTTACTCATTCTGTCCGTTTGTCTGGCGCTTTCTCTCATTGCTTGCGGAACACAAACCGGCGATAACGGCGAACAAACAAGCACCCCCGACACAAGTTCAAGCACACAGCCTGGTACAAACGGAACAGAAAGCACCGGCGGCGATGAGAACAAAAACACGGACACGCCTGAATTTGATCTTCAGAAAGGGACTGTAACCCTGAACAATGGAATCGAAATGCCGATTCTCGGTATCGGAACGTTCAGACTCTCTAACGAACAGGCAGAGAATTCGGTTTTCTGGGCGCTGAAAGCGGGATTCCGCCTGATAGATACTGCCAGAATTTATGGAAATGAAGAAGGCGTCGGCCGCGGAATGCGGCGTGCAATCGATGAAGGAATCGTTACAAGAGAAGAGATCTTTGTTACGACCAAAATGTGGACAAGCGATTACGACAACGGCGATGCCGCTGTCAACGCCTCACTTGCAAGGCTGGGGCTGGATTATATCGACCTGATGATCCTGCACCATTCACAGCCGAGCAATGACATCCAGGCATATCAGGCAATGGAAAAAGCTGTACAGGATGGTCGCCTCCGCTCAATCGGGCTTTCAAACTATTATGAACCGGAAGATTTTGATCGGCTGGTAAACGCAACGACGATCATGCCGGCTTTACTTCAAAATGAAACGCACCCTTATCATCAAAGCACCGAAATGAAGGCACATATTGCACAATACGGAACCGTTATGGAATCGTGGTACCCACTTGGCGGCAGAGGTCATACACAAGAGCTGTTCGACGATCCGACCATTGCCGGAATCGCTGCCGCTCACAGCAAGAGCTCTGCGCAAATCATCCTTCGTTGGCATTTACAAGCAGGCAATATTGCCATTCCGGGATCAAGCAACGAGGATCACATCAAAGAAAACTTTGATATTTTTGATTTTGAGCTGACCGATGAGGAAATGGCTCAGATCACCGCATTGGACAAAAACGAGAGAAATTCCAACTATTAAGGAGGAAATCGGGATGAATCATACGATTACATTAAACAACGGAGCCGAAATTCCGGTTTTGGGAATCGGAACTTATGCATTGAAGCCGCAGCAAGCGGAGAACTCCGTCTATTGGGCTTTGAAGACAGGATACCGTCTTATTGATACAGCCCGTATTTACGGCAACGAGCAGGCTGTCGGAAGTGCTATCAGGCGCGCAATTTCAGAAGGAATCGTGAAGCGGGAAGAATTGTTTGTAACCACAAAAATGTGGACGGCTGATTTCGATAACGGAGACGCAGCAGTCAACGCTTCACTTGCAAATCTTGGATTGGATTACATCGACCTGATGATTCTGCACCATTCGCAGCCCAAAAATGACGTCAAGGCATATCATGCAATGGAAAAGGCTGTACAGGACGGTCGCCTCCGCTGCGTGGGAATCTCGAACTATTACTCGCCGGAGGATTTTGAACGGTTGGCAACTCAGGTTACGCTGAAGCCTGTTCTTTTGCAGAATGAAATTCATCCCTATCACCAGAACCGGGAGATGAAATCATACATCCAAAAATACGGCACGGTTCTGGAGTCATGGTATCCTTTGGGCGGACTTGATAATTCCATGTTCGGAAGCACAAAAAACAAAGAAACGCTGTTTTCCGATCCGGTCATTGCCGGCATTGCGGCGAAGAAAGGAAAATCTCCCGCGCAGATTCTGCTGCGTTGGAATTTGCAAAGCGGTTATATTGCAATCCCCGGCTCCAGTCGCGAGGATCACATTCGTGAGAACTTTGAGGTTCTCGGCTTTGAGCTGAACGCAGACGAGATGGCGAAAATCGATGCTCTGGAGCGCGATGAGCGTTTTTCAAATTATTAAAGTCAAAAATAACGGGTGAAAAGATCGACAAAATTCAACGGAGGAACTCTGTAATGATAAAAAAACTAACCATGCTTATGCTTGGCGGGCTGATGATTCTTTCTATGGTTGCCTGCGGGAACACCGCAACCGATACCGAAACCGAGCATCAGGCAAATTCAAAAACGGCAGAAACAACTGCTTCAACTGAAAAAGCCGATGATGATATTCACTCCGAACAGCCGGAAGGAGGCAGTAAAATGCTTGTCGCATATTTTTCTCTCGCCGGAGAGCAATACGGCGTCGGCGTTATTGAAGAAGGCAACACAAGTATTATCGCGCACATGATCGCAGAGCAGACCGGCGCGGATCTGTTTGAAATAAAGGCGGTCAATCCCTATCCGACATCGCACAGTGAGCTTTTGGATGTATCCCGTAAGGAGATGTCCGATAAAGCCAGACCGGAGATTGCGGATACCGTCGATAACATGGACGAGTATGATACCGTTTTCATCGGGTATCCGAATTGGTGGGGCGATATGCCGATGATCGTCTATAACTTCCTTGAAAGCTACGATCTGTCCGGCAAGACGATCGTTCCGTTCTGTACGCACGGCGGCAGCGGACTGTCCGGCACCGAGCGCACGATCAGGAATATCACGGGCGGCACGATGGCTGACGGATTTGCCATTGCCGGAACGACCGCACAGAATGACCGTGATACAGCCAAAAGCAAGGTGACGGAATGGCTGAGGGATGGTGGTTTTGTTGAATAACCGCCGCAGAAAACTTCTTGCCGCGTTGCTCGCTGTGGGGATGGCAACATCCCTCACAGCCTGCGGGACAGCCACATCGGACACGCCGACAAACTCCGATTTGCCGGACAAAATTACATCTGCTGCGGAAAACGAGCAAACCGATACCGTCAGCGGCGCAGAAAATACATCGGAACCGGAGCAAACAGTCATGGACTTTTCAGCATTCACAAATGTTACAATAACGGGAACCGATATCTCTGCTTTGAGTGCCGACGAGCAGGCGGTTTTGTATCAGCAGGCGAGATACTGTCAGGCAATGACCGAAGCGGATACAGACACGCTTTCGGAAATTGTGGCATCGGATAAGGTTTTTACACACATGAGCGGCAGACAGCAAAGCAAGGAAGAATATCTTGCGGATATTGCGGACGGCAGCCTGCGGTATTTCACGGTCGGAATTGAAAATCCAGTAATTGAGATAAACGGAAATTATGCTTCCGTAAAATACACATCGGTTCTGAATGCCAATGCCTACGGCGCAACCGGAACTTATCGCATTAACGGAACGCATTGGTTTGAAATGCAGGCAGGCGTATGGATCGCCTGCAATGCACCGAAACGCCTATGAAGAAGAAAATCCATATCATAATCGACTGCGGAATGGTGATCCTCTTGCCGCTTCTGATGGCTTATTCACTGATCGGAGAGGCTGCTCACGAATATCTGGGAATTGCAATGTTTCTGCTGTTTATTGCACACCATATTATGAATGCGGCATGGTGGCGAAATCTGTTCAGAGGAAAGTATTCCCCCGTCCGCATTGTGATGACGGTGACAAATTTGCTCTTGGTGATTATCATGGTCGCACTACCGGTCAGCGGAATTGTCATGTCACGCTATGCGTTTTCGTTCCTTCAAATAACAGGCGGGGTCGGCACGGCGCGCACGGTCCATTTGCTCTCTTCCTATTGGGGATTTGTGCTGATGTCGTTTCATGCGGGCTTACACGGGCAAACGGTTGTGCAGGCAATCAGGAAAACACTTTTGCCGAAATCTTCAAAGTGTGCCGGCGCGGTTTTGACGCTGATGGCTGCCATGACAGCTGCCTGCGGAGTGTACGCATTTATACGCAGACAATTGGCGGACTATCTGTTTTTGAAAGTGCCGTTCGTGTTCTTTAATTTCGATGAGCCGCGCATTTACTTTATGGTGGATTATTTCACAATCATGCTTTTGTTTGCGTTTGCGGGATATTACTTGCTGAAACTGCTAAGAAGTAAACACAAAAATTCCAATTGAAAAGAATCTGCATTGTGATGGAAAGTGATATCTTGCTTTAAGTCACAACACAAAAAAATTTATGCACGGTCCTGTTTGTAAAAACAAAACAAGCATGCAACACGGTACTTATCGATTGCCTACCACGGGGTACAAGGGGTGCCCCCTTCAAGAGAATCCGGGTGTGAGCACCATGGAATGAGCACCCGAATTCAGTGCTTGCTAAGAATGAAAGACAGG
>CAKXXW010000004.1 GCA_934378145.1 uncultured Eubacteriales bacterium
ACTATCGTCGAGCTGGTCATCGTGATTGCGATAATTGCCATACTCGCGGCAGTGCTTATCCCCACCTTCGCGAGCCTTATTCAGAAGGCAAATGAGTCGAAGGACACCCAGCTCGTCAAGAACCTCAATACGGCTCTTGCAGCGGACAACAAGGAACATAAGACCATGACTGACGCTCTCGATGCCGCAGCCGAGTTCGGCTACGATGTCGGAAAGATCAATGCGAGCGCGACCGGAAACGAGATTCTTTGGGACAGCAAGAACGATGTCTTCTGCTACCTCAAGGACGGCAAGGTAGAGTATATCCCCGAGACTTCTCTCAAGAACGGAGCAGTCGCCGAGAATGAGACCTACAAGCTCTGGAAGATCTACACGAGCGAAGCAAAAATCAAGGAAGACACCGATGCCAATAAGTATTTCTCTATTTATTGGAATTCTGCCGATAACTTCACTGCTCCCCTCACCGTCGGTTTTGATGCGGGCGAGTGCACTGCTATTACCACATTGAATTATGTCCGAACCGGTGATAAGCAGGATGTCGTTATCCGCACCAACGGCGGAACGCTGACTGTTAACGCTCCGGCGGATACCGTAAATCATTATGGCTATGCAACAGTCGTAACTGTTACCGAAGTTGCAAAGGAGTCTTACCACGAAAATGGCAAGGTCGATGAGATCAAGCTCGCAAAGGGTCGCGTCGTTGTTGAGAGCGACGGCGAGGTCGGAAGCGTAATGGTTACCGCAAGCGCCGCAGCTGATGTCAAGGTCGAGAACAAGAGCGGAAAGCTCGGCGGTGTTGCCGCAAGCAATTCTGATGTTGCTTCTAAACTTAAGAATCAGGTCACAGGCGTTGACGAAAGCAAGGTTCTGACCACGGCTGTCGATAACTCTAAGTTCGCCGGCGGTCTCGGCACCGAAGATGCACCGTATCTGATTGCAACGGCGGGGCAGTTTAAAAATATAGGAAATGTAACGGGAGCGGCATATTTTGCACTTGCCAATAATCTCGTTTTTGAAAAAGACGATATTGCTAATATAAACACTGCTGGAGATTATTATTTAAGTAAATCTCTTAATGGAGTGCTTGATGGTAATGGATATTCAATAGGAGTTAAAGCAAATCCTACCGATGATACAACATGGAACGCAATATTCGATACGACAGCCGGAGAAGTAACAGTAAAAAATCTGAATTTTTACATTGAGGGTGCACTTGCAAATGCCGAAAAGCAGACATGGTATAATATTTTTAGCCATATAAAACATTCAGCATTGTTTGAAAATATAAATTTCTTCAATTATGATGACAAGCCTATCATTATAAAGGGTAACAATTATGGCTTGCTTGCCAGCTATGTAAGTGCAAATATAAATGTAACTAATTGTACTAATTATGCTAAAATTATAACTAATGCAAGTGGCGGAACAGGTTTGTGGTTTGGAGTTTTTGATGCATATGACTATGTGTTAACTTTTGATAAAGCTAATAATATGGCTAATATATATGCAAAGACTTTCGGATACTTTATGGGCAATCAGGGGAACGCAATATTCAGTAATAAGCTAAATGCTATGAAGAGCAACCAGTATGTTCTTTCCGATCACATTGTTGTTAAAAATTGTGTAAGCAGTGAGACGATATTCTGTGAAACCAAAGTTAATTCCATTGGGTATACCGATAAAAGCGAAATTAATAATTTTGCTGATTGGAATGCTACCACTCTTGAATCTTTAGGTGGAGATAGCAGATTTATTTCTTTGACAAATGGCGGAGTTCAGGTATCAGTAGAAAATAATCTTATCAAGGTTAATGCAGCGAAAAACGGCTACTCATATAGCATAGTGTATAATGCTATGTATAAGGGTGATGATGGAGCACATGGCTCGTTTAGTTTGACTGTTGTTTTGAATTCGAATGTTAAAGCATACAAAGCAAAGTTTGCAAGCATGAAAGACAATAATCTTGCAAATACATCTGTTGGAGATTTGAGTAAAGGCACTGTGCTTGCTGAGTGTGCTACGGAAAGCAATCAGTATCAGAATTATAAGATAGTCGAGTGCAATGGCGCTGTATATTATGTTTTCAACAATATGAAGGTTGAAAATGTCAAGAATGCATATCTTGATTGTAATCCTAGTGTTACAGCGTATGAATATGCTTCGGATAATGTAATTTCTGCGTATACTCGTGTAGATTAATCTATTAATATTAAGTGAGAATCCCCCCCGGAAGGCTTGCCTTCCGGGGGGGGATTTTTATTCAGATATTTTTAGCTGATTTAATTTCACTGCGGAAACAGCCTGTCTACTTTTTCTTCTTTCCCGGGACGAATGCCGCGACAACGAGAAGGATAGCGCCGATAAGGCAGATAAGGCTCACGACCGAGATCGGCCCTATCGCCGGCTGTGTACTGTAAACAAGTCCGCCGCACACGAAGAGTGCCGCCGCAAGAAGCGCCGCGCAGATCTTGCGCACGATATTCAGCACAAGATCCTTCGTGTCCTTGCCGACATGATGCTCTATCTCGAAATTCGTGTCGCCCTTAAGCATCAGCCTCAGAAGGTCGGCGGCAAGCGCGGGTATCTCGACCGCTTTATGTGCGCTCGCGTAGAATGCCCTTGCGTCGTGGATAAGCTCCGCCTTGAAGTCGAAATCCTTCAGCATCGTATGCTCGATACGCGCCTGAAGGATGGCGAGGATATTCGTCTGCGGCGCAAGGTCGGCGATAAGCCCCTCGATCGTCGCAAGTCCCCTCGGCAGCATCGCAAGCTCGCTCGGCATAGCGATACCGTTAGCCTTCATTATCTCCGCTATGTCCTCGAAGACCTTTGACAGATCCATGGTGCCGAGGTCGGCGGAAACATACTTTATGAGCAGGGAATCGACATCGCGGAAGAGCTTCCGCTTATCGGGCGGGGTCTTGTAGACTCCGAGCCCGAGGATCGCGTCGATGCAGGAATTTATGTCGTTTGTAGCGATACCCGCGATAGCCTTCGATATGAGTTTTCTCTCATGAGGCGTCAGAACGCCCATCATGCCCATATCTATCCACACGATCTTGCCGTCGCGGATCTTTATGTTTCCGGGGTGCGGGTCGGCGTGGAAGAAGCCGTCGTCCATTATCTGTTTGATGTAGTTATCGGCGAGCTTCGTGCCTATCTCGGAAAGGTCATAACCGTTGTCGATGAGGGTCTTCTTATCATCCGAGTCAAAGCCCTCGATGTACTCCATTACAAGCACATTCTTCACGGTATAGTCGCGGTAGAGAGCCGGACAGGTGGCGAAGGCGACGCCCTCGTTCAGCTTATGGAATTTTTCGAGGTTGTCAGCCTCGACAAGGAAGTCCATCTCCTGCTGTGTGACCGTCCACATCTCGTCAAGGAGAGTGTTGAAGTCGAGCAGCCCCTCCATCGGGGTGTATTTGAGCAGACGGCAGGCGTGTCTGAGAAGGATTATATCGCGGCTCATTATCTCGTGGATGCCGCTTCTCTGGACCTTCACGACGACCTTTTCGCCGGTCTTGAGGACTGCCTTGTGCGCCTGCGCGATCGAGGCGCTTCCGAGAGCCTTTTGGTCAAATTCCGAGAAGACCTCCTCCACCGGCCTGCCGTACGCCGCGTTGAGGATCTCCGACACCTCTTCATACGGCATCGGTTTGACATTGCAGCGGAGCCTTGTAAGGGCTTCACAGTAGTTTTTCGGAAGTATGTCCGAACGCATCGAGAGGATCTGCCCGAGCTTTATAAAGGTAGGACCGAGGTCCTCTATGACCGAGCAGAGCTTTTCGGGGGTGAGCCCGCGCACGACGCCGTGTCGGCGAAGCACGCGGAGTATCTCACCCATCCGCTCTCTGTTTTCCTTCCGTTCGGCAAATGCTTTGGTGTCGATAGGTGACATGCCGGCGGATTATTCTGCGTCGGGCTCGGCGGTGTCTGACGCTTTGTTTTCGGCAACAACATCTGCCGCTTTGTCGGCGTTTGCCTTTTCTGCGGCTGCTATGCGCGCCTTGAGAGCATCAAGCTCTTCCTTCGTCATGTCCTCGACCGGCTTTTCCTCGGTCTTGACGACATTTACGGTGACATTTTCCTTTATGGCTTCCTTGACATTGTGCTTAAGCTCCTCATTGAGAGCCTTGCCCTGTTCGACGGTAAGCTCACCCTTCTTGACGAGCTGTTCGATCGTCTCGCTCGCCTTTTCATAAGAAAATGCCGCGGCTCCTATACCCGCAAGAACAAATCTGCGTACGCCTTCAACAAGAGTATCCATAACCGAAAATCTCCTTTTCATAAAAATTTTTCTATCTTAAATAATACAATTGATATATTATATTTTCTACCGTTGAAAGAGTCTGTATTCTGTACGGAATGTTAATTTACTGTTTCGGCGACTTTTGACATATCATATTCGGAGCTTTTTCCGATTTTACTTGAAAAGCCGCCGATTATATGATATAATTAGCTTGAATTATTGTAACCGATTCTATGGGAGATTGATATGAAGATAAATGTCAGGATAAAGCTCACACGCGGTGCCGAATGTCCGGTATACGCGACCGAGGGCTCGGCGGCTGCCGACCTTCGTGCCATGACGGACGGACCCTATACGCTTATGCCCGGAGAGAGGCACTCTTTTCCGACCGGCGTGGCGATCTCTCCCGAGTCCTCGGGCTTCGTTGCGATAATCGCGGGGCGTTCGGGGCTGGGCATGAAGCACGGTATCACTCTCTCGAACGGGATAGGCGTGATAGATTCCGACTACCGCGGGGAGATCTCCGTAGGGCTTATAAACAGGTCGGATGAGCCTTACACCGTCGAGCCGGGAGAGAGGATCGGTCAGATCATGTTCATGCCGGTGTTTGCCGCGAATTTCATCCCATGCGAAGAGCTTGATGCCACGGAACGCGGCGCGGGCGGCTTCGGGTCTACCGGGAGGAACTGAGATGGAGATAATTCTTGCCTCGGGATCGCCGAGGCGTTCGGAGATACTCGGCGCGCTCGGACTCGGTTTTTCGGTTATTCTGCCGGATGCCGACGAAAGCTCGCCCATTACCGATCCCGAAGAGCTTACAGTCGAGCTTTCGAGAAGAAAGGCACTTTCGGTCGCGGGACTGCCGGAGGTGGCGGCGAAGGGGGATTCCTGCATTGTTATCGGCTGCGACACCGTCGTTTTCTGCGACGGGGAGATACTCGGAAAGCCCCACACAAAGGAAAACGCCGCGATCATGCTCCGCAAGCTGTCGGGAAAGACGCATAAGGTCGTCAGCGGGCTTTGCCTTGTGAGGGGAGAGAAGGTCATATCCGCCTGCGATACGACAGAGGTGACTTTTGATACGCTCACAGAGAAGGATATAGAGGTATGCGTGAAGTACGGTGCGCCCGAGGACAAGGCGGGAGCCTACGCGGTGCAGGGGATCGCCTCGCTTTACATAAAGGGCATCACGGGAGACTATTTCAATGTGGTCGGACTGCCGGTACATTGCCTCAAAAGGACTCTTGAGTCGGGGCTTTTGACGGATTTTGCCGACCTTATCGAGGGGAGGGGCTTGCCGAATGGGTAAAAAGATAGGTATTGACCTCGGCACGGCGAATACGCTCATTTATGTCGGCGGGAAGGGGATAGTTCTCTTTGCGCCGTCGGTCGTCGCGGTCGAGAAGCAGACAAAAAGGGTCGTCGCCGTCGGAAACGACGCGAAAAGGATGCTCGGTAAGACTCCGGGCAATATCATGGCTTACCGTCCGCTCAAGGACGGGGTCATTGCCGACTTTGAGATAAGCTCGATGATGCTTCACAGCTTCCTGCGCAAGGTCGACGCCGGCGGGATATTTAACCGTCCGTCGGTCATAATCTGTATGCCCTACGGGGTGACGGAGGTCGAAAAACGCGCCATCGAGGACGCCGCCTTTGAGGCAGGGGTCAAGGAGGTCGCGCTGATAGAGGAACCCATCGCCGCGGCGATAGGCGCGGGACTCCGCGTCGCCGGAGCGAGGGGAAGTATGATAATCGACATCGGAGGCGGAACGACAGAGGTCGCCGTGATCTCGCTCGGCGGTATCGCCGTCTCTAAATCGATAAAGATCGCCGGTGATGAGCTTGATTCCGCGATCGTTCAGTATATGAAGGACCGTCGAGGATTGCTTATCGGGGACACCACCGCGGAAATGCTGAAAAAGCATATAGGCTCGGTCCATCCCGACGCCGACAGAGGAAGCATGAAGGTCTACGGAAGGTCGGTGCGCAGCGGACTTGCCGCCGAGATGACGGTACATTCGCGCGAGATACGCGAGGCGCTCGCGGAGGATGCCGAGCAGATAGTGAACGCCGTGAAGGAGGCTCTCGAGGATACGCCTCCCGAGCTTTCGGCGGATATTTACGACCTCGGAATAATGCTCACGGGCGGCGGCGCGATGCTTGCCGGACTCCCCGCACTCATTTCCGAGAACACGGGACTGCGCGTCACGGTCGCGAAGCGTCCGGTCGAGAGCGTCTGCCGCGGTATCGGCAGGGTCATCGAAAGCACGGGCATCTATTCGGGTGCCGTGCGCTTCAGACAAAGATAAAATATACGAATACGAAAATAAAGGAGACCCGCTGTGATGAAGCTGCTGAAAAATAAATTTTTCGTTGCCGTCGTCGCGGCGGCTCTTGTTCTCTCGATAGTGCCTACCGTCCTTGCGCTGACGGGACATCGGGATTTTCTGCGTTCGGGACTTGTCGCCGTGTCGTATCCGTTTCGGGCTGCGTTCGGCTTTGCCGCCGACGGTGTCTCGGGATTTGCGAGGTACTTTTCGGGTATGAAGGAACTCATAAAGGAAAACGAGGCGCTGAAGGACGAGCTTGATTCCTACCGTGATGCCGCCGCAAGGGCAGAGAGCGCCGAAGGCGAGCTTCGCCGGCTGCGCGAATATTACGACTTCGTGGCGTCGCACACGACCTACACGATGACCGACGCGAGGGTGACGGGCAGGCAATCGAACAGCTATTCGGTGATCTACACCCTTAACCGCGGGAGCGAATGCGGGATAGCAGTGAATATGGGGGTTGTCACACCCACCGGCGTTGTCGGGTATATAACCGAGGTCGGGGTGGGCTGGAGCCGCGCGGTGGCTCTCACCGATCCGACGGCAGCCGTCGGAGTTTACGAGCCTTCTACGGGGCTTTACGGAACTCTTGAAGGCTCGGTCGCGCACAGGCAGGACGGACTTTGCCTGCTCCCGCGCGTGCCTGCCGACATGATGATGAAGGAAGGGGACAAGCTACTCTCTTCGGGCGGGCGTGCCTTTCCGCCCGATCTTGAGGTCGGAACGGTCGTGTCCTCCGAGCCCGACGCATATACCCATACGGCGAGCTATCTTGTAAAGCCTGCCGTGGATTTTGACAGTGTGACCTCGGTCATAATAATCACCGGTCTTAACGCGGAGGTCGGATGATGAGCATCGGTGCCGAAAATGAGGGCAGGCTTTCGGTCAAAAAGATTATTTTTTATGCCGTCGGAGTCTTCCTGCTTGCCGTGTTTCAGTCGTCGGTCGGCTCGCGGGTCGGGCTTTTCTCGGCGACGCCGTCGTTTACTCTCGCCTTCACGACGCTTGCAACGCTCTTTGAAGGAAAGAAGACAGGTGCGGTAACGGGGCTTGCGGGAGGCTTTCTTACCGACGCGCTCGGGGGTGCGGGCTTTTCGCTCCTGCCGCTTTTCTATACGCTCACGGGCTGGTTCCTCGGCGAGATATGCGAGCGGCTCGGGCATCCGGGAAGGCAGGCGCTCGGCGTCTTTCTCCGTTCCCTTATGTGGCTTGCCGCCGCGGCGGGGGCGGGTATGGTCTTCACCTCGATACTTATCGTTTTGTCGGCGGGAAGGATGAATTTTTTTTCTTCGATCCCGCATATACTTCTTCCCGAGGCAGCATCGACCTTCCTCTGGTCTTTACCGATGCTCGGAATATTTATGTTGATATACCGCAAAAAATTCAGCGAACAGTAAGGAGGCACTTTTATGAATGAAGAGATGATACAGGAAACAAGGATACCTCACAAAGAGGCTCTGAAATATTTCACACGGGTGGGACTTGCCGTTCTGCTCATGTTTGTCGTGCGTGAGGCTGTGGCAAATCTTGCAGTATATATAATCGGGGCAGCCGCGCCCGGCTTTGTGGCTCTTGTAAGGGACGGGACCTATTGGTGGTTCAATTGGCTGCTGTCGATAATACCTCTCTATTTCTTCGGACTTCCGGTATTCCTACTTGTATTGCCGAAGGCGCCCGCACCGGTCGGGGAAAAGCAGAGGCTCGGGTTCGGAAAGTTCGTCAGTGTGGGTTTCTCGACCGCGGCGGGGACATATATTCTGAACCTTGTCGGGATCCTGATCCTTACGGCGCTGTGGTATATCTCGGGCGGACTTCTCGGCGGTACCGATAACAGCGCGCTGAACAAGCTCCTTAACAGCTCGCCGATGTGGATGATCTTCATCGTCGTCTGCATAGTCGCACCGATCGGTGAGGAGTTTATCTTCAGAAAGCTCCTGATCGACCGTCTGAAGCCCTTCGGAGAGCTTAACGCCTGCCTCTTTTCGGGGCTGATGTTCGGGCTTTTCCACGGAAATCTCAATCAGTTCCTCTACGCCTTTGCGATAGGTTTCATTTTCGCGACGGTTTATATTAAGACGAACAATATCCTCTATACGATGGTGTTTCATTTCGGGGTGAATTTCTTCGGAAGTGTCGTATCGGTCTGGCTGTCGTCAAAGCTGGAATGGTATACGGAAGCTGTCAAAAATATGACGAACCTTCCGACCGAAGAGATGGTCAAGGTGGTGCTGTTTGCACTTCTGGTGATGGCTTTCGGACTTCTGGTATTCGGCTCGGTCGTTGCCGGTATCGTGCTTTTCATCCTCTATATAAGGAAGCTGAAATTTGAGCGTCCGGTGATGCTTTCCGAGAGGGATAACAGCGAATTCTGGAAGAATCCGGGAGCGATCATGACGATAGTCGTGCTTTCGTGTGTTATCCTTCGTGAGCTGGTGAACCTTCCGAAATGAAATACAGGGACCATACACCGCACAGATTCGCAAGGTTTGTCTCGCTCGGAGTCTTCTTTGCGGTCTGCTGCACGGTATTTGTCGCGCGGTTGGTCTACTATCAGGTGGCGGTGCGCGAAAATTACGAGCGTCCGGTGATGTCGGTGTCGGGAAATGTGAGGACCGTCACCGTGAAGGCGCAGCGGGGGAATATATGCGACCGCAACGGAAAGGTGCTTGTGACGAATTCCTATACCTACGACCTTCAGATAGAGTTCGGCGCTCTGCCGGAGGACCGCGACAGCGTTCATCGGAGCCTTCTCGGTGCGCTCGATGCCATAGCCTTTTGCGGGGCGACCCGCGCGGGGGGCTACCGGGTCTTTGAGGGGGAGTACCCCGACCTCAGCTATACCGCAGAGGCACTCGACCCGTCGACAAAGACGCATAAAAAGCTGCTTGAGGTGCTGAGGTCCTACTATATCGACTCAAAGAAATATGACTACACAACTGCGGAGGAAGCACTTGAGAAGGTCAGCGCCGGCGAATTTGCCGGCAAGATCGCCGAATATTACAACATAGTCAATATAAAAAAGGATAAGAGCGTGGCGACCTCCTTCACCGATGAGGAGATAGGCAGGCTCGTGGCGCTCCGCTTTGATATGGAGGCAGACGGGTACGGAAGCTATTCGCCCTACCTTCTCGTTAAGGATGCCGACGAGAGGCTGATCTCCTGCGTCAAGGAGGCGCACCTGACGGGCATAACCCTTTCGGCGCAGGCATCGCGTAAGTATCTCTATCCCGGGACGGCGTCGCATATCCTCGGTACGGTCGGGAAGATCTACGCCGAGGAAGCGGAGTATTACACCTCGCAGGGCTATCCGCTGAATGCCGTTGTGGGCAAGACGGGGTGCGAGTACGCATTCGAGAAGTACCTTCGCGGAACCGACGGCACGCTTGCGATAATAGAGGACAAGAAGGGCTACACGATAGGCACCTATTGGCTCGTCGAGCCGGTCGCGGGTAATGATGTGTATCTGACGATCGACCTTGATGTTCAGCTCGCGGCGGAGAAGGCTCTTGCCGAGAATGTGGCATCGGTCGACGGAGCCGAGAGCGGCTCGGTCGTCGCCTGCGACCCCGACACGGGCGAGGTTATCGCGATGGCGTCCTATCCGACCTATGACCTTACATATTTCAACCGTGACTATAACGATCTTTCATCGGCGGCGGGATCGCCTCTTCTAAACCGCTCGCTGTCGGCTTACGCGCCCGGATCTACCTTCAAGGTGGGGGTGGCGCTCGCCGCGCTTGAGACGGGAGCGATAGATGCCTCGACCGTCATGCACACCGAGGGCATATACAAGAGGATGAAATGCTCGCACTATGCTTTGAGCGGCGGGCATACCTACTGTTGCGGTGACATAAATGTCTGCGGGGCGCTTGAGAAGTCCTGTAACTATTTCTTCGGTGTCCTCGGCGACGATCTCGGCACCGATGTGATCGCGGAATACGCAAAGCTGCTCGGACTCGGGGAGGCGACGGGTATCGAGATCGGCGAATCCGAGGGGCGGCGAGCGACGAACGAGGAGCTTGCCTTTATGGCGGCGATAGGGCAGTCGGACAACCTTTTCACCCCGCTTCAGGTGACGCAGTACATCTCGGCGCTGGCGACGGGGAACCGCTATGCGGCGCATCTGCTCTACTCCGTGAACGAATACGGAACCGGCGAGGCAGTTCTTAAGAGCGACCCGAAGCTCTCGTGGACTCTCACGGAGAAGGGAATATCGGAGGCGAACCTTGCTGTCGTGCGGCAGGGAATGAGGGATGTCGTACACGGCGACAGCGCCTCGTCCTATGTCAGCGACAGACATTCCTCTGGCGCTTTTTACGGTGCGAAGTATTCGGTCGCCGGAAAGACGGGTACCGCTGAGGTCGCGGGGCAGGACACCGACAACGCGTGGTTTACGGCTTACGCGCCGTTCGACAAGCCCGAGCTTTCCGTAACCTGCCTGATAATCAAGGGCAGGACGGGAGGCCTTGCGTCATCGGCAGTGCGCGATGTCTTCGACGCTTATTTCAACAAGGTCGGCGTAAAGGCCGAAGATCCCGGCTCTGTCGGATGATCCGGCGGGGACGGACGGGAGATACGAAGGATGCGGGGGACTTTCTTTCGAGAAAGTCCCCCGCGCCCCCAAAGAACTTGCCGGCGGATTATAGGAGTTATGTCTTGTCTCGCGGCATTTTGCCTACGGCAAAACTATGGTGTCTTTTTGAGGAAGCTCCTCAAAAGTCTGCAAGCAGCCTTTTTTCAGAGCTTCCTCAAAAACCCACCGGAATTTCCCCTCTGCGAGGCGAAATTCTGCCCGAGACAAGGGCAAAAAGCGTTTGACTTTAAAGTTGCGCTCACTTACAGTTCGAACGCACGACTAAAACGAACGCTCACAGAATGAGAAGTCTTCACCTGCAGCCTTTTTTAGTTTAGGTCAAGCCTTTTCAAAGGCTTGCGGAATCCAAAGGCAGAGCCTTTGGTCGCCCTCCGCAGAGGGCGAAAGTTTTGCATATACAAAATCCCCGCCTTTTGAAAAAAGGCGGGGGTTTTGCTTCACAGATATTTTAATTATCAGACCTTAAGGAAGCCGCAGAGGAGCTTCAGGGTATTGTACACTCCGTCGATATGGCTCCTTTCATAGCCGTGGCTGGCGTAGACGCCCGCGCCGATCAGCCCGTGCCGTATATCAACGCCCGAGCGCAGGGTCGCCTCGACATCCGAGCCGTAGTGCGGGTAGACATCGGCTGCATAGTCGGCACCCGTTGCTTTTGCCGCTTCGATCAGCTTTCCGACAAGGTCATAGCTGTAAGGCCCGCCCGAATCCTTCACGCAGACCGACACCTGCCGCTCGGTGCAGGCAAGCCCGTCACCGACGCATCCCATATCGACCGAAACCGCCTCGGTCACGCCGTCGGGAACCGATGCAGAGCCTCCGTGTCCGACCTCTTCATATACCGTGACATGGATATAGACGCGGCGCGAAAGCGTACTTTTTGTATCGCTGAGGTATTTTGCAAGCCCAAAAAGTATTCCTACCGAGAGTTTGTCGTCGAGGAAGCGGCTCTTGAGGTATCCAGACTCCGTCCTGCGGGTGCGGGGGTCGAAGCACACTATGTCGCCCGTTTCGATGCCGAGCGCCTTTGTATCCTTTGCAGAACTTACATTCTCGTCAAGGACTACCTCTACCGTGTCCCAATTGCGCTGGGTCGAGGAATAGCTTCCGTTAACATGGATCGAGGCGTTTATGAGCTGTAATGCTCCCTCGAAGATCTTACCGTCGCGGGTGTAGACCTTTACATTCTCCGCCTCGGCGTTGTTGGCATTCATACCGCCGAGCGGGGTGAGGCGAAGTCTGCCGTTTCCCTTGACCTCAGCGACCATCGCGCCGAGGGTGTCTGTGTGCGCCTCGAGCAGAAGGGCATTGCTCGTGTCCTCACCGCCGAGGTCGATGATAACGCCGCCCTTTTCGGTGAGCTTAGCTTCAAATCCGAGTGAGGCAAAGGTATCCTTTACCCACTCAGCCGCCTTTTCGGTATATCCCGACGGCGAATCTATCGACAGCAGCTCGGCTGTCTTTTTCCATGCAAAATCTGCATATTTTCTGTCGATCATAGTTTTTCTCCTTTACTGCGAGATCGCTTCGTCGAAGCTTATATAGTAGAGATTCCTCTTCTGCGTGATGAAATAGAGCCTGTCGCCGACGACGCAGCAGTCCTCAAGCTCTTCTTTTATCTCCGAGACATCGACCGAGCCGAGAAGCGCCTTCTTCTCAAGATCCCAGACGCGGATCGCCGAGGGATTGTTTTCCTTGCCCGTGCCGAAGGTGTAGAAGAGGTATTTCCCGTACACCGTGCCGCCCTGCGTGAAGTTTACATTGTATTCGGTGACGAACTGATCGACGACATCGTCGGCGGTGAGTACGACCGAGGCTTTGTCGGGCGAGGGAAGGCGGAATTTCGTGATTATGTAGCGGTTGTCCTTATAGTAGGCATCCATGCTGCCGTTCGTGCGGAAGCGTGCGCCGTGGAGCCAGATATATTCGCTGTCGGGACTTGCGAGCCACGACGGCCAGCCCCAATAGGGCATATAGCCGGCAGCCTCAAAGCCCGATTGGTCAAGGTTTATCTCCTGTATCTTCTCGGACGAATATACGCCGTCCTTTTCGGTGATGTTTTCCACACTGCATTTCATGACATCGCCGGAATTTCCGTCGACGACATAGAGGAGCGGGATGCTGTTGCCCTTATAGAAGACATTGCTGAAATTGCAGTTGTTCGCGTGGTTGTTCTCTGAGACTGAGCCGAGGGGGAAGCTCGCTATCGGCTCTTCGTTGCCGCTTTCAAGGTCGAAGACATTGCAAAGCCCCGTGTGATAGAGCTGGAAGAGCTTTCCGCCGTATATAGACATTCCCTGAACTGAGCGCGTGACGCTGCCTTTTGTGAACTGTATGAGCTTTTCGATCTTCAATTTTTCTTTCTCCTTTTCTTCTTCTGCTGCTGTGGTCCCGCTTTCGGTCGGAGAGTCGGTCGAAGGCGCCTGTGATCCTGTCGGCAGGTCAATGGTCGGGCTTTCTGCCGGTTGCGAGGCCCTTTCGTCGGGAAGGTCCTTGCCCCCGTGACTGCACGCCGAGAGAAGCAGAGCCGCCGCGACAAGGCAGAGTGCGAGCCTTTTCTTCTTCATATTCCGCTCCTTACCGATTTTTTATAATGATACCATAATGAAACCGAAAAATCAAGGCGGGGAAGAAAAAAGGGCTGTTAAAAACTCGATGTTTTTAACAGCCCTTTCAAAATGCCGGTCGGGATCCCGGCATTTGAAGCGATCTTGGGCGTTTTTGCCTTGTGTTCCTTTGCTTTTTGTTTTCTTATACGGCAAAACGACGGTGTTCAGCCGTCGAGTCCAATGTCGCGGATGGTGTTAAAAAACTCAAAACGAGTTTTTGACACCATCCTTATATGGTTTCGCGGAAACCCTTTCCGCAGATCTCGCTCGTGTTGCAGACTATGACGAAGCTCTTCTTGTCGAGAGCCTTGACATACTTCTTGAGCAGCACCGTCTGGTGCCGTGTCAGCGCCGCGAGGATGACGACCTTATGCTCGTGCATATAGGCGCCCGTGTATGCCTCGCTGACCGTTGCCGATTTGTGGAGTGTGTCGGTTATGTAGCGGCATATCTCGACCTCGTATTCGCGAGTCGTTATCACCGTGCAGTATTTCGACATATTGATGTTTTCAAGGATTATATTGACGACAAAGACCTTCGAGAGGAAGCCGACAAGAGAGAGCAGCCAGATCTTCGCATCGCGGAAGACGCAGATGTTCAGCATCACGATGAGAAAATCCGAGATGAGCAGAGCCTTCGATATATTCATCGAGGTGTATTTCTTTATCACCATCGCGATGATGTCGGTCCCGCCCGACGATGCTCCGACATTGAAAAGTATCGCGCTCCCGACTCCGGGCAAAAGCACGGCGAATATCAGCTCGAGCATCGGCTCGTCGGTAAGAGTGCCGTTCGCATTGCAGATATATTGCAGCGGGTCGAAGAATTTCAGCACGCTGGGGATGACCGAGATGAGGATCGTGCAATAGACCGTTTTGAAGGTGAAGCTCTTCCCGAGGATTATCAGTCCGAGGATGAGAAGGACTATATTCAGGATCAGCGAGATCGTCTCTGTCGGAAGGTTCCCGAAAATACCGTTCAGAAGTATCGAGATACCGCTGACCCCGCCGGTCGAGAGCTTGTTCGGATATTTGAAAAAGTAGAGTCCCAGCGCCGTCATCACCGAGCCGGCAGTCATGAGCAGGAATTCTTTAAGCCTTTGGTTCATTTTTTGTCAGAAGATCCTTTCGCGGTAAATGTCCGCGACGATATTCTACATCATTTTTGAATTTTTGTAAAGTGGTATCGGAAATTTAGATGTAAATATTTATCACGGTAATGGGGCAGGGGGAGAGCTTCCGACTGTCGTTATATTTGAAGATAAATGTAAATAAAAAGCGAACAAAGGCAAAAAAACGCCCTTTTACTATTGACAAACGAAAGGAAGCGTGATAATATAATAGTTACAGTAATATTGATTTTAATTTTGGATCGTATAATTTTTTGGAGGGATATTATGTCATTCATTATCAACAAGCCCGTTGTATGTGCCGCGTGCGGAAAGACAATAATTTCCGAGAAGAGCGTCGGTCTGTTCAAGAACTACAAGTCGAAGGACGGCAAGGACCTTTGCGAGGATTGCTACAACAAATCACTGAAGAAGGAAGAAGCGAAGGCAGCCAAGAGCAGCAAGAAATAAGTTTTGCTTTTGTCTACATAAAAAAAGAGCCGTTAAACGGCTCTTTTTTTATTTCCGAAATTATTTTTTCTGCGCGTTGATGTAACAGGTGTGGCACATGGCGATGTAGCTGTCGTTCCCGCCGAGGAAGACCTGTTCGCCTTCGGTGATGACATTTCCCGCGCTGTCGATGCGGGCGTTGACCGTCGCCTTGCTGCCGCATTTGCAGATGGTCTTTATCTCGGTTATCGAGTCGGCGACCTCAAAAAGGCGTCGGCTGCCCGGGAAAAGACGCGTGCGGAAGTCGGTGCGAAGCCCGAAGCACAGCACAGGTATATCGAGGAAGTCGACGATATACCTGAACTGGTCTATCTGCTCTTCGGTGAAGAACTGGCACTCGTCGGCTATGATGACATCGGTAGGCCCTCTTTTTCCGAATTCCTCAAGCACATCGTCGGTCGGCGAGAGCGCCTGTGCCTCGGCGGAGAGACCTATTCTTGACATAACGGTATTTTTTCCGTCGCGCGAGTCGGTCGAGGGCTTGACGAGCCAGACCTTCATCCCGCGCTCCTCGTAATTGAATTTCGTGATGAGAGCCTGAGCCGTTTTGGAGCTGCCCATAGCCCCGTATTTGAAGTAGAGCTTTGCCATAGAAGTGATGACCTCCGTAATTTTTATGATAGAGAGTTTTCGCCGCTGTCCGCGGCGGTGAAGGGCTTTCTGTAATCGCATCCGTCCCGCCAGCCCGAGCATCCGAACGCCGTCCTGCCCTTTATTATCGGTCTGCCGCATTTCGGGCAGAGTCCGTAGGGGGCTTCGGGCGCCTTCGGGGGCGTGGGGGCTTTTCTTTCGGGAAAGTCGAATACCGCCTTTCCGTCGCGAAGCACGAGGGCGGCGCTGAAGCTTTTGCCGTTTTTCGATCTGAAGCCGTCGATCACGCCCGTCGAGCCGTCCGAGAGCAGGCGGCGCATGGCATCAAGGCTTATCGCTTTTCCGCATATGTAGGTGTTTACCGAGAAGTCGCAGTGCGTTTCGGAATATCCCGAGCAGCCGTAGAATCTTCCCCTGCGGCGGACGGGCTTTCCGCATTTCGGGCAGTTTCCGACGCTGTCACCGATAAATCCGGTGCTGTCTCCGTCACCCTCGAAGACCTTTCTTATCTCGGCGACAGCCATATCAACGCTGTCTTTTACCTGTATTTTGCCGTGATAGACCTGCTTTAAGGCTTTTCCGAGTTCGGAGGTCTTGTATTTGTCCATAGAGATATTCATCCGCCCGAGCGATTCTATAAGGAATTCGCCCGCCGGAAGGATGCGGTAGACATCCTTTTTCAGCTCGATATAGGAGCTTTTCTTCGCGTTGTCGATGATGCCGGTGCGGGTTGCCTCGGTCCCGAGTTCAAGTCCCTCAAAGACCGCGCGGTAGTCCTCTTCGTCGTTTACCTGCTCACCGTTCTCGCTCGCCGCAGCCTCTTTCGCGGCGGCTTTTTCCTCTTTGAACGGGTTTTTGAGGTAATTGTTCAGGGTTTCTATCGTGTAATGCTTCGGCGGGGTGGTCTCCTTCTCGTCGGGGAAGAATTTTATGTTCACCGCGTCGCCTTTTGAAAGTTTCGGGAGCAGTCTGTCCTTCACCGTCGGGTCGTCGAAGGCTGTCCAGCCGGGCTCGAGGATGACGGTGCCCTTGAGGATGAAGTCCTCGGGTTCCTTTGCGTGGACGCGGACGGTTATCTGCGTGCGTTCGATGACGCAGTCATTTTCACAGAAGACCGCGACGAAACGACGCATAACGGCGGCGTAGACCTTGTATTCATCTTCGCTGAGATCTTGTTTCTTCGGTATCTTGTATGTGGGTGTGAGCGCCGAGTGGGACTCTATCTTCGAGTCGTCGAAGATGGATTTTCCCGTCTTGAGCTTCACGGGGTAGCCGATCTTTCTGCATCCCGCGATGATCTGCGCTATCTTGTCCTTTTCGGCTGTTGCAAGGTATTCCGAGTTGGTTCTCGGGTAGGTAAGGTAGCCCTTTTCGTAAAGCGATTGGGCGTATTTCAGCGAGGCCTCCATCGGCATCTTGTATTTTCTGCCGAGGTAGTTCTGGAGCTTTGTCAGCGAGTAGAGCTTGCCGGGCGAAAGGGTGTCCTTTTTCTTCTTCACATCGGTGACGGTCGCCCCGGCGGCGTTGTATTCGTCGCAGAGCGCCTGTGCCTTTTCGCGGCCGTCGATCTCAAAGCGTTTTTTCGAGACAAGCTCGACCTTCTCGCCCGCCGTCTTTTCACGGCTCGTCGGGAGGAGGTATTTGCCGGGAACGAAGTTCCGTATCTCCATATCGCGGTCGTAGATAGCCTTCACTATCGGCACGATGACCCGTCCGACGCGGAGGAGCTGACCCGTTTTCAGCGTTGCGTATCGCGTGAGGTTTATTCCGTAGAGCCAGTCTATGTATGTCCTCGCAAAGCCTTCGTCGGCGAGCCTGTCGTATTCAGCCTCGGGTGTAAGCTCTGAGAGAGCCTTTGAGACGGTCTGCGGGGTCTGGTCGGGCAGCCAGAGGCGCATCAGCGGCTTGTTTCCTATATCGGGGAAGCGCAGACGCGCGTGGTCTATGCAGAGCCGCACGATTATTTCTCCCTCGCGGTCGGCGTCGCCCGCATTCACAAGGGTATCGACACGCGGGTCGGCACAGAGGCGGCAGATCGTGTCGAACTGTTTTCCGATGCCCGGGTCGTCCTCACCGTTCTTGCCCTTCCGCAGTTCGTAATCGAAACGGTCGGGACAGCAGGGAAGCCCTTCGACGGTCCAGCGGCTGTCCTTCGGGCGGTTCTGATAGTGTTCTATGTCGCAGAGCGAAAAGAGGTGACCGAACGCCCAGCTTATTATGTAATTCTGACTTTCAAGGTATCCGTCGCGTCGGACGCTCTTCTCGCCGATGCCGGCGGCAATGTTGCGCGCAAGGCTCGGCTTCTCTGCAATTATCAGCTTCATTTTCTACCATTCTGAAAAAAGTATTTCCGCCGATAATTATAACGCTTTTCGTCCTTTTTTTCAAGAGCAAAAACATAAAAAACCTTCCCGCGGATAACGCGGGAAGGTTTAAGTAATCAAACTCAGTGGCAGATGCAGCGTTCGGTATCCTTATCGAAGATATGGAGGCGCGAAACATCGAGAGCGACCCTGATATCATCTCCGGCACGGCTGGTCGAGCGCGAGTTGACGCGGGCGATCAGGCTGGTCTCACCGACGGTGAGGTAGAGATAGATCTCGGCACCCATAAGCTCGGTGACATCGACATGAGCGTCGATCGTGCTTTCGGCAAGAGCCGAAAGGTGCATGGGCTCGTCGTGAATGGCTTCGGGACGGAGACCGATGATGACTTCCTGACCCATATACTCCTGAAGAGCCGGGTTGTTAGCCTTCTCGGCGGGGAGCTTGACGGTGTTGCCCTCGAAGTGAACGAGAACATCCTCGCCCTTCTTCTCGAGAGTGGCGTTGATGAAGTTCATCTGAGGAGTTCCGATGAAGCCCGCGACGAAGAGGTTGCAGGGAGAATCGTATATCGTCTGAGGAGTATCGACCTGCTGGATAAGACCATCTTTCATAACGACGATACGCGTCGCCATGGTCATAGCCTCGGTCTGGTCGTGGGTAACATAGATGAAGGTGGTCTGGACTCTGTCATGAAGCTTTGTAAGCTCGGTTCTCATCGAAGCACGGAGCTTAGCGTCAAGGTTTGACAGAGGCTCGTCAAGAAGGAAGACCTTCGGATTACGGACGATAGCACGGCCGAGAGCGACACGCTGTTTCTGACCGCCGGACAGAGCCTTCGGCTTTCTGTCAAGGAGGTGGGAGATGTCAAGGATGCGGGCTGCTTCCTCGACGCGGCGCTTGATCTCTTCCTTCGGGGTCTTGCTGAGCTTGAGTCCGAATGCCATGTTCTCAAAAACCGTCATATGAGGATAAAGAGCGTAGTTCTGGAACACCATCGCTATCTTTCTGTCCTTGGGCGCGACATCGTTTACAAGTCTGTCGCCTATGAAAAGCTCGCCCTCGGTGATCTCTTCAAGTCCCGCGATCATACGGAGGGTAGTGGTCTTACCGCAACCGGAGGGGCCGACGAGAACGAGAAATTCCTTGTCTTTTATTTCAAGGTTGAAGTCAGATACGGCGGTAACGCCGCCGGAGTACTTCTTATAAATGTGCTTTAAGGAAACACTTGCCATATTCTATCCTTCCTGCATCATCGGATCCCGCCGGATGCATATAAAATTTGCTTCTAATATTATAGCAATTTTCGCGTCAAAATGGAAGAGCCTATTTTCCCAAATTTTCAGTTCGCCTGTTGTGCATTTTTCACAATACACGCAAAATGCCTATCGGTTGGGATCCGCGCGAAAGAGCTTATTTCTTTAATATATTAAGATTCTTGCCGTCCTCGCCGAGCATAGAGAGTCCTATACGCTTGCGTTTTTCGTCGACCGAGAGGACTCTGACCTTCACGGCGTCGCCGACCGAGACGATCTCCGTCGGGTGTTTGACATATTTTTCCGACATGGCGGAGATGTGGACGAGTCCGTCCTGATGCACTCCTATATCGACAAAGGCGCCGAAATCTATGACATTCCGCACCGTTCCGTTGAGGATCATATTCGGCTTGAGGTCGGACATATCCATAATGTCGTCGCGCAGGACGGGCGGGGTGAAGGAATCTCTTATATCGCGTCCCGGCTTCTCAAGTTCCGTAACTATGTCGAGCAGGGTAGGCTCACCGATGCCGAGGCTCTCGGCGACCTGCTTCACGCCGGCGCGGTTGAGCTTTGCGCGAAGTTCGGAGAGCTTTCCGGCGCGTACATCGTCCTCGGTGTAGCCGAAGGTGTCGAGGAGCTTCCTTGCCGCGGCGTAGGATTCGGGATGGACGCCGGTATTGTCAAGTATCTCGGACGATCCCGGCACACGAAGGAAGCCGGCGCACTGCTCGAAAGCCTTGGCTCCTATCTTCGGCACCTTGAGTATCTGCGCGCGCGTTCTGAATTCGCCGTTCTCCTCGCGGTATTTCACGATGTTTTTCGCCGTGGTGGCGTTTATGCCCGAAATGTAGGAAAGCAGGGAATGGGACGCCGTGTTGAGGTCGACTCCGACACTGTTGACGCAATCCTCGACGACTCCGGTGAGGGCGCCGTCAAGCCTTGCCTGCTTCATATCGTGCTGATACTGACCGACGCCTATCGACTTCGGGTCGATCTTGACAAGCTCGGCAAGGGGATCCTGAAGCCTTCTTGCGATCGAGACAGCGGATCTCTGCGTTACATCGAAGTCGGGGAATTCGTCGGCGCCGAGCTTTGAGGCGGAGTAGACCGAGGCTCCCGCTTCGCTTACCATAATATATTTACAGCCTGACTCGGGTATGGTCTTGAGCAGGTTCGCGATGAATATCTCGCTTTCCTTCGATGCCGTGCCGTTGCCGATGGCGATGACATTGATGCCGTATTTTGATATGAGGCGTTTCACCGTTCTGCCGCTCTCCTCGATCCTCTCCTGCGGCTTTGTCGGATAGATGACCGCGGTATCAAGGACCTTTCCGGTGCGGTCGACGACGGCGAGCTTGCAGCCCGTTCTGTATCCCGGGTCAAAACCGAGGACGGTCTTGCCCTTGATCGGCGGCTGCATGAGAAGGTGCGAGAGGTTGTCGGAGAAGAGCTTTATCGCGCCTTCTCCGGCACGGTCGAACATATCCGAGCGTATCTCGCGCTCGATAGAGGGGGCGATGAGCCTTTCGTAGCCGTCGATGATCGCCGAGCAGAGCTGCTTCGAGGCGGGGCTTTTCGCATTTGTGATAAGCTCGTTGAAAAGGTAGTTTATCGCGTATTCCTCGGGAAGTTCAAGAGAGACTTTCAGAAAGTCCTCCTTTTCACCGCGGTTTATGGCAAGGATCCTGTGATCCGGGACCTTCTTCAGCGGCTCCTTGTAGTCATAATACATATTGTAGACCGAGTCCTCGTCCTTCACGCCCGATGTGACAAGGGTACCGTTGTTGAAGGTGATGAGTCTCAGTTGCTTTCTGAAGTCGGCGTTGTCCGAAACATCCTCGGCGATGATGTCGCGCGCGCCCGCAAAGGCGTCCTCGACACTTTCGACTCCCTTTTCGGGATCGACGAAGGTATGCGCCTGCTCCTCGAGCGACGGCTCATAGACATCGAGCTGCTGCATAATGAGCTTGGCGAGTCCCTCAAGCCCCTTTTCGCGGGCGACCGAGGCACGTGTCTTGCGCTTCGGACGGTAGGGACGGTAGATGTCGTCGACCTCCGTGATGGTCGAGGCGGCATCGATCGCTGCGACAAGCTCGGGGGTGAGCTTGCCCTGCGCTTCGATAAGGGCTTTGACTTCCTCACGGCGCTTTTCTATATTGCGCAGGTAGGTGAGGCGGTCGTCAAGATTTCGCAGGACCGTGTCGTCGAGCGAGCCGGTGACCTCTTTTCTGTACCTTGCGATGAAGGGTATCGTGTTGCCCTCGTCGATGAGGGCTACGGTCTTTTCGACCTGAGCGACCGAAAGTCCGAGTTCCTTTGCGATTATTTCATTGATAGTCATTTGTTGTTATCCTTATTTATATTACTTGCGGTTTCTGTTGTGTTTGCGGAGCGAGGCGGTCTCCTCGTCGGAGAGGTACCTCCATTCGCCCTCGGGCAGGGAAGGGTCGAGCGAAAGTTCGCCGATGCTCACCCGTTTGAGGTATGTGATCCCGTTGCCGACGGCGGCGAACATACGCTTTATCTGATGATACCTGCCTTCGGTTATTGTTATATGCCCCTCGGTGCCGTTATCTGCGAGGGTCAGCTCCGCCGGTTTCGTCATACCGTCGCCTTTCAGCTCAACGCCCGCGCGGAGCCTTTCGGCGTTTTCTTCGGAAAGAGGAGTTTCACAGCGGAAGAAGTAGGTCTTCGGCAGGTGGCTGACCGGTGAGAGCAGAAAATGAGACAGCTCGCCGTCGTCGGTGAGGAGCATAAGCCCCACCGTATCGCGGTCGAGCCTTCCCGAGGGGAAAAGCCCGCGGCGAAGTTCGGGCGGAAGAAGTTCAAGGACTGTCGGAAGCCCGCGGTCTTCGGTCGCGCTGACATACCCCTGCGGCTTGTTGAGCATTATGTAGGTATGCTCGCGGTAGATCACCGGCGAGCCGTCAAGGCATATTTCGTCGTTTTCGGGATCTACTTTATCGTCGGGGCGCTTTGCCGTGACGCCGTTTACCGTGATCCTTCCTTTTTTTATTATACGGGGAGCCTCACTGCGTGAGGACACGCCCGTCGCACTCATAAAGCGGTCGAGCCGCATTGACATATCGGTTTTTCCTCCGGCTGATTTGTACCTTTTATTGTACCACAGAAAAGTTTTTTTGTAAATAGCAAAGAGGGACTGCCGCGTTTTTTCGCGGCAGTCCCGTAAATGTCAGTTCATAGCCTTCGAGAGGGCAAGTCCGAGGTCGTAAAGCTCGCGGATCTCGGCGCGTCTCTGATCGGCGAGCGCCTTCATAGCGTTCACCTCTTCCTCGGTGAACCTGTCAAGGTCGCCGGGCTTCAGCTTGTTCTTGTAGAGCCTGTCGGCGGCAAGCGCCCAGTTGATGTCGACCGCTACGATCTTCGCGTCGCGCTCGCAGACGACAAGGTTGCTCTTGCCTTCAAGGAGCAGGTCGATAGCCTTCGCCGCCATAGCCGATGCCGTGATGCGGTCGCGGGAGGTGGGATCTCCGCCGCGCTGAACATGCGCCAGACGGATGAATCTCGACTCGATACCGACGACCTCGTGGACCTTTTCGTTGAAGTATTCGGCGTAGGGTCTGCCGTCCGCGGCGGTTACGCCTTCGCTGACGCAGACGATTATCGCTCTCTGACCGCCGGCTCTTGCGGCTTTGAGGTTCTCGAGAGCGGCTTCCTCGTCAAAGGGTATCTCGGGAATGACTATCGCATCGGCGCCCGAGGCGATGCCGACGCGAAGGGCAAGCTCGCCGCAGTCGCGTCCCATAAGCTCGACGACGCATCCGCGCGAATGTGAGCTGCATGTATCGCGCAGGCGGTCTATCATGACCATAGCGGTGTTCTGCGCGGTGTCAAAGCCGACCGTGTAGTCGGTGGCTGTGATGTCGTTGTCGATGGTCCCGGTAACACCTATCGTGGGGATACCGTGATTCGTAAGATCCGTGGCTCCGCGGAAGGTGCCGTCGCCGCCGATGGCGATTATCGCGTCGATCTCGTTTTTACGGCAGGTCTCGATAGCCTTGCGCATGCCTTCCTCGGTCTTGAACTCGGGACAACGGTCGGTGTAGATCGCCGTTCCGCCGCGGCTGATGACATTTTCGAGCTTTTCGGGGGTAAGCTCGATGATCTTATTCGCGATAAGTCCGCTGTATCCGCCCTCGATACCGACCGCGGTGAGTCCCTGCTCGGAGGCTCTGCGCGCGATGGCGCGGACAGACGCGTTCATTCCGGGGGCATCTCCGCCCGAAGTAAGTACACCTATTTTTCTGAATTTTCCCATAATTTGAACCTCTTTCGATTTATTGGTACTATTTTAATACATTTATCCGCAAAAATCAAGGGGGCGGTACTTCATTTTGCGCAGATTTCGGTAAAATTATTTTCCTTACGGCAAAAAAACGGGATATTTTTCGGGGCTTTCGGCAAAGTGCAAAAAAATATTGTTTTTACCCGCGTTAAAATGCTTGACAAGCGGAAGATTAGATGATAAAATATATGGGAGTAAATATACCTCAAAAAACTTTCCGGAGGAAATATTATGCGTTCAAAAGCAGCAAAAACAGTGCTGTGGGTGATCGTCGGCTGCATTGCCGTGATGCTTGCGGTGCTACTCGTTCAGGTGATCATTGCCGCGTGCGGCGGGACCGGTGAGCAGGACGGCTCGATACTCGGTTCGGCATGGAATGTGACGACCGCGATCTTCTGGGTCTTCGTTGTCGCACTCGTGTTTGCGTGGCTGCTGACCGAGCATTCGTTCAAGAAAAAGGAAGAGGAGCCCGAGATCGACCTCAGCTACCGCACACAGTATGTAAAGAAGTCGGCTCATGCGCAGGTGAAGAAGCCCGCCGTCGCCGGTGGCGCCCCCGCACCCGCTGAAGACGAAAAAAAAAAGATAACTGACACCGCCGAGGCGGAAAAGACCGCCGAAGAAACTCCTGCCGCCGAAGAAGAAAAGCCCGCAGCGGAGGATAAGCCCGCCGAAGAGGAGGCTCCCGTTGAAGAAACGGAGACTGCCGATGAAGCCGACGAGGAACCTGAGGATGACGACGATGACGGCGACAACGACGATGACGATGTCGACGACGATTCCGAAGAGGATGACGACGCCGACGACGCCGACGACGAAACGCCGAATACCGACATCCCGCTGAATGCGGCGGCGGCAGCTCTTGCGGCTACCGGTCCCGAGACCGTGCTTTACAGATACCGTCGCAGCTTTGCATCAAGGATGATCCAATCCTCGGATCACACGAAGGCTTATTACGACACGGTGAAGAATAAGCTCCTGTCCTATAAGAATGTCAAATCGAGACAGAGCTGGAGCTTTGAATCCTTCAATCGCGGCAGAGTCAAGCTCGCAAAGCTGAATGTCCGCGGTAAGACCCTCGTTATGTACATAGCGATCGACCCCGCGACCCTTGCCGATACGAAATATCATATCCGTGATATGTCGGAGAAGGCAAAGTACGCCGCGGTGCCTACTATGATAAGGGTCAAGAGTCCGCGCGGCGCGAAGTATGCCTGCGAGCTTATCGAGCGTCTTATGGCAGAGAAGGAGATACCGGTAAATCCCAATTATCAGGAGATAAAGTCCGACCTTGCATACAGGAGCAATGATGACCTTATCGAAGAGGGACTTATCAAGGTCGTCTACAATAAGAATATGGATCCGAACGGCGAATACATCGCCGAGCAGGCCGATATCTCGGGTATCTTCAATAAGTAAGTCGGAAAAACAAAACAGGTGCTTACCGTAAGGCTGGCACCTGTTTTGTTTTTTATTATATTGTATGCAGAGCCGCGCCGATGACGGTCGAGAACTGCGCCATGTTGGGGACTGTGAAGTGTATCGAGAAGGAATTGCGCATCGAGGCGAAGACCTCGCATATCGGGTGCAGCTGTGTGAGATTTCCCGTCAGCACAACATCGTTGATCCCGCAGCCGCGTGCCGCGAAGACCGAGAGCATAGCGACCGTTTCGGCTACCATATTGACGATGCCGAGGGCTATGTCGTGCTTGTCGGCAAGGTCGGAAAGATTCCCGAAGTTCGCCGCGGTGAGGTCGGTCTTTATATCGGGATAAACCTCCGGATTTGATATGTCCTTTATCCGCAGGTCGATCTTTGAGAGGTCGCCGCCTTCGCAGAGTTGCTCTATATGTTCTATCGAATCCATACCGAGTGTGAGCTTCGAAAGCCCGACAAGGGTGCCTCCGCCGACTCCGGTACCGCCGAGGTAGTCGACCGAGACGCCGCTCTCCCCGTGCTTTGCGTGGATCACCGCAGTGCCGGTACCCATACTTACGATGATAGCCTCGTCAAGTCCCGTGAGATAAAGTCCGCCGAGCCCGACGCACTCAAATTCGGGAACGAGGCGGCAGTCAAGCCCGTAAAGGGGACTCTTTATGAAGGATGACCCGACCCCCGTCATCATAACGCGGTCGATGCAGTCAAGGCTCAGCCCGTTTTCCGAGGTGAACTTGCCGAAGGCTCCGTAGACCGAGGTCACGGGGTCGTTTGCTCTCACGAATTGGGGATGGATAAGCTCGCCGCCCTCGCGGAAACCGACGATCTTTGTCGTGCTTCCCCCTACATCTATTCCTATAACAGCGCCCACTTGAGGATACCTCCGAATAACTTGTTTGAGTTATTATATCATCATCTTGCATTTTTTGCAAGTGCGTGGTATAATATATCCGAAAATCTTATGTTTATTGGAGTAATTATGGAATTCAGAAATCCGCCGACAGAGGCAATCAAAGAAAAAGAGCTTTATATCTTCGACATGGACGGTACCATCTACCTCGGATACAATGTTTTTGACTTTGCGATAAAGTTCATAAACGACCTCCGCGCCGCAGGCAAGAAGGTGCTTTTCTTCACCAACAACGCCTCGCACACCGTGCCTTTTTACATTGAGAAGCTGACAAAGCTCGGCTTTTCGCCTAAAAAAGAAGAGATTATGACCTCCGGAGATGTGACGAAGGTATTCCTTCATCGTCACAGAGCCGGCAGATCGGTCTACCTTGTCGGCACGGACGAGCTTGTGGAGGATTTTAAGAACGACGGTATCAACATAGTTGACGGCGATTCCGAGAAGGTCGATATAGTCATCACGAGCTTCGATACCTCGATGACCTATCACAAGATGGACAATGCCTGCCGCCTTGTCAGAAACGGCTCGGAATATCTCTCGACCCACCCCGATTTCAACTGCCCGACCGAGACGGGCTTCATCCCCGACAGCGGAGCCATTGCGGCTTTCGTCACTGCCTCGACCGGAAAGGTCCCGACCTATTTCGGCAAGCCCTATGTTGAGACTCTTGATATGATCTGCGAGGCTACCGGAGTGAAGAAGGACGCCATGTGCCTCTTCGGGGACAGGCTTTATACCGATATCGCCCTCGGCGCGCGCAACGGAGTCATGAGCGTTCTCGTCCTCACCGGAGAGACCTCTGCCGACGATGTCGACCGCGCAAAGCCCGAGGAAAGACCGACCTATGTCTTCGACTCGCTCGACGATGTCGACAGACTTATGTTCCGCGACTGAGTAAGTAGGAAAGGAAACAGACTATGGCTTTTGATGCCGGAATGCTTGCGGCATCGGTCGCCGAGATCGAAGCCCGTGCGCTGTCGTATCGGGTCGACAGGATCTCTCAGCCATCACGCGATGAGGTCGTTCTGACCCTTCACGGCAGGGGAGAGAACTGCCGCCTGCTGATAAACGCGGGGCCGAATGCGCCGAGGCTCGGACTGACGCGCGCGGCGGCGGACAATCCCGACAAGCCGCCCGTATTCTGCCTGCTCCTTCGCAAGCACCTCACGGGAGCAAGGCTGACCGAGGTCAGGCAGCAGGGCTTTGAGCGCGCTGCCGAGTTTACCTTTGCCGCGCGCGACGAGATGGGATTTTCATGTACGCGGATCCTCATTGCCGAGGTGATGGGGAAGTACAGCAACCTCATCCTCTGCGACGGCGACCGCAAAATAATCTCGGCTATGAAGACGGTCGATTTCACGACGAGCAGCAAGCGGCAGGTCCTTCCCGGGATGACCTACGAGATCCCTCCGGTGCAGGACAAGCTGGATCCGCTTGATACCGACCGTGAAGCCTTTATGAAGGCTTTCGCGGCATTTCCGCCCGAGCGCACCGCCGATAAATTCATCTGCGCGACCTATCTCGGACTTTCGGCGACGACCGGAAGGGAGATAGCCTTCCGTGCGACCCGCCACACCGATACGCCGCTGACCTTCTGCGACCCCGAGACGCTTTTCGGAGCCTTTTCAGAGGTCATCGGTGTCATAAAAACAAGAAATTTCAGCCCGACGCTCGTGATGCTTGAAGGCAGACCGGCGGAGTATTCCTTTATGCCGCTTTATCAGTACGGGGACGCCGCACTGAAAAGCTTCGACAGCACCGGAGAGCTGCTCGATACCTTCTTTTCGGAGCGGGATCGCGAGCAGAGAACGAGGCAGAGGGCATCCGACCTTCTGAAGCTCCTCACGAACGCCGAAACGAGGATCAGCAAAAAGCTCTCGGCACAGCGTGCGGAGCTTGCCGACTGCGAGAAGGGAGCTTTCTACCGCGAGACGGGAGACCTTATCACGGCGAATATTTACAGGCTGAAGCGGGGCGACCGCGAGGTGACGCTGACCGACTATTCGCATCAGAACGCCGACGGGAGCTTTCCGGAGGTCAGGGTCGAGCTTGACAGTCGCCTGACGCCTTCGGCAAATGCACAGAGGTACTACAAAAAGTACGCAAAGTCGAAGACGGCGCAGATCGAGCTTGCAAAGCAGATAAAGCTCGGTGACGCCGAGCTTGAGTATATCTATTCGGTGTTTGATGCACTGACTCACGCGGAGACGGTCGCCGATCTTGCCGAGATACGCGACGAGCTTTACCGCTCGGGGTACGCCTCAAAGATGAAGTCCTATACCGCAAGCCGCAAGATGCAGAAGCCGACCGTGGCGAAGTTCATCACCTCGGGAGGCTATACCGTTTATTGCGGAAAGAACAATATTCAGAACGAGTATGTAACATTCCGCCTTGCCGAAAAGAGCGATTGGTGGTTCCACGCGAAGGGGACGCAGGGCTCGCATGTCCTGCTCGTCAGCCACGGCGAGGAACCGGACGCAAAGGATTTTACAGAAGCGGCGATGGTCGCGGCGTATTATTCGCGCGCCGGAGAGGGTGCGAGCGTCGAGGTCGACTATACGAAGGCGGGGAATGTAAAGAAGCCCGCAAACGGCAAACCGGGGCTTGTTATCTATCATTCAAATTGGTCGTGTACCGTGACGCCCGACGCCGAAGCGGTGCAGAAAATGAGGGTCGGCTGACACCGGATAAAGAATACGCAGACAAAAGCTTAGCTTTTGTCTGCGTATTTTGTATTCAGCTCTCGAGCTGCTTGCCGAGGAAGGACGCGGCGGTCTGGATGAGCTTCGTTTCAAGCTCGGGGGTGAAGTCCGCCGGGCGCGATTCTCCAGTTCCGAGTACCGATGCCACACATCCCACGATGTCGCCCTCGCTGAGGATAGGCATGGCACAGCTTATGAAGTGAGCCGAGTCCTCGGGGATTGCGGGGAGCTTCGCGGCGTCGTTCTGCCAGAGATAGAGAGAGCGTGCGGCAATGAGGTCTTCAAGCTCGGGCGAGAGCTTTTTGTCGCTGTATTCCTTGCGCGGAACGCCTGCGCAGGCGACCACGGCATCGCGGTCGCAGATGATGACAGCCATGTTGCATATCTTGTGAAGTGTCTCGGCGTACTGCGCGGCAAAGCCGGTCAGCTCGCCGATCGGTGAATATTTTTTGAAGATGACCTCGCCCTCGCGGTCGGTGTAGATCTCAAGCGGGTCGCCCTCGCGGATACGCATGGTGCGGCGGATCTCCTTCGGGATAACGACCCGTCCGAGGTCGTCGATTCTGCGCACGATTCCTGTTGCTTTCATTATTTTATAACCATCGCTTTCGGGTTTCCGAAAGCTTCCTTTCTTTCATGAAGCCTCCGCTCGTGTTCCGCCGTTCGGTCACGGCGGCGTGGAAGCGGGAGCTTTTCAGCCTTGTATTCCGAAAAAACCTGTGCATACGGGTGTTTTTTCCGTTTGCCTGAAACTATCTTGCGCAGAAAATGAAGATTTATACAAAAACGGCGATTTTGTTCGGGCAGATTATTTTTTGCTCGGTTCATAGATAAAAGGCAGTGTGCCTGCGTGCCCTGAATCATGTATGATGCGGTATTGACAAATCAGGTGATTATAGGTTATAATGGCTTTACATCGTGAAAGCATGAGGATTCCGCGGAGGGTAAAAAGATGAAGGACGAGCTGAAAATAATCATTGATTATGTGGAAGGCAGACTCAGTGCCGATGAATTTAAGGTTGAATTTGACAATAATAAAAAACTGCAAGCCTTGTTGAAGCGAAAAGTCAAGATGGAATTCCTGAAAAATCATGATTACTCCGTCTACAATTATTTCAAATACAGCGCAAATTATCCCGCAAACGGTTGGAACACTGTTTATGTCCGAAGAAGACTTCAGGCTGTTCTTGAAACCTGGTTAAAATACTTCGATATTACATTTTGTGAATATGAAAAATATGCAGAGGATGTCGGTTATTTATTGAAGATCCAACCTTCATGGCTTGATATCATAGATGACCAGGGGATTTTTGACAAAATAATTGCGGAAGCACCCGCCGATGTATCGAAAACAAAGCGGATAGAATGGGGGAAAGCCCGCATAAAAGAGCTGTTCCGCTATGACAAAACTTATCCCCGTTGGGTGCAATCGCCGGAATGACCCATTGTCAACGGGAAACCGCTTGTTTTCAGTCATCAGAGCAAGGAAAAAAAGGACGACGAGCGCGTATTTTACTACTTCTACGATCCCGACACAAAAGAGGAGACCGTAGTCGAGCAAATGTATTGAAAGCGCAATTGAGCCCCCGCCCCGAGCCAAAATTGGCTCGGGGCGGGGGCTATAAGCATAAAAGTAACGGAGGTCAATGCAAATTTATAAAAAGCAGAAGATGCTGTGTCTTCTGCTTTTTCTTGTTTATTCAGTGTTGAAAAGCACACGAAAAATCGAAACTGTATTTTTCAATACTTTCGTAAAGTATATAACTTTAAGAATATAGATTTATACACGATTATCTTTTATAATTATACACGATGTTGTCGAATTTGTCAATAGCAAGGCGAATAATAAAAAAACTATTTACAAGCAATATACACTTATGCATATCAAAAATGTATTTTACAAGATATAGCGGGCAGAAAAACGGTTATTTGCCGTCAGCAATTTCGTCAATATTATACAGATGGGAGGCATCAGCCATGCCAAGGAAAGGTGAAAACATTTATAAAAGAAAGGACGGCAGATGGGAAGGCAGATATATCTGTTTTTACGATACGGCAAACAAAGCCAAGTATGCCTATGTTTACGGACGAACCTACGGGGAAGTAAGGCAGAAGCTCATTGAAAGGCGCAGTTCCTCCGGACAACAGATGCATTCTCAAAAGCAAGCCATGATATATAGCGAGCTGTTGGATCTGTGGCTCAACTCATCACAGTTAAGCACAAAGGAGTCGACGCACGCTCACTATACGCAACTTATAAGTACTCACATCAAGCCACAGCTCGGTTCTTACAGTCTTTCGTGCATTACCCCTAAAATAATAGAAAACTTTATAAAATTGCAGCTTTCCGAGGGCAGACTTGACAATACGGGCGGTTTAGCGCCAAAAACAGTTGCGGATATTCTTTCTATTGTAAAAAGTACGATAGAATATGCGAAGTATTTGGATCTTCCCATGATATGTAATCTCAACAAGTTAACGGTAAAGAAAAAAGATAAAGAGATCCGTGTTTTATCGGATGAAGAACAAAAATTGTTGCTGAGTGTTTTGCTGACAAATACAGATCCGTACAAATTCGGAGTTTTTTTGTCCCTTTATACCGGTATTCGCATCGGTGAATTGTGTGCATTGCAATGGGAAGATTTTGACTTTGCCCACAACACCGTCAAAATAAATAAGACTATACAACGCATACAAAATACAGAAGATGAGACCTTTTCCAAAACAAAGGTCGTCATAACCGAGCCGAAAAGCAAATGCTCGGTAAGAACGATACCTTTGCCTATATTCGTTGCGGATACGGCTGCGCGGTTTGTTTCAAGCCCTAATGCATATATATTGACCGGTAAGGATCATTATGCCGAACCGCGTACGATGCAAAACAGATTCAAGGCAATAGTTAAGGAATGCGGCATATCGGATGTTAATTTTCATGCGCTTCGGCATACTTTTGCCACACGATGTATTGAAGCGGGCTTTGAAATAAAAAGTCTGAGTGAGATACTCGGACATGCAAATGTAAACATTACTCTCAACCGATATGTTCATTCTTCCTTTGAACTGAAGTCCATAAATATGAATAAGCTGAGCTTATCTGTTTAAGCCGTCAAAAACACAGTCAGAAAGACTGAAATCCTTAGTAAATACGAGGGATTCGGTCTTTTTTTCGTTGAGTTATATACTTTACGAAAATGCGATTTACAGAATATGACAGGGATTTCGGCGATCCGACACTCGGAGGTGTGCCTATGCATAGCGTATATTATAATAATTTGAAAAATAACAAAAAAATATACGATGCTGCTCTCCGATGTTTTCAGAACAGAGAAAAAAGTTTTTCTGTCGAGGCTTCGTTCCCGGTAAATGAATTGGCTGTCGAGGTCTTGAATGATCATCCGGAAATCTTCTATGTGGGGCAGGAATTCAGAGTTATGACTGGAATATTTCAGAGAGAGATAATGCCCGTATATTTGTATTCTCCCATCGAGGTCCTGAATATTCGTGATAAACTGAACGATACGGTCAAAAGAATTATCGGCGGAAATATCAACAGGCATCAGTCAGACTACGACAAGGTTTGCTCTCTGCATGATTATTTCAAAAGCAACCTGAAATACGATACTGTCGCCGCAAGCGTTCACAGACCGAATGACCGCACCGTTGCAGAAGCTCACAGCATAGTCGGAGCGCTCCTTGAAAACAAGTGCGTATGTGAGGGATTTGCAAAAGCCTTTAAGCTCCTGTGCGATAATATCGGATTGGAATGTTGGGTCGTTTCGGGCATGGGTAGAAATTCAATCTGTTCCGGCCCTCACGCGTGGAATATTGTAAAAATAAACGGATATTATCACCATGTCGATGTCACATGGGATAATCAATATGCGGATCCTTCGGGGTTCCTTAACTACGGTTATATGAACCTGAGCGATGATGAGATATCTTCGGATCACACATGGAACCGAAATAATTATCCCGCATGTCCATCTTCTCCATATAACTATTTTCGGGTAAACAATGCTTTGCTTGACAGCAGAGTTCAGCTCGAAAATATGCTGTACAACTGTTTTCGGGCGGAAGATGAATTCATTATGTTTCGGGTAGTGCGCAGAAGCGCCTTGGAAAGGGAAATAAACGTTTGTCTGACAGACAGTATCCGACGGGCGTCAGAGCGATGTAAACACATTTCCGTTTCCGCGTTTCGATGCGGCGGAGTGGCGGAACAGCTTACATTTTTTGTTCAGCCAGATTACTGTTACGGATAAGCCGAGAGGCTTTTTCAGGTCCGAAATGATCCGACAATAAAAAATTATTCATATACGGAGACAGAGGAGGTACAGAAACCTATGGAAGAAAAAAACAACATTTCCACAGAGGATCTTGAGCAGACACAGGAGGTTCCCAAAGAAACACAGGATGAAAAGGATGAGCTGATTTCAAGGTTGGATGCTGTTCGGCAGTCGCTTGCCGATCTGCAGCAGAAATTCGATGACAAGATCGCCGAGGATGAGTACAAGAACGGTCTTTTCGATAATATGCACCGTGAATTGGTCCTTTATCAGAACGGGGCATTGGATAAGGTCGTTGATACTGTTGCGCTTGATATTATCCAGCTCGTTGACACCACGAAGGGTCATGTCCGTGTTTACGAGGATAAGGAGCCTACCGGAGAAAATTACGGGAAACTCCTCAGGATCGTCAAGGGCATTGCGGAAGATCTTGAAGATATTCTTTACCGTCAGAATATCGAATCATACAATGTTCCGGGCGATGAAGTGGATGTCCGTCGTCAGAAGATCATTCAGACCGTTCCTACGGATGACAAATCCAATGACAACCTCGTGGCGCTTCGTGTCGCCGACGGATATGAAAAGGGCGATAAGGTCCTCAGACCCGAGAGGATCAAGATCTTCAAATATGAAGCCGCGCCCGAAACATCTTCAGAAAGTTGAATATAAAACATAGAGACGAAAGGAAAAAATCATGGGAAAAGTATTTGGCATTGACCTTGGCACAACTTATTCGTGTATCGCATACATCGACGATAACGGAAAACCTGTTGTACTGAAAAACGCTGAAGGAGATCTCACCACCCCTTCAGCAGTGTTCTTTGAGACATCTACCGATGTCACCGTCGGCTCTGCTGCAAAGGAAAGCGCGAAAATGTATCCGGAGCAGGTCGTGACTTTCATCAAGCGGAGTATAGGACAGCCCGGCTTCAGCCTGAATATCAACGGTATTGATATGAAACCGGAAGAGATATCCTCATACATTCTTAAAAAAGTAGTTAAGGATGCGGAAGACTCTCTCCGTATGGAGGGCAAACTCGGCGATGACGAGAATATCCGCGATGTCGTCATTACCTGCCCGGCATACTTCGGAGTTACCGAGAGGGATGCAACCAAGGCGGCGGGCGTTATTGCCGGTCTTAATGTTATGGCGATCATCAACGAGCCTACCGCTGCGGCTATCACATACGGTGTAACGGATGACAGCCTGGACAAGACCGTTCTTGTTTATGACCTTGGCGGCGGTACATTCGATATTACCATGATAAATATCAAGCCGGGAGAGATCCGTGTTATCTGTACCGGCGGCGACCATAACCTCGGAGGTAAGGATTGGGACGATCGTGTTCTTATGTATCTTGCGGAGCAGTATCAGTCCGAAACCGGAACCCCCGATAATATTCTTGAAGATGCGGAAACACTGCAGGAACTCAGCCTTGCCGCGGAGCGTGCAAAGAAGCTTTTGAGTGCAAAGGAAAAGGCTCCTGTTGCCGTGAACTATATGGGTGAGCGCGTTCGTGTTGAGCTGACCCGCGAAAAATTCGATGAGCTTACCGAAGATCTCCTTACCCGTACAATTGACCTTACCCGTGAAATGTTCAGGGAATCCGAAAAGAAGGGCTTTACTCAGAACGATGTGAGCGAGATCCTTCTTGTCGGCGGTTCCTCAAAGATGCCGCAGGTAATGAGTCGCGTCAAGAGCGAATTCGGTATCGAGACCAAGATGTTTGATCCGGATGAATCCGTTGCAAAGGGCGCAGCCATCTACGCAAACAAGATGAGCGAATTCAACATCGTTCTTGAAGAGATCGCAAAGCAGCAGGGCAAGAGCGTTGAGGAGGTCAAGGAACAGGTCGACAACGGTCAGATGGACCTTCAGAAGGAAGCCAAAAAGGCGAATATCCAGATGCGCGGCGGACGCCTCCCGGGGGAGGATGTCAAGATCATCAATGTATCAAGCCGCAGCTTCGGTACCTGCGCTTATGATGCAAACGATCAGCTCAAACTGTTCAATATTATTATCAAGAACGCCGAGCTGCCTGCGACGGGAACAAACTCTTTCTATCCTCGTCAGAATAATCAACAGCTGGTCCGGTTCCAGATCATGGAGAGCCTTGCTTCCGATGAGATAGTAGATCCCGAACTCGGCAAGGAAATAGGAACAGCGGAACTGACCCTTCCTGCGGGTGTTACTGTTGACACCGAAATCAGGGTCACTTTCCGCTTGGATGAATCGGGACTGCTCCATCTCAATGCCAAGGAGCTTAAGGGCGGTCGTGAGGTAGATGCCGAATTCCAGACGACCGAGGCACTTTCCGAGAAGGAAATGAGCGATGCCATTCGCCGAAGCAACAATTCAAGTGTCAACTGATAAGAATGACATTTGGCTTATGCGAGGAAAGACGGTATTTTAATGGAAAATTATTTTATACTTTTGGAGCTTCCGTTTGACCCGCCGGAGGGAGATACCCAAAAGATCAACGAGGCTATTTCAAAAAAACAGGCACAGTGGTCTCGGGATCAGTCAAATCCGGTAAAGAAGACCAAAGCAAGTGAGTATTTGGCGGAGCTTGAAAAGATCAGAAAGGTAATGCTTGATCCGGCAGCCCGCAGGCAGGAAGCCGAAAAAGCAAAGCAAATAAAAGACAGTAAGGCGAAAGAGCTTGAAGCAAAGCTCATGCTGTATCATTCCAAGGGTGACGATCTGTCCGAAGAAGATCTGAAGAAGCTTGCTAAGGTATTCGGGGCATTCGGGTTTTCCGCTGATGAGATAAAACAGAAATTCAACAGCGAGCGGAAGACCCGGGAGAAGATAAACCCGTCAGAGGTCCTTGACAAGACTCAGGCGCGGAATGTCCGGAATTTTATGCAACAGCTTGACATGAGGGATCAGACCCTGTATGACTTCCTGTGCCTTGATCCGGCAGCTTCATGCACTCAGCTTTGCGCAGCAGCCGATTCCATGAAGAAAAAGATACTTGCAAAAGGCGATAAAACCGGTCATGATAACGCGGTTCAGGCATTGTGCGGTCTTTGCATTGTAATTTTCAAGGATGCGGCAAGCAAGAAAAAATATGACAACTATGTAAACCTTACAAAATACAGATTGGTCAATGAAGCTGTTGATGAGCTTGCGCTGGGTAATCAGAAGCGCATCGATCCGAAAATGAAAGAAGGGCTGATCGATACGGCTGTCCGGCAGTATCACATCAGCGTTTCGGATGCTTCGGTTTATATCAATTATTACTGCGAATACATGGGCTATGCCCTGCCCGAGAATAAGATCGTATGCGGTCTGTGCGGCGCGGAAAACCCAGCCGGTACCACAAGCTGCATAAAATGCGGAAAACCGCTCGTTATCCAGTGCCCCGCCTGTTCTGCTCAAAACAATAATTCAGCCAAGGTCTGTGCAAAGTGCGGATTTGACCTTACAAAGATGGATAAGGCTGTTGAGCTTTTACGGCAGGCAAAGCAAAAGTTCGCGGAAAAATCATACGAAGAAGCCGAAAGGCTTGTTAAGGAAGCCGAGGCGTACTGGCCTAACCACGCCGATGCACTCAGTCTTGAAAAATCGATCCATGATGAGCGTAAGCAAGCGGCAGAGATCGTTGCGGCTGTTATGAAAGATATTCAGGACAAGAATATGTATGCTGCACAGACAAAAATCGACCAGGCGAGAGCAAAAGGCTTCAATGTCGATCCTTCCGTTGCCGATAAAGTCTCCGCAGTCCTGAAAGAGGTGGAGGATCGTCTCTCTGTGATGCGCAACGCTTCCGGCGACGAAGCGTTTACCATTGCGGTAAAGCTTACCGAGATCATTTCGGATTCGGATGAACTCAATCAGAGTCTCAAAAAATTCCCGCCCGATGAGGTCTCTTCTCTGAACAGCAAAAGAGTCGGCGACGAGGTCACATTGACATGGCAAAAGAGTCCGTCCATAGGAGAAGTATCCTATATCGTGGTACGCAAGGAAAACACTTATCCTAACGGCCCTTCCGACGGTGAGACGGTTTACAACGGCAAGGAGCTTGCCTATACCGACAGAAGTGTGCATAAGAATGCCGTTCTGTATTATTCGGTTTTTGCGGTCCGTGTCGGAGTTTATTCAAAAGCGACCCGACTTGATGAGGCGGTTGCCGTTGTTGAAAAGATCACGAATCCGAAAGCTGTCGGCGGGGACGAAATGGTCACACTGTCATGGGCAAAGGATCCGACGGTCACCGAGGTCAGGCTTTATAAATATTGCGGTTATGAAAGACCGCAGGATGACAGTCGGTATGAGCCGATTCCGTGTACACGGCTGGACGGGATCATTATCAACGGACTGACCAACGGTGCAAGCTATTGGTTTGCCGTCAGCGCCGGTCATACACTCAACGGTAAAACATACTTCTCCGAAAAGACCTATCTGTCTGCCGTTCCGCAAAAACCCGCAAAGCCTTTGCAGAATTTTTCGGTCCGCCTTGTCGACGATGTCTTTCAGGCGAAGTGGATAAAGTCCGAATGGGATGTTATCTTGTTTTACGCAAAGCAGAAGCCCGAATACGCCATCGGCACGATCTACGATCTGAGTGAGCTTTTGAGCAAGTATGAAAAGATCGACATCAATATGAAGAGCCTTACAGAGGCGGAGTTCAGACTGAATTTTGTCGGTGAATGCTACATCGTTCCCGGTGTCATAAACGCCTCAAATGTGATCCTGAACACGGCTTCTTATATATCTGCCGTTCCCGGAGCAAAGGATGTATCCTTTGATATAAATTCCGCTGCGACGGAAATGTATGTAAACTTTACATGGCCCAAAGATATAGACAGATCTCTTCTCGTGTACAGAACGGATGAGTACCCTACCGGGACAGATGATCCGCTGGCTCATAAGATAGAGTGCAGTAAGCGTCAGTACGAAGCAAACGAAGGTATTTTGATTTCCAAGCCGGCGCAGGGAACCATGTATGCTGAGGTTTATACATACTTTGAAAATGACGGTCATCGTGTATATTCGGATGCCTGCCGTGTCCTTCTGAGTAATCAACCTCCAAGGGATGTACTCTATACATTCACTTACAAAAAGCCGGGGCTGTTCAGTAAGAAATGTACGCTGACTTTGGAACTGCAAACCGACGGAGATTGTGTATTCCCGGAATTTGTTATCATAAGTAAATACAAAAGCACTCCGTTGAATCGTGGCGACGGCAATGTTTTATGCAAGGTGAACGATAGTATCGAGATCAAGGGGCGGCAGTGCATCATTGAGTTTAATATTTCACCGATTAAGCCCGACACCAGACTTAAGATGTTCTTCCTGAATGATAAGAACTATAAATCTTTCAAAATTGCCTGTAAAGCGGGAAATATCATATAAGGAGACAAAAAATGGCAGGAAAATTTCTGTGTCCACGATGCTTTGAATTACAAAGCCTCGATAAAATAGAGTACATTTGTTCAAATACAAGCACATCATCAAAATGTCAGCACGCGATCGACAGAACGCCTCAGCATCCGGCAAACCTGAAAAAACCGGTATGCGAGGAGTGCGGACAGCCCCTCGTGACCAAGGTGTGTCCCAAATGCGGCGGCGAACTTCCGCTGAACATAGGGACCGCAAAGAGCTATCCGATTGCAATTATCGGTGCAAAGGAAACCGGCAAGAGCAACTATGTTGCGGTTCTGATAAATCAGCTTAAGAATGAGGTCGGGCGTTCCTTCAACTGCGCTCTGATGGCTTGCGGGGACAAGACCCTGAACCGTTACCGCACGGATTTTTACGATCCTCTGTATCGTCACCGTACCTGTGTACGCGGCTCGGATGCAGGTGATGTCGATCCGCTTATTTACTCTTTGATCTTTCAGAGAAAGGGCGGTTTGTTCAAGAAAGCCGTAAATGATGCCGTTTCCCTGACTTTCTTTGATACGGCGGGTGAAAACCTTAATTCGCTGGCTTCAATGCAGACCTTTAACCGCTATCTTTATCATTCATCAGGCATCATTCTTCTGCTCGATCCCCTGCAGCTTCCTGCGGTAAGGGCAGAGCTTCAGGGAAAGATACGCCTGCCCGAAGAGAATACCGACGTAAACACGATCCTCAACAGAACTATCGAGATCATCAGGACAGGATCCGGTTTGACGGATCTCAGTAAAAAGATCGATATCCCGATCGCGATCTCTTTCACAAAGATCGATGCCGTTGACGAGCTTCTCGATCCCGCAAGCTGTCTGAAAAACGATTCGGCTCACATTCGTAAAGGCTTTTTTGACAAAGTTGATTTTGAGGATGCCAACAATGAAATGCAGAGCCTGGTTGAAAACTGGCTCGGTACCGAACTGTATCAAACGGTATCTACTCAGTTTTCAAATTTTGCATTCTTCGGTCTGAGCGCTTTGGGCAGTAATCCGGATATGGATAACAAGATCCCGAAGTTCCGCCCGTTCCGTGTCGCGGATCCGTTTCTGTGGATACTTTCACAGGAACAGATAATTCCGGTTAAATAAGGGGGACCGTTATGAAAGCATTGCAATACATATATACTTCCTGGAAGAACGGTGACTCTACTGAAAAGGGCTATATGATATACTCTCGTTCCGAGGGTATTACGGATTCCGAGTGCAGTGCGATCAAGGATGCCATGCAGTATCTTGCCCCAAAGGGATTGACGCTCACGCCAACTCCGCAGGAGATCGAAGACATATTTCCGTATGCGTTTGCTTATTTTGTACTCCCGACGGGCAGGGGGTGTGTTGCTCAGTCAACCTATCTCGGGAAAGACTACTCCGGCAGATATGGGAACTATATCATTCACGCGTTGATCTTTGATATTGACGATCTGCCGTGCCGCCCCGCGGAGTTTTTTGCCGAACCGTACATAAAGACCGCGATGACTCAGGAAGAATTGGATGCCCCTTCTCCGGTACCGCCGTTGCCGCCGTTGTATATATCAGAGTATGCGTCGGTTATAAATGACGAACAATTAAATGAATTCCTTTTTGACAAGGAAGATGAATTTTCACAGCTTATTTCACTTGTTCTGGCGGCACAGGACGCCGGTGTTCCGTTTTATCTGAACGATTCCCGCGAGAACCTTGTGTTGTGGTCCGCCGCCGTTCAGAGAATACTTCCTTCTCGGTTGGCAAAGAAGTTCACATTCAATACCTATATCGGGAACCACGAATCAATGCGTTCTCCGAGAGCAAGGGAAGAGAACCTGAACTTTATGCTTATCGGGGTAAGACCTGATGCGAATTATTTCAATTACGCAACCGAAAGCAACAGCAATTGCCAGATCGTGATGGACTTTGTCGGAGGATACATGACACAGGGAGTTCTTCCGGGCAGTTTTGCACGCGCTATGGCGGCGAGTATGGCATTTGATTGTGAAGAGGTCGATGCTTTCGGTGAATTTGTCGACTCTACATCATTCGATGAGATCAGCGGTCATTTGCAGGATGCCTATCTGTATTATCACCTGCTGAAGCACGACGGGTTTGAATTCACCGAAAACGATCTGAAGGCGGTGCTTTCATTCGGTTCCGATTATTGCTCCGAAGCTGATAATTCGGATATAGGGAGTAAACTGTTGGTCAAGGCCCAGGAGAATGAATGGACCCTTGATCCCGAACTGTTTGCGGTGTTCTGGAAGTTTATTTGCAGATATTCGGGCTTTATGATATTCACACTGTATGAGCTGTTGACCGAAACGCTCTTTCAACATGCAGGTGAAGCCTCCGGACCCTGCATCGGACTTGAATCATTGATAAATACCTTAAAGGAAGAGACTCCGGAGCAGTACAAGGGTTATCTTGATTACCTGAACTCCTCAAGCAGCGTAGAACACCTGCTCCTGTATCTGTCCGGACATAACAATCCGTTTACCAACAGCTTCTACATAAAATGGTTGCTTCGCAGCTATTCGTTCAGCGGCGGTATGTCAAACGGTCAGCCTATCTCAAAACTTTTGCAGGTCTTGCTGAAGAATGTTACCCGCATAAATGGATGTGAAAAGCAGATGATGGAAATTCTTATTGCCACATCCGATAATCAGGTACTTTTCAAAAACATTTTCGGCATTTTTATGATCGCATTGCGTGAGTCGAAACAGCTTGATAGGTTTTGCGATGAGTATCTGGATGCAGCAGCTTCTCTGACGACCGGGCAACTTGATCGGTTTGAACAGTTGTTGCCTGAAGCGCCGGGATCCGAACCTGTCGCTACAAGGCTGTTCGCAAGGAAGATCGCAGCCTCAGATGATCCCGAAACCGAGTTCTGGCATTTCTACGGCAATCAGCGTTCCCGTATTTCCGAAAGCTCCGGAGTTTCCGCTGATCCCATGATACTTGCATGTGTCAATAATGTTGAAGCCAAGAAACGCACGGAGGTTGCTGTTGACATCCTCCGAAAGATCGATCCGTCGCAGATCAATGATCGTGAAACTATCCGAACCCTGACTGATGCTGTTGAGGATTGCAGTGTGAAGGAACTTTCAAAAATGGAAGTATCCTTTTTGCAGAAGGTTTGTCAGATCCGAGCAAAGGTTGATAAAAACGGTCCGGAAAAGATCACCGCGGTCCTCGTCGGAGAAATGTTGGCTACAGATAATGCACAACGCAGACGCCCCGTAAAGCTGGCAGGTGAATTAGCAAAAACAAAAATCACTTTGCAGCATTTGGATAAATCGGACTACGAGTCTTACCTCAAGAACTACTTCGGTGAGTATTTTGTATTGATAAAGACAAAAGAGGATATTCCGGCGCTGGTCAGGATCTTTTATCACGGTCAGTATTTTTCGAGTTTTGCGGATGATTATATGTCTGCGTTGAAAAAAGCGGAAAAAAGAGAGCCGGAAATCCGGGATCGCATTCTCGGATGGACATGCACATATGTGGTTACTGCCGAAAGAAGTGATCCGGGTGCAGATGATATGTATAAACCGCTTGTCCGTTATTTGCGTTCGTTAAATGAAGATGAATTGTCGGGTGTTCGTAAATTCGTCACTAAGGATGTTCCGGCTGCCCGCTGCGACTATTTGTTCGACGAAGCCCGCCGCAAGGAAGGCATTTCGGAAAAGCTCGGCAACCTGTTTCATAAATTCAAATAGAAAGGAGATCATGTGATGAACGAAAAGCGAAAATGTATGGTGGGGCATGATGATGATCACGGCGGATGTTTCGGATGTCTGTTTACGGTTCTGATAGCAATTATCGTAATAATGATAATATGCGCAGTTGTTGTCTTCGGCGGTGTTTTTATCGGCGGCTTCCATTCGATCAAGAATTACATTCTTGCGTTCAAGCACAATGTTTTTGACAGCAACCTTGCTCCCGCAAAATGAAGAATTAGCTCAATAAAAGAAAGGAGACTTTTGTTATGGCAAACACGCAACCCGCAAAGAAAAGCTATTTCTTCGGAAAAGGCTATGTTGATTTGTGGAACACAATCAAAGAATCATGGGCAAGGAACTTTCAGTCCGCAGGTAGGCAGTTCGCTCTTGCCAAGGCAAACAGAGTCCTCAGCATAAAGGGTGGAATTCATCTTATCGCCGCAATCTGTATCGTTACATTCGGCAGCGTTATTTCGGCTTTTACCACTCTGTTCCACATTACCGTTCTGTTTGCGTTTTTCGCTTTGATCTATGTAGGTTTCAGTATCGTCTGGCTGATTGACAGGATCTACATAATGATAAATAAGATCAAAAACGCCTGTCCGAATCCCGATTGTCAGGCGTCGTTCCTCATCCCGGTCTATGAATGTCCGCAGTGCGGCGCAAAGCATACGAAGCTGGTACCCGGAAAGTACGGAATTTTCAAACGCACCTGCAATTGCGGACATAAGCTCCCCACGACCTTCCTGAACGGTCGCGGACGACTTAAGGCTTATTGTCCGAAATGCGGTAATGCGCTGTCCGGAGACACAGCGAGCCGTCAGTATGCATTTCCCGTTATCGGCGGACCGTCCGTCGGCAAGACCTGCTTCATCAATATGGCTATTGACCAGATGATGACCGATGTTGCCCCCCAACGCGGCTGGCAAATGAACTTTATTTCCGAAACCGAAGAAAAGGACCATGATCTCGCTATGAGGTCGCTGAATCAGGGCGTCCGTTTGTTGAAGACCGAACTTGACTCCCTTACCGCTTATCAGTTGATGCTTAAGCTGCCCAAGGAAAAGATCGGTCGCCGCATTTACATTTATGATATTTCGGGTGAAATGTTTTCGAGCAGCGGTGATGTTCAGCACAACCTTGCGTACAGCTATGCAAACGGTTTTATATTTATTATCGACCCGCTTACTCTGAGTCAGTTTGCTATGGATGTTGAGGATAAACTTGACCCGGCTTCTTACGGTGCAAGCTCCAAGGACTTTGATGACATTCTCAACATTATGCTGATTAACCTTGAGAAAATGTTCAACCTGAAGGATAAGGATATATTGAAGCGCGATCTTGCGGTGGTGATCAACAAGGTAGATATTCCCACTTTGGAGGAGAAGATCGGAGAGACCGCGGTGAGACAGTACCTTGATGATAACGCCGATACCTGCAAGACATATCCGGATGCCCGCGACGCGGTTTGCCGCAGCTTCCTCGAGGAATACGGTGCCGGCAACTTTGTCCGTACCGCGGAAGCCAAGTTCAAAACGGTCAGATACTTTACCTGCAGCGCCCTCGGTCATAACAATGAGGGGCAGCCTTATGAAGGCAAGAATGTTGTCGATCCGGTAATGTGGTTGCTCCAGCGTGCTGATTCAAGCATTAAGATTGATCAACCGGTAACAAAGTAATTATGTTCTGAAAGCACTTCGTCGGAGCAGCGAAAAGCCCTGACCGAAGTGCTTTCAGAGTTTACGGTATGACGGAGGGAACTGCCATGAGGGGGCTTAAGGTATGCATTGCTTTACTTAATATTGCCGTTACGGTTGCTTTTCTGTATTTCGAAAATCGTCTGTCGCCGGCGGCTATGGGGATCGCAGTGCTGTTTTTTACTCTCAGCTCGGCACTTCATTTGACGGCACACGAATGCGGACATCTTGTCGGTGGTGCTGTAAGCGGGTATAAATTATTGTGTCTGCAACTCGGTCCGCTGAATATTGTCAGCAAAAAGGGCAAGTTCGTTCTCGTGTGGAAAATGTCTTTTGACGGACAGTGCGTAATGATACCGGAGCATACGGATCCGGTGCGTTTTATGTCATATAATATTGGAGGCGTCATTGCAAATGCTTTGATTGCGGTTCTGAGCTTTACGGCTTTGATCACAGGATCCTTCCGGTCCCGGCTACTGTTTATCGAACTTATATTTGTCGGCATACAAAAAATATTGCTGAACACAATTCCTCATAAAACGGGTTCGGTACCGAATGACGGATACATTGTGCGGCTTCTTAAGGGAAATACTGCTGTTCAAAAGGATTATGCGATGTATTTAAGACTTTACGGTAAGCTGTTTTCGGCTGAAGACATAAAGGTTCAGGATTTTATGTACGAACGGGAGGAGCCCGGAAATGAGGAAGAAATGCTATATTACAATGAGATCATGGATATACTGAACTCCGTGAATTCGCAGACAAATAAGTGAAAGGCAGAAGATGATTCATCTTCTGCCTTTCACTTATCGGGAATTATCGGTAGCTCTATCGGCGAGCGGTCGGTGGTGTTTTCGGGGCTGTCTGTACTTTGATCGGGAGTCGCGGGAGTGCTTTCCGCAGTCGTTTTTTTGGGCTCTTCCGATTCACTCACGAAGGAAGCAAAACTCGCCCGCGCCATGTGGGTCTACGGAAATGCCGCAAAGACCTTTGCGGGAATATGATCGTCGGAGGCAGGAATAATGAATCACACCGAAAAAGAAGTTTACGAGATCCCGCATATAGAGATCATCGCTCTGTCGACAGAGGATATAATGAGTGCATCCGACGAGGCATTTGAGATAGAAGACGAGTTGGAGATTTAAGGAAAAAGCCTTCCGCCCTACGGCGGAAGGCTTTTTTGTTATATAAAATGACGGTCTGCGGTTGATTATTTTCGCCGACTATGTTATAATTCAGTTAATCTTTAAGGCATCACCGCGCAATTCCGATGGTGCAATTGCGAAGTCGAATTTTTCGTCAGACGATACAAAAATTCGCAGGCTGTAGCCGAGCTACAGGCAAGGATTTTTGTGAAGTATGACGGGAAAGGCGCGAGCAAGTGTGCCAATCGCGAATTGCGCGGTGATGCCTTAAGGAGAATTTCATATGAAAAGGATCGTATCTGTTATGCTTTGCGGATTTATGATGTTTTCGATGGCAGCCTGCGCTGCCGGCGGATCGGGAGAGGTATCTTCGACGACGACCGGTGCGCTTTCTTCGGATGTCCCGACCTCACCCGGCACGACGACCGGCACGCCCGGTGAGGTCTACACGCCCGTTGTATCCGAGCCGCGCGACATATCGAAGGAATACCGTGTACTGCTGATAGGCAACAGCTTTACATACTATAACGAGATGAACCGCCCGAACGGTATCTTCTATCAGCTCGCGACGAACGCCGGATACCGTGTGACGGTCGATTCGGTCTACAAAGGCGGATACTACCTGCACCAGTTCCTCAACGAAAAGGACGAATACGGTGCGAAGGTGCTTGAGCTTCTGAACACCGTGAAGTACGATATGGTCGTGCTTCAGGATCAGAGCGCGGCGCCTATCACGAATCCGGGAGATTTCTACGATTCCTGCCGCAGCTTCAAGAAACTTATAGACAAAAACGGCGCCGAGATGTGGCTCTACCAGACATGGGGCTACAAGGACGGGTACAAGGATCTCACAAAATTCGGCAAGGACACCTTCGATATGGAGATGAAGCTCCGTGCGGGCTATGCGGCTATCGGAAAAGAGCTTTCGGTGCCTGTGGTCTACGCGGGTGCGGCGTTCTCGAGATCGTATAAGGATCACCCCGAGATAGAGCTTTACTACACCGACATAAAGCACCCGGGCGTCATGGGCAGCTACCTTATCGCATGGACGCTTTTCGGAACGATGTTCGGTGTCGACCCGTCGACTCTGACCTGCGACGGCACGGTCGATCCGGAATATGCGAAGCTCCTTCGCGAGGCTGCGTCCTATATCGTGAAGAACGGTGCGCCGGTAGAAGCTTCGTTGACAGTGACAACTACAACATAAAGGGCGAGAAGGATTCTCTGTCGCATTACAACGGTCTTATAACTCTCAATTTCGGCGAGATAGTCAGCTTTGACGCGATCGGGTATATGTCGGGCAACCTCAAGGGCTTTGCGCAGGCGCAGGATGTCTATGTAAGCGACGACGGGGTTAATTGGACGAAGGTCGAGTCGGCGTGCTACGATGCGTTCCGGACTCCTCTGAAGAGCGTGGATCTATCGGAAATGAAGGACCCGTACAACGGAAACAAGGCGGGTGTCGGCGTTATGTTCTCTATGAAGGGCTATTCCGGAAAGTACATAAGGATCGGCATCTACCGCGGAGGCATGATAAACACGAACACGACCGGTCTGCAGCAGATCAACACGCGCGAGATCGTGGTCTTCGGAAGCAGAAAGGCTTCCTGAGACGGCGGGAATTATAAAACAGCAACGATCCCCCGCGAGCCGTATAAACGGCTCGCGGGGGATTTAGTTTATTTACAGGGTGTTTGTCTTCAAAAATTTAACGGCGCTTTTTCTTTGCAGGTAGGACGCGCAAAGAAAAAGCTAAGCAAAAAGAAACGCGGTAAAGGGGATTTCGCCCTCTGCGGAGGGCGACCAAAGGCTCTGCCTTTGGATTCCGCAAGCCTTTGAAAAGGCTTGACCTAAACTTGATAAAGGCTTCGGGTGAAGACATCACCTTCCGGTGCATGATCCGCGATCCGGCGCTGCGGGTCGCACCCGCAAAAGGCTTGACCTAAACTTGATAAACGCCGCGGGTGAAGAAATAATCAGCTCTTGTGTATCCACGCCGCCATGAGCGACTCTTCCGAGTAGGTCTGACCCGCCGAGGCATAATCGGTGAGCCTCATATTTCCGACTCTGAGGCAAAGCCTTGCATCCGGGATCTCGGGGCAGGGAGCTTCCTCGGTCTTCACGCTTCCGTCGGGCAGAAGCTCGGGTGCGATCACCTCTTCGGCGGTATATCCGAGCCTCGCGTCGGCGGCGAGCGTTATGCATCCGCGTCTGAACGCTATATATTCGTTTTCGCCCGGTGCGCCCTTTTCGGGGAAGATCGGGAAAATCCTCATATCGAAGCCTATATGTATCTCTTCCGCGCCCTTACCGAGCTGAAGCTCAAGGTAGCCCTGCTTCGCTTCGAGACATTCTCTGCCGAAAGAGACCCTTGTGCGCTTGCTGTATGCCGGTATGCGAAGAAAGAGCTTTTCCACCCGCGAGGTATCGCCCGTGAGCTTTATCACGATCTCTCCGCGGTAGGGGTATCCTCCGCTGACAAACAGGCAAAGTGCCTTTCCGTCGCCGAAGGTCAGGTTATATTCGCCGTCCTGGTAGAAATTCAGATAAAGGCTGTTCCCGCGCATGACAAGGCTTTCCTTTGCGACATATCCGATCCCCGCTGCACCAATGCAGGCACAGCAGCCGTAGAACGAGCCGTTCTCCATCTTTTGGAAGCCCCCTACCTTCTTGCCGCGCACACCGTCGCGAAGGGGCGAGTAGCTGTCAAAGGGCAGGAATGCCGAATAGACGCTTCCGTCCTTGGTCTTCATTTCAAGGGCGTTTTTATGCGTATTGAGCGAGCCGAGCCAATCGTTATACAGGCTTATTTCGACCGTATCGGCGTAAACGGGATCCCCCGTAAGGCGCAGGAGTTGCAGGCAGAAGCCTATCAGTGTCACGGAAACACAGGTCTCCTGCATTATCCCCTGAAACGCGTCGTCGGTCTGCGCGAATGACGAGTGGTCGAAAAGCTCATGCGTGCAGCCGCAGCAGCCGATCACCGTGACATCGGCAGAGAGGAGCCTCCTTGCGAAATTCATAACGGCGCGGCGGTACTTTTCCTCTCCCGTGACGAAATAGTATTCCGCGAGTCCCTGAAAGCACGACATAGTTTCGTAGGCCTTCGTTTCGGGATATTCGTAGGGGTCGAGCTTATCCTCCGCCGCGAGCGTGAATATGCGGCTGCCGAGGTTTTCACCTTCGGCGACAAGCTCCGAGGCGTAGTCGAGGTAACGCCGCTCGCCCGTTATATTGTAGAGCTTCACGAAGGGTTCGAGTATCGAAAGGGCATTGACCCCCATCCAGAAATCGGAGGTCGAGGAGACAGGGATCTTGCCCTCTCCGCTCCCCGTCTTTTCGGTTATGCGGTCGGCGTGGCGGCAGAGGGCGGTGATTATCCTCGCTTTAAGCTCTTCCGCGCGACAGATCGGGAGGAAGAATTCGAGCGCGAGCATGATATATTTGCGCCCCCACATATCCCATCCCGAAAATTCGGTCTCTTCGGTATAGGTCGAGAAGCGCCCATCGCTGTCCTGCGCCGAGAGAAGGTCTTCGACAGCCTCCCTAAGCACCGAATAGAGCTTTTCGTCGTGCGTTACCTCAAAGACGAGGCAGGCGCCGCGCATCATTTTGCCGAAGTATTCGCACCTCCAGCCCCGGTTTGCCGAGTCGGACTTTATCCTGTACTGCCGCACGAATTCCTTCCATCTTCCGGTGTCAAGGAGCTGATTTTCGGTTATGAAGCTCAGCGCGTCGGCGAAGGCTCCCTGAAAATGCGTGTCGATGACGCTTCTTTCGTTGTTTTTCATAGGGGTGTTTCCTCACGATCTTTTTTCGGTTATTGAGCTTTTGCCCGCCTCGTAGGGAAGGGCGACTGTAACGCTGTCACCCTCCGCTCCGGCGACATAGCACTTTCTGAAGTTCTTCGTCACGAAGAGCGGGCTGTTGTAGCTTTTTATCTTCCATGTATCAAAAACCGACAGTCCCATGGGCCAAAGCACTATCGAGGCGTTGGCTGTGCGGTATGCCTTCGCGGTCTCGGTCTCCTGCCCGTAGGTCGTGTAGCCGTGGTGAGCTACCTGAATGATGTCCGACCTTATGTAGTCGCCGTACATGGCGTTCAGTATGCCGAAAGCCTTGCCCGTCGCGTCGCCCGTGCAGAGAAATGAGGTCTTGCCGCCGAAGGTCATTTTTATGATCGGCGAGGTACCGTTAAGTGCATTGCAGGTGTCGGGAGCGCTGCTTTCGAGCGTATAGAGTATCTCGGCACGGCAGTCGGCGAAGAAGAAGACCTGCCCCGGGTGGACCTTATAAAGGGTCGCACCGAAGGCTTTTGCCGCTTCGATTATCTTCACATATTCGGCGCCCTCGGTCTTTCGCCAATTCTTGCCGTATTCCGAAGACAGGATCGATTTGTTTCTCTCGCTGTCCGAGATGAAGTTCGTCAGAAAGCGCTCGACCCTGATCCCCTCAGAGACAAAAGCAGGATAATTATAACCTATCATCGCAAAATGGTCAATATGTATGTGTGAAATTATCCACGCGGCGATGATCGGTTTGTCGGTATATTCCGCGGATTGTGCCTTTATCGCGTCGATAAGGAGCTTTGCCTCGGTACTGCGGTTATATCCTCCGTCGATGACTATGAAGCGCCCGTCGGTGAGCCTTATCAGCATCGAAAGACCGTTCGTTATCTGCTTGCCCTCGCTGTCCTTGTGTTCAAGTCCGAGCATCGTGATCTGTGAGGTCGTCACAGCCGCGTATTTGTTGTCGCCTTCAACTCCCGTTCGCGGTGCGAGAGGCTCGATGAGTATCCTCACACTGCCGTCGTGCTTATAATATCCCGCATTGACGGTGAAGATGTCGCTCTCGAAGGTAGAAAAGAGGTTTCCCGCCATCTCGTTTTCGGTGTAGAGGGTATAGCCGTTCGCCGCGAGTTTTTCTTTATACTGCCTGTATTCGTCGGGGGTCGTGCCGCGGACGATCACTTCGTCGCAGCTCATACCCGTCGTGCGCAGTCCAGCGTCGTATATAACGGCGCTGCTGCCGCCTTCAAATACCGGAAGCCCGCCGAGCCTTGTGTCGACGGTTATACGGGTGTCAAGGCTGTCGGAGTGCAGGGCGATGACCTCGTTTTCTCCGTCATATCCCGCAGTCATGAGCTTTATGAGGTGATCCGCGGCATCGTCAAGAAGGTCGTAATCGAATGCCGCCACGACTATCTTTTTGCCGACGAGCCTTACCGTCCAATCGCCGTAGGTGCAGTCGGCGAGAGCTTCTGCCGTTTCCTTCCTCGAGGTGACACCGACAAGGATCTCGGGGTCGTCGTTGTCGGCTCCGACGGGAAGGCTGTCGCTGCTGAGCCGGCAGGGGCTTCCGGTGAGGTTTCCGAAAGCCGTGCATATCTTCTGCGCCGCCTTTACGCTCTTTGAGGATATATCGTCGGCATCGGGGCGCACGACGGTGACGCCGAATTCGCCGCCCGTCTTTTTTATTTCAAGGGATCTGTCGGTCCTGTTTTCGCCGGTATCCGAAGGAACCGCTACGGAGTCAGACCCCGTAACGGTTCCGTTTCCCCCGTTCCGCTCGGTGCAGGAAACGGCAAGGAGCAGGATGAGGATGATGATTATTGCGGATACTGCGGCTTTTCCTATGCCGCGCCCGGTCATTTCTTTCTGATAATGAGCGCCGTGCCGAGCATTGCCATTGCAGAGAGCGCGAGGATGGGAAGTGCCGCAAAGCCCGAGCATGAGGCGCAGCTTCCGCCCTCGTTCGGTTTTTCGCCTGTCGTGACGCTGCCGCTCTGCGGTGTATCGGAAGTACCGGAGGTCTCGCTTCCGGTGTCGCTCGGCTTAGAGATCGCGGTATATTTGACCGTTATCGTTCTCGTTGTCTCGAATTTGCCCTTGACCTCGGCGAAGTTCGGGGTGAAGCCCTCGATCCCGGGCGAGACTATCAGAAATTCGTCGCCGTAGCTTCCGGTCTCGGTCTTGTCGGGAGCTGCTTCTTTTCCGTCCTCGTAGACATATTTGACCGTGACCGTGCAGACCTTCTTTTTGTATGTAACGGTCAGCTCGGTGTCGCCCTCGACTATTCCTTCGACGACATCTTTGTCAAATTCGTAGCCTTCGATGACCGGAGATACGATCCTGTAAGCTCCGCCCTTGTAGACCTCCTGTACGACATCCTCGGCGAGCTTGTTGCCGGCTTCGTCGACATAGTGGACGGTGAGCTTTACCGGAATGGTGTTCAGAGTATTGATTATTTCGTCGGCTTTCGCTCTGACAGACTTTTCGTCCTCGGAGTTCTTTTCGGCTTTTACGAGGTTCTCGGCAGTCGCGGAGCCTGCCGCCTCCGTACCGATAAGGTCAAGATTTCCGCAGGCGACCGAGCCACAGTTTTTGACGCTGCCCTTAGCTTTTGCGTGACCGACTATGAGAGCCGTGCGGGTGGTGTCGTCGGAGGCGCCCTTAACGCTTCCGAAGTTGTAGCAGTTCTCGACGACCGAGCCGGCGCCCGAGTGGAATTTGCCGACGATACCGGCGGTACCGGTGCCTGCCGCGGTGTGGGTAAGGGAGACATCGCCCTCATTGACGCAGTTCATCACCGCGCCGGTATTGGCAAAACCGGCGATGCCGCCGACGCCCTGCTGACTGCCCTCTCCCACCTTCGTGGCGTCGGCTGTGATCTTGCCGTAGTTTATGCAGTAGGACACGGTACTCTTGCCGACAAGACCCGCGATGCCGCCGACGATGACATGCTTTGCGCTGCCTTCAAGGGCTGTGCAGGTGATCGGCGCCTCGTTGATGCAGGAATCTATGATCCCGCCGTTTTCGACTCTTCCGGCGAAGGCGCCGTTCGAGCTTGAAACGCATGTGAGCTTTGAATAGGTATCGACCGTGCAGAAGGTTATCTTTCCGCCGTTTGCGTGTCCGGCGATGAATGCCGAGTAGCAGTCATACGGCGTGTTGATCTCTGCCGATTTTATCTTAAGGTTCGTGCAGCTTCCGGTAAGCGTGCCGAAAAGTCCGAAGCGGTTGCCCGAATCCTCTACCGATACCATCGTGACATTGAGATTGAATATCGAGTGATTCTGCCCGTTGAAGGTGCCGGAAAACTTCTTCGCGCCCGAGAGACTGTGACCTATCGGTGTGAAGGGCTTTCCGCCGAGATATATGTCGGCGTCGAGAAGCACGGTCTTGTCCTTGAAGTCCACGCCGTCGGGGTAGGTCGTGTCTTTTCCGTTGACAAGGGCAGAAAGACCGGCGAGCTGTTCGGGAGTTGTGAGCCGGAATTCATCCTTGTCGGGCTGATACCAAGATGTGTCGACCGTACTTCCGTCCCATGTTGCCGCAGAAGTACCGAAGACCGAAAATACCGCTGTAAGAGAGATAGCAAGTGCCAGAACGATTGTCAGGGATACTGCTTTTTTCATTTTTCTGTCCTCCGGATTGTTTTATGAGAATTTCTCGCGCAGGTCGGCGAGCCTTCTGTCGATGATGTTCTCAGCCGATCTTTTATATGCGGCGGAGAAGTTCGAGTCGGCGTTCTTTATGCAGTCGCGCCAGACAGTGAGGGTGAGGTTATCGAAGGCGTAGGAATATATCCTTCCGACATCGAAGACTATCGAGCCTCTTATTATGTCGAGCATATGGCTCGATTCCTGATCGGTCGAGTAGGTCGACTTGAGGGTCTTCGTGAATACTATGGGGGTCACTGTGCGGTAGCTCTCGGATGCCATACATTCGAGCCAATACGCGCCGTGTTCCTTCTTCTGCGAATAATCGGTCATCGAATAGAGGGTGTGAGGCGTCGATACCGCGGTTATGTAGCCCTCCTCCTGATATTCGTCGAAGAGCGGCGCCGGAACGATACCGTAGAAGTCTATATCCGAGAAGGTAAGGAAGGTGAGATTCAGCGATGCCATCTCAAAGAGCGCGCGTCCCTGCTTGAATATCTTGTTTGTCGGGGTCTTGTAGGCGCTGTTCGTGGTGAAGAGGCGGTTGATCTTCTGAAGCAGGTTTCCGGTCTTCTCGCTGTTCCATTTGGGGGAGACTACCGGAAGGTCGCTGTCGTCCTTCTCCATCGTACGAAGTCCGCAGGAATAGAAGAGGGTATCGAAGGCGTTCGTGTCGGACGAAACGGTGAAGCCGAAGGTGTCGTCGGCATCCTTGCCCGGAGCGCCGCCGTCCTCGTAGATCTTTTCCGCCATTTCGATCATCGTGCCGACGGTCCAGCGGTTATTTATGACAAGGGTGTAGGGCGAGCTGAGTTCGTCGTGTTCCTCGATCATCGTCTTGTTGAAGTAGACGCACTGCATCATCATAAGAAGGTTTGTCGAGATGTCGCCGGTGACGAAGAAGAGCCTGCCGTTCAGCGTTGACTCATCGACCATTTTCTGCGGCCACCACGGCATATCGAATTCAAGGATGGAATCGTATGCCATAAGGTCGGCGCAGATGCCCCTTGACGCGAGCGACGCGTTCGCGATGCTGTATCCCGCTATGATATCGTAGGACTTCCCGGTCTCGCGGTCGGTCTCGATATGCTGTACGAAGCTCGTGTAATTTGTGCCGTCGCCCTTCATTCCGGTATAGTTCACATCATTATTCAGGCGTGCTTCGACCCGACTGTTGCGCCAGAAGATGGCATCGTTCACATCGTCGCCCGTCTGACCTTCGGCATCAAATTCCTGATATTGGCGGTCAGACCAATAGAGGACGCTCAGCTCTTCGTCCTTTTGGTCGATCGTTTCGGGAAGGCGGTCGAGGATGTAGCCGTTCTTGTCGTAGCCCTCTTTGATATTGTCGGGCTTTGCCGTGGTCGTGCCGCTGCCTTTGCCGCTGTCATCGGTGTCCGGCGGGTCATCCGTCACCGTGCAGGCGGCAAAAAGAGACATGACCGTCAGAATGAGCAGAAGTGCCGCTGTGATGCGTTTTTTCATACGCTTTCCTCCTTTTTGCTGTTGCGGTTTTCAAAAATTTCCGTGAGGCGTTTTCCTCCGCGGAAAATAAAGTCAAGGTAGTCTTCTCTCAGCTCGGGCGGGAGCTTTGCGATCTTTATCTCAAGGTCAAGCTCACCGGAATAGCCGATGTCGGCGAGCGTCTGCATCTGTCTGTCCCAATCTATCTCGCCGAGGTAGGGCGGGAGGTGGAGGTCTTTTGTCTGGCTGTTGTCGTGAACATGCGTGCATATCACGCGCGAGCCGAGCTGCCGGAGCTTCTCCGAATCCCCGTCCCCGTACATCACATGGGCGTGGCCGAAATCCCAGCAGGCACCGACCGTGTCGCCGCCTCCGAGCGCGTCGATGAATTCTATCTGCTCCTCGACCGTCGCGCCGTAGTTCCAGCGTCGCTTGAAATCGAAGAGATTCTCGACCGCGAGCTTTACCCCGAGCCTTGAGGCAAGGTCGGCGAAGGGAAGGTAAAACTCTTTAGCCCTTGAAAACGCCGCATCATGGTCGTATTCCTGCGACCTGACATCGCGAAGCTCGGGGTGAATGACGATGCAGGGGGCGCCGAGGATCGCAGCTACCTCTATCGACCGTCTCGTCATCTCGCGGTAGTATTCGCGGCTTTCGTAGAGATAATAGGCGTAGGGAGCGTGGGATTGGCAGAAGACGAAGCCGAGACGCGCCGTGTTTTCGGCGAGCCTTTTCGCCTGTTCTTTCCAATCGTCGGCGTATGTAAAGCAGGTGCCGGGGCGCGATCTTATACCGAAGTCGAAGGCTGTTACCCCGCGTCCGGCGCAGAAGGTCATTAACTCTTCTGTCCCCCCGTTTCTGCCGATCAGTCCCCCGAGGGTCTGCGGGCATATTGCAAGTTTCATGGGTCTGTCCTTTGATTTATATATTTTTTTTACGATAAGCAAGCCGGATCGCGGAAGGGATGTTTGTTGTTTAAGCCTTCCTGCTTTGTGCAATATGTACAACAAAACCCGATGCACCTGCTCTTCATCTATTATTATATAAAACCGCCTTGACAAAGTAAATGCGGAGAGTTATAATAAATATATAAAAAATCAAACTGCGGAGGGTAAAATGAAGATCGACTTTATCTTTCATAATAATTACGGAAATTACAAGCGTTTCAAATGCACCGACGCAAAGCCCTTCGAACATATAATGCTGCTCATCTCCTACGGCAGGATCTCGTACAGTTTCGGGGGAGGGGAGACCTTTTTTGCCGGAGAGAAGGAGATAGTTTACTTTCCGCCCGGGTTGCGCTATTCGCGGCGTATAGAGGAGCCTATCTCATTTCATCAGTTCAAATTCAATGTCAGCGACGGCGGAAACGCGCTGGCGCACCTTAAGCCCGGGAAGCTCATGATAAGGCATCACCTTGTCGAGCAGATAGCGCTCGATACCGGTCTGGCGCTCTCGCTTCCCGAGTCGGAGCAGAAGTGCATCTTCGAGAACCTCATCGGAAATATAATATATGACAACTATCTTTTTTCGGTAAACCTTGAGAAGAAGACGATACCCGATCGCGATGTGCTTTTTGCGATCCAGTATTTCAGGGATCATATGGCGGAAAAGATCATGATCTCGTCGATCGCCGGGAAGCGAAACCTCACGCATACGGGCTTTATCCTCAAATTCAGGAGATGCACGGGCAAGACACCGATAGAGTACCTCACCGACCTGCGGATCTCGCGGGCGAGGGAGCTGCTTTCCTGCACCGATATGAGCATTGCCGATATTGCGGAGACCTGCGGTTTCTCAAATTCCTTCTACTTTTCAAATACATTCAAAAAGCGCACCGAATTTTCCCCGACCCAATACAGAAATCTGATAGAATAAAAAAACAGCCCCTTCGGGTAAAACCGAAGGGGCTGTTTTTTTTATTATGAGATTCAGAATTTCTTCTTTACCACGACGAATGCGGCGCTTCCGACAAGGAGAGCTGCAAGCGAGGCAACAGCGGTGAATCCGCCGCAACCCGCGCAACCCGACTCAGCCGTGCCTGCGGTCGTCGAAGGAGTGGTGGTCGTGTTCGAGGAGGGGATTTCGGAAGTGGTGTTGCCCGAATCCTCGGGAATATTCGAGTTACTGCCCGAATCGGGAGTTTCTACGGGCGGCTCTTCCGTGGTGGTGGCGTCAGCCTTTACCTTGGCGTAGAGAGCCTCCAGCTCGGCTTCGACCTTTGCTGTGACATCCGCGTAGATGTGATCGAGCTGGTATGCGACATCGATGTTACCGATCGAGGGAAGCTCGCCGGGAAGTACCGTCCAGACCTCGCCGTCGGCGGGAAGGGTGTAGTTCGCGGCGACGAATGCGGTCATATATTCGGCAAGGGTCTTGCCGTCGGTGTAGTTGAGCATAGCCTCAAGCTCTTCGGGGAAGTAGTTGGGATTCGTGAGCGCTGCGGTTATCGCATCGGCGCAAAGCTGCGTCGCGCTCAGCTTGAGCTTCATGTTATTGAAAGCCTCATTGCCCTTCATCTGGGTCTCGGTAAGAGCCTTGACGGCAGTCAGATCGGTGCTTGTGGCATCGGTGCCTACAAAGTGATCCGAAAGTGTGTAGCAGTCCTTGAAGGTCGTGGCTTTGCTGACCTGACCGGCGATCGAGCCGAAGTGAGCCTGATCATCCGCGGTGGTATCAGTCGCGTCCTTGGTAGCTGTCCATTTGATGGTTACGGTAGTGAAGGAGTTTTCGAGCTTGCCGCCTTCGACATGGCTGGCTCTGCCGATGAGACCGCCGGCAAATCCTGCCGTGGGCTTTGCTCCCGAGGTGTAACCCGTAATGGTTCCGGTCGAGTAGCAGAATCTGACGGTCACGGGAGTGCTTGCGGCACCCTGGCATCCGATAATGCCGCCGAGAAGGGTCGCTCTGGCGTAACCCTCTGTTGCGTCACCGTAGTCGAGCGTGATATCGGTATTGCTTGTGCAGTAGGATATTGTGCATCCGCCCGCGACACCGACGATACCGCCGACGAAGTTGTCTTTACTGCTGACGAAGGTCTTGCGGATAATGGTAGAATCGGATACGCAACCGAAGATCTCGCCGTTTTCAGCCTTCGCTTCGCTTCTGCCGACAACGCCGCCGACTGCGAAGCCGTCAACATAGTCGATCTTTGTGTAGCAGTTGATGACCTTGCATCCGTTTACGCCGTATCCGAGGATACCGCCGCAGTATGCACCGACGCACTTTGTTCCGATGACTCTGACATTCTTTATTACAGCGCCTTCGCCGCGACCGAAGAGTCCGGCTTGCGAGTTGGTTCCGTCAAGTGCAAATTCAACATTTAAGCCCGAGACGGTGTGGTTATCGCCGTCGAAAACACCGGTGAAGGGCTTCTGCTCTGTTTTGCTCGTATAAGATCCGATAGGGGTCCATGCGTTGTTCTGAAGGTTGATGTCGCTTGTGAGCTTGTAATAAACGGGGGTGGATTTGTCCTCTGCTTCTATCGTGTCGTGAGATGCCGAGAGATATGCAAGCTCGGCGGCGCTGCCTATGAGGTAAGGCTCGGCTTCGGTGCCTTTACCGCCCGAGAAGCCGGTGGCGACAGAGGTACCGTCCCACGAATCCGCGGAGGCGGGGAGAACGATGAGGGTCGCGGCAGAGAGTGCCACGAGCATTATTGCGAGGATAAGCGAAGTGATTTTCGTTGCTTTCATTATTAATTACCTCCCAATTTGGTGTTGATTTCCGTTATTGCGGTTTCCATCGGAGTCTTGTGGCTGCCGAAGTCGGATTTCCAGGTGTTCTTGCCGGAGATGATGACCTCTGTGAAGTGCTTTGAGGCGTAGTAGCTGTCGATATTGAATATCCTTCCTGCTTCAAAGACTATACTCGATCTGATTATATCGAACATTTCTCTCGCCATCGGGTCGGTGGTGTACCTTGCCTTCATAACGACATCGAAGAGAGGCGTGGTGACATTTCTGTGCGATTCGGAAGCAAGGCACTCAAGGGTCGCTGCCGACTCATTCTGCTTATCCTCGGATATGTACGAGGGGATGCAGTACATGGTGAAGGGATGTCCGACATTGGTGTAGAAGTTCTGGTTCTTCGTGAGCTTCGGGTTCGGGACTATGCCGTAGTCGAAGTCGATGTTCTTCGCCGAAGCGGAGCTGTCCTTACCGTAGATGATGAACACGCGGTCGGTGGTGAAGAGCGCCTGCTTGTTGAAGAACAGGTCACGGATGCTCGTGCTGTTCTTGTACGATACATCGTCGGACTGGATGAAGGATATCATGCGGTCGATGAAGTCGGAGATCTTTACGCTGCCGTACTCCTTGCCGAGCGAGAGAGTGCCGTCATTGTTGTCAACGGAGAAGATGCCCGCGGCGGTCTGATAAGCGTCGATGTTTGTATTGTAAAGCACGCAGCCGTACATTTCGGTCGCGCCCGATTCGTGCTTGCCTTCGCAGATCTCGAAGAATTTGTCGAATGTCCATTCGTTTTTCTTTACGAGCTGCATCGGATCCTCTACATCGGTGTAGCTCTTGATGAGGTCCATGTTGTAGAAGGTCGCTTCCATCATCCAGAGAAGGTTCGTGGAGATGTCGCCCGAGCAGAAGTAGAGGTTATTGCCGACGGTAACCTGGCTTACGAGGGAGTCGGGCCACCACGGCTTGCTGAAATCGAGGTACTCAAGCTCGTTGAGCTTTGCATTGAGACCTCTGAGCGCAAGTGTGGGAGCTACGCGGCTGTAGCAGGCTACGATGTCGTATTCCTTGGTGCCGTCCCTGTCCGCTTCGACTCTTTCGACATATGCCGCCATCCTCGTAGAGTTGCTGTCGCCCGGCTGCTCGACGAAGTTGAAGTCAACGCCGAGTCTCTCGGAAAGGGCATCCGCACGGGCAATGAGAGCGTCATTGATCGTGTCGCCGTTGGTCTGCTGTTCCTTCGGGAAGAACTCCATGTTGGTGTGTTCTTTCCAATAGAGCATCGTCATTGTCCTGTTGATCTTGAGATCGGTGGGAATGCCGTCCGGTTCGAAGGCGTCTGTGACGCTGTCGGTCGGTTTGTCGGTTACCTTACCGTCATCGGCTTTGGTGCCGCTGTCCGTTTTCGAATCCTCGCCGTTGTTGCCGGTCGTTGTACACGCAACGAGCGCCGGAATGAGCATAGCGAGGCAGAGAACGAGTGCGATTATACGCAGTTTCATTATTTTACCTCCGTAAAAATATTTTACTTCGATATATTATATCAAAACAGGCGGCAAAAGTCAAGAGGGGTGTATATTTTTGTTTGTTATGACAAAAAAGAAATATCGGACGGTTGACAAAAACGCGCTGGTATGGTACACTTTTCCGAAAGAAATATGCGGAGGTAACCGAAATGTTTATTGATGCGATAATTGATGAATTCGGCAGGAGAAATATACGCCTTTACTCGATAACCGAGATAAAGGACGGATGCGCCGATGTGAGGTACATAACGCCGGCATCGGCGTGCCACAACAGCTATTCGGTGGCAAAGGCATTCACCGTAACGGCGCTCGGGATGCTCTTTGATGAGGGAAAGCTCTCGCCCGAGGAGAGGGTCTTCGACATTCTGCGCGATTCCTTTCCGGAGGATCACGACAAAAAATGGGAGCAGGTGACGCTTCACGACACCATGCTCCACAAAATGGGGATAGACAAGGGCTTCCTTGATATAGACACCGAGGATATAAGGACATACGGGACGCAGGACTTCCTGCGCTACGCCTTCGGCAAGCCCCTGCCGCTTCCGGTCGGCGAAAAATATGTTTACAGCGACGCGGCATACTATATCCTGTCGCGCGTCGTGGCGGTGAAGGCGGGATGTGATATGCTTGCCTATATGCGCCCGAGGCTTTTTGTGCCGCTTGAGTTTCAGGAGGTCGCGTGGAGCGTCTGTCCCTTCGGATATTCCATCGGGGCGACGGGGCTTTACATAAAGACCTGCGACATGGCAAAGCTCGGTCAGGTCTACCTTGACGGCGGTATCTATAACGGAAAGCGCATAATATCACAGGAATGGCGCGACCTTGTATTCAAAAACGGCTACGAGCTTAAAAGAAGGTCGGCGCGTGAGGCGTACACGAAGGGCGGTATGTACGGACAGAGGCTCTATGTCTCGGTCGAAGACAACTGTGTCATAGCATGGCATGCCTTCGACAAGACCGGAGGGACAAAGGACATCATGGAGAGCCTCGGGCTCTGAACTTCAGCTGTCTTTGTCCTTTCTGAACACCCCGCGGAGCCATTCGCGGTCCTCGCGGTCAAGGGTCCCCGTGATCGCGAGCATGATAAGGTAGAGAAGTATCGCCGTGAGGATATGGAGCGTCAGAGAGAGCCACGGTATGCTTATCTGCGGCAGGAAACGGAAGGCGAGGCTCGTGAAGACGGTCGAACCTACGGTACACAGCAGTGGCTTGAGTATCCACGGGATGAGCCTCGGCTTCATTCCCGACGAGCACAGGAGCCTTGTCGCGCTGAGACCGAAATTCAGCACCTCCATGGCGAAAACTATGAAGATGTAGCCGTTTATGCCGAAGCGGGGGATGAGGAGCTTCACAAGTACCACGGAGATTGCCGCGTCGATGATGTTGATGTTCATTGAGTAGAACTGGTGTCCGAGACCTTTCAGCATGGCATCGGTCGTGCTGTCAAGGTACATGACGGGGATCAGCGGGGCGAGCAGGCGGATATATTCGGCGGCTTCCTCACTGTTGTAGAAGAGCATACCTATCTCGCCCGAAAAGCAGAGAAGTATCCCCGAAACTCCTATCGAAAATATCAGAGAAAACTGCCATACGCGTCCGGCGATATACCGGACGCGGTTTTTATGTCCGCGTGCGAGGCAGTCGGAAAGCTCGGGGATCGTCATTCCGGCAAAGGAGGCGATGAGCGCCGCAGGGAAAAGTATGACCGGAAACGCCATGCTCTGGAATGTGCCGTAGGCGGCGAGGGAGTGTTCGCGTGAGGCTCCGCTCTTTCTCAGCCCGTCGGGGATGAGGATATGCTCGACCGTCAGCAGTCCCGAGCGCGCATAGGTCGAAAAAGCGACCGGCAGCGCGATGCCGAGCAGCCTTGCCGTGACCGCTCCTCCGTTTTCCGTTCTGCCCGAGCCTTTCAGGTATTTTTTCCTGTCGCGTATGTAGAGTATCATCATAAGGAAAAACGAGAAGATCTCCGACACCGTACTGCCGAGGATTAGGGCTATGCAGGCGTTTTCGATGCCTTCCGGAAGCACCGACATGAGCAGAAGGGTCGTGACGGTTATCTTTATCGCCTGTTCGGCGACCTGCGATGCGGCGTTCTTCGCCACGCGGCGTACCGCCGTGAAGTAGCCGTTCAGCGCCGAGCAGACGGCTATCAGCGGCAAGGATATTGCCATAAGGCGCAAAGGCACGAGCGTCCTCTGATCGTCGAGCCAGTGCGAGCTTATCACGGGGGCGAGGAAGAAGAGCAGTGATGCCGCCGATATGCCGAAGAAGACCGAATAGGCAAAGCATCTCTGCATCGAGGCTATGGCAAGGCTGTCGTCGTCGTGTCCGAGCGCCTCGGCGACCATACGCGTCGTCGCGAGCGATATTCCCGAGGTCGCAAGGGTCAGCGCGAATCCGTAGACGCTCGATATGAGCGAGAAGAGTCCGAGCGCCTCGGCTCCGACCTTATTCGATACGAAAACATTGAAAGCCAGCGCCACGCCCCTCATAAAGAGCGTCGTAAGTGTAAGAAGTGCCGCATTGCAAAGATACTGTTTGAGCCTTTTCATCTTTTTTCTCCTTCCGTTTGTCCTGATATATAAAGATATGACGCTTCCGGACAGGTTAGAATTTTTATTTCGGGGCGTTATGCTTATTTACAATCGCGGAATAATATGATATAATAAAATCAAGGAGGGATCGGAATGAAAAGAAATATTGCAGTGACCATCGCAAGACAGTACGGAAGCGGAGGCAGAGAGATCGGAAACCGCGTCGCCGATATACTCGGGGTCAAGGTATATGACCGCGAGCTTATCACGATGGCGGCGAGCAAGAGCGGTCTGCCCGCCGATTCGCTTGACCATGTTGACGAGAAGGCGACGAACAGCCTTCTTTACACCCTTGCCATGGGGTCGTCCCTTTTCGGCAGTTCGGCGGCGGGCTTCAATATGCCGGTCAACGACAAGCTCTTTATCGTCCAATCCGAGATAATCGGAAATATCGCGGACAGCGAGAGCTGTGTTATCGTCGGGCGCTGCGGGGACTATGTGCTTCGCGATCATCCGGGTACTCTCAGCGTGTTCGTCTACGCTCCGTCCGAGGAGAGGATAAAACGCATCATGGAGCGCCACTCGGTCGGGTATGATGAGGCGAAGGAGCTTATGAACAAGACCGACAGGCGCAGAATAAACTATTACAACTTCTATACCGGCAGAAAATGGGGCAAATTCGATCACTACGATCTTATGATAAACAGCCACCTGCTCGGCATCGAAGGCTCGGCGCAGATAATCGCCGATATGGCTGAAAGGTTCCGGAACAGTGAAGATTAAGGGCAGGCAGAAGGTCCTCAACGGCGTTGACAGGCTTGACACAGCCTCGTCCCTTCTCCGCGGGAAGCGGATTGGGCTTCTCACGAACGCTTCGGGAGTAGACAGGAATGCCGTGCCGACAGTCGACCTTATCGCGGATAAATATGACCTTACGGTGCTTTTTGCCCCCGAACACGGGATCAGGACGAATCTTCAGGACGGACGCTGGGGCGACGACGCGAAGGATCCCGAGACGGGCGCAAAGCTCGTTACCGTCCGCCACGGGGAGAGCGAAGACCTCAAGGCGGCGCTTGAAGAAATTGATGTCCTTGTCTACGACATTCAGGATGTCGGGGCAAGGTTCTATACCTATATCTACTGCCTTGCCGACCTCATGAGGCTTTGCGCCGGGGCGGGCAGGGAGGTGGTCGTTCTCGACCGTATAAACCCCATCGGGGGCATCGGGATCGAGGGCGCTCTGCTTGAGGAAAAATATTTTTCGGGCATCGGGGAATTTCCGATACCGACGCGCTACGGACTGACCGTCGGCGAGCTTGCGAAGTTCATAAACAGGGAATACGGCATAAACTGCCGGCTGAATGTTGTACCCTGCGCCGGATGGGACAGAAGGCTTTTTGCCGATGACACCGACCTTCTGTGGGTCAATCCGTCGCCGAACATAACCTCGGTCAACTGCGCGATAAACTATGTCGGGACCTGTATATTCGAGGCCACGAACATCTCGGAGGGAAGGGGAACGACACGGCCCTTCGACCTTGTCGGTGCGCCCTTTGTCGATTCGGCGCGCCTGGCTCAGAGGATGACGGCACTGAAGCTCGACGGAGTCGTCTTCCGCCGCGCCTTCTTTACGCCGCAGTTCGGCAAATACGCGGGCGAGACATGCGAGGGGGTCGAGCTTCATATACGCGACCGTGCGTCGTATTCGCCCTTTGAGACGATGCTTTACCTTTACCGCGAGCTGTCGTACTACCGTGAATTCGAGGCGAAGGAGCAGAGCGTCTGCCTGCGCTTCGGGAACGATTCCCTCTGCGGCGAATATGTCGATCCGGAGGCGATAATGAAGGCATGCGCGGCGCCTCTCAGAGCATATATGAAGAAGGCGTCTGCCTACCTCATATACTGAAAAATAAAAAATTTCCGCAAAGTGAAAAAAGCCCCTTGACACAGAGGGCTGTATGCATTATCATAATAAGGCATTTTTTCGGGAAGGGAGGGAAAATGATGAAGCTGTATGTCTGCGAGCTGTGCGGATACGAATACAATCCCAAGGAAGGCGACCCGGATAACGGGATCGAGCCGGGGACCGAATTCGAGGATCTGCCCGCCGACTGGGTCTGCCCGCTTTGCGGCGCGGGGAAAGAGGACTTCGAGACCGAAGAAGTCGAAGATAATGAATCTATACTTGACGAGTGAAACAACACTGTCGGAAAAAATAAAGGAAACGGGACTGCAATAAGCAGCCCCGATCTTTTGTTTAAATATAAAAAGTTACATTTTTCTCCGGCACCCTCGGGTGCCGCCTTTTGTTTTTTATTTATTTTACTATCGTCAGAAGATTTTCTCTTCCGCGCTTGCCGGAGAGGGTGACGATGCCCGCCTCGCGGAGGATCGCAACGCCCGCGGCGGCGGAACGGTAGGTGACCTTCGACGCCTTTGCGTACTCCTTTATCGTGAAGGGCGACTCAAGCTCCTCCGGTAGGAAGACCCTGTAATCCTCGGGGCGGGTGAGGTCTGTCTCGCTTTCGAGACGGAGCGGGAAGCGCTCGTTGCGGCTCGAGCCGCGCTTGCCGCCGTTTCCCCAGCCGTCAAGGTTACGATGCTCCTCCATATCTATGAGCATTATCTTCACCGAAAAGCCTTCCTCGCGGATGAATTTTTTCAGCTTTGCAAGCTCGTAGAGCGAATCGTACAGCCTTCCGGTCTTCGGACTTCGGCGGCGTCGGCTCACCTCTCCCGTCGAGGGATCGACCCACGCGAGCCATTTGCGGTACGGAAGGGGGAACACTACCCTGACATTCGCCCTTTCGAGGAGGGGCGGGAGCTTTTTTGCGAGGCGTTCGAGGCTCCGCGTCTGTATCTCTGTGATGCCGTCCTCGTTGTAAACATCGGCGACCTTGCCGCCGACGCTTACCTCGTGAAAATACGGGTCGGGTTCGATGTAGTATTTAAGCACCGCATGGAGCGTTTTTTCACCGAGAGTGCCGATGCCCCCGTCGTGCGAGGCGGCGGTTATAGCCTCTCTGAAGCGTTCGTCGTTCACTTTCCGAGGTTTTCTTTTATCAGCAGGTTTATCTTTTCGCGCACGGCGAGGACTTCATAAGAGCTTTTCGCGCACCTGTCGAAGGCTATCTCTCCGGAGATCTCCTCGATGGCTCTCACCGTTGCGTCCTTGCCGATGAGCGAGGCACAGAGCGAGAACGCCGAAAGATCCTCGAGCGCCTCATGGAAGACGACGAGCCTCAGCGATTCGTAGGCTCCGTCGGGGGCGGGATAGACCGAGAAGGCGTCGCCCGAGGGCGCGAAGTAGTTGCCCGTCGTGTCAAGGTAGGGGTTTACCGGCGAAAGCGAGAACTGCGAGTTATAGAAATTGTAGCCCCACTGAAGGAAGCCGGCGATGTCATATCTGAAAAACTGTGCGCCTATGCAGCGGGTGCGGTAGGACGGCATGGCGAAGAATCGATTGCTGACTCCGACCGACTGACTGCAACAGTAGTATGTCCAGAGGTCCTTGATGTTCGCGTCAAGGAAGGGCTTTATGTGGTTGTTTGCGGGGATGGGGGTCCTTACAAGTCCCGATTCGTAGAATTCGATGTTCGAGAGGGCGTCCGCCACCGTGCAGTCGGCAAGGATGTCGGCGACGACCGCACGCGAGCGCTTGTATTGGTCGAGGACTTTGATATTCGGTTCGTCGGAGATATGGAAGATGCAGCGGTCAAGGTCTCCGCGCGCCTTCATATACTCTTTGAATTCGGTGAGGAAGGTGCGCAGGAAATGGGAATATTCGATGCCGTCCGCCTCGGTCTCCCAGCCGAAGATGCGGCGGTATTCTCCGCCTACGGTCGCCATTACCTTCGGCGCGTGCGCGGCTCCCCATTGGGTGAAGAGGTGCGAGATCTCAAGGTATTTTACGCCGCACCTGTTGCACATTTTTATCCACTTCGCGAGATTTCCGAAGTCGAAGGTGTAGTTCCCGAGACCGTCGGACTCCACTCCGACGAGCTGAACGGTCAGCCTCTCGTGTCCCGGCGCGGTGTCGAGCGGGGGAGTGAAGACCGGGGTGAGGATCGTGTTTATCCCGTTTCTAACGGCGGTCTTTATATAGTTTTCGGTGAGGCTCCACCATCTGCGCGAAAATACCTCGCAGCAGTGATACTGCGCCACGCAGTCGCCGTGGAACCACTGTGTGACTTTTATCTTCTGCTCCGGCAGGCTCGCGTCGATGATCTCAAGGTCGAGCTTTTCCTCGGCACGCACCTCTCCCGCGTCGTCGGTGAGGGTGAATGTCAGCGTGAAATTTCCGTATGCCGATCCGTCCGGCTCAAAGGTGAAGAAGTAAGCCCTTGCCTCGTCGCGGACGACGGGGACCCTGCCTCCGTTCCCGAGCGGGAGGAGCAGGTCGGGATAAAGGCCCTTTTCGGTGCGGAGATAATTGTCGTCGCATCTGCCGGGATAGCAGGGCAGAAGCGAGGGAAGGCACTCTACGGTGCGCACCGAAAAGCTGCACGGCGCACCCGTGACCCCGGGCGTCAGGAATATACGGTGCGGCGCGTCATCTCCGTAAGCTCTCGCAAGGAGCTGGACAGAGAAACGCTCATTTTTCAGCACCGACAGACGGGTGAGCGCGGGAAAATCCGCGACGGTCTGGTCGGGGAAGCATTTTTCGAGCGACGATACGAGTCTTGTTTCTGTCATTTTCTGTATCCTCCCGGATAAATTTTCGGTATTTACCGATAAATTCTATCATATCGGAGCGGATATTTCAATATTATTGTTGAAAAAAACGCGGCGGTGTGTTATAATTAACATAATTAAGAGTTTACGGAGTTTTTGATGAAAGTACAGCTTGTTGCGACCTGTATGTTCGGGCTTGAGCGCTTCCTCGGCGAGGAGATCGACGCGCTCGGCTGCCGCAGGCTTGAGACCATTGACGGCAGAGTGACCTTCGAGGGCGATGCCGCCGACGCTGCGCGGGCGAATGTAAACCTTCGGTGCGCCGAACGGGTGCTGCTTAAGGTCGGGTCCTTTGAGGCGAGGACCTTCACCGAGCTTTTCGACGCGACGAAGGCGCTCCCCTGGGAGGATTACATAGGAAAGAACGATGCCTTTCCGGTGCGCGGACATTCGGTGAAGAGTACGCTTTTCTCGGTATCCGACTGCCAGAGCATAATGAAAAAGGCTGTCGTTGACAGACTGTCGTCAAAGTACGGCATAAAATGGTTTGAGGAGACCGGAATAACCTATCAGATAGAGTTTTTCATAATCCGCGACCTTGTGACCGTGATGCTCGATCTCTCGGGCGTGGGACTTCATAAGCGCGGCTACCGTCCCGCGGCGGGCGCGGCACCTCTTCGTGAGACGCTTGCGGCGGCACTCGTGCTGAATTCGAGGCCGAGGGAGAATGTCCTTCTCTGGGATCCCTTCTGCGGCTCGGGAACGATACCGACAGAGGCTTCTATGATAATGACGCACCGTGCGCCGGGGATGAACCGGAGCTTTTCGGGAGAGGCGTATGCCTTCCTGCCGCACGGCATATGGGATGCGGCAAGGGAAGAGGCGCGCGACGCCGTCGACGACAGCACAGCCTTTGAGGCTTACGGAAGCGATACCGACGCCCGGGTGCTTGACTTTGCCCGTGAGAACGCAAGGCGAGCCGGCGTTGAGTCAAGGATAAAATTCTTTGAAGCCGACGCGCGCAAGATAAAAAAGCCCGCCGACAGGCGCGGGACTGTCATCTGCAATCCGCCCTACGGTGAGAGGATGATGACCTCGGCGGAGGTCGAGAGCCTTTACCGCGATGTCGGGAGATGCTTCTCGGCGCTCTCTCCGTGGCAGATATACATCCTGTCATCCTATCCGTCCTTTGAGCGCTTCTACGGCGCTAAAGCCGACAAGGTGAGAAAGTTATATAACGGTATGATACCGTGTAATTTATATCAGTACTTCAAAAATCCCGAAAAAACGGGGAAGAAGTTCTGAAAGACTGAAAAGGAGGAATCATTATGTTTTGCAGACAATGCGGGAAGGAGCTTCCCGACGGCGTGAAATTCTGCCCCGCCTGCGGTGCGGAGGTAAATCCCGCGCAGGAGGCACCGAAGCCGGAACCCATGCAGCCGGTGGATGAAGCACCGAATACCTCGGCGAATGCTGAAAATACCGGGAAGTGGAATGTTCTCGCGATCGTGAGTTTTTCGATTGCGGTTGCATGTGTTCTCGGTTATCTGGCGGGAGGCTTTTTCCTTCACATTGTAACTCTCATACTTTCGATCGTATCACTTACTCAGTTCAGGCACGATCCGACTATGAAGGGCAAGGGCTTCGCTGTCGCGGGAACCGTTATCTCATCGGTGTCGGTCGGGCTGTCTGTTATCGGAACGATAGTTTATCTGATAATGACTATGCTCGGTATCGTTGCAACCGGTGTTATCGGCGGTATATTCAACGAGATCTTCAAAGAAATATTCTCGTCGTCCGTACTGCTCCCGACCCTGTTTTTCTGACATAAGTCACACATATAATTTTACGGAGGTATAACCAATGAATTGTCCTAACTGCAATCAGCCGATCGAGGAAGGCACGAAGTTCTGCACGAACTGCGGCGCATCGGTCGCGCAGCAGACCGCCGAGGTAAAGACCGAAGAAGTAAAGCCCGAGCAGACCGTTGAAGTGAAGACCGAAGAAGTAAAGACCGAACCGACAGCCGAGGTAAAGACCGAAAATACCGCGTGGCAGGCTCCCGAGCAGCCCGCGCCGACGATGACGCCCGATACATCTTACTATGAGGAGCCGAAGAAGACGACAAACGGTTTCGCGATCGCGGGACTTATAGTCTCACTTGTGACGCCGTTCAGCTTTATTTCTCTCGCACTCAGCATTATCGGACTTGTGTTCGCAATAAAGAAGTGGAATTCGAGCGGCAAGGGCATGGCTATTGCCGGCATCGTTATTTCCGGCATCGAGCTGATCCTTTTGCCGGTACTGGCATTTATAGTTGCACTCATCTTTACGCTTTCTCCCGAACCGCAACCCGCATTCCTTCTCGCACTGCTGTAAAATAAAACATAAAAGCTCCCTTTACGGGAGAGAACAGGTGACAAAAATGAAAAAACGCCATATTACGCTGACCGCGGCACTCCTTCTTCTCGGAATGCTCGTCACATCCTGCACTCCCGCCGTCAATACGCCGGAAGCGACCACGACCGGAAATAACCCCGACAGCGATACGCCGACGGGTGAGCCTACGGGTCAGCCTACCGATGAGTCGACCGGCGGCGCTCCCGATGAGCCGGCAGCACCGAAGTCGCTCAGGATCCTTGCGATAGGCAACAGCTTCTCGACCGACTGCATGCAGTACCTTTATAACATAATGAAGAGCGGCGGCGTCGAGAATGTCGTCCTCGGCAACCTCTATTACGGCGGATGCAGCCTTGCACAGCACCTTGACTTTGCAAAAAACAGCAAGCCGAATTATACTTACTATAAGAATACCACAGGAAGCTGGAACAAGACCGACAACTATGTACTTGCCGACGCGCTGAAGGACGAGGAATGGGATTATATCACCTTCCAGCAGACCTCGAAGACCTGCGGTCTTGAGTCGAGCTACGGCGAGACCTTGACCTCGCTCGTCGATTTTGTAGAGGAGAGAGCGCCGAAGAGCGCGAAGTTCCTCTGGAATATGACATGGGCGTATCAGCAGGACAGCACGCACAAGTCTTTCCCAAACTACGATAAGAGCCAGCAGAAGATGTACGATATGATACTTGACTGCGTGGAGAAGTGCATAAAGCCCGAGAAGCGCTTTGTCGGTATCATACCCTGCATGACCTCGATCCAGAATGCGAGGACATCCTTCCTCGGAGATACGCTCACGCGCGACGGCTATCACCTTGATTATTACATCGGCAGATACATCGCGGGTCTGACATGGTTCAGCGCGATAACCGGGATCTCGCCCGAGAAGGTGAGCTACAATCCCTCCGAAGCTATGATCTCCCCCGATATGTTGGCGGTCGCGCGCGAGGCTGTCGCCGCGGCGATAAAGACCCCGGGAGCCGTCACCGAATCGAAGATCAAAGAGGGCAAGAGAGGCGAAGGTAAGCCCGCCGACGACCCGACTATCACCCTCGATCCGGCGGATTTCTTTGAGGCTGACAGCAGAGTCGCCGAGAAAAACGGCGTCGACCTCACGAAGTACACGCTCCTCAAATGGGAATATCTCGAGAACACCTATTGGAACTGCACGAGCAAGGCGGGGACCACGACCCCGGGCGAGAGTGCCGGAACATATCATCAGAATGTCTGCACGAAGAAGAAATTCAGCATCACCGAGCTTCCCGCGGGAAGTATCATCATCTGTGACAACGGATGGCAGTACAGGCTTGAGATATATACTTCCGAGGACGCAAAGTATACCGGCAAGCGCCCGACGATGAACACCTCGGAATACTATGTGATAACCGAGGAATTCCTCAACGGTTGCAAGTATATCGCATGGAATGTTTCGAGCAACCCGAAGAGCGATATTTCGGCGATATATGCGCAGGCAGCCTGCCATGTCAGGGTCTATGTGCCGAACAAGTAATTTAAGTAATTTATAATGAAGATCCCCCGCCGACCGCGAATGCGGTCGGCGGGGGTTTTGTTGACATTTTTATCCGTTTATGATAATATAAAAATAACTATTAAAAAATCGGAGGATAACTTTATGAAGACGAAAAACGCAAAACCGATACTTATTATTCTGCTGATGCTCTTCTGTGCGGCGGTGCTTGCCTCGTGCGCGAAGGAGCCGAAAGTGCTTGACACGCCGCGGAGCCTTGCGGTGGAGGGCGAGACTCTCTCGTGGAAGGCTGTCGAGGGCGCCTCGGGCTACGCTGTCGAGATCGACGGCGAGGAATACGAGTGCGACACGAACAGTTTCAGCCTCTTCCTCATCACGACGAAGGAGAAAAAATACGGGATCCGCGTCCTTGCATTCAGCTATGAGTCGGGATACGCCGATTCCGAGTGGTCGAAGCTGCTCGAATACACGCCGAAGCTCGCGGAGGGGCTTGTTTTCGAGCCGGAAGAGAAGGGCAACGGCTGCACGGTCGGCGCAGACCCGCAAAACAAGCCGGTCGGCAAACTCGTGATACCTGACAAAGATCCTGCGACAGGACTTCATGTTACCTCTCTGAAAAGGGAAGCTTTCAAGGATTGTAAAGAGCTTACCGCAGTCATCATCCCCGATTCGGTTAAAATAATACAATCGAGCGCATTCAAAGGTTGCGAGGCTCTTACCGATGTAAAGTTGCCGAGGTGGCTTCGTGAGCTATATCTCGAGGCTTTTATGAACTGCTCGTCGCTCGCAAAAATAGATCTGCCGGACGAACTCGAGAAGATCGGTCCGAATGCTTTCAGCGGTACCGCGATAAGCTCTCTGACTATTCCCGCGAATGTGAGTGTATGGGGACTCGGATATGGCATCTTCAGAAATTGTCCGAATCTTACCTCGATAGCCGTCGACGAAAAAAACGGATACTTTTATTCGGAAAACAATTGCATACTTAAGAAAAAGGATCGCTCGCTTTGTATCGGCATAAAGACGAGCGTCATACCCGATTATGTGAAGGATATAGGTGTCGGAGCGTTTGCCGGCACCATAGGATTGACGGAGATAGTGCTTCCGGACGGCATGGAGAATATCGGTATGTCGGCATTTTCTGATTGCCCCGATCTTGTTTCGGTGAAGCTTAACGACGGACTCAAGTCGATCCAAGAAAGCGCATTCAAAAAGTGTCCGATCGAGAAAATATATATTCCCGCGTCGGTCGAATTTATCGGAAACGGAATGTTTTCCAATTGCGAAAACCTTACCGATATGACGATAGATCCGGCAAATAAGATTTATAAAAGCGACGGAGGTTGCGTGGTAAGACTTGCCGACAGCGCATTGATAAGCTGCAGCGGCTCGTCGGATTATGTTCCGGCGGGAATTAAAATAATTGAAAGTGAGGCATTTTTTGCGCATCGGTTCCACGGTAGACTGATCCTTCCGGAGGGATTAGAGAAGATATGCACTGAGGCTTTTTATCTAAGTAGAATTACAAGTGTAATTATGCCCGATTCTCTCAAGGAAATAGAAGCTGATGCTTTTTTGTGGTGCTATCAGCTAAAATATGTTGAGCTTCCTGAGGGAGTGATACTTTATGAAGCTTTTTCCGACGGTTTTGGCGGGCCTTCAATACCGTCATATGCTCAGGTCGTTGTCAGGAAAAAAACGGCTTAATATAAGCCGAAAAAATAAAAAAGAAAAAAGGAGAAACACCATGAAAAACCAGAAGTTCAGATCAATCATCGCACTCGCACTCACAGTTATTCTCGCTTTCGCAGTATTCATCCCTATTCTCCGCGTTCCCGCTTCGGCAGAAATGCTTAACAAATGTTATTATTTCAGCGATTATGAACCAAGTCAGACTTTTTACACCAATGAAATCAACGGAACATTTCAAGACAGCAACTTATATTATTATGACAGCGATTCTTTCGAGCGAGAGTTTGTAAGCAGATACACTACTGGGCTATTGGACAATATTAGCAATGCGTATGTGATATTTGAAATACGGAGAAATCTTGCGCCGGTTGCTTATGATCCGAATAACAGCAGCTATTCCAAACCTTTTTTGCTGCATTTGGCTGATTTCTTTGGCGAACTCAAGGACAGAGGTTGTCAGGTCATGTTCATCAGCAGCGTACACCATATCCGTATGGCGGGTTATTATGAAGATTTACTTGCCAATGTGGATGTTCATGTCGATATTGCCATCTGGGACAGATTCGTTCTGACGGCTCTGTATAATATGTGGAATACCCCGGATCATAATTTGGATAATACCACAATAATTTTAGACGAATGCCTGTCGCAAGAAGATACAAACGGTCATAAATGGTTTGCTTACAATTATATCAAGCCGTTTATCCGCGCATTGTACAGAGACGAAATTATATCAGATGATCTTACTACAAGACAATTGTTATTGAACAAAAATATAAAAATAATTTACTACATGGGCGATGGTTTATATCGTGACGCTTTGAATGAGAACGCCGTAGCAAATACAACCGATGACATATACGATTTTATACAATTAACAAATAATACGCGTATTTTTGCTTTGGGATCTAGTGCGATGGGGTACAGTGCACTCAATGACTGGCTGTTTGATGTGAACGGTATCTGGGAAGCCGATGATGAAGTTAATTTGCAGGCTTATGTATATAATATCGACGGATACAATCTGTCCGAATACAGTCGCGTCAAGATTACTCCGAGTAATCCCGATGTCACGGATATTATGAGAGCATTTATAAGTGATAACACTACCGAATTGGAGTCATTTGACAACTATTCAAACGGAATATCCGAAATAACATACAATTATATACGCGGAAGTCATGTAAATCAGAGCAAGACGTCTTGGCTTTTGGATTTTGAGTTTGGAGACAGCGATTTCCCCATCGGTTGGTTCCAGATTGTTATGGATCCCGATGAGTACGATTTTTATTTCGGTTAAAACATCTGACAATAACACATAAAAAGGGTGCAGGCTAAGCCTGCACCCGATCTTTGCGGTAGAAATAATAAACAGAAAAAAGCACTTGCTATCGCAAGTGCTTTTTTCTGGTGGGCCATCAGGGACTCGAACCCCGGACCGACCGGTTATGAGCCGGTAGCTCTAACCAACTGAGCTAATGGCCCGTTTTTCAAACGGCTTTACTATTATAGCCGCCAAATTCCGCTTTGTCAAGGGCTTTGCCGAAAATCTTTCAAATTTTTTTGCTTTTCTTCCTCCGGAGAGATATTTTTTGCCCATCGACACGATACACTTGTTTTCTCACGCGGGGCGGCTTATACTTTTGTCGTATCGATCACGAAAGGATGTGTATTCAGAATGATGAAAAATTTTTTCCGCACCATGTTGGCTCTGTGCCTTGCGCTCGCGCTCGCCGCGACCCTTTTCTCCTGCGCCATGTTTGAGGACGGGGGCGGCGACACCGGAGACGGCGGGCTTTTTCCCTCCGACTCGCAATCGTCGCAGGACGCGGTCTATTCGAGCCTTATCGGGCTTCTCCGCTCCGAGATAGAACGCCTTCGCTCCGAGCAGAACGCCGACCGCGATGAGTACAGCGAGCGCATCGCCGCGCTCGAGAGCGAACTTGCCGCGGTGAAGGAGGCTGCCGCAAGCGCCTCGCCGAAACCCTCTGACAGCGGAACGACCCGCCCCGCGCCCGACGAGAGCTGCTTTACATACACCGTCGACGACGGCAAGGTGACCCTCACGGGTTACACGGGCGAGAGTGAGAGCATCACCGTCCCCGAAACGCTCGGCGGCTATCCCGTCGTTGCGCTCGCCGACGACTGCTTCCGCGCAAAGAACAGGATCACCTCTGTCGTCCTTCCCGAAGGGCTCCAGAAGATCGGCTGGTTTGCCTTCTTCGGTTGCACCTCACTGAAGAGCGTCAAGATCCCCGGCTCGGTCGTGTCGATAGGCTACGATGCTTTCACGAACTGCCCGAAGGTTGTCATATCCTGCCCGTCCGGCTCTGCCGCCGAAAGGTACGCGAAGAGCTACGGAATATCCTGCTCTACGGTATCGGGATAAAGGGGTATTGACCTTTTCCGCATTTTGCTGTATAATAGATAAATCAAATGCGGAGGGAGGCGAAGACCGTGCCTAAAAAAGTGAAGATGCCGGTGATAATTGCCGTTGTGCTGGCTCTTTTTCTGCCCACCTACGCCGCCCTTATAAGCTATTTTGCGATCCTGCGTCAGCCGGCTCTCATGTCGGCGGGGCATTACAAAATAAGCGTCGTTCAGCCCGACGGCTCCGACCTTGAGATCGACAGCGCCGATACCTCGGAGATGATAAACCTCTTCCGTGCTATGAGGCGCGATGCCGTCAGCGTCGGAAACGCCGATGTTTCGGACTGCTATGCCTACAATGTGACGCTTTCGGACGGGCAGAAATCGGACACGATCTGCTGCTTCTTCTCGCCGGAGGGCAAGGGGTATATCAGGGACGGGAGTTCTGCGTTTTCCGAGATACCTCGGCGCTACACCGATATCTTCCTCGCGGGCAGCTATTCCTATATGCTTTACAGGAATTCTTCGATGCCCGTGATGGTGTTTTCGGGTTTTTCGGTCGTGCCGAAGAGCGCCGAATGGTCGTATTCCGGCTATAAAGGGAAACGCACCTTCTGCAAGGTCGCGGTCGCGGACAAGGTCGCAAACTACGGGAACTCTTCGACTCCCTCGATAACTTTCAGCGCAGCACCCGAAAGCTGCACCGTTACCATCTATTCGGGCAGCGACAAGCTGTTTGAGGGTTCGCTCGGGGATTTCACCTCTCTTGCCGATCAGCTCACGGGAAGCTATTCCTATACAGTGAAGGCACGGTGGCAGAACGGCAGTGCGGAGTATGTGTTCACCTCGTCTCCCGTCGGAAAGGCGAGCTTTTCGCTCGTCGCCTACCCGATCGAGAACGGAGGCTACGCGGTGATCTCCGGCACCGGAGTGCTTGACCCCGATGCGGCTACGGTGAGCGTTTCTCCGTCCGTCGGTGCAAAGCCCCGCTTCTTCAGAAACGGCGGATCGGTATGCGCGCTGATACCCTTCGGGCTTGATGTGTTCGACTTTTCGGACGGCTCGGGCGAGAAGTGCGAATATTCCGTCACCGTATCCTACGGCGGCGAGAGCAGCACCTTCCGCATAAGCCTTTCCGAGACTGTCTATCGGGAAAAAGAGCTGAAATATACCGGATCTTCGGTCATGAGCGCCGCAAATCTTGAGAAAACGAAGAGCCTTATCGCCTCGGTATGCGCTTCGGATGAGCAGAATGTGAGAATGTCGGGGAGCTTCCTTGACTGCACAACGCAGGGCTTCACATACAGCCCGGGCTTCGGATGGGTGAGGATACTGCCCGATTCGTCAAAGATCATTCAGCAGGGAGTGCAGTACAGATCCGAGAAGTCGGGGACTGCCGTTCCGGCTCTGAACGCCGGTGAGGTCGTGAAGGTCGGCAGCGACGCCCTGCTCGGAAATTACGCAGTGATAGACCACGGACTCGGGATAAAGACATGGTACTGTCACCTCAGCACATATGCCGTCGCCGAGCATCAGTCGGTAACGAAGGGGGAGACTGTCGGCTTGACAGGCTCGACCGGATACGCCGACACGACCGGATTTTTCCTTATAACAACGGTAAACGGAGTGCCGGTCTCGCCCTATACCATGCAGGAAAGCGGTATTCCCACGGTAAAGTCCGGCGGATAAATTAAAATAATATGGAAAAAAGCCTTGACACAGGGGTAAATGAGTGGTATAATGACTCTACCTCTGCGGACAGGGCTTTTTTCATTATGCCTGCGCCAAGGGTACTGTTTCGCGGAGGGAGGTACGAACGCCCGGCGCAAAGCGTTCGGGCAAATTTATTAAGGAGGTGCCGAAAAACAAATGGCCAACGACGCAAGAGTCAAGGTTACTCTCGTTTGCAGCGAGTGCAAGCAGAGAAACTATGACACAAAGAAAAACAAAAAGAACGATCCGGACAGGCTCGAAATGAAGAAGTATTGCCGCTTCTGCCGCAAGCACACTCTTCACAAAGAATCCAAGTAACGGGGGACGGTCAGATGAAATCAATGAAAAGAGTATTGGTGTTCATAGCACTCATTGCTCTCGTTATGTCTCTTCTGTCTGTGACCTGCTTTGCGGATGCCGAAACGCCCGAGGCTTCGGGAACTACGGCTGAAACTCCCGCCGATTCGGGAAGCACAACCGAAGCGTCCGGAGATTCGGAAACTAAGGCTCCGGATACCACCGCGGGTGACAGCAAAAATGAGACGAAGCCCGGAGATTCGATACTCTGGACTATCATCCCGCTCGGCGTGGTCCTTGTTGCCGTCGCCGTGTGCGCCGTGATATTCTTCGGAATTCCCAAGAGACGCGAAAAGACTCTCAAGTTCCTTCGCAGTCTCAAGAGCGAATGGAAGAAGATCTCGTGGTACAGCTGGAAGCAGACATGGAAGGGAACCGCTGTCGTTATCGTCATTTCGCTGGTGATAGCGATCCTTGTCGGGATCCTTGACTATGTCCTCACACGCGGTATCAGCGCGCTTACCGACCTGCTCAAGTGATAAGGAACGAGTAATGAGCGATATAAATGAAATGAATGTAGGGCCGAGATGGTATGTGGCGCACACCTATTCGGGCTACGAAAACAAGGTCAAGGCAAGCCTTGAGAAGGTTATCGAAAACCGCGGACTTGAGCATCTTATATACGATATCAGGATCCCGGTAGAGACGACCGTCGAAAAGGGAAGCGACGGAAACGCCGACAAGATCGTGGAAACGAAGATATTCCCCGGTTATGTCCTTGTCAAAATGACCATGACCGATGAGAGCTGGCACGCCGTCAGAAACATCAGCGGCGTTACGGGCTTTGTCGGACCCGGGTCAAGACCTACTCCGCTTTCGGAGGAGGATGTTGAGGCTCTCAACATCGAAGAAAGAAAAGTCAAAGCGGCATTCAGCGTCGGAGACAATGTAACGATCACCGACGGTCTGTTCTCCGGATATTCGGGAACCGTTCAGGCGGTGTCCGAGGATCTCAAGACAGTCACCGTTCTCGTGAAGCGCGGTCGTCGCGATATGCCCGTCGAGCTTGACGCCGCAATGGTCAGGCGCGACAACTAATCACATCAGAAGCGGCAGAGTGCCGCAAACAGTGGGAGGGAGAAAATTTCACTGATTCTCCCGTATAAACCACATTGGAGGTAATTCAGAAATGGCAAAGAAAGTTTTAGGCTATATCAAGCTGCAGCTGCCCGCCGGTAAGGCGACTCCGCAGCCTCCGGTAGGACCCGCGCTCGGACAGTACGGTGTTGCTATCCCGGTTTTCACAAAGGAATTCAACGAAAGAACAAAGAATGACATCGGTCTTATCATCCCCGTAGTCATCACAGTTTACGCCGACCGTTCCTTCACCTTCATCACGAAGACTCCTCCGGCAGCCGTTCTTATCAAGAAATATGCCGGAATCGAGACCGCTTCCGCGACCCCGAACAAGACAAAGGTCGCAAAGCTGACGAAGGATCAGGTAAGAAAGATCGCCGAAACGAAGATGCCCGACCTTAACGCGGCATCCATCGAAGCGGCAATGAGCATGGTCGCCGGAACCGCCCGCAGCATGGGCGTCACCGTCGAGGACTGAGGAGGTAGCGAGAGATGAAAAAGGGTAAGAATTATCAGGACAGCGCAAAGCTTCTCGAAAAGGGCAAGCTTTACGATCCCGCAGAAGCACTCGCACTCGTATGCCAGACCTCGAAGGCAAAGTTCGACGAGACCGTTGAGGTCCATGTCCGTCTCGGTGTCGACTCGCGTCACGCCGATCAGCAGGTAAGAGGCGCCGTCGTCCTTCCCAATGGTACAGGTAAGAAGGTACGCGTCCTCGTCTTCACGAAGGGCGACAAGGTACAGGCAGCTCTCGACGCGGGCGCGGAATACGCCGGCGGTCCCGAGTACGCCGAGAAGATCCAGAAAGAGAACTGGTTCGACTTCGATGTAGTTATCGCAAGCCCCGATATGATGCCGGTCATCGGTCGTCTCGGCCGTGTACTCGGTCCTAAGGGACTTATGCCTAACCCGAAGGCGGGTACCGTCACTCCCGATGTTGCAAGAGCCGTTAAGGAAGCCAAGGAAGGTAAGATCGAATACCGCCTTGACAAGAGCAACATCATCCACTGCCCGATAGGCAAGGCTTCCTTCGGCGCAGAGAAGCTCACCGAGAACTTCAACACGCTCCTCGGAGCTATCATCAAGGCAAAGCCCGCCGCCGCAAAGGGTCAGTACATCAAGAGTTGCGTTCTTGCATCCACGATGGGCCCCGGCGTCAAGGTAAATCAGGCTAAGCTCGGCTAAGAATAAAAACACCTCGGGGGCTGACCGTAAGGGTCATGCTCCCGAGAGCTGTTTCAGAGGTGTATTATGGCAAACAACAAACTCAAATCCTTTAAGGATGCTACATTTCTCACATCCCTTGTTTATATCGTCGTCGGTCTGCTTCTCGCAATTTTTAAGGGAAGCATAATAAGCTGGATGATGACCGCCGCCGGAGTGCTTCTCATAGTCTTCGGTGTCATCGGTATCGTCAAGGGCAATACCGTCTACGGAGTCATCGGACTTGTCGTCGGCATACTTATCATCGTGTGCGGTTGGGCTATCGTTGATATTGCGATAACCGTTCTCGGAGTTCTTGTCGCCGTTAAGGGCTTTGTCGACCTTGTCGAGGCGCTCAGGGTGAAGAAACATAACACTCTTCCGATAATTTACGCGGTGCTGACCATTGTGGCGGGCATTCTGCTTGCAGTCTCAAAGTGGCTGCTGCTCGATTGGTTCTTCGTAATCGTCGGTGTACTGCTTGTTGTCGACGGCGTATTCGGACTTCTCGGAAAGAAGATATTCTGACATAAAAAATAAGGGGCTGAATGATTCAGCCTCTTGTTTTTTTGTTTGCGAAATGCTCTTTTACCCGTTCAAAGGTTTCGTCGCTTATCACATGCTCTATGCGGCAGGCATCCTCTGCGGCTACATCGTCGCTGACCCCGAATTCCTTCAGCATAACAGTCAGGACCCGATGGCGCTCAAGGATCTTTGATGCCACGGTATATCCCGCATCCGTGAGAGTTATCATACCGAACGGGTCAACAAGTATGAAGCCACCCTCGCGAAGATTGCCCACAGCGCGGCTGACGCTCGGCTTTGAATATCCCGAATAGCGAGCGATGTCTATCGACCTTACGCTGCCGAGCTTCTCGGACAGGACGAGTATATTTTCAAGGTACATTTCGGTCGATTCGGTCTGCTTCATAAAGTATCACCTCCGTTTTTCTATAAACTTTATTCAGTATAGCACATTCCCGTCAATAAATCAAGTGCAGCAGGATACTTTTCTCTTGCAAAAGAGCCTTCCGTGTGGTAAAATACAGAGGATGGATCTTTTCTTTTTTTTACGGAGGTATAAATGAAGGCTGTAATTACTGTCACCGGACGCGACAGCGTCGGAATAATCGCCGGAGTGAGCGCGCTCTGCGCCTCGGCGGAGGCAAATATCGTCGACATAACTCAGAGCGTGAGCAGCGGATATTTTGCTATGATAATGATCGTCGGGATCGACTCGCTGAATACGGGCTTTTCCGACTTTTCGGACAGGCTCACGGAATACGGCAAGGCTAACGGGCTTGTGGTCACCGCCGTCCACGAGGACATTTTCAACACCATGCATCATGTGTGAGGGGCTGCCGGAACTATGATAAATACTGCTGATATTTTTGAAACGATCGCAATGATACGCGAGGAGAACCTCGATATCAGAACGGTCACGATGGGCATTTCTCTTTTTGACTGCGTGAGCGACGACGAAAAGCGCCTCTGCGATAAGGTCTACGACAAGATCACACGATACGCCGAAAAGCTCGTTGCGACCGGCGAGGCGATCTCGAAGGATTACGGTATCCCGATAGTGAACAAGAGAGTTTCGGTCACGCCCGTATCGCTCATCGGAGGATGCCTTGACGAGGAGGGCTTTGTAAGGCTCGCAAAGACGCTTGACAGAGCCGCGGAGAATGTCGGGGTGAACTTCATCGGGGGCTATTCGGCGCTCGTACATAAGGGCATGACGGCGGCGGAGAGGAGCCTTATCCTCTCGATCCCGCAGGCACTCACCGAGACAGACCTTGTCTGCTCGTCGGTCAATGTGGCGACGACAAAGGCGGGGATAAATATGGACGCCGTGCGGATGATGGGCGGCGTCATAAAGTGCGCGGCGTACCTGACGCGCGATAATGCTTCGCTTGCCTGCGCAAAGCTCGTGGTCTTCGCGAATGTGCCGGAGGACAACCCCTTTATGGCGGGAGCCTTCTGCGGCGTAGGAGAACCCGACTGCGCGATAAATGTCGGAGTTTCGGGCCCCGGGGCTGTCGCCTCTGCGATAAAGCGCGCGGGGGATTGCGACCTTTCCGAACTTGCCGAGGTCATAAAGAAGACTGCGTTCAAGATAACAAGGGTCGGTCAGCTCGTCGCGACCGAGGCGGCAAAGAGGCTCGGCGTACCCTTCGGGATAGTTGACCTGTCGCTCGCACCGACACCCGCGATAGGCGATTCTGTGGCGAGAATACTTGAAAATATGGGAGTCGGAGTCTGCGGAGGCTACGGAACGACCGCTGCGCTTGCTATGCTCAACGACGCCGTGAAGAAGGGCGGAGTCATGGCTTCGGGTCATGTCGGAGGGCTTTCGGGAGCTTTCATTCCGGTATCGGAGGACGAGGGGATGATCGCTGCGGCGACTTCGGGCGTGCTTACCCTCGAAAAGCTCGAGGCAATGACGGCGGTATGCTCGGTCGGCCTTGATATGATAGTCATTCCGGGGGACACCGATGAGAATGTCATATGCGGAATGATAGCCGACGAGATCTCGATCGGTGTCGCAAACACGAAGACGACGGCGGTGAGGGTCATTCCGGCTTACGGAAAGAAGGTCGGCGATACGGTGAGCTTCGGAGGACTTCTCGGGAGCGCGCCCGTCATGCCGGTTTGCGGAGTCTCGCCCGAGAGATTCATCTCGCGCGGCGGAAGGATCCCCGCACCGATACATTCGCTGAAGAACTGATATGAGGTACTTTGTTGCGATAGACGGCGGGGGAACGAAGACGCACGGGATCCTTGCCGATGAAAACGGAAAAATACTCTCGGAGCTTTCGGTCGGGGCTACAAATCCGAACGATACAGGTGTCGAGGCGTCGGTGCTGAGGCTCTCGGGGCTTGTCAACGAGCTTACGAAGGGGATCACTCCCTCGGTCATCTGCGCGGGCGTCGCCGGAGCCGGAAACCGCAGGGAAGCGCTTGAGGAAGGGCTTTCCTCGGCTTTTCCCGCGAGCCGTGTGAAGATAGTCACCGATGTGGATCTGACGCTTGCCGCCGAGCTGCCCGAGGGCGACGGCTGCTGCCTTATCTGCGGCACCGGATGTGTCTGCTTTGCGCGAAAATCGGGCAGGCTTCACCGCATCGGAGGCTGGGGCTGGCTGATCGACGGCGGAGGCTCGGGCTACAATATCGGGCGCGACGGGCTGGAGGCGGTCTTTGCCGCCCTCGACGGAAGAAGGACCGATACGAGGATAGCCGATTTCATCTACGAAAAGCTCGGCAAGCCGGTCACGGAGGCGCTTACCGATATTTACGACGGTGGGAAGCCGTACATAGCCTCCTTTGCGCCCTGCGTTATTGCCGCAGATCTTGACGGCGACATGGCGGCGGGTGAGATCATCGGGCGGAATATGGGATGCCTTGCCGAATATCTGAATGCGGCATCGTATCTTTTCTGCGAAGGCGAATTCGAGGTCGTACTTGCGGGCGGGATACTTACGAACAATCCGTCCTGCGTGGAGATGCTTGAAAATATCTGCCGCGAGGAGGCGCTGCCGGTGAGTTTCAGACTCGCCGCAAAGGACCCCGTCCTCGGCGCGCTTGAGATAGCGAAGCGGGAATAAAGCGACAAAACCTGCCTTTTTCGGGCGGGTTTTGCCTTTTTCGGAAGATTTTTTCGCGGGAGGAAGGTTTTTTCGGCTTTTTTCTTCTCCGACACGAAAATAATTGCAAATTCCATTTGAAATTTTGCCTATTATGTGTTATAATAAAATAACTGTAAAAGTAGGATGGGGGGCTTTATACGAATATAGGAGAATACTTCAAAGCTATACCCGGGTTTTTCACATCCTTTGTGATAGAACCTTTGTCACAGATAGGCATAATTGATGTTATCGACATACTTATACTTGCGCTCGTGCTGTTCGGGGTCTACCGCTTTATAAGAAACCGGCGTGCGGGTCAGCTTGCCCTCGGACTGCTTCTGACAGTCCTTGTTCTCGTTCTCAGCACCGCGCTGAATATGAAGGCGATAGGCTTCGTGCTTCAGAATTTCTATCAGGTCGGTATCATTGCCGTTCTGATAGTCTTTCAGCCCGAGCTTCGCGCGGCTCTTGAAAAGGTCGGAAACAACCCCCTCATCTCAAGGATCAAGGATATAACGACGGGCGAGCGCCGCAAATATATGAGCGACCTCAGCCGCGATGTCGACAGCATATGCAGCGCGGTTTTCGATATGTCGCGCGCAAAAGTCGGCGCACTTATCGTTATAGAGAGAAAGACGAAGCTCGGCGACTATATCGACACGGGTGTGACGATAAACGCGCAGATCTCCGCCGAACTGCTCAAGAACATATTCTTCAAGAATGCTCCGCTTCACGACGGCGCGGTCATAATAAGAGATATGAGGGTCTACGCCGCCGGATGCTTTCTCCGCATTTCCGAGCAGGAGGGGCTTGACAACGATCTCGGCACCCGTCACCGCGCCGCGCTCGGAGTGAGCGAAGTCAGCGATGCTCCCGTTATCGTCGTATCGGAGGAGACGGGAACTGTCTCCCTTGCCCTTGACGGCAAGATAACCCGCGGATATGACCGTGAGACGCTGAGGAAGACGCTTTTCAACCTTATGGTCCCGACTGTCGGAAAGACTCAGAGGCATGATAAAGATGAGAAGGAGGAAAAGCGCGATGAATAAAAAGAATACCGGCACCGAACCCGCAATGAAAAAGGGCGGTCTTGCCGATGCGACTCCCACCGAAAAGAAGAAGGGCTTTTCCCTCAGCGGTGTTGATATAGTTGCGCTCGCGCTCTGCCTTCTCGCCGCAGTTGTTATCTGGCTCTACGCGACGAATGTTACTCAGACGCTCGTCGAAAAGGATATATATGTCACGGTCAACGCGAACCGCGAGATAGAATCGAAGGGCTACAACATCATCTACGGCGATGCAAAGCTCGACTATTCACAGATAATCGTCAAGCTGACGGTCACGGGCACGCAGGCGGCTCTTGCAAAATACGAGGACAGCCAATACACGGTAAGGCTCGATACCGACAGCATCGACGGGGCGGATGACTATGCATTCAGGTTCAGGTGCGACCTTCCCGGCAGCGATGTCTCGGTGAAGTCGATCTCGCCGACCTATGTCTCGACCCCCACGGTACATATCGACAGGATAGTTACAAAAGAGGTCGAGCTGAAATGCGAGTACGAGGGCGGCGTACCTTCCGGGCTTCGCATAGGTGAGATAACCGCGAAGGACAAGGACGGCAATGCGATAAGCAAGGTCACGGTAAAGGGTCCCGAGCAGGTCATAAACACCGTCGAAAGTGTCGCGGCTCAGGTAAAACTCAACGGCTATCAGGTGAGCTTTGAGACAAAGTGCAAGACCTTCGAGCTTGTGACCTCCGACGGGGAAAAGAAGGACGCCGCGGGTCAGTATGTGAGCATCGAGCCGTCAGAGGTCAATATCTACATTCAGATACTCTGCTCCGACCGCCAGATCCCGCTCCTTATCAGATATTCCGGCGGAGCGACGGGAGTCAAATATTCTGTCCATGCGACCTTTGCCGACGACGGCACGGATGCTATGATAATGCTCAGCGGAGACACGGCGCTCTTTACCGAAAATCAGTCGATAGCCTACGACCTCGGCAACATCAGCGAGGTCGCCGATCACATAGAGCTGACCGTCGGCGATCTTACGATACCCGACGGCCTGACGCTCGTCACTCCGAAGGACAGGAAGATAATAATTACAGTCACCCGCGAGAGCGGAGATAATCCGACCGAGCAGGAAAAAAGTAAATGAAGCTGCTGATAAACGGAATAAGCCTGCCCTATACCGCCGCGGACGGTGAATTCATCACCGAGGCGAAAAAAAGGCTCGGACGCGTTACGGACGCGTCCGCCTTTGACTTACGGATATATAAGAAGGCGGTCGATGCCAGAAGGCGCGGCGATATCCGTTTCGTATGCTCGGTACTTGCCGAGGGTGCGGACGGTATCCTTTCGCCCGATGCCGCTGCCCACGCGGGATTCGGCAGGGTGGCGGAAGCCGGCCCCGATCTCAGGCCGGGGAAGGAATTCCTTCGCGGTCGGCCCCTCGTTGTCGGGAGCGGCCCTGCCGGAATGTTCTGCGCACTGACTCTTGCCGAGGCGGGGTATGCTCCGATCCTTATCGAACGGGGCGGCAGTACAGCCGAACGGGCGGCGGCATATGCGAGCTTCTGCTCGGGAGGGGCGCTTGACACCGAAACGAATATCCAATACGGCGCGGGAGGTGCCGGTACCTTCTCGGACGGCAAGCTGACGACGCGGATAAACGACCCGCTCTGCGGCTTTGTGCTTCGGAAGTTTTACGAAGCCGGCGCGCCCGAAAGCGTTTTGACGCGGGCAAAGCCTCACATAGGCACCGATGTTCTGCGCGGCGTGGTCGACAGGATGCTTGATACGATCTGCGAAAAGGGCGGGCGCGTGATGCTCGGATGCCGGCTCGATTCGCTTGAGGAAAAGGCTGACGGAAGTCTTATCGCGCATACCTCGCGCGGGGACATAGCCTGCGGCTGTTGCGTGATCGCGACGGGACACAGCGCAAATGATACGAGAACTTCACTGATCGGGAGCGGCTTTGTATTTGAGCCGAAGCCCTTCTCGGTCGGAGTAAGGATAGAACATCTCAGAAAAGACATAGACGAAGCGCTTTACGGCGACCTTGCGGGAGATCCGAGGCTCGGCGCGGCGGAATATAACCTTTCGGACACTTCGGGACGCGGAGTTTACACCTTCTGTATGTGTCCGGGCGGCGAGATAGTCGCCGCGGCGACCGAGAGGGACGGACTTGTCGTGAACGGCATGAGCCGATCGGGGCGCGACGGGGTGAATTCAAATTCGGCTGTCGCGGTGAGCGTCGGGCGTGAGGACTTCGGAAACACCGTCGAAGGGGCGGTGGACTTTATCAGAAGGATAGAAAAGGCGGCATTTACAGCCGGAGGCGGCGATTTTTGCGCTCCGGTCGAGACTGTCGGCGATTTCCTTGCCGGAAAAGCAGTCCATTCGCCGACGCGCGTTATGCCGACCTATATGGGGGGCGGAAGATATCGGGTCGCCGAGCTTTCAACTCTTTTCCCGGGATTTATAACCGAGGAGCTGAGGCGGGGACTTCGTACCTTCGGCAGAAGAATAAAGGGCTTTGATGCGCCCGATGCGATACTCACGGGAGCCGAGACGAGGACTTCGTCGCCGGTCAGGATGCCGAGGGACAGCGAGAGCCTTCTGGCATTGGGACACAGCCTTGTCTACCCCTGCGGGGAGGGCGCCGGATACGCGGGAGGCATCACGAGTGCGGCTGTCGACGGGGTGAAGGTAGCCTCGAAGATCGTCGGAAGGTTTGTACCTATTGATAACTGAAAGAAATTTATAAGCGTATATAAACAGAGAAATGAAGAAGAACAGGCATTCTGCAGGCAGACGGTGCATAGTGTCGGATGGGAGAGAAAATGCACGAGATAAAGAGAAACAAGATTTGGTCGCTTCTCTATACGCCGGGGGAACCCGAGCGCGACGAAGCGATAAGGAAGATCGCGGAACGGACGGGACTGTCGGAAAGATGCGCCTGCCTTATCTATAACCGCGGATTCCGTACTGCCGACGATGCCGAACGCTTTCTGCGGAATGAGGAAGCCGTTCTTCACGACCCGCGGCAACTGAAGGACATGGACAAGGCTCTTGTCAGGATAAGAGCCGCCGTAGAGAATAAGGAAACTGTCGCTATCTACGGAGATTACGATGTTGACGGAGTGACATCCGTCAGTATGCTCTACCTTTACCTTAAGTCGCTCGATGCGGGCAGGATAGAGTATTACATCCCGAGCCGCGACGGCGAGGGCTACGGGCTTTCCTGCTCGGCTATCGACAAGCTGAAGGAGCAGGGAGTCGACCTCATAATCACGGTCGATACGGGTATCACGGCGAATGAGGAAGCCGCTTATGCCTCGTCGCTCGGCATAGACATGGTCGTGACGGACCACCATGAGTGCCGCCCCGAGCTTCCCGAGTGTTGTGCTGTTGTGAATCCTCACCGTGAGGACAGCGAATATCCCTTCCGCGAGCTGGCGGGCGTCGGCGTGGTGTTCAAGCTCGTCTGCGCATATGAGATGATGCTCTGCCGGGAGAGGGGAGAACCCGAGATAGAGGGCGTGAGACGGATCTGCTACGAATACGGCGACCTTGTCTCGATCGGTACGATCGCCGATGTCATGCCCATCGTTGATGAGAACAGGCTTATCGTGAAGCTCGGACTCAAAATGATAGAGAAAACGAAGCGCCCGGGGCTTTCGGCGCTTATCGACGCGGTAAACGCGCCGTCTTCTGCCTCCGCCGCTCCGAAGAAGAGGAAGATAACCTCGAGCTTCATCGGTTACGGCATCGCACCGAGGATAAATGCCGCAGGAAGGATCGACAGCGCCACGAAGGCGGTAAGGCTTCTCCTTGCCGAGGATGCGGCGAGCGCGAAAAATTACGCGCAGGAGCTTTGCGAGATCAACCGTCAGCGTCAGGCTGAGGAGAACCGCATAGCCGAGCAGGCGCTGAAAAAGATTGAGAAGAGCTTCGATCCCGAAAACGACCGCGTGATAGTTATCGAGGACGACAGCTGGAAACAGGGGATCATCGGTATCGTTGCTTCAAGGATCACCGAGCGCTACGGGCTGCCGTCGCTGCTCATTTCCTTTGACGGTGCGACGCGCGGCTATCCGAGTCCCGATGATATAGGCAAAGGCTCGGGTCGTTCGGTCAAGGGTATGAACCTTGTGAACGCCATGAACAGCTGCGATGACCTTCTCTGCAAGTACGGCGGTCACGAGCTTGCCGCGGGACTTACCATCGAACGCGACAAGATCCCCGAATTTACGAAAAGAATAAACGAATATGCAAAAAATGTCCTCACGGAGGACAAGCTGAATATATGCCTTGAGGCTGACTGCGAGCTTGACATACGCGATGTCAATATGCGCTTTGCGCAGGAGATACTGATGCTCGAACCCTTCGGCGTCGCAAATCCCGTGCCGCAGTTCGTCCTTCGCGGCGTTACCGTGAACCGCATCATTCCGATAAGCGGCGGAAAGCATATGAAGCTGATCGTGGAAAAGGACGGAGTGAACCTTACTGCGATCTGCTTCGGTATGAACGAGGCGAAGACCGATATAAACGAAGGAGAGCAGACCGATCTGCTTTTCACGGTCGATATAAACGATTTTCAGAATGTGAGGAGCGTACAGCTCATCGTTCACGACTGCAAGCCGTCAACAAGCGTTGCCGAGACTATGAAGCTCGGTGCGGACAGATTCGACGCGATACGCGCCGGTGAATGTTTCACCCATGACGAGGACTTTGTCCCCGATCGCTCGGATTGCGAGAAGGTCTACCTTCTTCTCCGCCGCGAGGCAAGGAACGGCAAGACCGTTATGTCGCTTCGCAGGATACTCTCACTGCTCGACAGGGGCGGTCACGGGAGAAAGATAAACTATGTGAAGCTGAGATTTATCCTGCTCATCTTCTACGAACTCCGGATATGCGGCGTTGAGCCGATAGGCGACGGCGTTTACGAATTCGATATGTATTTCAACGGCTCAAAGACGAGTATCGACAAATCCTCGATACTGAGAAAGCTCAGGAGCCAGTGCAAAGGATAAAAATTTAACTTAACCAAGGATAGGCTCGGAATATTATGGCAGGAAGTCCCGAAGGCGATTTCAAACGGTTGGTAAGCACTCTTACCGCGACCGGGAAGAAATACGATATTGACAAGATAAAAAAGGCTTATGAGTACGCAAGCCGTATGCACGAGGGGCAGATGCGGCTCAGCGGCGAACCCTATATAACTCACCCCGTGGCTGTCGCGCAGATAGTCGCGGGCCTTGAGCTTGACACCGATTCGATCTGCGCGGCTCTCCTTCACGACACGGTCGAGGACTGCTCCGACAAGACAAATCTGAAGGAAATAGAGAAGCTCTTCGGGCCCGAGGTGGCGATGCTTGTCGACGGACTGACGAAGACTGTGAACCTTCCCGTGGACAACCGCGAGGACGAGCATATAGAGAACCTTCGCAAGATGCTGCTCGCTATGTCGAAGGATATAAGGGTTATCCTTATAAAGCTCTGCGACAGGCTCCACAATATGCGCACCCTGTCGGCAAAGCCCGACCCGAAGCGCCGCACGATAGCCCTCGAGACGATGCAGGTCTACGCGCCCCTGGCTCACAGGCTCGGTATGCAAAGGGTCAAGCAGGAGCTTGAGAATCTCGGACTTATGTACCTTGACCCGATAGGCTACAATGAGATAAAGAACGACATCGAGAAAAGGTACGGGCAGAACCTCAACTTCATTGAGCATATCCGCCGTCAGGTCGATGCGAGCCTGCGAGAGAACAATATAGACTTCGTGCTTGAGGGCAGGATAAAGTCGGTCTACAGCGTGTATAAAAAGATGTACACGCAGAACAAGAGCTTTGACGAGATATACGACTTCTACGCCCTGCGCGTGATCGTCGGCACCGAGCTTGAATGTTACACTGTTCTCGGTTTGATACACGAGATGTTCAACTCTATGCCGGGACGCTTCAAGGACTACATTTCAACGCCGAAGCCTAACATGTACCGCTCGCTTCACACGACGGTCATAGGGCGCGACGGTGTGCCTTTCGAGGTACAGATAAGGACCCGTGAGATGCATCAGATCGCCGAATACGGTATCGCCGCGCATTGGAAATACAAATCGGGTGAAAAATCGAGTGATAGCATAGACAAAAAGCTCGAATGGATCGCAAAGCTCATAGAAACGGAAGACGGCACGCGCGATCCCGAGGAGTTTATGAGCGCTCTCAAGAGCGATATTTTCCACGATGAGACTTTTGTTTTCACTCCGAAGGGCGATGTCATCGCGCTCCCTCACGGGGCGACCGTGATAGATTTCGCCTACGCCATACACTCGGCGGTCGGAAATAAGATGATAGGTGCGAAGATAAACGGTATGATAGTGCCTATCGACCGTGTGCCGCAGAACGGAGAGATCGTTGAGATACTGACCTCCTCGGCATCGAAGGGGCCGAGCCGCGACTGGCTCAAGATCGTTCAGACGAGCGAGGCAAAGACGAAGATACGCCAGTGGTTCAAGAAGGAAAAGCGAGCCGACAACATCGTGGTGGGCAAATCCGCCGTTGACAGTGAGCTTCGCAGGTACAATACGCCCTACACCGAGGCGCAGAGAAACGAGATCGTCGAGAATGTCGGCAAGCGCTCGGGCTTCAACACCGCCGACGATGTTTACAACACGATAGGCTACGGCGGACTTCCTATGTCGAAGATAGCCTCGAAGCTGCATGACGAATTCGAGCGCCTTGTAAGACCCGAGCCCGAGGCTCCCGTGATAACCGATGTCGAGCAGGTACAGCTTGCGAAGGCGCCGAAAACGGGAAAGGGCAGCGGAGTTATCGTCGACGGCGAGGCGGGCTGCCTTGTGAAATTCGCGAAGTGCTGCAATCCTCTGCCGGGGGACAGCATCGTGGGCTTTATCACGAAGGGATACGGGATCTCGGTACACAAGCGCGACTGCCCGAACGCTGTCGCGGGACTCAACAATCCCGAGAGCGCCGACCGCTGGATCGACGCTATGTGGGAATACCGCGCCGAGCAGAACACCTCGGATATCTACGAGGCGAATATAGTCATCACCGCATACGATTCAATCATGCTCATAGCCGACATCACGGCGGCTCTCGCCGAGATGCGCGTAGCACTTCTTCAGATAAACTCTCAGAAAAAGGGAGAGAACAGCGTTCTCATCAATCTGAAGGTAGGCTGCAAGAATATAGATCATTTCAATTCGATCGTGTCAAAGCTTCGTTCTTTGCGCGATGTCGATGAGGTAAAACGGGGATTTTCATAATGAAAGCTGTACTTCAAAGGGTAAAATACGCGTCGGTCTCGGTCGACGGAGAGGTCATCGGAGAATGTCGGGAGGGGCTTCTGATCCTTCTCGGTGTCGCCGAAGGGGATGCGGAGGAGGACGCGCGCCTTCTCTGCGCGAAGATCCTTAAGTTGCGGATATTCTGCGATGAAAACGGGAAGATGAACCTCTCGCTGCTCGACATCGGCGGTGAGCTGCTGATAGTGTCTCAGTTCACGCTCCTTGCCGATTACAGGCACGGGAACCGCCCGGATTTCCTCGCCTCGGCGAAGCCCTCTGAAGCAAAAAGACTTTACGAATACTTTATTTCTCTCGCAAAAGAAAGCGTCAAAAATGTCGGAACGGGCAGCTTCGGCGCGGATATGCAGGTAAGTCTTCTGAACGACGGACCTGTGACGATAGTTATGGACAGCAAAATGCTCGGAAAGGGGAAGGCACAATGAAGGTAAGTGTTTTCGGTGATCTCAACAAATACTATGTGCAGACGCTCTGTATGGTCTTCTTTCCGGGAGTGAAGTTCTCGGACGAGGACGACGATGACGGACTTGAGATAAGCGTAAAAATAAAAGAGGACGAAGAGGGCGCCGAGGCAGAGGCTGTGCTCCGGCACTTCGACCAGATCACGATGGCGACGCGAAGGGAGAGCTTCAAGCCCGAATTTACGCGCGAGCGCACTCTTAAGATCGCCGTGGGTGCGGCTGTGATCGCCGCCGCCGGCGACCTTGTAGGCTACCGCCCGTCGTGGGGGATGCTCACGGGAGTCAGACCCTCGAAGGTCGCGACCGAGATGCTCCGGAAGGGATACAGTAAGACAAGGGTGAAGAAGCTCCTTGCCTCCGAATACTTTGTCATCCCGAAGAAGGCGTCACTGGCGACCGAGGTAGCGCTCAACGAGGCGGCGATAATAGGTGAACCCGATCCGCTCGGATGCAGCCTTTATGTTTCTATACCCTTCTGCCCGACGCGGTGCGCTTACTGTTCGTTCGTTTCATATACCTCGCAAAGGCTGCTCTCGCTTATCCCCGAATACATAGAGAGGGTCTGCACCGATGTCAGGGAGACACTCAAGACGATAAATGAACTCGGACTGCATCTGAAAACGGTCTACATAGGCGGGGGGACGCCTACTATCCTCGATCCCGATCAGCTCAGGAAGCTGCTCTCGACCATCTGCGAAGGCACCGATGTGTCGCTCCTTGAGGAATTTACCCTTGAATCGGGTCGCCCCGACACGATAACGGCGGAGAAATTTGCCGTGGCTAAGGAATATTCGGTCGACAGGGTATGCGTCAATCCGCAGAGCCTTTGCGACGAGGTGCTTGCGAACATAGGACGCGAGCATACGAGCGGAGAATTTTTCCGCGCCTATGATATTGCGCGCGGATCGGGCATAAAATATATCAATACCGACCTTATCGTCGGTCTGCCGGGGGATAATTTCAGAACATTCTCGGCGACCTACGATAAGATCCTTCAGCTCAGACCCGATAATATCACAGTCCACACCTTCTGCGTGAAGAAATCCTCCGATATACTGAGGAGGGGAAGCGAGGTCTATTCTCTCCGCGGCGGGGATGCGGGGAAATGCGTCGATTATTCGCAGATAAAGTCGGTACAGGCGGGGTATAAGCCCTACTATATGTACCGTCAGAAAAATACCGTCGGAAATTTCGAGAATGTCGGCTTTGCGCTTGAGGGCGCCGAGGGACGGTACAATATCTATATGATGGAGGAAATACACAGCATCTTTGCCGTAGGTGCGGGTGCTGTATCGAAAATGGTAAAATACCCGTCGGCGGCGGGAGAAAAACCGGTCATTCGCCGGCTTTTCAATCAGAAGTATCCCTACGAATACCTTCGTGAGGACAGATCGGCATCGCTTTGTGACAGCTACAGGGAGTTTTACCGTGAGTATTACAATAAATAATTATGAAGTACTGCAAAAAGAATATAGGCTGTACCGAAGAGGTACAGCGCTTTATCGGCGAATGTGAAGCCGATTTTGAGAAGAGGCTCGATGCCTCGGTAGCGCGGGCATGCGAGGACAGGACGCTTAAGGTCATCACCCTTTCGGGCCCGACCTGCTCGGGCAAGACCACGGCGGCAAAGAAGCTCATCGGCGAGCTTGAAGCTATCGGAAAGAAGGTACATATCGTCTCGATAGACGATTTTTACCGCGACAAGCAGAGAATACCGAAGAAGGACGGCAAGCCCGACCTCGATTCGGTAGATGCCATCGACCTTCCCGAATTCGAGAGGTTTGTCGGCAATATTTTTGCCGGAGAGCCTGCCGCACTGCCGCAGTTCGATTTCATCTCGGGCTGTCGTGCGGGATTTGAGGTCATCGCCCCCGATGATGAGGATATGTTCCTCTTTGAGGGGATCCAGGCTGTGTATCCCGAGATAACCTCGCTTCTCAGGCTCGTTGACAGAAGGAGCATCTTCATCTGCGTCGAGCAGGGTATAGATGTCGGCGGAAGCGTATTTATGCCGAATGATATAAGGCTCATACGCCGAATCGTCCGCGACCACAACTTCCGCGGAGCCTCGCCCGAATACACCTTCTTCCTCTGGGACGGGGTGCGCGAGAATGAGGAGAAAAACATTCTGCCTTACGCCGATACCTGCGATATAAGGATAGATTCGGTGATGCCTTACGAGGTGAACCTTATGGTGAAGTACCTTCGTCCGCTCCTTGAAACGGTCGGAGAGGAAAGCCCTTACCGCACAGAGGCGCAAAGGCTGCTTGATATGACCGACGGGATCGTTTCGTTTGATTCGTATATGATCCCCGACGGTTCACTTTACTACGAGTTTATAAAGAGAAAGGACGCCTGAAACCGAAAAAGCCGAAAGCTCCGGATGTCAAAAGGAATAATTACCGGAAGAGGCGATTTTTTGGCAGAGACTTCGGCAAAGAGCCGCTTTCTCGGCGGCGTGACGGTGCTTACCGTATCGACCGCCGCAGTTAAGCTCATAGGACTTTTTTACAAGATCCCGCTGATAAAGCTCGTCGGGATCGGCGGTATGGCGTATTTCCTTGCCGCTTACCACATATACACGCTGCTTTTTATGCTCTCGACCTCGGGACTTCCGGTCGCCGTGTCGATACTTGTCGCGCGCAGCCGCGCAGAGGGTAAAAACGCGGATGCCGAGCGGACATACCGCATCTCGCTGATCCTTTTCTCGCTTATCGGCGTGCTTTGCTCGGCGGTCCTGTATGCGCTCTCGGACATTGCCGCGGCGGCTGTCGGGATACCTGAGGCTTCGCATTGCATCCGCGCGGTCGCGCCTTCGCTGCTTTTTGCCGCATCGGGGAGCGCCGTGAGGGGATACTTTCAGGGCAGGCAGGATATGCGCCCGACGGCGATCTCACAGCTCATAGAATCTGGCGGGAAGCTGATCCTGGGGCTTGCCTTCACAAAGGCGGCGATCTCCGCCTCGCTTCCGACAGAGGTCGTTGCCGCCTTCTCGATCGCCGGACTTACCGCCGGTAGCCTCGGTTCGACTCTTTACCTTTTTATCAGAAGGGCTTTTGTCAGAAGAAAGGAAAAGTCCCTGCCGCAGGCGCCGGTCACGGATATGCCTGTCGGAAAGGTCATATGTGAGATAGCCTCTATCTCGGCGCCGATAACGCTCGGAGCTGCGGTTATGAGCATCACGAGCCTCATTGACACGGCTCTTATAGCAAAGAGACTGCAGGCGGCGGGCTTTGCTCCGTCGGCGGCGAATATGCTTTATTCAAGCTACGGGAACCTTTCGATACCTATGTTCAACCTTATCCCCGCATTTATCGCACCAGTGGCTCTTTCTATGACGCCTCTTCTTACCGAGGCGGCGCAGAGGCGCGACAGGGAAAGGGCGCGTGAGCTTCTCGGCGGCGCTATGAGGATCTGCGCGATCGTGGCGATCCCCGCCTCGCTCGGGCTGGCTGTTTTCGGAAGAGAGATACTGACCCTGATATTCAGGACCGAGGCTGCCGCGACCGATATTGCCGCACCTCTTCTCACCGTGCTGTCGCCGGCGATATTCTTCTCCTGCCTGATAACCGTCACGAACGCGGCGTTGCAGGCTTACGGGAAGGCGCAGAAGCCGATAATCTCGATGGCTGTCGGAGCGGCGGTAAAGATAGGAGCCGAGTTCATCCTTGTCGGTATGCCCTCGGTAAACATTTTCGGCGCGCCGATAAGCACGATACTGTGTGACCTTACCATCGTGCTGATAAATCTTTATTTTATCGGCAAATATACCTGCTCGATCGGTGAAAACGGGCTTTTCGGCGTATTTGCCCGTCCGCTCTTCGCTTCGGGGATCTCGGCGGTCGCAACGGTCGTGTTTGCCGGAATACTGCGGAGATCGCTCGGCGTGTCGAAATACGCTATCATTCCGGTGATAATTTTCAATGTCGCGTTTTATGCCTTCTTCGTGCTTTTCACGGGGACGGTGAGTGACGAGGATATAAAACTGCTTCCGCAGGGCGAAAAAATTGCGGGAATCATTAAACCTAAGAGGAAAAAGCAATGGGAAACGAAAATAAGATCGAAGCGCTGAAGGAAAAGGAAAGCTATTCTTTTGACGACCTTACCGAGATAATGAAGATACTCCGTATGCCGGGCGGATGCCCTTGGGACGCCGCACAGACGCACGAGTCTATCCGCGACAGCTTTATCGAGGAGACCTACGAGGCTGTCGAGGCTATCGACAACGGGGACAGAAAGCTGCTTTGCGAGGAACTCGGAGATGTTATGCTTCAGGTAGTCTTCCACGCCGAGATGGAGGCGGAGACGGGGGTCTTTGACATAGGAGATGTTATAAACGGCATCTGCAGAAAGCTCATCCACCGCCACCCGCACATCTTCGGGGATGTTAAGGTCGGCTCGACCGATGATGTCCTTGCAAATTGGGAAAAGATAAAGGCGGAGGAGAAGAGCCGCACTACTCTTACCTCAAAGCTCCGCTCGGTGCCGAAACAGTATCCGGCGCTCATGCGTGCCGAGAAGGTCGGAAAGAAGGCTGACTGCTTTGATTTTCCCGATGCCGACTCGGTTTTTCTGAAGCTCGACGAGGAGAAGGAGGAGCTTCGTGCCGCCGCCGCGGAGGGAGATCCCGCGAAGATACACGAGGAGGCGGGCGACCTTCTTCTGACCGCCGTGAGCCTTTGCCGCAAGCTCGGGGTGAAGCCCGAGCGGGCGCTCGGAGATGCGACGGACAAGTTCATCTCGCGCTTTGAGCTGATAGAAAACGAGCTTCTGAAGGAGGGGAAACGCCCCGAAGAGGCGACAGTTGCCGAAATGGATGCCATCTGGGATAAAAACAAGGAGAAAAATTGTAAAAATCAATAAAAACGGCGAATTTCCTCTTGAAATTTCGGGCAAATAATGTTATTATATAACTGCGTTGGATCAAATAAAAGAAAGGATATGAATTATGAACAAGACACAGCTTATCGAAGCCGTCGCAGAGAGCGCCGGACTTAAGAAAAAAGAGGCAGAGGCTGCCGTAAACGCTACCTTTGAGGCTATCGAAAATGCTCTCAAGGCGGGCGAGAAGGTTCAGCTCATCGGTTTCGGAACATTTGAGGTAAAGACCCGCGGCGAAAGAGTCGGTCACAACCCGAAGACCGGCGAACAGATCACTATCGCCGAATCGAAATACCCTGCATTCTCGGCAGGCAAGTCCTTCAAGGATTCTGTAAAATAAGACTTTATAAGTCCGGGTTGCCGCTTTCGTGCGTGACCCGGACTTATAAAAATCCACGGAGAAACAAAAATGCGTCTTGATAAATATCTTAAGGTGTCCCGCATAATAAAGCGCCGCACAGTGGCGAATGACGCCTGCGACGCCGAGCATGTGAGCGTCAACGGCAGAGTTGCCAGGGCCTCTTATGAGGTCAAGGAAGGCGATATAGTTGAGGTCACCTTCGGTCAGCGGAAGCTGAAATTCCGTGTGACCGATGTGCGTGAGACGGTGAAAAAGGACGCCGCCGCGCAAATGTACGAAATAATTGAATGACCGCGCCTGCCTTCGCATATATATTCACTGAATATATGTGGAGGTATACACGGTATGGAGGAGACAAGGAAGAGCGAGGCTATGCCTCACGAGCTTGTACTGAAGGGTCGCAAGAGCCTTTCGGTCAGCGGAGTCAGGGAGGTCATCAGCTTCGATGAAAGCTCGGTGATGCTTGACACCGTGTGCGGCGAACTTGAGATCGACGGGGATTCGCTCCGCGTGTCGGCGCTTGACACGGCACGCGGGAATGTCGCGGTCGAGGGAAATATTTCATCGATGCTTTACAGCGACAAACCGCACAAAGAGGGGCGGCGCGGCGTTTTCGGAAAGATCTTCGGGTGAGATGCTGACGCCTCAGATAAATATCGCCGTTCTGCTTGCCGCATCTTTTGCTCTCGGAATACTTCTGTCGGCGGCGTACGACCTGACTTCGTTTCTTCCGGCTCTCGGTGGGAAGGTGTTTTCGCCGAAGCTCCGCGAGAAGCTTGATGCGCGTGTTCTGCCTCTTCTCGGGCGGACGCTCGCGAGAAGGAATACAAAGCTCGGGCGCTTTGCCGTATTTATGACTCTGTTTTTGCACGATATGCTCTTTCTTATCCTTTCGGGAGCGGTCGTGGCGATAGCGGTCTATCGGTTCGGCGACGGGCAATGGAGGCTCGGGATACTTACGGCGGTCTTATGCGGCTCGCAGGTGTATCGGCTGACATTGCGAAGGCTCATCCTGCCGGCATCGGAGCTTCTGATCTATGCGCTAAGGTGCGTCTTTGCTTATCTTGTGTTTTTCGCCGTAACGCCGGTAAAATGGCTTTACGGAAAGATTTCCGCGTCGCTGAGAGCGGCATATCTTGCACGGGTGATCCGTGCTTACAGGAGAGAAGAGAAAAAAGAGGTCCGGAAGGCGTTGCTTTCGGGTTTTCTGGATGTGAAAATTAAGGGTTCGGAGGAATTGCGTAATGGAAGAAGAAGGCGTAAGAAGAAAAAAGCGCGTGATGATATTCATGGCGACGGCGCTCTTTATCGCGGCGCTGATAATATCGGGCGTGAACCTTATGAAATACAATCAGAAAAAGAAGGAAGCGGAGCAGCTTGCCCTTGAGCTTGAAGAGAAGCAGGGAAGGGTCGATGAGCTGAAATACCGGCTGTCTTCTCCGATCGACGATGCTTATGTGGAGAAGGTCGCGCGCGAAAAGTTCGGGCTTCATTTTCCCGACGAGATAATATACTTTTACGGCAAATAGCAGGTTGAGCCTGCTCGGCGGAGAGACGGGGATACGACGGGAGATACGAAGGATGCGGGGACTTTCTTGGAAGAAAGTCCCCTGCACCCCAAAGAACTTGAACAAAGGAAATGACTTGTAGGGGAGGATATTATCCTCCCGCAAAAAATGCCTTTGTGCAGAGAAACGGGAGATACGGGAGATACGGGAAACTTTCTTAGAAGAAAGTTTCCCGAACCCTTCAAAGAATTTGCCGGCGGGCTACGGAAGTAACGCTTTTTCTCGCGGCATTTTGCCTGCGGCAAAACTTTGGTGTCTTTTTGAGAAAGGTCCTCAAAAGTCTGCAAGCAGCCTTTT
>CAKXXW010000005.1 GCA_934378145.1 uncultured Eubacteriales bacterium
ATTCCGCAGGCTCCTTCCGTCTTTCCTCCCCGTTGGGTCGGAAATCCACCTCCCTCCCGGAGGGAGGCTCGGCTAAAAGCATAGCCTTTTTACAGACCGTTTGCCTTTCCGAAAGCATTATCTTCGGGTGAGGTCTTCGCCCATTGGTGAATAAAGCACGAAAGTCGTCTCTTTGAGGGCAAACGCCCTATAAAACAAAGAAGCGGTTTGCACAGACAAGAGGCTCCCTCCGGGAGGGAGCTGGCGCCGAAGGCGACTGAAGGAGAGCGCGTTACAAACGATTTACGATTGCAAACGATCTGTTTAACATTTGCAATCTTCGCTCAACGCTTCTCGGACAACTTTGTCAATGTACTTACACACCGTTGCAAATTCGGTGTCTATCTGACTGTTTGTAAATCTTATAACTCTCAAATTGTAACCTTCGAGTATTTCGGTACGAAATTCATCTTTCCATATTCCTGTTTCGGAATAATGTTGCATACCGTCAATTTCTATTATAAGTTTTGCCTGATGACAGTAAAAATCAGCTATAAAATTATCAATTGCCTTCTGCCTTTGAAACGGAATAGCATAATGAGACAAAAAATCATACCATAGATGATTTTCCTGCGGTGTTGCATTTTTTCGTAGGTTTTTCGCAAGAACAATATTTTTATCATTATAGTCAAGAGACATATGGTACCCCTTAATATATTCTTTCTTGAATTATACTGCATTTTTGCAAAATGTGCAACAGTAAAAAAGAACGGAGGTTAACGCGAATGAAAAAACCTGTCGGAAAACTCCTTAAGGGCAAGCGCGGCTTCTCTCTCGTAGAGGTCGTCGTTGCGCTCGCCGTGATAGTCACGGTCAGCGTTGCCGCGATGTCCTTCATAAAGACCTCCTCGATAGCATCCGACCGCGAGCTTGCCTACTCCGAGGCAAGGCTCTACGCCTCAAACGCGCTTGAAATATTCAAGTACGCGGAAAATACGGATAAATACACTGAACTTGTAAAGAAAAAGCTCACTCCGCTCGACGAGGACGGCTATGTGAGCGTTGAAATAACTGCAAATTACGAAGCCACTGAAAGCACCTTCACCGCGACGGCGACAAAGCAGAACGGTGATGAGCTTTTCAAACTTACATACACAAAATGACGATGATGAGAGATATTAAAAGGCTCCTGCGGTCAAAAAAAGGTGCCGCGATCGAAATGGCGATATTCCTTATGCTGATAGTATTCCTTTTCAGCACGCTGATAACGGTATTCTGCCTCTCGGCGCACACGACCTACAAGCGCCAGCAGGACAGGATGACCGAGGCGGCGCTGATAGATTCCTTCGGCGAAGCGTTTGTGAAATCGAACGACAAGGAAAGCTATACGACCGGCAATGCCGCATACACTGCCAAGGTCAGCAACGGCGGAAACACGCTTACAATAAAAGACGCCGACAGCGATCGGGTACGCCTTATCGTTACCGTCGAAACTACTTCAGAAGGCACAGTCAAGGTAAAATCTTGGCAGTCATTCAATCAAAGCGCAGAGGCTACCGCTGCTACTCCCTAAAATCAGGATTGAGGTGATAACTATATGACAGGCGGAAACGCAAGCACGGTCTTCATTGATCCGAGGGTCAAGGCAATACATTACTACGCGCTCGCAAACGGAGAGATCCGTCACGAATTGCAGAGCTACCGCTCGGTCGAATTCAGCGAGGATTTCTATCGCGAGCTGACGGCGATACTTCAGGGCTTCCTCGGCAGGTACACCCCCGCCGCGGCGGCTTCCTCGTCGATAGTCCTTCCCGATTCGGCAGTCGTGACCGACATCCTCACGATCCCCGCCATGCAGCCGAAGGCTATGAAAAATTCGGTCGAGGCGACCCTTGAGGGACTCTTCAAAAACCGCCGCGAGCTGACTCTCCGCACCCCCTGCGTGCTTCAGAACAAGCAGTTCTCGGTCTACGACGTCGCCGGAGTCAGAAGCAGCCTTGTCTCCTCTGTCCGTGCGGCGAGCGCCTCGGCACGCTTCCCGGCAAGGAACATATCCTTCGCCGCGGAGACCTCTGCCGTTGCCGTGAACCTTCTCAACCCGAAGCTCAAGGGAGCGAGCTATATGCTCCTTGACATAAAGGACAACTACACGCGGATCACCTGCATCTACAAAGGCTCGGCGCTCGGCTCGGCGATCCTGCCCTTCGGCTACGAGATAATGGAGAAGCCCCGCGTCGCCGCGGAGGATATGCTCTTCGATCACACCGTCGCGGAACTTGCCGTTCTCAATGCCCGCGAGCGCGCGAAGGCAAAGGCTCTCACCGTCATCGACTCGGACGGACGAGAGGTCACCGAAAACGACCTTCTCGGCAACGAGGAGCAGGAAGAAAACCTTCCGACCTCCGACATAGAACAGCCCGCGTCCGACAACGAGAACGAGGAGGGCGAGAATCCCTTCTCGGGCAACGACAATATCTCGGTCGACCGCAGTGTGAACACGATAAAGGTCCTTCCGAAGAAGGTCCCGCGCAAGCTGCCGAAAAATATGCAGCGCCCGATCCCCACGACCGAGCAGGGCTACGCCGACGAGAATTTCCGCCTCTTTGCAAAGTGGGCTCTCGGCTTCATACAGGACAGCGAACGCTTCCAGCCGCTCGGCACGGTCGGTTCGGTATATGTGAACCTTCCCGGAAGGTTTACACAGAGCATCGAGGACTTCAACTCGGAGCAGACCGGCACCGGCGTGTCCTTCTTCCCCATCGGGATCGCGGGTCACGACTCCGATGTATGCGAAAACCTTGAGATGTACGGCGGTCTCTTCATCGGAAAGACCAGAAACCAGATAGTTTTCTGAGGCTCTGCCATGATAATACCGATCCCCGACGGATACCTCACCGTCGTGACCTACATACTTGCGGCGATAGTCGGACTCTGCGTCGGCAGTTTCCTCAATGTCGTTATCTACCGCGTACCGAACAAAATGAGCCTTGCAAAGCCCGCTTCGCATTGCCCGCAATGCGGATACAAGCTGAAATTCTACGACAATATCCCGATAATCTCTTACTGCATCCTCCGCGGCAGGTGCCGCTCGTGCAAAAAGCACATTCCCTTCCGCTATACGGCGGTCGAGGCGGCGACAATGCTGCTCTGGATCGCCTGCGTATGGAGATTTTCGGACAACCTCATATATATGATCGCGGCGATGCTCGCCTGCTCGGTCATGGTCTGCGTGGCTTTTGTGGACCTTGAACACAAGATAATACCCGACAGGTTTCAGATAGCCCTTCTCGTCCCGGCGATCGCGGCGATATTCACCGACACGCACACCGTGTGGTACGATCACCTTATCGGCGGCGGCGCGGCATTCGCTGTCTTCCTTCTTCTCGCACTCATCGCCGGAAAGATACTCGGGCGTGAGGCGCTCGGCGGCGGCGACATAAAGCTCGTCGGTGTTCTCGGACTTATGCTCGGATGGCAGAAGCTCCTCATCATGATGATAATAGCTTCTGTCGCCGGAAGCATCGTGATGCTCATACTGAAAAAGCGCTCCGAGGAGAGAGAGAGTCCCGAGACGCCCTTCGCTCCCTTCCTCACTGCGGGTGCGCTTATCGCGCTCCTCTTCGGTGACGCTGTGATAGACCTCTACCTCGGACTGCTGCTCGGTTGAAAGGAATTTTGATATGCAACAACAGTACAAATACACCGCGATAAACCTCCAGAAGGAGAAGTTCAGCGGTATCTTTATGGCAAAGGACGAAGCCGACCTTGCCGTTCAGCTCTCAAAGCAGGGGCTTTACCTCGTCTCGGCAAGCCTCTATTCCGACAAATCGCCGTCGTCCTTCTTTACTCTCGGCACGGGAAAGGTCAAGCTCGCCGAGCTTACGACCTTCTGCCGCCAATACGCGATAATGATAAACTCGGGCATCTCGCTCCTCGGCGGACTTGAGATACTCAAGGATCAGAAATTTTCGAGATATTTCCGACAGCTCCTTCAGGTCATCTATGAGGATGTCAAGGGCGGTATGATGCTTTCCGACGCTATGGGGAAGCACAAGGGCGTCTTCCCCTCCTTCTTCCGCTCAATGATAAAGGTCGGTGAGACGAGCGGCAAGCTCGACATAGTTATGAACTCGCTCGCCGATTACTACGAGAAGGACAGCGCGATAAAGAAAAAGACTCTCAGCGCCCTTGCCTACCCCGCAATGATACTTGCGCTGACGGTCGGCATAATAGTGGTTATGCTGCTTCTCGTCGTTCCGAACTTCCGCGATACTCTGAATACGCTCGGAGTCGAACCCACGGGACTTACGAAGATCGTTTTCAACCTTTCGGAATTCCTTATGAATTATTGGCTCTATCTGCTCGCAGGGATCGTCGTTCTCATACTCATCATCTTCGGCATCAGCAAGACACCGAAGGGCAGATACGCGATCGACTGGATGAAAATACATATGCCCTTTGTCGGCAAGGTATCCGTCGACCTCATCACGGCAAGATTCGCGCGCGGATTCGGACTCCTCCTCTCAAGCGGAATGGATATAACCGAGGCGCTTGAGGCTGTCGTCATCGTTTTCGGCAACAAGGATGTCGAAAAAAGATTCAGAGCCGCTGTCGAGGACATCAAGCACGGTATGACGATCGCGCTCGCATTCGACAAATACAAGCTCTTCCCCGACATTATGACGCAGATGATCTCGGTCGGAGAAAAGACCGCGGCGCTTGACGATGTTCTCAACCGCTCCTGCCACTTCTTCGACGATGCGGTGGAGACCTCGCTCACCACGGTAACATCAAGGCTTCAGCCTATGCTGCTCCTCTTCCTCGGAGTGATAATCGCCGTGCTGTTCATAGCGGTCTACTCACCTATGCTCTCGATAATGCAGGGCTTCTGATAAACCGATCGGGAAATAAAAAACACTGCCGCATCGCGGCGAGAGGGTCTTATGAATATAAACGAAGATATTTTACAGTTTTACCTCTATAAAAAACTTATAAAGCGTAAGGATGTCGACTCCATCCTCACCGAATCGAAAAGGCTCAATATCCCGGTAAGGAACTATATGCTCGCAAAGGAGTATACGACCGAGACGACCGAGCTTGAAGCACTGTCGGAATACTACTGTATGCCCTATATCGAGCTTGACATGCTTGAGATAGACAAGTCGCTTTTCGATAAATTCAGCCTTGACTATATGAAGAAGAACAAGTTCGTGCCGGTCGCCACCGACAAGAACGGAGTGCTTCTCATAGCCGTCGGAAAGCCGCTCGACCTCAACGCAATGTCGGCGGTCGCTGCGGTCTATAACGGACCCGTCGATACGGTCCTGACATCCCCGACACAGATCGACAGGTACCTTGATTCGGTATCGGCGGTAAAGTCGACCTCCGATGCGCTCCACGCGCTGAATACCGAGAGCGACGACAGGATGTTCGCCGATATGAAGCTGACCCAGCTCGGTGACATTTCCTCCGCCGACGATGTAATAAACAACCCCGCCGTGCGCCTTGTCGACTCGATAATCAAGGAAGCGATCCCCTATCGCGCGAGCGATATACATATCGAACCCTTTGAAAAGAAGGTCAGGGTGCGCTACCGTATAGACGGCGACCTTCAGGAGAGAGCCTCCTTCCCGATAGAGGCTTACCCCGCCATCTGCGCGAGGATCAAGATAATGTCGGGCATCAACATCGCCGAGCGGCGCGTCCCGCAGGACGGACGAATAAATATGAGGATCGGCGGTAAGGAATACGACTTCCGTGTATCCTCGCTTCCCTCCGTACACGGCGAAAAGTTCGTTATAAGAATCCTCGACAAGACCTCATTCCGCTTCACGCGGCAGGACCTCGGCTTTACCGATGAGGAAAACGCAGTCATCGACAAGATGCTCACGCGCCCGCACGGCATAATCCTTTTGACCGGACCTACCGGATGCGGTAAATCGACGACACTTTATTCCTTTCTTAAAGAGGTCAACAATCCCACGGTCAATATAATCACTGTCGAAGACCCGGTCGAATATATGATGAGCGGAGTCACACAGACGCAGGTCAACACAAAGGCAAATATGACCTTCGCCGCCGCGCTCCGTTCCATCCTCCGTCAGGACCCCGATATTATAATGATAGGCGAGATCCGCGACGAGGAAACGGCGGAAATAGCCGTCCGCGCGGCTATCACCGGACACCTTGTCTTCAGCACACTTCATACGAACGATGCCCCCGGCGCCATCACGCGTCTTGAGGATATGCATGTTCCCGATTACCTTGTCGCCGACGCCCTTGTCGGAGTCATCGCACAGCGACTCGTAAAGCGACTCTGCCCCGCCTGCAAGAGAAGGGGAAAGACCAACGCCCGCGAGATGGAGATCCTCGGCATCGACGAACCCGTCAGCATATTCAGACCTCAGGGCTGCCAATACTGCAACAACACGGGCTACAAGGGCAGAATAGCTATTCACGAAATAATGTATATGAATGACCCGATGAAGAACGCCATAGCGCAGACGAAGAATTCGGAAGCCTTGAGAAACCTTGCCGCCGAGAACGGCATGGTCAGCCTCTGGTCATCCTGCCGCAACCTTGTTGTGAAGGGCGTTACGAGCATTCAGGAGCTTATGACACTCAATGTAGAATAAAAGGAAGGAGGTAAGAGCTGCCAATGGCGCTGCAACACTTTTATTCAAGAGTTCCCGCGAAGATCAGTATGTACAACCGCACGGACAGCTTCGATACCTTCGCCTGTTCCGACGGTATAAGCAGGGACTTTGCGCTGAAAGAACTTGCGCAGGTGGACGACCTCAAGCTCACGATACAGGAGATAGAGAAGATAAGGGACGGCAAGATGCCTCCGGTCTTCTGCCAATTCCCCGCCCCGGGCGGACTTACGGTGCAGAGCAGGATAAGCTTCCTTCCCACAGACTTTTCGGGTGAACGCACCTCATACCTTGTTCATTCCCTCATCCTTGAGGGCAAGGAGCGCGATGACCTGCTCTTCTCACCCGATGCAAATGCCATAAATAAATCACTTTTCGTAACCGACCTTTCGGGCTTCAACATCACGGGCAACGACGCCCGCCCCGATCGTGAATATCCCGAACTCGAATATATACCGGAACAGTTTGAAAGTAATGCCTTCATATTCGGAAAGACCGATGCCGACACGCTCTGCCGCTTCATATACGCGGTCCTCTCGGCTTTGACGGGCAGGACGAAATGCGTTTATGTCCTCAACGAAACGCCGGAGGAGATGCTTCGCATCGCGAACGCCGTGTTTTCGGTGCTTCCCGCACACTTCAGAGCGGTCTACTCATTTGCCACAAGCGTAAACTCCATAACCCAGTTCCCGTCCTTCAGACTCAAGGGCATCAGGGGCGACCATTCGACCGTCCCGACGCTCAAGGGCTGCTCGATAGAATTCGCCAAATACGGCGTAACGGGAGTCAGGAACGAGGATTTCCTCGCCAATATACGCACGGTCAAGCTCTTTTATGCCCTGCTGAAAAAGGACACCCTGCGCCGCGAGTTCCTCTCGTTCACAAAATACATAGCCGACCGCAAGCCCGAGCTTTTCTCGCTGAATCTTCGCAACCTCGGCGAAGTATCGTTCCTTTTCATCTGCGGGTGCGGCTTCTTCGAGGTAAACAATTGGGTCCCGAACGACGAAACGCTCTTTGAGTTGCTCTCGCTCTACGAGACCTTCCGCGATGCGCTCCCCGACGAATACCGTATGCGGATAATCGGCACCGTGAAGCGCTATCCCGAGGCGAGGAAGGAATATCCGAAGAAGATATTCGCGAAGCTCCAGCGCCTCTATCCCGGCGAGATATATGTGACCCGCAGGATAATCATGGACGGTATGCTCGATCTCATACATACCGAGGTCATGCGCGAAAAGCTCTTCGGCTTCATAAAGCTCTTCTATGACAGAGAGGATGATGAAACGAAGGCATCTATCCTCACCCACCTCTGCGGAGTCTTCTACGGGGGATTCCTGCAGTCCCAGCTGCTTGCCTTCTTCCGTGACTGCTTTGACGGTTCCTCGGAGGAATCAAAACGCCAGATCACCGAAAAAGTCCTCCTTGCCATACGCACAAAGACAATGAGAGGACAGATACTCGAATTCTTCGATGCAATGTACGGCTCTCTCGGCGAGGAAGAAAAGCACCTTCTCTACAACACGGTGCTTGAACAGCTTCCCGAGGGTGACGAGGCATCGGCAGACCTGCTCGCCTTCACAGACGCGCATATTACCGGCGAGACCGAAGAGTTCCGCGCATCCTTCTTCGACGGACTTGCAAAAGAGCTTGACACCGAACAGCACCGTGCGGAACACCCGATGCTTGCGATGATCGCGCGCACCGGAGGAATATGCGAGGAAAAGACCGCCGAGCGGATCGTCACGGTCTGTGCAAACCGCAAGATCCTGCCCGAATATATCGCCCTTCTCTTCTCCGGAAATGCAAAAGAAGCGACCGCCGCTCTCCTTATGCTCTGCCGGATCTCGGATCCTGCAAACGACGCACAAAAGGAAAAGCTGAAAACAGCGGTAACACAGAGCTTCCCGACCGTCGCCGGAAAATACAGCACCGTAAACCTTCTTGACACCGCAAAAGCGCTTGACAGCGTGAAAGACGGCAAAGAACTCGCCGGATCCTTCTGCACCTCACTGATAAAACCGCTTATTGCGAGATCCCTGTGCGGAATATTCTCGGCTAAGGGAAGCAGCGTCACGGTCGACGCGCTTGCCGAATTTGCAAAAAGCGATAACTTGCTCCGCACATCGGAGCAGTATAAGGTCCTTTGCGATTATATCGGCTTCAGAAATGCAATTATCGGCGGAAAAGGCGATGATGCGGTACGCTTCGCATCATCCTTCCCGAATGACAAAAAGCTCCGTGCAGCCATTGCGGATTACGCAAGGCGTGACCTTGCCGACGCGGAAAAGAGCGCCGAAACTGCGATACTTTCCGAACTTGTCCTGAATTATCTTGCGACCGGAAAGTATTCCTCGACCGACCTTTACCGCAAATACTCGGTCATACACGGCGCCGTAGTACCGAAAAAGGAACGCGAGGACAAATCCATCGGTGCCGCCTGCATGATAATCGGTGCGTGCCGCATAATAGACCTCGGATCTGCGTCCGACCCCGAAATGAGGAAAGCCCTCACCGACGAAAGCTCGGGTGTGCGTGAGATAATCACGACCGTAGTCCCCGAATTCGGCAGGCGTGCAGCCTCCGAGATCTCGGAGGCTGTCGAAGGAAAGCACGGTGAGGATTCGGAGTTTTCCGAATTCTGCACAGCCGTTATCGACGGCGCGAAGCCCCGCGGCGGACTTTTCCGAAGACTGTTCGGAAAATAAGAAAACAAAATAAGCAGAGGCGGCATCCGTCATCAGGATACCGTCTCTGTTTTCTTTTTCATTTTTTATTTCCGATGAGATCATGGACAAATTTCCTGCTTTTGTATGTAAGCTCTACCCATGCGGGTCTGAATCCGCATCTGATAGCATTGCGCACCGACGAAATATTTGACCATGCTGCACAGTAGAATGGGACCTTCCCCCTTTGGAAAGTCTCTGCGGCAAGGTGCGAGGTAAGCGAAGATGCCACACCGCGCCTCCTGTATTCCGGCAAAACATCGATACCTATCTGCCACATCGTTTCACAGTCAGCAGAGCATCCCGCAAGCCCGATAAGCCGCTTTCTGTCATAAGCACCCACACAAAGCATATCAAGCTCGCGCCGTTTCGCACACAATGCATTGCTCCACTCAGCGGTATAAAGGCAATCAAACTCACCCTTATCAAGGATATGAAGTTCAAAGTCACAGTCAATGATAGGCACATCATCCGAATCGGGAAGAAAATATTCCGCCATAAAACATGCCTTGAGATCTTCCGCCGCAAACGCATCGTCAAGAAGGTAGATCTCCGGTGTCTCAAAACATTTCTCTACACTGAAACGGTCAATATAATCCGTTACACGCGAAATATACTCTTCCCTGACAGAAGCGACTATATTATTCCCATATGAGATAAGGTTGCAATCAAACGGCAATTCGAGATATTTTCTCGCCCCGGGATTTGCTGATGATATAACGGCAAGGTTTTCATTTCGCATAAAATCCCGAGCCTCACACCCGGCGTCAACGGCAGATTGCTGCATAGCAATGTCCGTTATCTTTTCTTTTGAGAATCTCATTTAACGCATATGACACGACCGGATCTGCGTTCTGCGGCTTCCGGAAGCGCCCCGTCGGGATAGCCCACGACAAGGTGTCCTATGCCCTCGTAATCACCCTCGACGCCGAGAGAGCGAAGGATCTCCTTTCCTTCCTCGCTGTCAAGCTCCTCCTTCGCACGGTGGATCCAGCAGCTTCCGAGTCCGAGCGCATGAGCCTCAAGCATCATATTCCCCATAACAAGGCTGCCGTCGTAGACATATGTCCTGTATTCACGGTTGCTCAGCACGACGAAGAGCGCAGGAGCGCCGTAAAAAGGATCACCGTCGCGTCCCATCACCGCGGCATTCATCGCGGAAAGTCTGTCGCGCAGAGCCTTATCGGTTATCTGCAGGATCACAGTTCCCTGCCGCCCCATTCCGCTCGCGGCAAAAAGTCCCGCCTCGGCTATTTTATCAAGAAGCTCCTGCGGCACCGCGTCGGGCTTGTAGCTTCTGACGCTCCTTCTCATTTTGATATTTTCAAGAATTTTATCCATATCGTTGCTCCTTTAGTTTTTTTCTTTATTATACAATTATTTCCTCGAAGTGTCAATAAAAACCGGTACCGCGAAATGCAGTACCGGTTTTTTTAATTATTCAGCACCATTCGATGGTGGCGGGCGGCTTGCCCGTTATGTCATAGACGACTCTGCCGGCGCCCTTGACTTCGTTGACGATCCTTGAAGACACGCGCGAAAGCACACGGTAAGGTATCTGCGTGAATTCACAGGTCATAAAGTCGGAGGTCTTCACGGCTCTGAGAGCTATCGTGTAGTCATAGGTCCTGAAATCCCCCACGACTCCGACCGAGCGGGTATCGGTAAGGACCGCAAAGTACTGGTCGGCGCGGACTCTCGTGCGCTCAAGCTCTTCGCGGAAGATAGCGTCAGCCTCACGGAGGATGTCGAGCTTTTCCTTCGTTATCTCGCCGATGACCCTCACTGCAAGTCCGGGACCCGGGAAGGGCTGACGGCGGACAAACTTCGGGGCAAGTCCGAGCTGTTTGCCGAGAGCACGGACTTCATCCTTGAACAGGCTTCTGAGAGGCTCGACGATGCCGTCAAACTTCATATCATCGGGAAGTCCGCCGACATTGTGGTGGCTCTTTATCGTTGCCGCTTTGCTTCCTCCCGATTCGATGACATCGGGGTAGATAGTTCCCTGCGCAAGGAATTTTACATTCGGGAGCTTTCTCGCTTCCTCTTCAAAGACCCTCACGAATTCGGCACCGATGATCTTACGCTTCTTCTCGGGATCGGTCACGCCGCTGAGCGCCGTAAGGAATCTCTCCTCCGCGTCAACGCGGATAAAATGAAGGTCTCTGCCGCGGAACGCCGACTCGATCTCATCGCCCTCGTTCTTTCTCATAAGTCCGTGATCGACGAAGATGCAGTGGAGCTGTCCCGGGACTGCCTTTGAAAGCAGAGCCGCACAGACCGAGGAATCGACGCCGCCCGAAAGTCCGAGAAGGACATGGGCGTCACCGACCTGCCTGCGGCACTGCTCTATAAGCTCTTTCTCAAGGTTCTTGAGGTCATAATCGCCCTTGGCTCCGCAGACCTTGTAAAGGAAGTTGCGGATCATATCGGTGCCGTTCGGCGTGCTCTCTACCTCTGGGTGGAACTGAACACCGTAAAGGCGCTTTGAGGCATTCTGGATCGCCGCGTTCGGGCAATTCACCGTCTTTGCGATCGAGCGGAAGCCGTCCGGCAGCTTTACTATCTGATCGGTGTGGCTCATAAGCCCGACCTGCTCTCCGGTAAGTCCCTCAAACAGGATCGACGAGTTATCGACGATCATCTTTGTCTTTCCGTATTCACCGCCGTCGCAGGGCGCGACCTCTCCTCCGACAGACCACGCAAGAAGCTGGCTGCCGTAGCAGATTCCGAGTACGGGGATCCCCATCTCAAATATCGCCTTGTCGCAACGGGGCGATTCGGGAAGGTAAACGCTGTTAGGTCCGCCGGTAAGGATTATACCGATCGGTTCTATCTTCTTTATGTCACTGACCGAGATGGTGTCTCCCGGCTTCACGACCGAATAAACCTTGCATTCTCTGACGCGGCGTGCGATAAGCTCCTTGTACTGCCCGCCGAAATCAAGTATAAGTACAGTCTGATTCATCTTCAATCAACCTATCTTTATGTATTCTTCTCTGTCGGGTCCGACCGAAACATATTCGATGCGGCATCCGACTGCCTTCTCAAGGTAGCTTATATAGTCCTTCGCCGCCTGCGGAAGTTCCTCGTACTTTCTGCACTTTGAAACATCGCCGAAGCCCTCAAGGTATTCGACTACCGGCTTTGCGCGGTTGAGCTTCTCTCCCGTCGGGAAGGTCGTCGTTACCTCACCGTCGACCTCGTAAGCCACACAGACCGGAATCTTATCAAGGTAGGCAAGCACATCGAGCTTTGTCAGCGCGATGCTGTCGGCTCCCTGTACCTCCACGCCGTAGCGAGAGGCGGGGACATCAAAGGGACCGACGCGGCGGGGTCTTCCGGTAGCGGCACCGTATTCGCCGCCCGCATTGCGGAGCTTCTCAGCCTCCTCACCGAACATCTCGGCGGTGAAGGGACCCTCTCCGACGCAGGTCGAATAAGCCTTCATGATACCTATCGTGTTCGTGAGCTTGCATCCCGGGATGCCGGCACCGATCGGCGCGTAGCCCGCAAGGGTCGTCGACGACGAGGTGTAGGGATAGATGCCGAATTCTATATCGCGGAGCGCACCGAGCTGAGCCTCGAACATAACGCGCTTACCGGCTCTCACAGCCTCGGTAAGGTAAGTCGTGACATCGGTGACGAAAGGCTTCACGACACTGCCGTACTTATCGAGCCATTCAAGCATCTCGCCCGCATCGACAGGTGTATGACCGTAGCCCGTGACAGTGATATTCTTCCATTCGACGATATCGCGCACCTTCTCTGCGAGCTTTGCCGGTTCATCGAAGAGGTCGCCCATACGGATGCCCTTCTTCATATATTTGTCGGCATAAACGGGAGCTATACCGCGGCGGGTCGAGCCGAATTTCTTATCGGCAAGGCGCTCCTCCTCCATAATATCCTGCATCTTGTGATAAGGCATACAGATTATCGCCTTGTCACTGATCTTGAGGTTTTCGGGGGTGATCTTTATACCGTTGTCGGTCAGTTTCTTCATCTCTCCGACAAGGTGTTCGATGTCGATGACCATTCCGTTACCCATCACATTGACGGTAGTCTCACGCAGGATCCCCGACGGAAGAAGGTTGAGTATGAACTTTCCCCTCTCGTTCACGACGGTGTGTCCCGCGTTGTTACCGCCCTGATAGCGGCAGATTATGTCGTAATCGGACGAAAGAAGGTCGACCATTCTGCCCTTTCCTTCGTCACCCCAGTTGATACCGACGATTGCAGTAAGCATTTTATATTCCTCCAAAAAAATTATACATTCACTTCGGCGCATATCCCGCCCGAGAGAGCCTCTCTGTTATCCGAAAGCACCTGCCTCACATAAGAGAGATAATCCTCGGTCTGTGCTTCAGCCATTCCGGTAAATCTTCCGGTCTTTATTATAGCGTCAATATCCGCGCGTGTCAAGCCGAAAATCGGATCCGCGGCTATTCTGTCGAGAAGATCGTTGTCTTTACCCTCGGCTTTTATCCTCTTTCCGGCATCGACCGAGTGGCGACGGATAGCCTCGTGAAGGGTCTGGCGGTCGCCTCCCGCCTTCACGCAGTGCATAAGGATATTTTCGGTCGCCATAAACGGCAGCTCCTCCATAAGGTGCTTTTCGATGACCTTCGGATAGACCGTAACGCCGCTTATTACATTTATATAAAGCGAAAGGATCCCGTCGGTGGCAAGGAAAGCCTCCGGTATGCTGATGCGGCGGTTCGCCGAATCGTCAAGGGTACGCTCGAGCCACTGCGTTCCCGCGGTCATCGCGGGATTCATCGTATCTGCGACGACAAATCGCGCGAGCGATGAGATCCTCTCACTGCGCATCGGGTTGCGCTTGTACGCCATGGCGGACGAGCCGACCTGCCCCGATTCAAAGGGTTCGTCAAACTCCTTGAGGTGTGAGAGGAGCCTTATATCTCCCGAAAATTTCTGCGCGCTCTGCGCGATCCCCGAAAGTACCGACAGGGTGAAATAATCGACCTTTCTCGAATAGGTCTGCCCGCTTACGGCATACGCCGAATCAAAGCCCATCTTTTCGGCGACCTTCTTTTCGAGCGCTCTGACCTTATCGGTATCACCGTCGAAAAGCTCAAGGAAGCTCGCTCCGGTACCCGTCGTTCCGCGGCAGCCGAGGAGCTTCAGGCTTGAGACCGTGTGATCGAGCCTTTCAAGATCCATCATAAGATCCTGCATCCAGAGGGTCGCACGCTTGCCGACGGTCGTCGGCTGTGCCGCCTGGAAATGAGTATAGGCGAGGGTGTTCAGCGACTTGTATTTTTCGGCAAAGTCGGCGAGCGCAGTTATCGCCGCGAGCAGCTTTTTCCGTATCAGGAGCAGAGCCTCGCGCTGGATGATTATGTCGGTATTGTCCCCGACATAGCAGCTCGTCGCACCGAGGTGGATTATCGGCTTTGCCCCGGGGCAGGCAAGCCCGTAGGCATAGATATGCGCCATGACATCGTGCCGTATCTCGCGCTCGCGGCGGTCGGCGACCTCATAATCAATGTCATCGGTGTGAGCCTTAAGCTCTCCGATTTGTGCGTCGGTGATATCAAGCCCAAGCTCCTTTTCGCTCTCGGCAAGGGCTACCCAAAGGCGCCTCCATGTCGAGAATTTCTTATTGTCCGAGAATATCTCCTGCATCTCGCGTCCGGCGTAGCGCCGACAGAGCGGATTTTCGTATATATCGTGCATAGCCTCTCCTTAAGGTCACTCGCCGTGACGGAGCTTCGCAGCCTCTATAAAGCCCTTGAAGAGCGGGTGCGGTCTGTTCGGGCGGGATTTGAATTCGGGGTGATACTGAACTCCGACATAGAAGGGACGGTCGGTAAGCTCTACCGTTTCGACGAGCCTGCCGTCGGGGGACAGTCCCGAAAGGGTCAGCCCGCAGGAGGTCAGGGTCTCGCGGTAATCGTTGTTGAACTCATAGCGATGGCGGTGACGCTCGCTGATCTCGCGTGAGCCGTAGCACCTCTCCATCGTCGTGCCGGGCTGTATCATGCAGGGGTAGGCGCCGAGCCTGAGCGTTCCGCCCTTGTCGACATCGTTGCTCTGCCCGGGCATAAAGTTTATGACCTTGTTTGCGCACTGCTCGTCGAATTCGCCCGAATGTGCGTCCTTTATCCCCGCGACATTTCTTGCGTATTCTATGACGGCTATCTGCATACCGAGGCAGATACCGAAATACGGCACTCCGTTCTCTCTTGCGTACTGAGCCGAGAGTATCATACCCTCTATCCCGCGGCTTCCGAAGCCGCCGGGAACGATTATACCGTCAAGTCCGCCGAGCTTTTCACCGACATTGCAGCACTTTATCGTCTCGGAATCTATCCATTTTATCTTCACCTTCGTGCCGTTCGCATATCCCGCGTGGCGGAGCGCCTCGGCGACCGAAAGATAAGCATCGTGGAGCTGGACATACTTTCCGACAAGTCCTATCGTGACCTCGCCCTCGGCGCTCTTTATCTTCTCTACCATATCGCGCCATTCGTCAAGATCGGGTTCCTTCGTCTCTATCCCGAGTTCACGGCAGACGACCGACGAGAAGTTTGACTTTTCAAGCATCAGAGGCGCCTCGTAAAGGCAGGGTATCGTCATATTTTCGATAACGCAGTCGGGCTTTACATTGCAGAAGAGGGCTATCTTTCTGAATATCGACTCCTCCAGCGGCTCGTCGCAGCGAAGGACTATGATATTCGGGTTGATACCCATTCCCTGAAGCTCCTTGACCGAGTGCTGGGTCGGCTTCGACTTATGCTCGTCCGAGCCGCTGAGGAAAGGAACGAGCGTGACATGGATAAAGAGGCTGTTTTCGCGTCCGACCTCAAGCGAGATCTGGCGGACAGCCTCGATGAAGGGCTGGGATTCTATATCGCCGATAGTGCCGCCTATCTCGGTGATGACGACATCCGCGCCGCTCTGCTTGCCGACGCGATAGACAAAATCCTTTATTTCGTTCGTTATATGCGGAATGACCTGCACGGTCGAGCCGAGGTATTCGCCGCGGCGCTCCTTGTTGAGGACATTCCAATAGACCTTGCCGGTCGTAAGGTTTGAATATCTGTTGAGATCCTCATCTATAAAACGCTCATAGTGTCCGAGGTCGAGGTCGGTCTCGGCTCCGTCCTCGGTCACATAGACCTCACCGTGCTGGTAAGGGCTCATGGTGCCGGGGTCAACATTGATGTAGGGGTCGAGCTTCTGCGCCGCGACCTTGAGTCCCTTTGCCTTCAGAAGGCGGCCGAGAGACGCCGCGGTTATTCCCTTGCCGAGTCCGGATACGACTCCTCCGGTAACGAATATGTACTTTGTCATATGATGAAATCTCCTTGCCTGTGTGGCGGATTTATATAGATTCCGGGAAGGCTCCGAACGCTTCACCGGTAAGTTCTTATGATTATTTCGGCTATCTCGCGTTTTGAGATGCACCTGTCCATAGCGGTCTTCTCGATATATCTGTGAGCGCTCGGCTCGGTCATCTTGAGCTGGTCGATAAGGAGCCACTTTGCGCGGTTCACTATCTTGACCTCCTCCATCTTCTCTTCGACGGAGGCGGTCCTCATCTCAAGGCTGCGCATCCTGTTCCTCACACCGCAAAGGAATGTAAGGGTCCGCAGAAACTCCCCCTTCCCGAGCGGCTTTTCAAGCGTCATGATCCCTTTCGGCAATACGCGCTCGGTAACAGGCGGAAAGTCTTCATTTGTCAGAAGCAGAAGCACTCCGGCACAGCTTTTTTCGCATACCTCAGAGGCAAGCTCCTCCCACACCGCCGACCAACGCGGCGAATCGACTATGACTATATCATAGCCCCCGTCGGTCAGGAGCAGGCGGGCGTCCGACACAGAGCAGGCGAGTGTGACGGGTGCGTAAAGGTCTTCCGGAAGGCGCGACATCAAAGACTCGCCGACCCTGCGGGAGGACGAGACGACAAGTACCTTATATGTCGGATCAGAAAGGCTCATTTTTCACCCTCCCGGAATAAATTCAATGACTTTTCCGCATTTTTCAACATAGAATTTATTATATCATATCAGTGCGCGGATTTCCACAGATTTTTTTGAACTGCGACAAAAAATATTGACCCGCATAGAGGGCTTTTTCAGTATAAAATAACGAAAGCGCCCGTCGCGAAGGGGAAAATACCCCCGTCACGATGAACGCCTTTGCCCATTACCGGAGCATTATATCACGCCTGTCGTCGCCTGTCAATCCCTGCCGAAAATTTTTTTCAAAAAGGTATTGACAAGATGCCGACGACTGTGTATAATAGCGTCCATAAAGGCAAAGGCGTCTTGGAGCATAGCTCTAACTGACGCCTTTTTCATTTTTTTATTCCGTGCTTTTTAAGAGGAGGATCCCGTAAAATGCAAACCGTTTCGGACTATTTCGGCTGTCTCGTATTCGACGACAGAGTGATGAAGGCAAAGCTGCCCTCATCGGTCTACAATTCACTCAGAAAGACCATCGACGAAGGTGAAAGACTCAACAGCGACCTTGCCAATGCGGTCGCCGACGCAATGAAGGATTGGGCTGTCAGTCACGGCGCCACCCACTTCACCCACTGGTTCCAGCCGCTGACCGGCATCACAGCCGAGAAGCACGACAGCTTCATCTCTCCCTCTCCCGACGGAGGTGTGATAATGGAATTCTCCGGCAAGGAGCTTATAAAGGGCGAGCCAGATGCCTCGTCATTCCCGTCCGGCGGCCTTCGCGCGACCTTCGAGGCGAGGGGCTATACCGCATGGGATCCGACCTCTTACGCCTTCATAAAGGATAAGACGCTCTGCATCCCCACGGCGTTCTGTTCCTACTGCGGTGAAGCTCTCGACAAGAAGACTCCCCTTCTCCGCTCTATGCAGGCGCTGAACAAGCAGGCGATGCGGATCCTCCGCCTCTTCGGCAACTCCGATGTAAAGTGCGTACATACCTCGGTCGGTCCCGAGCAGGAATACTTCCTTGTCGACAAGGAGCTTTATGAAAAGCGCAAAGACCTTATGTTCTGCGGCAGGACGCTCTTCGGTGCGAAGCCCCCGAAGGGTCAGGAGCTTGACGACCACTACTTCGGCGTGATAAAGCCGAAGGTCGCCGCGTATATGGCTGACCTCAACGAGGAGCTGTGGAAGCTCGGCATCCTTGCAAAGACCGAACACAACGAGGTCGCGCCGGCACAGCACGAGCTTGCCCCCATCTACACAACGACCAATGTCGCGGCAGACCACAACCAGCTCACTATGGAGATGATGCAGAAGGTCGCCGCGCGTCACGGACTTGTCTGTCTGCTTCACGAGAAGCCCTTCGCGGGTGTCAACGGAAGCGGCAAGCACAACAACTGGTCGATAACGACCGACACCGGCGTGAACCTTCTCACCCCCGGTGAGACTCCCTACGAAAATGCGCAGTTCCTCCTCTTCCTCTGCGCCGTGATCCAGGCGGTCGACGATTATCAGGATCTTCTGAGACTCTCTGTCGCCACAGCGGGCAACGATCACCGTCTCGGAGCCAACGAGGCGCCCCCTGCGGTCATTTCGATGTTCCTCGGCGACGAGCTTACCTCCGTTCTCGACGCGATAGAGAGCGAAAAGCCCTACAATGCCACCGAAAAGACAGTCCTCCGTCTCGGCGCTCATGTCCTTCCGAAGCTCACGCGCGACACGACCGACAGAAACCGTACATCTCCCTTCGCCTTCACCGGCAACAAGTTCGAGTTCCGTATGCTCGGCTCGTCGAACAGCATTTCCTGCGCAAACATAATGATAAACACCTCGGTCGCCGAATCGCTCCGTCAGTATGCCGACACTCTTGAGAAGGCAGAGAGCTTTGAGGCTACACTCCACGACCTCATCCGCGACACGGTGCATAAGCACAAGAGAATAATCTTCAACGGCAACGGTTACGACGAAAAGTGGATAAAGGAGGCCACGGAGGTCCGCGGACTTCTCAACCTCCGCACGACCCCGGACGCGCTCCCGAAAATGCTCGACAAAAAGAATGTCGACCTGCTGACCTCGCACAAGGTCTACACCGAAGCCGAGATCCGCGCAAGATATGAGGCAAACCTTGAAATATACTGCAAGACGGTAAACATAGAAGCCCTCACGATGGTCGATATGGCACGCAAAGAGATAGTTCCCGCTATCGAGAGCTACACAAAGTCACTTGCCGAAGCCTTCAACGCAAAGACTGCAGCGCTCCCCGGACTTTCCTGCAAATACGAAAAGGCAGAGATAGCAAAGCTCTCCGCCCTCGTTGATGAAATTTATTCGGCGACGGCAAGCCTTGAGGAAGCCGTCATCGCTCTCCGCTCCGCCGAAAACATAACCGAGGAATCGGTCATGATCCGCGACATCCTGCTCCAGAAGATGGCGGAGCTTCGCGTCGTCTGCGATGAAGCCGAGACGATCACCGCCGACAGCTATTGGCCCTTCCCGACCTACTGCGACCTCCTCTTCGGAGTTCACTGAAAGGAAGGATTCTCCTTCACCATCTGAAGATAGGGGAATTCCTCGTACCCGTGGCGCGCGTAAAGCCTTCTCGCACCCTCATTTTCGGGTTCGGTCTCAAGGCGGTAGCGCGCCGCCGGTATATTTTCCGACATCCAATCAAAGAAGCTCCCGCCGATACCGTGTCCGCGGAATTCCTGTCTCACGAAAAGCTCGTCCACCCATACGGCAATACCTCCCGCCTCGCGGCTGTATGTTTTCGTGAGAAGAGCATATCCCGCGCATCCGCCCTCGGGTGTCTCGAAGATCAGGCACTCAAGGTACTCGTCCGAGCGCATAAGCTCGGCAAAGGCTCTCGCATGGTAATCGTCCGGCACATCGTGAAGCACGGCGGGCGAGGAATAAAAATCACGGCTCATCTCAATGAAGGCGGCTCTGTCGCCTTCATTGATTTTTCTTATATTAAAAGGTATTTTCTCCATTCACAATTCCTTTCTCCGTATCTCGTCAAGGTTATCCCAGAAGGCGTCAAATTCGTCCTCCGTGATACTCCCGTTCTTTATCAATATCTTGTACGGGACCTTCCTCCAGACATATTCTATCCCCGACTCGGTATAGCCGTTCTTCTCGTAGAACGCCTTCCTCCTGAGCCGCTGTTCGTTGTTAGGAGCCGAGGGATTCTCCGCCTCCATATCAAGAATTATCCTGTTTTTGGGGTAACGGCGCGAAATAAGTCCGAGCAGCGCCGAGCCGTACCCGCGGTCACGAAGCTCCTCGGCGATCGCGATAAATAGTATGTGCGTTATATCGCCGAAGGTCAGCGTCGAATAAAATCCGCAGAAGGTCTCTCCGTCATAGCATGCGATAAGCTCGCTCTTACCGCCGTGCTTCATAAGATATTTTACCGGCACTCTCTCTTCCTTCGGAAAAGCGGCAATATAAAGGTGCCGGAACTTTTTATAATCCTCAAAATTCTCTGTTATTTCCCTTTCGGTAAGCATAAAAATCCTTTCTCGGGGCGTCACACTTCAAAAGAATCCTTAAGCCTTTCGCAAAAATCCTCAAATTTTCCGATGCTGTCCTCTCCGACGGAAGATGACGCAAACGCCTCTTCTTCCGCGCGGTAGATCTCATCGAGATATTTTCTTGCATAGGCTCTGCCGGAATCGGTCAGAACGATATTCATCTCACGCCGCTTTCCGGGGATCGGCTCGAGCATGACATAGCCCTTTTCAATACATTCTTTCGTTATGGTGTTAAAAGTTGTGCGGGGCAGCATCCAATCCTCGCTGATCTGCTTCTGCGAATGGGGGCTTCCGTCGTCAAGCGCGTAAAGCAGGCATATCATATTGAGCTTTATACCGAGCTTGACAGCCATCCGCTCATATATCCCGTCGATGCGGTTCACAACGATCATCAGCCGACGGATAAGTTCACGGTCTTTCATAAGCATCTCCTTATAATCCGAATTCGTATTTCAATTATAATCCCGTTTCGTATTTCTGTCAAGCCCGCCGCTCCACTGTTTACACTTTGATTACAAAAAAGCAGACCAGCTCACGGCAGTCTGCTTTTTTTCATATAGAATTCCGAGGTATCGACGCCCTCAAGCGTCAGGAGCTTTATCTTCTTATCGACCCCGCCGTTGTATCCCGTGAGGTCACCGCCCTTGCCCATCACTCTGTGGCAGGGGACGATTATCGAGATCGGATTGCAGCCGACAGCGCCTCCGACAGCCTGCGCCGACATTTTTACGATGCCGCGATTCTTTGCAACGGATGCGGCAAGCTCGCCGTAGGTTATCGTCCTGCCATACGGGATCTTCCGCAGAAGCTCCCAGACATCAAGTCTGAAAGCACTTCCTTCAAGCGATATTTTTATTTCGTCGGAAGAAGGCTTTTTGCCGTCAAAATACCTGTTGAGCCAATCTTTAGTCTGCAAAATCACAGGATTTTCGCCAATAAAGGCAAAATTATCGCAAAAACCGCGCTGTCCTTCGATAAAAAGTCCGGTCAGAGCCTCATCGGTCGCAATAAGGTGTATCCTTCCGACCGGCGAGTCGTACATTGAGCGGTATATCATCGGTGTTTGTCCCTTTCGGTCTGCCGCGCGAGCAGAGTCTCAAACCACAGCTCGGGATCGGGCAGAGGACGCACCGGACGGAGGTATGAGTTCTTCCCTTCCGTGACCGTCTGCGTATCGCGCGGTGAAGTATCTTCCGCCGGAGCCTTTCTGTCGACAAAAGCCGAACCGTGTGAGCCTATCTTTTCCGCTGAGGTCAGCATCGCCGACAGCACCGCCCTCTGCGTCAGAAGCGTATCATAAAGCATAAAGGCATCGGGAAGATTGGCTTCTCCGTTCACCTTTATTCTGTCGTAAAAACCATCGCAAAGGGCGCAGACCTCCGAGAAAAGCTCCCTCATTTTTTCGGTGTCGCGGTCAAAATCGGCGCAGGCGCTCATCCTTTTTCTCAGCGAGATGAGAAGCTTCCGCGCGTCAAGCTCTCCATTCCCGAACTCCGGGATCCTGTATTCCGGAACGGCGATCGGTGCTTTCTCTGTTTCACGGGCTATCTTTTCGGCGGCACGAAGGCTCCCCACCTGCGTGGAGTTGAGCGCCGAGCCTCCCGGACGGCATACCCCGAAGGTGCCGGCGGCTTCACCGGCAACGAAAAGGCCTTTCGTGCGGCTCTGCCAATCCGAGTCCACATCAACGCCCCCGTTGCAATGCTGCACGCAGACGGCTATCGCGAGTTTCTCTCGCGACAGGTCGATCCCGTGTGACAGGTAAAGCTCTATCGCACCGATGTTCATCTTCCGCAGTCTCTCAATAGGCGTCCCAAAAAGCGCACCCGAATTTTCAAGGTATGTGTACGCCTCCCGCGACAGCACCGAGAAGCCCTTTTCAAGCCCCTTCGGATTTTTCGTGTAGTCGAGGAAGACACGCTTCCCCGCTCTGATCTCGGCGGCGACGGCAAGGTCGACCTGCGACGAGCCGCTCACCTTCTTCGTGTCAAAGGGCCACTGGTATCCCTTCAGGAATATCAGATCAAGCGACCGCTCACCGAACTTTTCATAGAGAAATTCGCGCTCTGCGCCGTCTTTGCCGACCGAGATATACCTCGGAAGCACCTGCTGATATGTTCCCGAAAGATTCCAGCGAAAATCGGTGCTGGCGATACCGTACTGCCACTCCTCAAGGTTGACGCAAAGCGCCCCCGCGTCTATCGCAAGACCTGTCGCACCGCTCTGACTCTCGGGATAAACGGTATTGTAATATATTCCGGCGGGGCCTCCGGTGGCAAGGATCACATTCCGGCAACCGAAGACAGAAAGCCTTCCGTCGCTGTCGAGCGCGGCAAGTCCCGTGACACGGGAGCCGTCGGTGAGGATCTTTATGACCCTCAGCCCGTCAAGGATCTCGATATTTTTCTCTCTCACCGAGCGCTCGAGAGCCTCGGTCATATATTTCGAGGTAAGCGGTCCGCAGGAAGTCGCGCGGGTCCTCGGGTCATGGTCGGTCTTATATCCCGCATATTCTCCGTACTCATTGGTCGGAAAAGGCACGCCAAGCTCGACAAGGTGCATAAAGGCTCTGACCGAATACGCCGCTTCGGTGAGCGCGATGTCACCGTTCACGCCTCCGCCCGAAAAGAGAGTCTCCGCCATCTCGCGAACGCTGTCACCCTCGCGTCCGCAGAGCGAGAGCTTATAGTAGGTCTGCTTGTCGCTTCCCGTGTTGCGCGAGGTCCCCATATTCACGCCCTCGGTGATCACCGCAATGTCACGGACACCGAAGCCGTACAGCCGATCCGCGGCATTGAAGCCCGCACATCCGCTGCCGATTATAAGTGTATCGTAGGTCTTTTTCATAGCCTTCTTATATGCATACCGCCGTCAACGATGATCGACTGACCGACGGTATAGCCGAGAGTCCCGTCACAGAGCGCCATGGCTGCCTTCGCAACATCCTCCGGATAACCCCATCTCTTCTGCGGCACAAGTCCGCCGGCGATGAGTCTGTCATACTTTTCCTTCACGGTCGCGGTCATTCCCGTCGCGATTATGCCGGGGCAGATCTCATTGACAAGGATGCCCTCACCGGCGAGCCGATCGGCAAAGAGCATCGTTATCATAGAGACTCCCGCCTTCGAGATGCAGTATTCCCCACGGCTCGTCGAGCTTGTATATGCCGAGCAGGACGAGATGTTCACGATGCAGCCTCTCATTCCGTCAGCCATTTCCTGCCCGAGCATAACATTCGCCACCGCCTGAGTGAGAAAAAATGTCCCGCGCGTGTTGATATCCGTCACTCGGTCGTAGCTTTCCTCGGTCATCTCAAGGATATCGGCTCTGACCTTCGGCGCGACTCCCGCGACATTGAGCAGGACATCTATCCTGCCGCTCTCTTTTGCAAGGGATACGAGCCTTTCGCGGTCTTCTCTCTTGCTGAGGTCGCCGCGAATGTATGTAAAAGCCTCCGATGAAAGCCCCTCACAGCAGTTTTTTTCAAGCACATCCATTCCGAATACGCGATAGCCCTTCTCAAGGAAGAGCGCGGCGGATGCTTTTCCTATACCGCCGAGGACGCCGGTAATGATCGCAGTTTTCATAGTATTTTCCTCTCCTGTAACTTCAATTCCGATGCCGAGCGCGCCGTACCTTGCCATCTCTTCGGCGGAATAGTAGGTCTCCATATCGTGCGGGTCGGCATCCGTAATATTTTCTTCCGTATATCCGCAAAGGTCGAGCGGAAGCTCACGGTAAAGTGCCGCAAAATCGGGAAAATGAAAGATACCCGTTACACGGCAAAGGACCCGCATCTGCGGATCCCTGCAATTACGGAAACTTATTCTGTCTCCGACCTCTATCCTCTGCCGTTTTTCGTCGTTCAGCCTCAGCTCAAATTTCTTTTTGCCCTCGGCGATAAGCGAAAAAGGCCCGGGGAAAAGGTGCATTTCGTGCGTCTTCATTCCTTCTCGAAGGTAAAGCTCTCCCACGGAATATTGACTTCCTTCTTCTCGGTGAGTATATCGTCAACATGCATAAGAAGCGGGAAATCGGCAAGGTCAAGGACACCCTTTTCGGCGCAGACGCGGACGGCTCTCGCAACTCTGACGGCAACGACGAGCGATTCGAGAGTAACGCCCTTAAGCTCAGCCTTCGCCTCGTCGATATTCAGTCCGCGACCGAGAAGGATCCCGACAAGCCTCGTTCTTCCGCCGTAAACGGTAACATAAAGGTCGCCGGCTCCGACGGCAAGGTTATCAAGCGTTCCCGCCCCCTGATAGTCAAGCAGGCGCGACATTTCCTTGACCGCCTGCCCGAAGACAGCCGCCTGCGAGTTATAGTGAAGCTCGCTGTCAAGCCCGAATTTCTTCTGATTGAGTCCGACGGTGAGCGCAATTCCGAGGGCATAGCCGTTTTTGAGTGCGACCGCGCTTTCGATACCCGTGACATCGGTCGTAAGGCTTATGTGATAATAGTCGGTCGCCATGATCTTCTTCAGCATACGGAGAGTCTCCATATCTCTGCCGCAGAAGGCGACCTCGGTCTGGTCGTGGGCGACAAGCTCATAGCTCGTGCAGGGACCGCCGATCGCGTTCAGCTTCACACGGCTTCCGATATCGTCGAGCTTTTTCTGCCAGAGGTCGGGGTATGTAAGGAGCTTTCCCTCGGGCGTGTCCATAAGTCCCTTCGTTACGGTCAGCACCGGAACGCTGTCGGGGATCAGCGGCAACACCGTATCGGCAAACCAATCGACTCCGAAGCTCGAAACACCGCCGATTATCATATCCGCGCCGTCGATGGCTTCCTTCATTTCCTCTACCTGATAATATTTTATGCCTGCGGGAAAGTCGGCTTTGAATTTCGGATGTCTGCCGGTCTTGCGGCTCGCGTCAATGATCTCACGGTCAAGGTGCGTGCCGACAAGCCTTACCTCGTTGCCGTTTTCTCTCGCCGGGAAGGCAAGAGCCGAACCCATCATTCCTGCGCCGATTATAGTTACTGTTGCCATTTCTTTTCTCCCTCGGAAAATTATTTTATTTTGTTCTTTTATTATACCACAGGCAAAAGCCCCTGTCAATCCGACAATTGGCAAAAAATAACTCCGGGCTTTCGCCCGGAGTTATGGTGTTTTTTTATTTGCTCATCTCGTAGATCCGCTTATCGAAGATGTCCCAACCCGCAGTCTTGCGGTAGAATGTCGAGCCTATGACATATATCGAAGGGCCTTCAGTTCCCTCGAATATCGTCTGCGAGACCTCGTCCGCCGAAGGCTTATACTGTCCGAGTGTCGGAACATCAGCCTCCGATGTGACATTTTTGTAGATCCTCAGCTCATTGAGCGACACACATCCGGCAAAGCAGGCTCCGCCGAGGCTCTCAAGCGCGGATCCCTTTTCGGCAGAACCGAAGGTCACGCCCGAAAGCTTTCCGCAGTTTGCGAAGCAAAGCTCACCGACCGACTTCAGCGCCGACGAGAGCCTAAGCTCGGTTATCGCCGACATATAGAAGGCTCTGTCTCCTATCTCGGTCAGGGAATCTCCGCTCGCCATAACGAGCTTGAAATCCTCATCAAACCTTGTGTTGTCTGCTCCGCTCGAGTAGGTTCCGGCAAAGGCAAACGCCATATTGCCGATCTTCACAAGGGTCGAAGGCAGGTAGATCTCCTCAATTGCGGAGGAATATACCGTCTTTCCCGTTCTGTCGGTCGACGAGTAGGGATAGCAGGCAAGCTCGGGAATGACCGTGACGCCTTCCTCGAATCTTATAGTCTTCAGGCTTTGATTACCGAAGAAGACGGCGGCACCGAGTCCGTCACCGACACTGCCGGAAACCGTGACGCTCTCAAGATCAGCCATTTTCGCATAAGCGTATTCGCCGACCTTTCCGACCGTTGCGGGAATAACTACCTCCGTAAGTCCGGTGCCGTAGAAGCCGTACATTCCGATCGAGGTGATGGAGCCGGTAAGATTCAGCTCGCTGACGCTGTCAAGGTAGGCAAATGCAAAATCGGGTACCGACGCAAGCGCTCCGGTAACGGTCAGCTTTTTGAGCGACGAGGGAGCCGCGCCCGAATTGCTGACCTTGTAGGTCTTCTTGCCGTCCTCCTCCGACTCGAAAATGCTTCCGCCGAAGATATAGAGCATATAGCAGTTCTCGCTCGCCGATCCGCCGATGAAGGGGACGGTGAGGCTTTCGAGCGCAGTTGCTTCGGCAAATGCCGCCGACTCTATCGTCGTTACGCTCGCGGGAAGTGTGACTTCCTTTACATTGCTCTTGAAGAACGCGCCCGCGGCGACGCCCCTGAGAGTTTCGGGGAATGCCACCGTCGTCTTCGTTCTCGGAACGATGAGAAGCTCGGTCAGCGACTTATTGTAAAGGCATCCGTCAAAGACCGAATACGCCGTACTGTTATCGGAAATCTTGAATTCCGAGAGGTACTCACACCTGTTGAATGCGCCCTCTCCGATGCTCTGAACATCGGCGGGAAGCGTAAGGGTCTCTATCGCCGTGTAAGCAAAGGCGTAGCTTCCGATCGAGCGGACCTTTGAGATACCGCCGACGGTCTTAAGACCCGTACAGCCGTAGAAGGCGTGGTCGGCAATAGCGGTCAGCTCGTTCTTGAAGGTGACCTTTTCGAGAGTTTTCGGAACGAATATGCCGGTAGAGCCGTTGGCGGTACCGTTCGTCGCACCGAAGTAGTAGGCAAGGTAGGGATTCGACGCCGCAAGAGTGTCAAGATTCAGCTCGCGAAGCGATCTCATTCCCGCGAGAGAACCCGCCTCAAGGGTATAACCGCTGAGGTTGACCGAGGTCAGGTTCGAATCGCCGTAGAAGGCGTTCGCGGCGATCTTCTTCACATTGCCGGGAAGGCTGAGCGTCGTCGGGGCGTTCTCGCCCGGGATATATCTGAGGAGCGTCGCTCCGCTATCGCCGTAGAGGTTGCCCTCGATTATCTTGTATGTTGCATTGCCGCCGTCGATTATGAGAGTAGGCGAACATTCGGTGAGAACACCGGTCCCGAAGCTCTTGAGAGACGCGGGGACGGTAAAGCTCACGAGCGAGCCACAATCCGAGAAGGCGTAATCGCCGATGGATGTGACCTTGTCGCTGAGTTTGACCGTCTTGAGCGCCCTGCATCCCGAGAACGCGCTCTCGCCTATCACGGTGAGCGCATCGGGGAGAGTCATCTCGGTAAGGCTTCCGCATCCGAGGAATGTGCCGTCGGCAAGTGACACAAGCGACTCAATGCTTCCGAAATCCGCAAGCCTGCCGCATCCGCTGAAAGCATATGCTCCGAGGCTCTTGCAGGCGGCGCTGAGGTTTACCGATGTGAGCTTCTCACATCCCGAGAACGCCGCATCGCCGACCTTCGCGATCGCATCGGGGAGCTTTACCGTAACAAGAGTTCTGTTGTCGGCAAATGCTCTGTCACCGACAGCGGTCAGAGCAACACCGTCCCACTTTGCGGGAACGATGACATTCTTTGCGCTTCCCTTGTAGGAAACGAGCGTGTCGCCCTTTATCTCAAGCCCTTCGCTGTACGCAAAGCCGTAGAGCTTAAGATCGGCGCCGACCGCCGAAGCGAAGTCATACTTTTTCGTCATAGCCTCGTCGGTGAACCAGCAGTAGAGGTATTCGCCGTCGGCTTTAAGTGTATCGAGCTTTTCGCCCTTCTTTATCACCGCACTTGCAACGACCTTGCCGTCAATGTATCCGGTGACCTCGGCATAGCCGTCGGCGACCTTCCAGCCGGCAAAAAGCGTCATATTTTCGGTGACAGCGGTCGAAAAATCAAAGCTCTTCGTGCATTCCCTGTCGGTGAACCAACCTGAGAAGGTATATCCTTCGCGGGTCGGATCGGCGGGCTTTGCGACGGTCTTGCCGCTTTCGACCGCAAGAGCCGTGACAGAGGAACCTCCGAGGCTGTCAAAGGAAACGAGGAAATATCCGTGGGGAGTCCACGCGGCGTAGTAGGTCACATCGGCCTTTACTTCGCCGAAGGTCGCCGCGACCGAGAGTGCCTCATCGGTAAACCAGCCCGCGAAATCGTAACCCTCGCGGGAAGGCTTCTCGGGCTCGGCTACCGTGGCGCCTGCCTTCAGAGTCGAGCTGACCGGCGTGCTGCCGTCACGGTAATCAAATGTCACCGTGACGGTATTGTCGGCAGGTTCGGTCGTTACAGTAGTTTCGTCGGGGTTATCCCCGCCGTTGCAGTTCGCGCACGAGGTCGCAAGGAGTGCCGCACAGAGCAGTACCGCGAGAATTATTAAAAGTCTGAACTTACGCATCTGCGTTTCCTCCTGCTTTCTTCTTAAGGATTATCAGCGCCCATCCGGCGAGCGGTATCATTGCGAGAGCGTTTATGAAGCCTCCGCAACCGCCGCAGCCCGAATCTCCGCCGCCTGCGTTATCGGTGGTATCCGACGGAGTGGTGCTTCCGCTGTCGTCGGGAGCCTTTGAGCCATCGTTTCCGGAAGTCGTCGTATCGTCCGGATCATCGGGCGTTTCGGGGTTGTCGCGGCGGAGCTGCTCGGCAGCCTGCACGGCTTTTGTCAGCTTATCGCTGTTGGTAACGAAGGTGAGCTGATCCTTGTCAAGTGTCTTGAATATGCGGTTCAGGTACTCGACCTGTTCGACATCGGCAAGGGTGATCGTCTCGGGGAGCTGATCTATGAGCTTTATCAGAAGCTCGGTGCTGTTCGTCATCGAGACGGTCTCGGTCTTGAGTGCCGTGCCGATATAGCGGGTCCATGTATAGCTGTCATAGCGGACCGCGTTCTTCGGGGTCGTTACCGTGAGCTTTACATTCTCTCCGCCCTGTCCGGGGATGAAATCAACGAAGTTGTTGTAGGTCCAGCCGTCGGGGGACGCAGCGTAGTATCTGCTCTCGAGTATCGGCGCTTCGACCGACAGGAAGTTGAGCTTTTCAAGCGAAGTGCATCCGTAGAAGGCACCCGCACCGACATTCGTTACCGTCCTTGCGACGGTGATCTCCTTAAGGCTGACATTCGTCGAGAATGCCTCCTGCTCTATTCTTACGGTTCCGTCGAGGACTGTGTATGCCTCGTCGGTGAGTCCCGCAGGATACGCGACAAGCTCGTACTTTCCGTCACCGAGATTGTGGTAAAGGACACCCTTTTCGTCGGTGAAGTAGTCCTTGCAGTCCTTGTCGACGCTGATCTTGTTTATTCTGAGTACATTGTCATCGGTCGAGTTGAACGCTTTCGTGATGAAGGCGGACGCCGCGACCTCTTTGACGGTTGCGGGGAGCGAGACCTCGGTCACCCTTGTGAGATAGAAGGGATACGAGCCGAGCTTTTCGAGCTTACCGAAACTGACCGAGCCGAGGGACGACGCAAGCATGAATGCGTAATCTCCGACCTCGACACAGGCGGGAAGCGTGAGCTTTGTGAGCGATCCGGCGCGGTAGAAGGCACCGAAGCCGATATTTTCAAGGGCATCCGCCTTGAGGGATGCGAGCTTTTCCGCGTAGCCGAAGCCGTATCTTCCGATCTCCTTAAGAGCAGGAAGCTCAAGCGAAGCTATCTCAGAGCCGTAGAAGCCATAATCTCCGATCTTCTCGAGCTTCGGAGCTTTGAGGCTCGTCACAGCCGATCCGACCATGGCGTAATCGCCAAGCTCGGTGACATTCGCAAGGTCAAGCGATTTCAGCGCCGAAGTGCCGAAGAAGGCAAACTTTCCGACGCTCTTCGCCGACGAGACATTGACATCGGTCAGCGATACATCGCCGTAGAAGCAGTAATCGGGGATCGCTTCGACGGAAGTGGGAAGAGTTATCTTCTTCAGTCCCGTCTCGGCAAAGCACGCCTCGCCGAGTGTCGTGACCGACGCGGGGAGTGTGATCTCTTCAAGATTTTCGCACTGTCTGAATGCATAGCCGCCTATCGTGTCGACCTTTCCGCCGAAGCTGACCGAGGTCAGATTCTTGCAGAGCGTGAACATTCCGTAAGGAATTTCGGTAAGCTGTGCCGGAAGCGTAACGGTCGTTATACCGTAGTTTCCGAGGAAGGCATTCTCGCCTATCTCGGTCACCGACGCGGGAAGCGTGAAATCTCCCCATGCGATATTCGTGCATCCGTAGAAGGCGCTGTCGCCTATCTCTTCAAGCGATCCGGGAAGTGCGAATGATGTGAGGTACGGGCAGGTATTGAAGGCATCGTCTCCGATCTCCTTCAGACTGTCGGACAGAGTGACGCTGCGGACGGTGCTTCGTGTGAAGGCGCCCTTTCCGATGACCTCGACTCCCGTCATGACGAATGTTCCGACACCCGCCTTGTAGGAGAATGCGTAATCACCGATCTCCTTGACCGTTGCGGGAAGCACTATGCGGTTTGCAATCTTTCCGGCGGGGGCAAGGATCAGCTTCGACATATCCTTTGAGTAGAGGAAGCCGTTATTGACCGAGAGGTACTTGCTTCCCGGTTCAAGTGTGAATTCGGTAACATTGTATGTTCCGTAGAAGGCCGCCTCACCGAGAGACAGGACCTTTGCATCGGCACTGAAGGTAACAGCCTCGAGAGCCGAGCATCCGCCGAAGGCGAACATTCCTATATACTCGCAGTCCGCGGGGATGAATACCGACGGCAGGCTCGAGCAGCTCGCAAAGGCGTAGTCGCCGATGTATTTCGCCGAGCCCTCGAACACGAGGTTGACAAGCGACGAGCAGCCGTTGAAGGCGCCGTAGCCTATCTCGGTGACATCGGTGAGGAAGTTGACCTCGGATATTCTCGAGCATCCGAGGAAGGCAAGTCTGCCGACGAAATCGACCGACAGATCGAGCTTCTGTATTGCCGTGCAGAATGCGAAGCAGTATTCGGGGATGCTTTTACGCTCGCCGACCTTCAGGGTCGTGATACCCGAGCATGAAACGAAGGCGAATTCGCCGAGCTGTCCGACCTTGCTGACATCGAGCGAGGTGAGCGACTTACAATATCCGAACGCATATTCGCAGATTGTGTAGCATCCGCTGAGATCGACCTCTTCGAGTGCCGAGCAGCCGTAGAAGGCAAGTCTCGAGATCGAATGTACATTTTCAAGGTTGATCTTTTTGAGTTTTTCGTTATGACCGACGCCCCACTCGGCAATGTTTTTCAGAGTCGAGGGAAGCACGATCTCTTCAAGGTTCTCGCATCCGTAGAAGGCTCCGTACTGGATCTCTTCAACGCCTTCGGGGATGATCACCTTCTTTATATACTTATTGTTTGCAAAGGCGAGGCGGTAGATCGTGGTGATACCCTTCTCTGCCGGTATCTCGACAACACCGTTCTCATCTCCGCGTCCGGTGTAAGACTTCATGTAGATGCTCTCGATGTTGAATTCCTGCTTGACATTGACCGAGCATTCCGCCTTGAAGAGCTTGCCGGTCGCGACTGCAGTGACGCTGGCGCGTCCCGAATTCTTCGCATACACCGTGCAATGGAGCGGGTTTTCGGGGTCGACCGTGAGCGTTACGAGCTTCGATGTCGTGCGCCATTCGATCGTAGGTGTTTCGGTGAGGTTATACGGCATAAGCTCGACATAAAGCTCTATCGTTTCGCCGCGTTCGACATTTACCGTGGTCTCGTTCATACGCAGTCCCGACAGCGGGATCGAACTTCCGCTCGCCTGACCCGTGCAGACCACCTCGACCGAGGATGAAGCTCCGGTCGCCGAGGTCGCCGTGATGGTCACGGTCCCCTCTTTGAGCGCCGTAACGATGCCGTCCTTAACTACCGCGACGCTCTCATCGGAGGATTTCCATGTGAGGTCGGCGGTGTAGACATCCTTCGGCTCTGTCTCAAGGTTCTCGAGAAGATTCTTCTGCGTGAAGGGCTTCATAATGAAGGAGATCTTCGCGCCCTCGGCAGTAGTCTCTCTGCCGTTTCTGAAGGAGACTTCCGTCGCGTCGGTCTTCTTCAGCGTGTAGTAAAGGCTCGTGCTGTTCTTTGAGTAGTCATATACCTGGATACCGATGTTCTTCGAACCCGGCTCCGCTCCGTCCTTCATCTTGTACCAGAGATCTGTAAGATCGTGGGTGATCTTGTTGACCTCGCCGCCCTTGAAGTCGTCGACCGGGATCATTCCCTTTACGAGAGGCTCGGCGTTCACGGGATTGCCGTTTTCATCAAGGTAATCATAGGTATAGAGGAAGTAGCCCTGCACATATCTGTTATCGTATATGTGCATATCGAGGAGGTAATCGGTGATATCGCCCGCGCTGTTCTTCTTCACGCGGAGAGTGTTGAGGTCATCGCGGATGACGGGAGCTTCATCGTCCATATAGAAGCTGAAGCTGAAGGTGTTCTTGCTGTTGTTCTGCTCACCATCCCAATCAAGCTCGCATGTCATCGTGAAATCGTACTTTGTATTGTTTGCAAGACCCGCGGTGGAGGCATCGAAGTCGACCTCGACATAGCCTCCGGTCTGCTGACCGTTGTAGTAGGACTTGCGGCAGTTCTGCGTTTCGCGCTCAAACACCACCTTACCGGTCACGGAGTCGGTGATCTTCATCTTTACCGTCTTCGCGTTGCGGAGAAGTCCCGCCGCGATGATGTAGAGCTTGAAGTTTCCGTCGGTCGACGAAGTGAGCGAGCAGTATTTTTCAAGAGTTGCGGGCTGTTCGTAGCCGTCGGCAAGTATGAAGCCGACCTTGCCCATATAGTAGTATCCGAAATCGTCCTCGGTCCTGCCGCTGCCATTATAGTAGCCGACCATCGGGATGGTCGCGAACACATCGGGCTTGAGCTTCTCATCCTCAAGGATCGAGGTGTTCTTCTGCTCTTCACCGACCTCGAATTCGGTAACATCGAGCATGGGAGCCGCTGTCCAGTCACCGTAGAAGCCGAGGTAAGGCAGAGTAAGATCGGTATCGCAATCCTGCGCGTCAAGAGACACAAAGCCCTCGACATACATACCGTTTTTGAACTTTTCATCAAGGTACTTGCGGTCCGCGTCGCTGAGCTTCACGGTCGCCGTGACCGTCGCGTCACCGTAACCGCTGACCGTAAGCATACTGCCGTTGAGCCTTCCGTTCTCGACCGAATAGGTGACATCGGGAGAAAGCATATATGCCTGCTCTCCGACAGTCTTGCCGTCCGACGAAATGCTCTCGGTCATCGTGATGACCGACATATTGTAGGACTGAACGGTACCGGAAAGGTTCACGACATGGAATACGAGCTTATATTCGCCCGTCTTTTTCGGGTCGTCACCGAGCGAGAGCTTCGATTTGTCGCTGCCCTCGACAAGGATATATGCGGGAGTCTTTATGGCTCTTTCTGCATCGGCAAGTCCGGCTCCCTGCTTTCTCGGGGAGTAAGGATTTCCCGCCTCGTTTCTGAGGATGGATGCCGTCGACATGAGCAGACGGTTGACAAATACCATGGTCTCCTTCGCCGTAAGGTCGGGGTACTTCGCCTTCACAGACTGTCTGACGAGCGCGGCGGAGCCGGCGTAGTTCGGGCAAGCCATGGAAGTACCCGAGAGTATATCATAGCCTCCCCTGACCGCGGAATTGATGTCGCCGCCGTAAGAGGTCACATCGGGCGACAGCTCAAGGTCGGGGTTCGGCCCCCACGACGAGAAGTCGCTCATGAAAGGACCGGCAAGGTTATCGGCATCGAACAGAAGCTTGCCCGTCGGATGCTCCTCGAAATACTTACCCGCGTCCATCGAGATCGAGCAGGCGGGAAGATCCGAGATACCTATCGTCATCGTGATATTACCCGAGACATTGTTGTAGATTATCGCACCGATAGCGCCGTGGTTCTTCGCGATATCGACCTTAAGCTCAAAGGTCTCGACACCGCGCTTGATAACGGCTATCTTACCGGTAACATCGACTCTTGAGTAGTCGGAATCGTTTCCGGTACCCGAGATGAGTACATATTCGAGCGACGCCGACTGCTTGCCGTTAAGCATTTTCTCATAGAATTCTATCTCGTCGCCGTTGCTCTTCTTTGCCTTTGTGAGGTAGACGGGAAGCTCGCCGTTGGCGTAGACATAATGCGTCTTAGCACCGGTAACGGAAGCTACCGAGGTCGAGGACGGATAGGTCGCGGGAGAACCGATCGTGGCGGAGTCGGGGTTGCTTGCAAGGTTCGTATCGCCCCTTGTCGATCCCTTAGCCGACGAGCTGGAGTTCGATGCCGCGACGATAAGGTTTATACCTGCCTCGCGCACCGAGTCGTATATCTCGTTGACACCCTCATCGTCAGCCGCGCGCGAGAAACCGCAAGACGAGCCGAGCGACATATTGATGACATCAACACCGAGCATCACCGAGTCGGCAAGACCGGCAAGGATATCCTCGGTCTGGGCGCCGGCGTCCTCGTTGCTGAAGACCTTCATTATAACGAGCTGAGCGTCTATCGCAACGCCCGTGATGGTGTCGTCCTTACCCGCGATAATACCCGCGACATGGGTACCGTGGTCGTTTATCGGATAAACATCGGAATCCTTGTCGGCGTAGTCGAAGGTATAAGGTACCTTCGGCGAATGGTAGGTCGATTCCCATCTTGCGTTTTCGTCGAGCTTCGCTGCCTCAAGGTAGGGGAAAAGCTCCTCTACGCGGTCGGCGTCAAGGATCGGCACGCAGTCGGGAAGTCTCTGGAATGCGCTGTGGGTATAGTCAAGTCCGGTATCGAGTATCGCAACGACTGTCTTCTTACCGGTAAGACCCGTACCGGACGAGTTGTAGATACCCGTTCCGTAAGCATTCAGAGCGTTATCGGTCGCCGCTTCGGCGGGTTCGTAGCGCTCCGAGATCATTACCTTCTTCACGCCCGAAGCATTCTCGAGAGCCTTGAGATCCTTATACTTGATCTTGCAGGAAAAACCCGAGAACAGGGTCGTGTAGTGATACTTGACCGAGATTATCTTATCTCCGAACGAGTTTATAAGCTCATTCTGAGCTTTTTCCATATTTTCGGCAGCCTTTTTGCCCTCCGATGACAGGGCGTAAGCCGAGACGCTCTTCCCCGCTGCCTCGGCAGCCGAGAGGAGGGACTCGCCCTCAAGGCGTACTATTACGGTTATCTCATCGTCCGACTTATACTGTTTTCCGGCCGAGGCGTTGAGCTGAGTCTTGCCGGAGGTGTCGGCGCTGAGATTGCCGTTTATGTTTCCGGTATCGGCACCGGGCATATCGCCGTTAAGCAGCGGCGATGCGCTTGCGGGCAACACCGCGGTCCCCGCGACAAAAACAAAGGCAAGCAGCAGACAAAGCAGTCGCTTGATGCTCTTTTTCATACTTCTTTCTCCCATTTTTCCGCCCTGCGGCGGTTCAGATTAGTTTGGTTTCGCTTTTTTGCGTCATCTCAGCCACAAGAACGCGATGACGAAGGCAAGGGCGAGCGCCCCGAGCGCGATAAGCACATAAGGAAGCATCGTAAGGTACGCAGCCTTTATCATGGCGCGCAGCTCCTTATGTGTCGGCTTATCGGGGTCGTGTTCCTTTTTCTTCCGTTCCGGAAGATTCGGCTGATACCAAGGCATTCCGTCAACATTCATATTGACGATGGTCCTGCCGTCATCCTCCGGCTCGGTAGGCTTCTTTTTTTCTTTATCCTTTTTCATTGGTTTCTCCGCCCGTTTCCTCGGCGGGAGAGCCGCAGAGGAAGCACGCGACCTTGTGTCCGTTACCCATATCGGTAAGGGCAGGGCGCTTCTGCTTGCATATCTCCATACACTTTGAGCAACGGGTGTGGAATTTGCATCCCGCGGGGCAATTGACCGGTGACGGAACATCTCCGGTAAGGACTATCCTGTTTATCTGCGCATGCGGATCGGGGATCGGCGCTGCCGACAGGAGCGACTGCGTATAAGGATGCAGCGGGTTATCGAATATCTCGTGCTTGCTTCCTATCTCCACCATACTGCCGAGGTACATAACTCCGACATGTGAGGATATGTGCTTTACGACAGACAGGTCGTGGGATATGAAGAGATAGGTCAGCCCCATATCGAGCTGGAGTTTTTTCAGAAGGTTTACTATCTGCGCCTGTATCGAGACATCGAGAGCCGAGACAGGCTCATCGCAGACGACGAACTCGGGCTTTACGGCAAGAGCGCGGGCGATACAGATCCTTTGCCTCTGACCTCCCGAAAACTCGTGAGGATAGCGCTCGTAATAATAGTCGTGCAGTCCGCACTTCTTCATTATTCCGAGTACATACTCGCGCAGCTCCTTGTCGGGAACTATCTTATGTACCTTCACCGCCTCGGCGATTATATCGCCGATAGGCATACGCGGAGGAAGCGAGGAATAGGGGTCCTGGAACACTATCTGCATCCTTGTGCGCAGACCAGCCTTCCTCAGTTTTGAGGAGGTATAATTCGTTATATCTACGCCGTCGTAGATTATCTGACCGCCGCTGATCTCGTGAAGATGAAGGATCGTGCGTCCGAGGGTCGTCTTTCCGCATCCCGATTCGCCGACGATACCGAGCGTCGAGCCGCGGGGTACCGTGAACGATACATCATCGACCGCCTTTAGGAACACCTTCGGCTTCCCGAAAAAGCTCTTCGCAGCCGGAAAATATTTTTTGAGATGGTTTACTTCGAGAAGAATGTCCCGCGTATCTTCGGTCATATTTTCATTTTTCATAGCTCTTAAGGCGCGCCTCCTCGATCTCAGTCGCCCGATAGCAGGCAACATAGTGTGTATCCGAGAGCTTCACAAGCTCGGGGTACTGTTTATCGCATTTTTTGTTGCAGAACTGGCATCTGTCCCTGAAATAGCAGGTATCGGGAAGGTCGATAGGGTTCGGGACCTTTCCCGGGATGCTGTACAGCCAGTCCACATCCTTGTTTACGACCGGCTTTGACCTCTGAAGTCCTATCGTATAGGGGTGGCAGGGATGGTCGAATATGTCAAATACCGTTCCCTGCTCTATTATCCGTCCGGCGTACATGATGACAACATAGTCCGCCATGCCGGCGATAACTCCGAGGTCGTGCGTTATAAGCATTATCGAGCCGTTGATCCTGTCCTTCAGCTTTTTGAGAAGGTCGAGGATCTGCGCCTGTATCGTAACATCGAGCGCCGTCGTAGGCTCATCCGCGATTATCAGCTTCGGATTGCAGGCGACAGCCATAGCGATCATGACTCTCTGTCTCATACCTCCCGAAAGCTCGTGAGGATACTTTTTGTAGACAGCCTCGGGCATCGCGATACCGACCTCATTCAGCATCTCGATGCTGCGCTTCTTCGCGCTCTCGCGGGTCGCGCCGGGATTGTTTATAAGGATGACCTCATCGAGCTGGTATCCGATTGTGAAGACCGGATTAAGGCTCGTCATAGGTTCCTGGAAGATCATGGAGATCTCTCTGCCGCGGATCTTTCTCATGTCGGCAATAGGCATCTTCGCTATGTCGAAGACCTTTTCTTCGGTCTTGAACATCGGGAGTCCATCGCCGCCGATCTTCTGAACAGGCACTTCCTTCGTATTTCCGTGCTTGTCGGTGACCGTCTCGGTGACGACCTTTTCCTTGCCGTCCTCGCCGATCTCGGTCTCGTAGACCGGAATGGGCTTGCCCGATTTGTCAAGCACGATATCAGAGGTGCGGAATCTTATCGAGCCCTCGACGATCTGCCCCTGCGGCGCCTGGACGAGCTGCATGACGGACAGCGAAGTCACGCTCTTGCCGCAGCCCGATTCGCCGACAACGCCGACGATCTTGCCCTGCGGGACATTGAAGGACACGCCGTTTACCGATTTTACCGTTCCGGCGTCGGTGAAGAAGTAGGTATGAAGGTCTTCTATCTCAAGGATATTTGCGGGATCCTTCATCTCGGTCGTATATTCCGACACAGGGACCTTGCGGTGCTTTTTCTTTTCAAATAATTTGGTCTGTCTTCTGTTTTCCTTTGCGATCTTACGAAGGTCGGAAGAAGACAGGTAGTGTTTATTGTCAGCCATTTTCCGTCCTCCTCAGCGTTTCATCTTCGGGTCGAGCGCATCACGCAGACCGTCGCCGATAAAGTTGAATGCCAGAACCGCGAGAACTATGCAGATGCCGCTCGGCACCCAGATGTTCGGGTAGTAGCTAAGAATATCGGTCTTCTTTGCAAGGTTTATGATATTACCCCACGAAGCCTTCGGATACGGAACACCGAGGTCGAGGTATCCGAGCGTTGCCTCGTAAAGGATCATGCTTCCGAGTGAGAGAGTCATCGAAACTATGAGCTGCGGCAGTACATTCGGGACAAGATGCTTGAAGATCTTATGCCAGGTCGGAAGTCCGAGCGACTCCGCCGCGGTCATATATTCCTGCTCACGCAGGTAGAGGATCTGACCTCTGACGAGTCTTGCACCGCCGGTCCACGAAATGAGCGTCAGCACGCCCATAAGTATGTAGATATTGTAGGTCTTGTCTATAAACACCGCCTGCCCCTTTGAGTTGTAGGCATTGAGGATAGCTCCGATTATAAGGAGGATCGGCAGTGTCGGGATACAGTTGATTATATCGACGATACGCATGATGAGCATATCGACCCATTTACCGAAGAAGCCGGCAAGTCCGCCGAGGATAACTCCGAGCAGGGTATTTACAAGCACCGTCAGTACCGACAGAGAAAGTGAGATCCTTCCTCCGTACATAAGGCGCGCGAGAACATCCATACCCTTGTCATCCGTTCCGAGTACATGGTATCTCGTATTGCCCTCGGCATCGGTCGAAGACGAAAAGCAGGGAGCGAATATATTCTGCTGCCGCTGATATTCGGAAACATAATACACCACATATGTCTCGCCGTCGGCGCCTACGAATTCTTTTTTCATCGGCGTATAGACAACGGCTCCGGGGTTGTTATCGACCTCATCCTCGCCCCAGCCGACAAATACCGGTCCGAGGAAGCAGAAGAGGAGAAGCCCTATCATCACGCAGAGTCCGACGACGCTGAGCTTTGACCTGAAGAACCGCTTAAGCACGAGCCGCGTCGGAGAGATTATCTTTACATTGTCGGAAAGACTCTCGGCTTCGCTTTCTTCATTGAAGTCCGGGGGAAGGACTTCTTCGTTCAATCCGTTTATTCCGTTAAGATCATCCATTGAAACAGATCCTTCCTTTCCCTTACTTTGTGAGTTTGACGCGCGGGTCGACTATCGTGTAGGCTATATCGGTAAAGAATGTACCTATTACCGTGAGTATCGCGAGGAACATATTGTAACCCATGATGAAGGGGATGTCGCCCGCCTTGAGCGCCTGATACGCCATCTGACCGATACCGGGCAGGGCGAAGATCTCCTCGGTTATCATAGCACCCGAGAAAAGGCTCGGCAGTATTCCCGCCATCGTCGTTACGAGAGGTATCATCGTATTGCGGAAAACATGCTTGTATATTACAGTGCGCTCGGAAAGTCCCTTTGCGCGCGCGGTGCGTATGTAGTCGGAATTGAGGACCTCCAGCGTGTTGGTCCTCGTATACCTCATCATTCCTCCGATAGAGAGGATGACGAGCGTCACCATGGGAAGCACACAGTGCCATGCAACATCCATCGCTCTGGCAAAGCCCGTGAGGTCGCTTGTGGCGCTGACAAGTCCGCCCTGCGGAAACCAGCCGAGGTCAACATAGAATATCTTTATCAGGAGCGAGCCGAGGAAGAAAGACGGAAGCGATATACCCATCATGGCAAACACGGTCACGGCGTAGTCGGAAACTCCGTACTGATGCGTAGCCGAAATGACGCCGAGCGGTATCGCTATTATGAATTCGAGTATCAGGGCGACGAACGATATGGCAAAGGATATCCACATATAGGTCGATATGACCTCCGCCACCGGTGCGTTGTACTTGAATGACATTCCGAGATCCCCGCGGAGCGCGTTCCCGAGCCATTTGAAGTAGCCCTTGACTATTCCGAGGAATGAGTTGTCATCAAGTCCGTACTGCTCCTTCATAGCCAATATGTCTTCTTCGCTGACCGTTCCCTGCTCAAGCTGGGACTGGAATTTCTGATCGACATAGTCGTTCGGCAGCAACCGTATCAGACCGTACATCAGAAATGATACCATAAAGAGTATCAGTATAGAAATTAACAGTCGTTTGATTATGTACTGTGCCATTTTGATCTCCCATACCGCGCGGCGGCGGCTCTGTTGATTTTGGAATCGCGCCCCTCAGGGGCAGGTCTTGCTCTCAGGCTGTCTCTGCGGGATACGATCCCGGAGTCCGATTGAAAAAGCAAAGGGAGACCGCCGCTCCGGGCGGCGTTCTCCTTTCGCTTGGGATGTCACTTCTTCGTCTCTTTGAGACTGACTTCCCAGATCTTTGAAAGCGGGGACTGATATGCCGTTGCTTCGCAAAGCGTGTCGGAGTCGATTACTGCCGAATTCCAGATGAAGAGGTTCTTTCTCTGGTAGGTGGCAAGCTCGACAGCCATGCTCATGACGAGGTCGAGCGCCTCGGAATATTTCTCCTTGCGGTATTCCTGATCCACCGTCGAACGGGCATCCTCGATAAGGTATGCCAGATCGTCGAGCATCTTCTTCTCTTCCGCGGTTCCCTCTTCCTCGATGTACGGGAAGCCCCAGTTCTTTATCGAGGTAGCGCTGGATTTCTTGTGATATACCTGATACATATCGGGGTCGATGGTCGACGACCACGCGGCAGCCCAGACCTGAAGTCCGCCGGATGCGAGCTTCGAGAGAGCGTAGGCGTCCTTTGTGACGGTCACATCAAAGCCGATATCGTTGAGAAGGTTCGCAGCCTTCTGCATCGTCTGATATGCGGGGTGGTCGTTGGAATCTCCGGCGATCGTGAAGGTGTAGGTCAGCGTCTCGCCATTGGCGTTCTTGAGCTTGCCTGACGCGGTATCGAGATTGTATCCCGCCTTCTTTGCAGCGGCAAACGCCGATTCCTTCGCAAGCTCTTCGTTGAACTTGCCTACCTTGATAAGGTTTCCTTGGCTGTCGTATTCGCAGCCGTCGTAGGACTTGTCGCCGTAGTAAGGCATGCAGCCCTTCGGATAAGCCCACGAATTTTCCGACATCGAGCGATAGAGGATGCTTGCGAATTCGCTTCCGCCGTAGTAGTCAAGGCAGAGTCCTATATCCATGCAGTACATGATAGCGCGACGGATGTTTATATCCTTGATCTTGCCTGCGTTGATACCGATATAACCGTATCCGAGGTTGTTTGCAAGGTCGTAATCGGTGTTGGCGGCGTTTTTCAGCTTATTGATATTCGTGCTGGTAGCCTGCGGCTCGGAGTAGTAGACCTCCGGTACCGCGCCGGTAACAGCGTCGAACATCTGGTCGGTCGAAATGACCTTGTAACGGACTTTCTTTATCTTCGCATTCTTCGACTTATCGGAGCCGAAAACGGTGTAGAAGTTGTTGTTTCTCTCGTAGTAAACTACATTGTTTGCAAAGAACTCGTTCTTTGAGGGGATAGCCGACTCGGCTTCGCAGGAAGTGTTGGCGTTGGATGCCTTGTAAGGACCTGCACCGACCGGCACCTGCTTTGTCTGGAGCTGGTTGAAGAATTTGTCATCGGAGAACTTGACACCGAAGTTATTGTTCTCGACAGAGAACGCATTGATCTGCTCTTCGGTCGAATAGTAGCTCATCGGAGCGACCGTGAAGGAGAAGTTGTAGATAGCCTTCGGGTCGACGCCGTCGACGATTATCTTAAGAACATCGCACTCTTCGCCGAGGTCAACGACCTTGCCGTCCTCGCCCGGGATCTGGCTCGCTCTGTAAGTGGTGATACCGGTGATGTTCGGAACGCCCTTTTTCGCGGGATCGCTGAAGTATTCCGAGATAGCGACACTCTTGAAGTGTTCCTTGAGCTTCGAGGCGGTAGCCCAGCCGCCGGCAACGACTGCCTTGAGCTTGGTCTTGTAAGCCGAAAGGGTGGAAACTTCCATGTTTGCCTTATAGACGGTCTCGATCATAGCCTCTTTCGAATGATCGACATCGGCCTTATCGTAGCCGAAGTAATCGGTCGTGTACTTGATCTCCTTTGTATCGGGGTCCTTCTCGGACTTAACGGTGATAAGACCCTCGTTGTAGAGGAAGAGCTGCCACGCCTCGGTAAAGCCGTACTTGGCGTAGGAATCGAGAGAAGTCGAAGCAGCGCTCGCCCAGTCGGTCTCAAGCTCGCTGCGGAAGAATTCCTCAGCCTTCGAGATGACCGCCTGCATTCTCTCGGTTATATCCTCTCTCTTGGAGCTGTCGTCGTTACACCAGTCAACGATCTCGCTGATGCGGGCGGCAGCCTCATTGTTGAAATACTGATCCATCTGCTTCTGCTGGTTCTCATCGGCAGACTGTGCGCGGTAGGCGTTGAGTCCGCGGATATTGACCGAATAAAGAGTCGAAGAACCGGTGTAGATAGGATCGAGCAGGACATAAAGGTTAAAAAGAACATCCTTTATGGTAAGATCCGAACCGTTCGAGTACTTGATGCCGTTCTTTATAGCAAAGTTGTACTCGGTGTAGTAATTGTCATAGCTTCCGGTCCTCTCGTAATCGGCAAGAGAGCCTTTGGTGAAGTAGGTGTAGGCAAGCACGACGCTGTCGGTATCCTTACCGCAGCTGAGGTTGCCGTCTTTGTCGGTGGTGAGCATACCGATCTGGGTCAGACCGATGACGCTTCCGTCGGCACCGCTGGTGTAATAGAACGGATTGAAGACGCCGTCAAGCGCTTCGCTCGCAAGTGCCAGAGGGGTATCCTCATTCGAGATGGTACCCTTGTTGTTGTCGGGGTTATCGGGACCGTCGCCGTTGCAGCTGCACGCCGCCAGCATGGGCAGAAGTGTGCAGATCAGAAGCAGAAGGCTCAGCCCTGTCAAAAATTTCTTTTTCATCGTTTTTCTCCCTTTTTATATACTCAATTTATTATTTACTCGTGTTGATCTTCTCGGAAGTCACATTGACGGTGACCTTCTTTTCCGATTCATCGGATGCTTCTCCGAAGGCACCGGTGAGTTCGGCGTTCATGACGGTATCCGCATCGGTCCTGCCGGCGCAGTCTATCGTGACCTTTCCGCCGAGGGTCACGCCCTCGAGCTTCACGGTATCATCGCACTTGCCCGCAAGAGCGCCTATGTAAAGCACCTTGCTGTTCTGCAGGTTGTCGAGAACGATCGTGAGCTGCAGATTCTCGAATGTGACATCGCGGATCTCCGCGTTGCCGGCAAGGCGTCCGAAGAGTCCGTAATACTCACCGTTCTTTGTCTGACGCTGAGTGACCTTGAGATTGCTGATCTTATATCCGTTGCCGATTATCTGACCCGAGAAGTTTTCGGGGAATGTCACCTCGTCGACACCGCTCATATCAATGTCGTTCAGCAGGTAGTAGCTTCCGCCGGCACTGACCGTGGTGAAGTCGGAAGGCTTCGATACAAGCTCGTAATCTCCCTCGATGAATTTCGCATACACCGTCTCGTCGGGGTTGTCTTCACTCAGACCGTGCTTATAGGGGAAAGTGACGGGGTTCTTGTATTCGCTGTCGGTATAGTATCCGACAAGGGTGTGTCCGTTCCATTTCGGCGTGGAGAATCTCGCGACGGTACCGGTACCGTCGGGGACCTTTACCTCCATAAAGCTTTCGTTATTGTCGCCGTAAAGGATCTTTACCGTGTAGTTCTTAGCCCAACGGCAGTAGATCGTGATGTCTCCGGTGACCTTGTCGCTGTCAAAGTTCCAGACGCGCTCGGTCTCGCTTCCGTCGGCGGCTTTTTCCTTCACATAGTATTCCTTGACATGATAGCCGCTGAGTATCGGTTCGTCGGTCCCCGTCTTGTCGGTGCCGGGCCTGAATATAAGCGAACCTTCACGCGTGTAATAGAGCTGCGTTCCGTTCCCCTTTGAAAGTCCGCCGCAGAAATCTATCGTGACCTTGCAGGTATAGCCGTTGTTGACGAGATCGGCAAGTTCATCCTTCGTCCCGCACGCGGCAAGCAGGCAGGCGATGCAGAGTATGAGTGCCGCCGTGCAGACCGCTCTTATTGATCTTCTTTTCATCTTATGAACTCCTTTGGGGCAAATTTGCCATCGGGTAAAAAACCGAATGATATTATACTACACTTCGGTAGCGTTGTAAAGCAGGTAATTATAAATTTTTTATATTATAATATATCTTCCGCAATTTGCGTGTCCGCGTGCGATGAGCGGGTACTTTTTTTGTCAAATATACACAGTAGCCGGCGTGTCGGGCAGACAGTTTTTTTCTCGATTCCCTACAATAATATATAAGCGGCTTTGATTCGCCGATTTTCGCGCAGGTGTTTACCGCATTTTGAAACGCGATTTGCAATTCTTGCAAAATTCGTTTCCCGTTCCGATTTTTAAGGCATCGGGACGCATTTTTACAATAATGTATGATACCACACGATCGCCGTTTTGTCAATGCTTATATACTATTTTTACGCCCGACGAGCGCTTTTTTGTGTAAACTTTTTTCATCGAACACGAATATATACACATTATATGCGATAATATGCGCATATTTGCTTTTGCTTTTCCGGCAAAGTGAAAAAAGCGGAAATATGCCGAAGCGCGCAATATTCGCCGCAACCGGCAAAGAAAGACTTATATGCACGCGATCAGCAATACCCGGCGCGCGGTTTTCAGACTTTTTTCGTTTTCAAAGGGCTACGCTCCTCGTGCTTTTGCGTTTTCCCGGGCTTTTCCGAAAGTGTCGCGTTTTCGCATTTTCCAGTCGTCGGCTGCCGTCCGGCATCGCCGTGCAGGCTTATATATAATAATGTAGAAAATGTGCATCACCGCGTCATTCCGACTCCCGAAAATCCCGATATCCGGCACCCATATCCTCATTCCCGAATGGCCCTGAAAATTATCAAGGTCGTCTCCCTTCCTACGGCCCGCAACGATTTTTGCGGCATTTCGCACGATGAATAAATATTCACCGCATTCTCTTCCCCGTGAAAATTGCAGCAACCGAGAAGCCCTCGACCGGGGTATTCGGGCAATAATTCCCGCCAAAAGCAAAGTTTTGCAAAATCGGCTTTTGCGTCTTGCAAAATACCGATCGCAACGCTCAGATCGCAAAACGGCATTGTAAGGCTCATCCGGCGTTTTGAAAACACGCCGTCAAAGCCCGCCGTAAGGCATTCGGATCCCGGCGCGGCGACCGCCTTTTCACCGGTTCACGCGCGTGAAAAAAATAAGGAATTATCAATTTTAGTTATTAAACTAAAGATAATGCGGCTCACGGCATACGGATTTTTTCCTTGCGGCGGCGCAATGTTCGTTAATACAGACAATCGCCCTGTCCGGCGACGGCGTCTTTTCGTAATCGTGCAAGAAAAAAATGAATTATTTCAAAAACATCTTGCATTTTGCGGAAGAGTCTGCTATAATAGGAACATCATTTTTATTTTAAGGAGGAATCTATATGTTCCAGTCCAAAAGAAAACTGCATATCCTTCTGATTGCCGTTTTCTGCATCTGCTTGGTCCTCGGAATGTTCGCGTCCTGCACGGGCGATACCCCGGACAAACCCGATGATTCCAAGCCTCCCGTGGACAGCGTCGATTACGGCATCGACAATGTCTACTACACGACCGACGGCGATAAGGAGTACACATTCTCCATCGTCAAGAATACCTTCACGATCACCGGGCTGAACGGTGAGCAGAAGGGTACCTTCACCTACAAGGACGGCACCCTGACACTCAGCTTCAGCGGCAGCGACACCACCACGGCGTCGGCGACGATCGAGAACGGCGTTCTCAAGCTCACCTACAACGGTTCGAGCTACCGCATGCTGCTCAGGAAGCAGTTCACCGTCACCTTCAACACGGCGGGCGGCAGCGCGGTCGAGAAGCAGCAGGTCATGAACGGCGGTCACGCCGTGAAGCCGCAGGACCCGACAAGAAACGGCTACATCTTCGTCGGCTGGTATGCCGATGAGGACTACAAGTCGCCCTTCTCCTTCGACACTGCGATCATCACCTCCGACACGACGGTATACGGTCGCTTCGTCAAGCAGTCGGAAGGCAGGACCGAATACACCGTGTCCCTCGTCTGCGAAGGAACCGTCTACGATCCCGTAACGACGGTCAACGGCGTCCTCTACAACCTTCCCACCCCGAAAAAGGACGGTGCGGAATTCGCCGGCTGGTGGATGAGCGATTATCAGTCCGCCTCCAAGCTGACCCGTCAGTACACCGACCAGCAGCTCACGCAGGACATCACGCTCTATGCGGTCTTCAAGACCCCCGGCACGCCTCTCGTCTCAGTCGGCGAGAAAAAGATAACATGGCAGTCGCTCGGTGCCACTCTCAGCTACCGCGTCACCATCATGAAAGGCGACACGACGATAGCGAAGAGCAATGTCGGCACGAACGAATTCGTATTCGATTTCTCGGCTCAGGAAGCCGGCGAGTACACCGTCACCGTCGAGTGCAACGGTAAATCCTCCACGGCTTATGTGAAGAACAAGGTCCTTGACCGCGTATCGAACTTCCGCGTAGTCAACGGCGTTCTTCTCTTCGATCCCGTTGCCCATGCCGAAAAGTACATAATCACGGTCATATGCGGCACTCCGGGTCACAGCCACAAAAACATCGACAACGGCAGCTCGACGAACTATATGTTCTCTTTCTGCGATATGCCGAAGGACGGTATCAGCTTTGCCGTCACCGCAAAAGCCGAAGGCTATCTCGATTCGACGCAGACCTTCGTATTCTTCCTCGGCTTCGGCGCCGTCGATGATGTGAAGCTCGAAAACGGCAAGCTCGTCTGGAACGCCGTCGAAAACGCCGAGAAATATCTCGTCGAGATATCGGCAGACGGTATAAACTACACCTCAACATATGTGACCGAGGCATCATTCGATGCGACCGGACTCGATGCCGGCAAACTCTATGTGAAGGTCACACCGGTCACCGCAGGCTACTATTCCGAGCCCGCGACCGCAAAACAGCTTGAAAAGAAGACCCTTGCCCTTCCCTCAGGCGTAAACCTCACCGGCAATACCCTTTCGTGGAACGCCGTCAGGGGCGCAAACTCCTATCTCGTCGAGATAGAAGGCAAGACCTATCCCGCGACAACGAATTCGCTTGTCCTTACCTCCGAGATGCTCGGGTCCGGCAAGACCGAATTCAGTGTCCGCGTGATGGCTGTCGGTGCTACCGAAGCCGAGAACTCGCCCTACACCACCGTCACGAAGCTCAAATACGGCACGATGGGTAAGGTCAGCTACGCGGGCGGCGCGGTAACATGGGACCCCGTCCTCGGCGCCGCGAAGTATTTCGTGACGGTCGGCGGCAAGACCTATGAGGTCGACGGCGACAAGAACAGCTTCGTCGTCACCTTTGAATCGGCGGGAAATATCGAAATATCGGTATGCTTCGCCGATGCGAGCGGCTCAAAGTCCGTCTCAGCCGCAACGACAGTCAAGGTGTTCGCGATCGAGTTCGACTCGAAGGGCGGCTCCGAAGTCAAAACGATATACAAGGCAAAGGGCGATCCGCTGAGCCTTACCGAATCGAAGCGCGACGGCTATGAATTCGTCGGCTGGTTCACGACTCCCGGCGGTCTTGCGGAAGGTAAGCCCTTCTCCGACACAACCTACAACAAGGACGAAGGCACAGTGCTTTACGCCGACTGGACCGCGAAGACCTACAAGGCGATCCTCGTTCCCGGCGATGACGCAAAGCTCGATGTTGCCTCTGCCGGTGCGGTCTACGGAAAGAAGAACGATCTTCCCGTTCCGACTCCCTCCGACACCTCGAAACTCTTCGTCGGCTGGTACACCGATGTCAACGGCGCAGGTATCAGATACACCAACGAAAACGGCGAAGCACTCAGAGAATGGATAACTGCGGGTGATCTGAAGCTCTACGCTTACTTCATCGACTCGCTCAAGTTCATCCTGATCGACAACGACCAATCCTACTCGGTACAGAAGGGCGACCTCGGCATCGGAAACATCACCCGCCTTGAGATCCCCGCAACGCATAACGGACTTCCCGTAACGGCGATAGAAGCAGGCGCATTCGCCGACTGCACATCGCTCGTCGAAATAATCATCCCCAACACCGTACAAAGAATAGATGTCGGCATCGACGGCTTCAACGGAAGCGGCTCGGCATTCGAAAAATGCAGCAAGCTGAAAGCTATCCACATAGATGATGTGCCGGGTACTCTGAACGCCCGTTACAAATCGCACGACGGCGTTCTCTACGGTTACAATGACATCACAGGCAAGTGGGAGCTTCTGTGCATCCCGGGTGCCAAAGAGGGTCCCCTGAATGTACTCGTCGGCACCGAGGTCGTCATCTCCAATGTATTCAAGAGCTCCAAGATTACTGAAGTAACCTTCCCCTACACGATAACGGAACTCAGAGACCAGGCGTTCAACACCGCATCCAAGCTCACAAAGATAACCTTTGAAGCCACTCCCGATTACGCCACGCCCCGTCCCCTTTCGGTTTCCTCCGGCTCAATAGTCTCGTGTTCTTACCTGACCGAGATCAAATTCCCCGCAAGACTTGCGGAATTCGAATCCGACTCGATACAGAAATGTTCGAAGTTCGCTTCGATCACTATCGAAGACGGCAAAGACAACAAATTCCTCACCATTGGTGATGAGGGACGCAAGGTCGTCTGCACAGGCGACGGCAAGACTCTCGTCTACTGCCCGAAGGGCATGGAAGGCGAATTCTCTGTTCCCGTCGGCATCATGACAATAGCAAAAAGCGCATTTGAGGACTGCACGAAGCTCACCGCGATCCACATCACCGAAACCGTCTCTACGATCTCGGAAAAGGCCTTCAAGGGCTGCTACGGTCTGACCTTGATCGACCTCGGCGGCAAGGACGGCGCTGCCCTCTCGATAGGCAAGAACGCATTCGAAAACTGCAACAAGGTCACCGAGTTGACCATTTCCGAAAGAGTTGTCAAGATAGAGGAATTTGCCTTTGCGAAAACCTCGAAGCTCGTCAAGGTCATAGTAAACACCACGGGCATCGTTCCCGACGGCGCTCCCGAAGGAACTCCCGCAACCGTTGACTTTGCCACCAACGCATTCGGCACAGATGCCGCGATCCCCTTGTTCTATGTCAAGGAAGTCACCATCGGTACGGATGTTCCCGTATTCGACATCCCCGGCGTATTCGGTCAGAAGATCGAGAGCGTCACGGTCGACAGTCAAAACAACAATTACAGCTCGCAGGACGGCGTTCTCTTTGACAAGGGCGTCACAAGGATCATCTACTATCCGACCGGCCGCGCCGGCGACTATGTCATTCCCGATACCGTCACTGCTGTCGGCGACCGCGTGTTCCAGGCGAAGACAGGTCTTACCGGCATTACGATCGGTCCGAATGTCAAGTCAATAGGCGAATCCGCCTTCTTCGGATGCTCCGCGATGAAGTTCGTAAAATTCACAGCTGTCACCGAGGGATCGGAAAAGCCCGCACTCAAGATCGGTGATTCGGCATTCAGAAACTGCTCAGGCCTTCAGAGCATCGAGCTTCCCGATCATCTCGTAAGCATCGGAGCCGAGGCATTCTACAACTGTTCGAAGCTCACCGAGGTCACCGTTCCCGAAGGTGTCACCGAGATCGGAGCCGGCGCATTCCAGAGCTGCAGCAGTCTCGAAAAGATCTCGCTCCCGAAATCCCTTGAAAAATTCGGCAACGACGACAATACAGCCTTCAATGTGTTCTTGAACTGCAAGGTCCTTGCAACGGTTGAAATCGACAAAGACAATATTCACTACGCTGCAATCGACAATATAATCTACCGGAAGTCCGAAAAGACCGTGAACGGTAAGACAGAGTATATTCCCACAAAGCTCCTCTACTGCGTCATAGCAAAAGCGGGCACGACCGATGCGGTCATCCCCGACAGCGTGACCGAGGTCGGTGCCGGTGCATTCAACAATAACTCCGTCGTGACCTCCGTGACCTTCGGTAAGGTCCCCGCCGGCGAGGAATTCACCGTCGGCGATCAGGCATTCTCTCAGTGCAAAGCACTCAAGAAGATCTCGCTTCCCGAAGGACTTACGGGCATAGCGGAAAATATGTTCTATTACTGCACGTCAATTGAGGAAATCGTCATTCCGAGTACCGTCGCTAAAATAGAAAACCAAGCATTCTACTACTGCACATCCCTCAGCAAGCTTACCTTCGCCCCCACACCCGACGGGCAGGAACCCGTCAAGCTCGAAATACTCGACGCAAAGAGCTACAGTTATGCTCCTTTCTACGGGTGCAAGGAACTGAAGGAGATAACATTCCCCGAAAGACTTACCTACATCGGCAGCTATGCTTTCGGCGGCTCACCGGCAACCGGCAACAACCATTATGCGGTTTATGCCTACATCGAAAAGGTCTATCTGCCCTCAACACTTGAGCGTATAGGCTTCCGTGCGTTCAACTACGCCGACAAGCTCACCACAGTGAAGTTCGCAGCAGGCACAGTCCTTAAAGATCTTACCGACAGTAAGGGTAACATCTCCGCCTCCGCAATAGGCGAGTATGCATTCGATCACTGCTCGGCGCTCACCTTGCTCGAACTTCCCGCAGCTAAGGATTCGAAATACTCTATCGGTAAATGTGCGTTCCAATACGCGGGTCTTACCGAACTTGCGGTACCGGCAAGCGTAAGCTCCCTTGGCGATTACTGCTTCGCCCGTTCGAAGATCGCGAAGCTCACCTTTGCGGACGGAGCAGCTCCGGTAATAAACAAAGGTGCATTCAACGCTGTAAGCATAGAGACATTGGTACTTCCCGAAGGAATTACCGAACTCGGCGAATCGGCGTTTGCCTCATGCGCAAAGCTCAAATCGGTAACTCTTCCCTACTCTCTTGAAAACCTCGGTGTTTCCGCATTCGCGAGCTGCACATCTCTCAGCAAAGTCACCATGACGAAAGCGGCAGACGGCACCTCCAAGCTCGCCGCTATCGGTAACCTCGCTTTCCAGAAAACGCTGATCGAATCGTTCGTATTCCCGACCCTTTCGGAGGGTAAAGTCCTCTCGCTCGGCACATCGCTGTTCAGCGGATGCACCGCACTCGACTCGGTCTACCTCTCGAAATCGGTCGGTAATGTCAACGGTGTGTTCACCGGATGCAACACGATAAAGAACTTCGTAGTTGACCCCGAAAGTGAAAACTTCTCGTCGGTCGAAGGCAGCCCGATCCTCTACAACAAGAACGGCACAGCTTACAAGTACATCTGCGGCCTCCTCACCGGCTCGCATACCATACCGGTCGGCGTAACGGAGATCAGTGAAAATGTATTCCTCAACCAGATCGGTCTTACCGAGCTTTACATCCCCTACACCGTTCAGAAGATAGGTGCAAATGCATTCCAGGGTTGCACGGCACTGACAAAGGTCGTGTTTGAACACAGCGCCGAACATCCGAGCCAGCTCAGCGTTGCCGATCTCGGCAACTACCTGTTCGCAAAATGCACATCGCTCACCGATGTCACGCTTCCCGCGAATCTGACCGTGATACCCAAGTATATGTTCTCGGAATGCACCTCTCTCACGACCATAACTCTTCCCGCCGGCATCACCGAAATCGGTGACAACGCTTTCAACAAGGCAGGGCTCACCGAGATCACGATCCCCGCAACAGTGAAGAGCATCGGCAGTTCTGCGTTCAGCGGCGCATCCAAGGGCAAGGGAACTCTTGTCAAGGTCACATTTGCTAAAGACAAAGACGGCAACTGCGCTCTTACCTCGATAGGTTCCAATGCATTCAGGTTCCAGAATATTGTTTCGATAGTGATCCCGAAATCGGTCACCACCATAGGCAACTACGCATTTGCGACTAACCTTGACCTTACCTCCTTCACCTTTGAAAGCGGTACGAAGATCACGACATTCGGAACATATATCTTCAGCACCTGCGAAAAGCTCCCGACCTTCACCGTCCCGAAGAGCGTGACGACACTCGGAAATTACAGCTTTGAAAGCTGCACGGCTCTCAAGGAAGTCATCTTCGAGGAAGGCTCGAAGCTCACCGCGACCGGAACGTATACATTCAAGGGATCCGGCATCGTTTCGATAGTATTCCCCGATTCGCTCAAAATAGTCGGCACAACAAAAGCTACAGCTCCCTCGGCATCCTCTTCCGGAAATCTCTTCTACAGCTGCGAATCGCTCACAAGCGTCACCTTCGGAAAGAATGTAACTCACATCAACGGTAAGACTTTCTACAACTGCACGGCTCTTACAAAGGTCAATATCCCCGACACGGTAACGCAGATCGGTGTCAGCACCTTTGAAGGCTGCACTTCTCTCAAATCGGTCGAATTCGGAGAGAATTCGAAACTCAAGACCCTCGGTGCCTCTGTCTTCAAGGCAAGCGGAATCGAAAGCATCAGCCTGCCCGCGAACGTTACCCTTCTCGGCACCGGTTCAACAACCGTCAGCGCAACGACAAACAGCAGCATCTTCAGCGGATGCGTGAACCTTAAGTCGGTCGAATTCAAGGGCGATGTCGCAAAGATCGGTCAAAGCGCATTTGAGGGTTGCGTAGCTCTTACCGAGATCAAACTCCCCGAAAGCGTCACCCTGATCGGCAAAAACTGCTTCAAGGGATGCACGGCGCTCACGAGCATAGATCTCGGCAAATCTCCGAAGCTCACAGCCATCGGTGCTTACGCTTTTGCGAACACCGCGATCGAAAGCTTCACAGTCCCGTCGGGCGTAACCCTTATGGGCAACGGCACGACAAGCGCCTCTGCAACGACCGAAAGCGGCATATTCAGCGGATGCGTAAACCTCAAATCGGTCGAATTCAAGGGCAAGGTCACAAAGTTCGGAACCAAGGTATTCGACGGCTGCGTATCCCTCACCACCGTAAACCTTCCCGACAGCGTCACGGTAATAGGCAGAAACTGCTTCGACGGATGTGCATCGCTCAAGGCAATCACCCTTAACGAAGGCATTACCGAAATAGGCGATCAGGCATTCTACGGATGCGAATCCATCGAGAGTATCAACATTCCGAAGAGCTGCACCAAGATCGGCAAAAATGTATTCGGTGCCTGCCACAAACTCGCTACCTTCACGGTAGCCGCCGGCAACACGAAATTTGCCGTCGAGCAGAGTGCTCTTGTCCAGATAGGTTCTCCGGTGACCATTCTTGCCGTCCCCGGAACAGCCACCGGAACACTCGTTATTCCGGCAGGTACGACCCTCAGCGAGAAACTCTTCAACGGCCAGAAAGGCATCACCGAGATCGTCCTTATGGATGGTATAACCTCGATTCCGGATTATGCATTCTACGGAACAAAGGCATCGAAGATAACCCTTCCCTCCACCCTTGAAACGATAGGTAAATATGCATTCACAGATTCCGAGATAACCGAAATAAAGATCCCCGCTTCGGTAAAGACAATAAAGGATTATGCCTTCAGCGGCTGCTCGAAGCTCGCAAAGATCGAATTTGAGGAAAACTCCGAACTTACAACGATCTACACTCATGTATTCGAGGAAACAGCGATCAGCGAGATCACCCTTCCCGCAAAGCTCACGATGCTCGGAGCCACGGTAACCTCCAGCTCTTATGCATTCAACGGTTGCGTCAATCTCCAGAAAGTAACATTCCTCGGCGAAATGATCTCTCTCAACAGCTATGCGTTCCAGAACTGCAAATCACTGAAGAGCTTCACGATCCCCGCAACGGTCAAACACATCGGTTCATCCTGCTTCGCCGGATCGGGACTCACGAGTATCGTAATCCCCAAGACGCTCAATTCTCTCGGCGAAGGCACTGACGGAAAACTCACCTACGGCACATATACCTTCAGCGGTTGCGAATCACTGAAGACCGTCATCTTCGAAGAAGGTATCCAAGTCATCAACAACTACGCATTCCGCGGTTGCACCGCTCTCACGACCGTCGTCATCCCCGCGAGCGTTACCGAAATAGGCAACAATGCTTTCGCAAACTGCACGGCTCTCGAAACGGTGACTTTCGCAGAAGGTACAAAGATAGCGAAGATGGGAACCTCCGTCTTCATGAGCTCGGGTATCAAGACCTTTGAATTCCCGAAAGCTATCACTGAGATCCCCAGCAGCACATTCGCAAGCTGCGCAAATCTGACCGGTGTCACCTTCCTCGGTGAAATCACATCGATAGGTTCTTCGGCATTCGCCGGATGCACCTCGCTTGAGAGCTTCACTATCCCCGAAACGGTCACGACTCTCGGCGCATCCGCCTTCAAGGGCTCCGGACTCAAGTCGATCTACATCCCCGGAAGCATTACCTCGAGCAGCTCCTATGTATTCCAGGCATGCGAACAGCTTGAGACCGTCGTCTTCGCCGAAGGCATCGAAAAGCTTGGCACCTCGATGTTTGAGGACTGCATAAACCTTAAGTCGGTCAAACTCGCGAGCACAATCAACTACATCAGCTCGTGGGCGTTCGGCGGTTGCACATCTCTCAAGAGTATCGTCATCCCCGCCGCAGCAGTTACAGCCTATGCAAAGATCTTTGAAGGCTGGACAGCAGACCAGACGATCTACTTTGAAGGAGATTCGACCGATTACGACGCATGGGGTTCCTCGTGGAACGAAAATTGCGAAGCCAAGCTGGTCTACAACTACAAAGCAGAATGATCCCGAAGGATAAAGCATAAAAACAAGGGATCAATCCCCCGCAGCGGTCAGCCGCTGCGGGGGTGTTTTTATTTGAACTGCCGGTGAATCCGCGTGCGGTTTTATTGATACCGAAGTCCGATATAGTTTACTTTTTTCAATGCAAGAAAATTGATGATACCTATTTACAAAACAGGAAATCCGTGATATAATCTAATATATTATTTTTTAGAGTATATCATTATACCTAATCGTAATATCTTATAAAATTGTCGAAAGGAGCAAATCATGAAAAACACAGTCAAAAAGAACGACCCCGCCGCATTACTCAGAACTTTCAAAAGAAGGATAGCAAAGGAAGGCTGGATCAAATCCATTCTCTGCGGCCTGTCCATCGGATTCGGTGCAGAGATCGTATGCTCGCTCGTATTCTGGGCGCTCGGAATCAAGATGTTCTGGATAAGCATCATCGCCTTTGCCGCGGTCGCCGGTATCTCCGCTCCACTCTTCTATTTCTGCAAGTTCAGACGCTCGACCCGTGAGATCGCGTCCCGCGTCGATATGCTCGGACTCGAAGAGAGAATACTTACGATGACTCAGTTCGCCGACGACGATTCCTTCATGGCACGCTATCAGAGAGAGGATGCCATGAGATCGCTCGAGAAGGTCAACTCTTCCCTGCTCAAGATCGCAGTCTCGGTCCCGCTGGTCGTAGTATGCGCCGTGACCCTTGTGGTCGGTGCCGGCACGACGACCGCTTCCGCGGTGTCCGACAAGTCGCTCATCGACCTGATAAACGCCGCAAATGAACCCGAAAAAGTCTACTACTCCGCAAAGTACGGCGTGAAGGACGACATCGGCGGTAAGGTCTACGGCAGACTCGATCAGACGGTCGAACAAGGTACCGCGACCGACGCGGTCCAGGCAGTCGCCGATGAGAATTACATCTTTGTCGGCTGGACGGACGGATGCGAGGATGCGTTCCGCACCGATGAAGCCGTCGACAAGGACATCAAGGCTTACGCCGTCTTCGTCCCGATCGAGGAAGATGACGAGAACGATGAAGAAATGGATCAGAACGACGGCAGCGACAGCAACGGCAATTCGCCCAATCAGCCTCAGGAAGGTCCCTCGCTCCCCAACGGGGACGATAAGGGTCCCGACGGTAACGGTGACGGCGACAACGGCGGTGCAGGCGGTGCCACAAACCCGAACAATCAGGTCATCGACGGCGGAACCTTTATCGGAGATGTCTACGGTGACAGCCTCTCGGGCGCTCAGGATGCTGCCGGATCCAACACGGGTCTTGACGGTAATCAGTCCGGAATGATCGGCGATTACTTCGGTGGAATCGCAAAATGATCCGGAACAACAAGTAAAAATTCACAAGGAAAGAGAATATAAAATGGTTACAGAAGAAAGCATCAAACAGTTCAGTGTACAGTGCGAGCATATTTTTGAGGAGACCCGCAAGGATATGATAGGTCAGAATGATGTCGTCGAAAACACGATAATCGCGCTTATCGCCGGCGGTAACATCCTGCTTGAGGGAGTCCCCGGAGTCGGAAAGACCCGACTCGTCAGAACGCTCAGCCGCGTTTTCGACCTTCCCTTCTCGCGTATTCAGTTCACCCCCGACCTTATGCCCGCCGATGTCACGGGTACAAACATAATCACGAAGGACGAGAACGGCAATTCGGCATTCCGCTTTGAACCGGGTCCGATATTCGCAAACCTCATCCTCGCCGATGAGATCAACCGTGCGACACCGAAAACACAGTCGGCTCTGCTTGAAGCGATGCAGGAGCATACCGTCACCGTTATGGGTGTTTCGAGGAAGATGAAAGAGCCTTTCTTCGTCCTCGCAACGCAGAACCCGATCGAGCAGGACGGTACATATCCGCTTCCCGAGGCTCAGATGGACCGTTTTATGTTCAAGCTCGTGGTCAACAACCCCTCGCTTGAGGAACTTAAAGGCATCGTCACGATGACCCAGCACACGATGGGCGAGGTCGCAAATGTTGCCTGCAACGCCGAGCAGCTTCTTGCCATGCGCGAAACGGCAAATCAGATACCAGTTGCGGATGAAGTTCTCAACTTCGCCATGACGCTTATCTCGGCAACTCACCCCGACAGCGAATGTGCATCCGAAGCGGCGAAAAAATATGTCCGTCTCGGTTCCTCCCCCCGTGGAGGTCAGGCTCTCATCTCGGCAGCCAAGGTAAAGGCTCTCATGAACGGGCGCTTCAATGTTTCCTACTCCGATGTTGCCTCCCTTGCCTTCCCCGTACTCCGTCACCGTATGAAGATGAACTTCGAGGCGATCGCAGAGCGCGTATCCCCCGATGCGGTCATCGCCATGATCCTTGACGAGGTCGCAAAAAAATGCAAGGTAAACCTTGACTTAAAGAAACCCGATAATGCCGATAACGGAGCTAAAAAGAAGAATAAATGAAAAGATCCTATTTGAACGACGAATTTTTCAGTCGGCTTGAATCTCTTGCGTTCAACCTTCGCAAGGATCTCGGCGGATTCTTCGGCGGCAAACACCTCGTGACCACCTACGGTCAGACAGTGGAATTTGCCGACTACCGTGAATATATGCTCGGTGACGATATCCGCCGGATCGACTGGAATCTTTACAGCCGTTTCGAGAAGTATTTCATAAAGCTCTTTACCGACGAGCGCCAGATGCATGTCCATATCTATATCGACTGCTCCGGCTCGATGGGAAAAGTAAATCCCAATAAGGGCGCATACGCGATAGCGGTCGCCGCAGCAATAGGATACCTTGCCATACACAATATGGATAAGGTATCCTATCACCTGATAAAAGGATCGAAAGCCGAAAATCCCTTCGGCACCATCGTCGGCAAACGCGCCTTCTTCCGCGCCATGACAACTCTTGAACAGATCGAATTCACCGACGAGGCGGATATCTCTTCCGCCATAGTCGGTGATCCGAATGTAGGGACGGGCGACGGTATGTCGGTCATAATCTCCGACTTCTTCTCCGACAACGACTGGAAAAAGGGTGTGGACTACCTCGTATATAAGAAAAATCAGGTCCTGCTCGCTCAGGTCTATTCTCCGGACGAGCTTGACCCCTCATATACCGACAGAGTACATCTTATAGACTCCGAATCCACCGATATGGGGGATTCGAAAAATATGAAGATCCGGATCAACAAGTCAATGCAGCTCGCCTTCAGAGAGGCTGTTGCCGCCTTCCTTGCCGACATAAGTGATTTCTGCAAGAGGCGTGATGCCGGATTTATTTCTCTGGATTGCGAAAAACCGATAGAAAATCAGTTGTTCTCCGAACTGCTGAAGCGAGGTACCGTGTCGTGAGACTTCTCATCCCCCTGGGGCTTCTCGGTCTGCTCGGAATCGTCGCGCTGATAATCATTTACATAATCAAACCGAATTTCCAGCAGAAACTTATCTCCAGCACCTTTATCTGGAGACTTAGCCTTAAATTCAAAAAACGCAAAATACCGATCAGCAGGCTGCGCAATATCCTGCTCGTGCTGTGCCAGATCCTTATCATCGTAACGGCGTCGTTCATCCTCGCCAAATCGGTCGTGATGATAAAAGAACAGCTCGAAAATCCCGAATCGGTCATAATCATCGACTCTTCGGCAAGTATGCGCACCGGATCGGAGGACATAAGCCGCTACGAGCGCGCCGTCAATGAGGCTATAAAGCAGGTCAATGCGACCTTTGACAAGGACGGAATCGTTTCGGTCATAATCGCCGACGACAAGAACACCTTCCTTGCCGAAAGAGCCTTCAAGGACAGCCGCGACAGGATCGTGAACGAGCTGAATGCACTCATCGATAAAGGAGAGGACGGCGAGCTTGGCTGCTCATATTCCTCCTCCGACATACAGGCTGCGGTAACTCTCTCCGACAGCATCCTCAGCGAGAATCCGGCGGCAAAGATATTTGTATATACCGACAAAAACTACGCCAATGTCTCCGGAAATGTGACGCTTGTGAATGTCGCCGAAACCGAGGAATGGAACGCGGCTATCCTCAACGCCACTGCGGAATACGAAGATAACTACTACACCTTCCGCGTCCAGATCGCCTGCTTCGGCAGGGACAGCAATGTCGATGTCGCTCTCGAAATATTCGGTGCGAACGCCGAAAACAGCGAGGATATTTCCGCGGGAAGCGTAACGCTCAGCGAGCAGGTCTCCTGCGCCTCCGACCAGATCTACACCGTGATATTCAAGTACATCGAGGATGATCCCGACGATGAGATCGACAGTGTGAAAGAGTACGAAAAAAATCTTCCCGAAAACTGTATCCTTCACGCACTGACAAAGGAAGAGCGCGTCTTCTCGTATGAGTCGGTACATATAGGGATCGACAGCAATGATTCGATGATCCTCGACAACAACTTCGACATCTACGGCGGTATGAAGGAGCTTATAAAGATCCAGTATTACAGCGCCGGAAAAGATCCCAACACGGGCAAAGAACTTCTGCCCAACCCGTTCTTCCAGGAAGTCCTTGCCGCCCTTGCGAAAGCATACGCCGGCAAATGGGATATCCAGATAACCGAGGTCAAAACAGGCAGCACCTACGCTACCGAAGGCTTCGATTTCTACATCTTCGAGCATACCATGCCCGAAACATTGCCGACCGACGGCGTCGTGCTGCTGTCGGATATACAGACGGCTCCGAAAAACTCGGGACTGCAGATCGACGGTATCGTGGATATGAGCCGCAAGAGCGTATTTCTCGCCGCCGATACGACAAATCCGATACTTCAGAACACAGAACCCACGAACATAACGGTCAGCCGTTATACAAAGGTCACATACGACGCGAATATGTACACCTCGCTCCTCTCTTACGCGGGCGATCCGATGCTCCTCGTAAGAAACGACAGCGAAGCCAAGGTCGCCGTAATGTGCTTCTCGCTCCACTATTCAAATCTCCCTACTCTCATTGAATTCCCGCTCATGATGTACAATATGCTCGAATATTTCATCCCCGCAACGGTAAAAGGAAATTCATTCGAGACGCAACAGAAATTCACCCTCAACTGCCGCGGAGATAAGCTCTCTGTCACCGGCTACAACACCGATCTCAGCTTCGAGGAGTTCCCCGCAGAGCTGACAATGACCGTCCCCGGGACCTACACGCTCAAGCAGACAACCTTCTCGGGAAAAGAAGTCGTGGAAAAGATCTATGTCAGAATGCCGATGGCGGAAAGCAATATCACCGCAAACGAGGACACGACGCTTGTCGGTCCTTACTATGAGATAGACGAGAGTGAATTTTACAACGATCTCTTGCTCTGGCTTGCCTGTGCCTTAGTTGCCCTGATAATGCTTGAGTGGTATCTGCAACACAAAGAGAGCAGTATTTAAGGAGGGGCAACAATGATAAAATTTACATTCTCTCACCCTTGGCTTCTTCTTGTATTCCTCTTCGGCGCCGGAATGACCCTGTTTCTCTATCTCAGGCTGTCGAAAAAGTACAGAAGAACACGAAACCGCGTCACTTCAATAGTTCTTCACATCATAGTATTGGCTCTTGCCGTCCTTACAATGGCAGGTATGCTGATAAATGTTTCGATCCCGAATAAAGACAACCAGATAATACTTCTCGTCGATGTATCCGATACCTGCGAAAACTCCGCCGAACAGCGCAATGAGTTCATCGAGACCGTTCTCCGCATGGCGCAGTACGACGGGTACAGCATAGGGATCGTTACCTTCGGCTTCGATCAGGTCTATGCCGTCGAGCTTACCGACCGGATAGATACGATAATGTCGAAATACGAGGCTGCCGCGCTTCCCGATGTGAGCGCGACCGACATCGCGTCGGCTGTCACCTACGCATCCGGACTGTTTACGAGCGATACGGCAAAGATAGTCATCGTCACCGACGGTAAGGAGACCGACAATTCGGTCGCCTCGGTCATCCGCACGGTCGCGGCTGCCGGCGTATCGGTAGATATCGCAAACATCACCTCTTCTTACGGCGACCACGATATGCAGATCATCGGCACCGTGATGCCCGATTATCACATCTCCCCGGGAGTTGAATGTCCCGTGGCTGTGACGATCGATTCAAGGTTTGAAGGTCTTGCCACCGTCGAGCTTTTCGACAACGGAGTCTCGATCGAAAAGCAGAGCATAAATGTGGCCAAAGGCTCGCAGAACATCACCTTCCGTCACACCTTCAGCGGCTACGGACTTCATAACCTTACCTTCTCTCTCGTCTCGACCGAAGACACGGTCGACGAGAACAATATCTATCAGACATTTGTAAACCTCGATCACTTCAACAACATCCTGATACTTGAGCATAAGGACGGCGAGTCCGAAAGGCTCAAGAACTTCCTCTCGACAGAGGAAAACGATTACAATGTGACCGTAATGAACATCACGAGCGACGAAAATGTCCCCAAAACGCTTGAGGAGCTTCGCGCTTATGATCAGGTAATCCTCAACAATATTGCAAACGCCGATATGCCGTCGGGATTCGACGAGATACTTTATAAGTATGTCAATGAATGCGGAGGCGGACTCTTCACCGTGGGCGGCGCCGACGAAAATCCGGCGGCGACCGGCGAAAACGACAAGTACATCGCTCACTCCTACCGGCGCGACGATATGATGAATACCCTTTATCAGGAGCTTCTCCCCATTCAGGCGATAAACTATACGCCGCCTCTTGCGGTCATGATAATAATCGACCGCTCGGGATCCATGGGAGCGGAGGACTCGGTCACCGGAAAGACCTACTACGACAGAGCGCTTGCCGGCGCATATGCCTGCCTTGACGCCATGTCGGAAAGGGACTACATCGGACTTATGACCCTTGACAGCAACTATGAGCTGGTTCTCGGAATGACCCCGCGTACCAATGAGGCAAAGATCGTAAAAGCTATAAACTACGCCCGCGATCTCGGTCCCTCCGGCTCGACCGTATTCACCGGAGCCATTGAGCGCGCGAGCCGCCAGCTGCTCAGCGTCGATGTCGCGAGAAGACATGTTATCCTTGTCACAGACGGTCAGGTACCGAAGTCTCAGGAAGCCGAATACCTCAAAGACATCGAATTCTATCATGACAACTATCAGATAACCTACTCCGTCGTCGGAATAGGCGTTGCCGAAGGCAGCACCGCGGCGGAACAGATGGAAACAGCGTGCAAAAAAGGCGGCGGACGACTCCATGTCTTCACCGACGCAACGGAAACGACGACATTTATGCGCGAAGACCTCAATGCGAAGAGCATAAAGGAAGTCAACTACGAGACCTTCTATCCCGCGGCACTTGATACTCTCTCTCCCCTTCTCGCCGGAGTCGGACTCCAGACGACCGAGGGCGGGCAGGTTACAAACAAGATAGACTCGCCGCTTGACGGATTCTTCGGAGTAAAGGTCAAGTCGGATGCGCAGCTTGTGGTCAGCGGAGACTACGGCGTGCCTATATACGCTCAGTGGAGCTTCGGTAAGGGTACCGTCGGCAGCTTTATGTGCGACCTCAACGGCACATGGTCATCGAACTTCTTCCCCGACAGCAAAACGACCGAAACGGCGGGACAGCGCTTCATACTCAATGTTATAGCGGCGCTCCTTCCGACCGAGCCGATACGCCAGAACGAAATTTCCGTAAGCATCAACCGCCAAAACTACACGAACCAGCTCAGCATCTTCACTGCCCTCGGCGAAGGCGAAAGGGTCATCGGAGAGATCCACAGCCTTTCCGATCCCAATGAGGCAGCGATAACCCTCGATCAGGTCACCGTTCCCGAGGAAGGCACCAAGCTTTCGTCCCTTCCCTTCTATGTTATCTCGGCGCTCGACGCCTCCAGCAATTACAGCCGCTGCAGATTCATAATAAAGGAACCCGGCGTGTACGAGATAACGGTGAAAAAGGTCGACATCGACGGAAATGTCATCGCCGAATATACGACTCATACAGACCTTCATTTCTCGGATGAATACCTCACGGATCTTGAAGTCACCGACCTTGAAAGAGCCGAAAATCTCACTTTGATTGCAAAGCAGGGCAACGGCGTTCTCATCGCCGACCTTGAGGACCCGATAGAAATATTCGCCGGCTTTGTAACATCAATAGAAAAGACCTATGACCCGCGCTACCTCTTCATGATCCTTGCCATCGTACTGTTCGTAACCGATGTGGCGATACGCAAGTTCAGATTCAAGTGGCCGCACGAGATCATACGCGCAAAGCGTGAAAAAGCATCCTCGAAGAAAGGAGGATCCGAAAAATGAAACGCATTGCATTACCCGCCGCAGTGACGGCTGTGATCCTCCTCTTCCTTCTCAGCTTCGCCTCCTGCGCAAAAGAACTCGGGATCCCCTCCGGACTTTCGGTCGACATTGACAATGTCCTCACATGGGAACCCACCGACGGTGCGAAAAACTACACGGTAAAGATAAAAAATTCCGCCGGCGAAGAAACCGAAAGCAAAAAAACAAGAAAGCTCAGCTACTCCCTCGCAAGCCTCACCGAAGGCGACTACGAAATAAGCGTCCGCGCGTTCGGAAACACCGATGAAGATGTATCCGAATGGTCGGAGGTGCTGAAATTCCACCGCGATTACGAGTCGGGTTGCATTTACGAACCCATAAACAACAACTCGGAATACGCGATAGTCAAAGCCGGCAGCGCCACGGGAAAGGTCATAATCGAACCGACCTACCGCGGCAAGCCGGTCACGACGATCGCCGCCGCCGCCTTCAGGGGTAACAGAAACATCACCGAGGTGATCCTCGGGGACAATATACGCGAGATAGGCGAAAATGCCTTTTACAGCTGTATGAATCTTGTTTCCGTGACTCTCCCCGAAGGACTCAGGTCGATAGGTCCCTCGGCGTTTCAGGGCTGCAACTCGCTCGAAACGGTAACCATCCCGGAAGGGATAGAAGATATCCCCGAATTCTGCTTCAGCTACTGCCGCTCTCTCAGCTCCGTGACCTTCGGAAGCAAGATAAAGACGATCGGTGACTCCGCGTTCAACGGCACGGCTCTGCGATCCGTGGTCATCCCCGACAGCGTGACATACATCGGCTCACATACCTTTGCAACGATAAACGAGCTGACAGAGGTCACGATCGGTAAAGATGTCGCGGACATCGGCAGCTACGCCTTCACCGAAAGCCCCAAGCTCGCAAAGGTCACCTTTGCCGAGGGCAGCAGGCTCGAAACGCTCGGCTCCCACTGCTTTACCGGATGCCCGGTGATAACGCAGATAGTGCTTCCCGAAACGGTCACCGACATAGGCTCACACTGCTTCTACAACTGCGCACTTCTTGAGAGCGTCACGGTCCCCGACGGGGTAAAGCACATCGGCGCTCTTGCATTCAACGCCACAAAGATCTACGAAAACTCACCCACGGATTTCGTCTATGCCGGTAAATGGATAGTCGCGGCAAAGAATTTCTCGACAGTCGTAACGATAAATGCCGACGACATAAAGCCCGACACACTCGGAATAAGCGACAACTGCTTCAGGAACGCGCCCCTTCTAGAGTCGGTAAAACTCCCCGATTCGGTAAAAACGATAGGCAGATATACCTTTTCACTCGTATCGAAGCTCGCAAGATTCGATGCCGGCTCGGGTCTTGAGTTCATTATGGCGGGTGCCTTCAATGACTGCCCGATGCTGAATGTTCTCAACCTCAACGAAGGGCTCCTTGAAATAGACCAATATGCGTTCGCGGCATGCACGATGCTCGACAACAATGCCCAGCGCTCGATAATCCCGAAATCGGTGAGGCGCATAGGCTACGGCGCGTTCTTGTACACACAGCTCTGGTCGACCCCCGACGAAAACCATATAATCTACGCCGGAAGCCACAGAACGGCATGGGTCGTAGGGTATGAGGAGGGTGCTTCCATCGGAAACGCCACTCTCAAATCCGGAGTCGTCGGCATCGCCGACTATGCCTTCAACAAGTGCAGCTCGCTGACCGCTGTCGAAGGACTCAGCTCGTGTATATACATCGGTACGGGCGCCTTCTACGAGTGTGAAAAGCTCGAAACGGTCTCTCTCCACACGAGGATCACGGAGATAAAGCCGTATACCTTCTACAAATGCTCAAGCCTTTTCCAGATAGCCTTCCCCATGATGCTCGAATCGGTCGGCGAGGGTGCCTTCTATAAGTGTACGAATCTCTCCGAGCTTGATTTTTCGGAAACTCTGAACTTCAGATCGATAGCTCCTTTGGGATTCTACGGTTGCCAGAATCTCAAAACGGTCGAATTCGGTGCCGACAGTACACTTGAAGAGATCGGCAACGCCGCATTTATGTACTGCAAGGTACTTACGGGCATAACCATCCCCGCCGGCGTAAAGGAAATAAAGGACTACGCATTCTCTCACTGCAACTCGCTCGTCTACTTCACGGTAACGCTCCCCGAAGAGGGCAACGCTCCCGAGGGCTACACCGGTATCACGAAGATCGGAAGGAACGCCTTCTACAAGTGCTATATGCTTGAGGAAGTCACGATCCCCGACAGCGTCGTGAGCATCGGCGAGCGTGCATTCTACAAATGTAACACGATAAAGACCCTGACGCTCGGAAGCTCGCTTGAGAGCATCGGAGATTACGCCTTCTACAAGGCTTCCGCCATAAAAGCGCTTCATCTTCCCGATTCGCTTACAACGATAGGTCAGTTTGCATTCCGCGGACTTGCAGACCTTGACTCGGTCATCATCCCGAAATCGGTCGTGACCGTCGGTGCGAACGCCTTCTACGGATGTACTCAAGCCTCCTTCTATCTTGAGGAAGGCACGCAGAGCGATGAATGGAACCTGCGCTGGAACTCCTCAAGCCGTCCGGTCGTCTACGGCGCCTCTCTGTCGGAGGACAGGACCTTCGTCACCGGGATCACGGTCGGCGAAAAGGCGGTCGCAAACAATGTGAATCTCGCGGTGAGCGATATCACTCCCCTTCTCCCTCCGGAGAGAGAGGGCTACACCTTCTCGGGCTGGCAGCGCGCCGACGGAAAGATCATCAACACCTACGAGATCCCGAACGAACCCGCCGGAAGTGTCCTGACCGCGGTCTGGAAGGCTTCCGAATAACGAAGCATATCCGATCCGGAGACTATGCCGCGAGGTATGACTCTCCGGGTCGATGTTCGAAAGAGAAAATTGCCCGCAAGCCCGCGGGTAAAGATATATCGGTATTTCCGAAATCAATATAGGAGGCTTTCGCAAAACGAAAGTAAAATTTATGAAAAAAACTCGCATTTTGCTCCTGCTCCTGTGCGTCTCCCTGCTACTTGTCGGGTTGCTCACATCCTGCACAGCCTGCAATGATCCGGTAAACCCTCCGCCCCCCGATACCGACCCGACAGAAAAGGTCAAGGTAACGATGGTCGGAAACAACGGCAGCGCCGACAGTGTCAGCGAGGTCGAAAAGAACAAGGAATTCACCCTTTCGACACCCACGCGTGAGGGCTACGAATTTGACGGATGGTACACCTCCGCCGATCTCAGCGGTCTTCCGGTCACTTCTGTCTCTCCGAGCACCGACACCACGGTCTACGCAAAGTGGGCGAAGCTCTACACTCTGACGCTTGATGCCGCAGGCGGAAAGCTCGGAACAACGAGCGTCACCATCAAAGCCGGTGAAAAGCTCCTTGACAAACTCGCGTCTCTCATCCCCGAGAAGGAAGGTTGCCTCTTCGGTATGTGGACGCTCGACGGCAAGGAAGTTACCGCCGACTCGGTCATGGGCGAGAAGGATCTCACCCTCACCGCAAAGTATAAGGTAAAATACACCGTTGAGATCTTCGTCCAGAACGACAATCTCGACGGATACACAAAATCCTCCGAGACCGTCGAGGGCTATGCCTGCGCCGGCGAAGAATTCAAGTCGGAGCAGACCGTCAAGGGCTACACCGAAGTGAAGAAAGCCGACAGCGTAACGAGCCTCGTCATCTCCGAGGACAGCTCGAAGAATGTTTTCAGACACTATTTCGACAAGACCACTTATTCGATAACCTTCGTCTCCAACTACCCCGACGGCTCCGCCGATCAGATGAAATCGGAGAAGTTCCTCTACGGTACAAAGACGAAGCTCCCCTTCGTGACCTTCGAGGCTGACGGCTATTACCTTGAGGGCTGGGCTACCGAAAAGGGCGGCGCGCTGAAATATTTCTCGCATGTAATGGACGATAAGCTCTTCAACGGCGAAGCTCACACAGTCGAGGAGCTTACGGTCGAGGGCGATATCACTCTCTACGCAGTGTGGAGCAAGGGCTACACCGATCTCTTCGGCGGCGCCGACATCCTCTACATAGCAAGCGGCGAGAAGAACACGGTCTACCTCAACCGCGGCGGGCTCTACTTCAAGGGCATCCTTAAAGACAACAGCTTCATATTCGCCGACGCCAGCACAGATTTTCCCGGAGGCTGCATCAACTCGGACGGCGAGACCTTCCTTTTCTACAATGCCTCGCGTGCGGAAGTTGCCATGACCCTCTTCGTAACGGGAAAGGGACTTGACGAAAATGTCAAGCTTTACTTTGACAAAGCAAACGGAGTCAAATACAGCGAAAAGAACGAGCTTTCAGGCACCACCGTTGAATCGACGGGCGAATTCTTCTTCGACGAGAACGGCTATATGGTCGCAAACTTCAATGAAGGACCGCTCAAGGGAACATCCATCACCTTCATAGTCGGTCAGATCACGATAAACGGCGAAAGACGAGCCGCATTCCAGGTCAGGAACGAAGACGACATCAAGCTCGGCCAGCTCCTCGCCTTCGTGGTCAAGGACGGCAAGCTCGTCCCCAACACCGATGACAAGGGCAACCCCGTCGGCGATATAACGCTGAACGGCTTCGGTACGGCATCCTACAACTCGGGAAGCCAGACCGCATCCTTCTATTACAGCTATGACAAAGAAAACGGTCTGATAACTCTCACCAACAGCCAGGGCAGCCAGGCGGGCGTCCTCAAGCTGATGACGATCGACGGCAAGCTCGGTTATATGATCTACACCAAGGGCAACGATATAGAGTTCACCCTTGCCGACGGCTCGACCCTGAAACTCGACGGTATAGTTACCGCAACATATACGAAGGGCAACACGGTCCTTACGGGCTTCTTCTCTGCCGAATCGTCTGTTTTCGGCGGAACGATACTCACCTTCACCGACCAGAACGGCGATCTCCATAAGTTCATGCTCACGACGAAGACCGAAGAGGTCATCATCGACGGCAATACCCAGAAGAAGACGAGCTACATCGCCGAGATACTCAGCGAACACTACAAAGAGTTCTACTACAAGGATTCAAAAGGCACCTACTACGCTCCTCTCTTCGTGTTTAACAGCGAGACAACGGCATTCGTCTACGGCTACAACAGCAAGAAGGAATACCACAAGCTCGCATACGGTACTCTTACCTATAACAAAGGCACCGGAACATACACCTTCACGGTGACCGAGACCTACAATCTTCCCGAAGGCACCGAGCCGGTCTTCACGGATCCGGTAGACTTCACAAAGATAAAGTCCTGCGTTATGAGGTTCGACGAAGAGACCTCGCAGTACAAGGTCAACTTCTGGTTCAGCTACACCGACGAAGTCGGCACCACCGACCTGTCGAAGACCTACACCGGCAGCAACGGCGAAACGCTCACTCTTGTCGGCGGCTTCGCTATCTACACCGCTGACGGCAAGACGCTGTTCGGCATCTACAAGGAAGGCACTCCTCTCTTCACCGCCGCCTTCACCGACGGCACGACCCTCTATTTCGAGATCGACGAAGAGAACGGCAGCTTCGTAACATACAAATTCACAAGCACTATCTACTACCAGGTCGGCAAAGACGGCAACATCCAGAAGGACCGCGGACTCCTTATCGACTACAAGAGCAAGGTCACATACCGTCTTGCAGTGATGGAAGGCGAAGCACAGAAGACCCTTGAGTATCCCGGCAAGCTCATCTCTACCGGAGAGACCTCGCTCACCGGATTCCCGGTCTATCTCTTTGAATCCGATGAAAATGGCGAGGACGGCAAGCCCGTCGTAAGCTTCAAATTCATCATGGTCTCGGCGGGCAGCTCGAGCTACCTCTTCATCTACGATGCGGAGTACGACGGCACCTTCACTTCTACCAACAGAAAGAACGGCGTGCTTATGCTCGACGGCTTCGGATTTGCCGCGACCTATACCGACAGCGAGACTCCCAGCTTCAGCGGTATGTACCAGAAGAACGGCAACAATGTCACCATCTCGAATTCCTCGACTGGCAAGACCTACAACTTCTATGTCGAAGGAGATAAGTGCGCACTCCGCAGCGATGAGTACGGCAAGACCTATGTCATAATGGACAATCAGGTCTTCGGCGGTCTCTACGCGACCCTCGACGGTCTCGGCGGTGCGAAGATCTTCACGATCAAGCAGGTCGACGAGAAGGCAACGCAGGTCTTCGTCGACGAAAACGCGACCTACACCCTTGACGGCGACTACATCACCCTGAACTACAAGGACGGCAACAAGGAACACACAGTCAATGCAAAGATGGGTACCGTAAAGAGCGGATCGAACCACCTCAACGCCCTTCACACCCTCCACGACGAGGTCGTACACGCCTATGTCAACGAGGATGACTGGTCGGTACTCCGCATCCACAACGACGGTACGGCGACAAAGCACCTCATAAACGGTGCGGTCGAGACCGGAACCTACTCGCTCGTCACCGAATCGCTTCTCTACTATGTCAACGACAGCGGAAGCGAAGCATACATCTATGTTTACGATACCGAGAAGGGTACGGCTACTCCCCGCTCCTACACCGCGATAGGCTACTTCACAAAGGATCTCGGATCCCTGCTCTTCACCGAATACGGCTTTGCGGTATTCAATAACAGCACAAGATACTACTACACCGTCGAAAACGGCAAGGTAACTCTCTACCACCTTGACGAGAACGCCGAGAACCACAACAGATACGGCTATGTCGAGGAAGACTTCGGCGAACTCAGCGATGTCAAGAATTACGGCGGCGAGACCTACTACAAGAACGACGGATTCGCCATCACCTTCGTAAGAGACGAAGCCACAAAGGACGAATACCCGCTCCTTACCGATGCCGAAAACAAGACCTACAAGGCTCTTGAGACTCTCAAGTTCGCCCCGACCGGCGGCGATACCTTCTCTGTCACGGGTCAGGTAACGCTTGACGGTAAGATCAGGACCTGCTATGTCGTCAAGACTGTCGAGAACGGCAAAGCTAAAATGTACATAAGGATCGGCTACTACTACTTCGACATCGAGATCAACTATCAGGGTGACGGAGTCGGAAGCGCCGCAAAGAGTACCTACACGGTAAAGGGTCTCAGGTTCGTCAACACGCTTCCCTCTTACCAGTACCTCACCTACCTCTATTACTTCTCTCAGATGACGGGTTCGCTGTCATCCTTCCCGAACGAATTCGGAACCATCGCGATCTGCATCGACTTTGACAAGGAGGGCAAAGAGACCGAATCCTACATCAATGCCGAATTCGGTAAGTATTCCGGATACCTTTACAGCGACGGAAGCCTTATCACAAAGCTCGACAAAGTTCCGCTCACCTATCTTGGCAACAACTTCTACCGTGCCGACTTCACCGGCGAGGACGGACTCAACTATTCGCTGATCTTCACATATTCGCAGTTCACGGTCTTCTCGACCTACGGCTACCGCGTATATGTTCTCAACCGTGAGGAAACGGTCAAGGCAAACGACGGCTACGAGGTCACGGTCTCGCGTGTCATAGCCTCCGAGGCAAACATCTCCGCCGGCTCGTACTTCTCCTTCGGACTCTCGAAGGACGGCGTAGAGCTTGAATCCTACAATGTAATGCTCAACGACGGCAAGCTCTACTATGTCGTAAGAACGACCGACGAGAACGGAAAGATCCTTTCGACCGACTACTATCAGCTCGACCTCATCGAGAAATCCTCCGGAAGCCTTGATGGCGAAGGAGAAGGCTCCGGTGAAGGCTCCGGCGAAAGCAAGCCCGCAACAGAGGAGAAAAACAAGGCTCTTCCGGTCTACGAAAGCGCCAAGGTCACGAAGACCACAGCCGAAACGGTCTACACCGAGGACGGCAAGTACTTCGTCGACATCCTCCCCGAAAACAAGGTACTCCTTATGGGCGTTGAAGGCGACAAGGACTCCGACGGCAAGCTCACCTACAAGTCGATACTTATCGCAGAGTGCAGCTACGATGCCGAGAGCAGCACCTACACCCTCAAGGACACCGCCGACAACACCTACACGGTAACGATCAAGGACGGCAAAGCCACAGTCACCGTAACGGCGGCTGAAAAGGCAAACGCCTGATCTCACAAAAAAACCTTCGGGCTGCCCGTACGGGCAGCCCGAAGGTTTTTTATTAGTTGAGTGAATCGGCATCAAGTGTGAACATCGCGGCGACCCGCTCGGCAAGTACCGGATGCTCCCGAAGCTCGGGATCGGACTCAATGAGCTTCCCCGCCCCGGTAAAGGCAGCCTTCAGCAGCCCCGCATCATCGCAAAGGTCGGCAAGGCGGAACTTCACACCTCCGTGCTGACGGATCGTGTCGTCCTCTCCGCGCAGAAAATCGCCCGGACCGCGCATCGTGAGATCCTTCTCGGCGATGGCAAAGCCGTCGTAGGTACTCTTCATCGTGAGAAGGCGTTCCTTCGCGTTCTGCGGACAGTCGGCAAGGCTCTCACCCCCGTATACGAGGATGCAGTATGACTTGCGCTTTCCCCTTCCGACGCGCCCGCGAAGCTGATGAAGCTGTGACAGCCCGAAGCGCTCTGCGTTCTCGACTATCATAAGGCAGGCCTCGGGAACATTCACGCCGACCTCGATGACCGTCGTCGAAACAAGGATCTGTACCTGCCCGGCGGCAAAGCGTTTCATTACCTCGTCCTTCTCACGGCTCTTCATCTTTCCGTGTACGAATGCCGAGGTAAACTCGGGAAACTTCTTCGCAATCTCCGCCGCATATGCCACGGCAGCCTTGAGCGGGGGTGCCTGATCGGCGACGACTCCGTTTTCCGACAGCTCGGAAAGCTCTACCTCGCCCTCCTCAGCCTCGCGCTCCTCAACGGCGGGACAGACGATGTAGACCTGCCCTCCCGAGGAGATATTCTTCCGGATGAAGGCGTCGAGCCGTTCGCGGTAGCTTTCGTCAACTGCAAATGTATCGACCCTCTGCCTTCCCGGCGGCATCTCGTCAATGACGGTCATATCAAGGTCGCCGTAAAGCGCGAGCGCAAGCGAGCGCGGTATGGGCGTCGCACTCATGACGAGTGTGTGGGCGTGTCCGCTCTTCCCCGCGAGCGCGGCTCTCTGCGCCACGCCGAAGCGGTGCTGCTCGTCGGTCACTACAAGCCCGGGTCGGGCAAAGCTCACGCCGTCCGACAGAAGAGCCTGCGTTCCTATCACGGTATCAAGCTCTCCCGACGAGAGCGCGTCGTATATCTTCTTCTTTTTTGCCGGAGAGGTCGCCCCGACAAGAAGCTCACAGGATATCCCGAGCCGCTCAAACAGCGGCTGAAGGTCGGCATAGTGCTGTCTTGCAAGTATCTCGGTCGGAGCCATAAGGGCAGCCTGCCGCCCATTCCTTACCGCGATGAACATCGCTGCGGCGGCACATACCGTCTTGCCGCAGCCGACATCGCCGACGATTATACGGCTCATCGGTCTGCTGCCCGCCATATCGGCGGCTATATCGTTCACCGCCCTCCTCTGCGCTCCGGTGAGCGCGTAGGGCAGAAGGGCTTCAAGCTCGCCCGTGTCGCCGTTTACGCAGGCGGGCGCACCGCTCTCGACTCTCCTTTTCCTCGTTATCGAGATACCGAGAGCAAAGTTGAAAAATTCATCGAAAATAAGCCTCTTTTTTGCCGCGGCGAGGTTTTTGAAGCTCTCGGGGCAATGGATATTCTTTATCGCAAAATTGAGGGTACAAAGTCCGTTTTCGATCCTTATCTCATTCGGCAGGAAGTCGGGTATCTCGTAGCCGCAGAGCGCCTGCGCCGCCGCCACGCTGTCGGATAGCTGCTTCTGCGACACGCCGTCGGTGAGGCGGTAAACGGGAAGCAGATCGCGCAGAGGCCTGTCCTCGTACCACGGCTCGAACGCCGGAGAGGACATCGAGTATTTTTTTCCGGCCTTCTCTACCCTGCCGTAAAATCTGAAGGTCGAGCCGAGCGGAAATTTGTCACGCAAAAAATCCTGATTGAAAAAGGTTATCTCGGCGACTCCCGAGTCGTCGTAAGCCTTGAATTTCAGAAATGTCATTCTGCGCGAGCGAAGGCGCACGCTCTTCGGCGAGGTCGCCACGGTGAGAATGACCGCGTGCTTTGCATCGGGATCGGTGATCTCCGACAGCAACTCGATATTCCCGCGATTTTCATATGCACGGGGAAAATCGAAGAGAAGGTCTCCGACAGTCCTTACCCCGAGGCGCGAGTATGCGGCTGCCCGCACGGCGCCGATACCCTTGAGCTTCGTCACGGGCTGGGCAAATACATTTTCGTTCATCGCGTCACCTTCTTTCTTTTTCGCGCAATTGAGCCTTGAAATTGCGCGGTGCCGTTTTAATAATTATAAACTTTCGCACCCGTTTTGTCAACCGCGTCTTGACATCGCAAAAAGGCGTGATATAATGAATGTAAGCAAAACAGGTCGAAAAAAACTTACGGAGGCAACGATATGTCAAAAGGTCTTATAGTGCTTGACCCCGGTCACGGCGAGAAGGGCAACCCTCATACCACGCGCGAAGGATTTTACGAGGGAACGCAGAACTTTGTTCTCGCCGGTCATTTGCGCGATGAGCTTGAAAAGCGCGGCTTTGAGGTCAGAATGACCCGCGAGAAGGTCACGGACGACCCGTCGCTTGAGGCGCGCGGTCAGCTCGCCGGCAAAAACGGCGCGATACTCTTTCTGTCGCTTCACTCGAATGCTCCCGGCAAGGAAGCGGGCGACAGGTATTCAAAGATCCGCGGCGCCGAGACATACTACTCGATAACCGATCCCGAGCGCAACGCGGACCTTGCGTCAAGGCTGAACGAGGCTGTCGTGAAGACGATGCAGACATTCGACCGCGGCATAAAGACCCGCCGCTATCCCGACCACGAGGATTGGGACTATTACGGCGTCATCCGCGCCTCGGCGCAATCGGGATGCAGAACGGCTTTACTCATCGAACACGGCTTTCACACGAATCCCGAGGATTCGGCGTTTTTGCAGAGTGACGAATGTCTTGCAAAGCTCGCCGCCGCCGAAGCCGAGGTCATAGACAAATTCTTTTCGGCAAACTGAGCCTGCTACGGGGGATACGAAGGATGCGGGGGACTTTCTTTCGAGAAAGTTTCCCGCACCCTTCAAAAAACTTGAACAAATGGCTTGTAGGGGAGGATATTATCCTCCCGGCAGGCGGCGCCTGCACCCCTGAATCGCGGTTTATTCACCAAGAGGTGAGGTCGTCACCCGAAGATGATGTTTGCCAAGGGCAAGAAAAAACTCACCCGTGATAACGCCTTTAATAAGGCATTATCTTCGGGTGAGGTCTTTATTTTTAGCTTAAATACTCTAACTCCTTGTCTCGGGCAGAATTTCGCCTCGCAGAGGGGAATTTCCGGTGGATTTTGCCCGAGGATGAAAAGGGGATGCTTGAATCACCTTGAGTCCTCGGCAAAATACACCAAAGTTTTGCCGTAGGCAAAATGCCGCGAGACAAGGTAACATTGCCATAACCCTTTTTCAAGTTCTTAGAAAGGTTTCGGGGAAACCTTCTCCGAAAGAAGGTTTCCCCGAGTCTCCCGTTCGTATCCCGACGGGTACGATGCCATCTGCCCTTCAAAACAGGAGAAAAAGCGTACTTGGCTCTTTTATTTGGACTTCTTGTCCTTCTTTTTGCTTTCCTTCTTGTCTTCCTTGACGGGAGTTTCCTCCGCGGGCTTCTCGGGTTCCTTGCGCGAGCCGGGAGCAGGAGTGTCGACCCTTGCGATAGCCGATTTCAGGAAGGTTATCTTCGTGCCGTCACGGCTCGTCTCGACGACGACCGTTTCTTCCTTCACGCGGACAATGCGTCCGACAACGCCGCCCGTCGTCGTGACCTCATCACCGACGCAAAGGCTGTTGCGCATTTCGTTGACTTCTTTTTCCTGATTCTTCGATTTGCGGTTCATGAAAATGAAGAAGACGATGATTCCGACGAACAGCACACCGTAAATGACAAATATCTGCCAATTGGTTCCGCCGCTGCCTGTCGTTCCGGCGGCATTTGTATCCGCAAGCGCGAATACCGGTAATTTGCTAAGAAAACCTGACAACATATTTCCTCCGATAATTTTTTATTTAATTGATTATACCCTGTTTCCCGTAAAATTTCAAGGGGGATTTGTAAATATTTCCGTGAGAAAGGCTTTCTTGACACTTTCGCGCCGCTGTGATATAATACATATAATAATATTTACTTTGGAGGTCAATGTGAAACATATACTGTTTATCTTCTTCGACCAGCTCCGCTACGATGCGATAGGCGCACTCGGGAATCCCTATATATATACCCCGGCACTTGACGCGCTCGCCGTCGATTCGGTGATCTTCGACAGGTGCTACACTCCTTCTCCCGTATGCGTTCCCGCGCGTCTTTCTCTTCACGCGGGTCAGTACCCGAACCGCACCGGTAACTGCGGCAATGTAAAGAACGCTCCGGCGTATCGCGGGAAGGGCTTCTATTCGGAATTCACCGAAGGCGGCTACAACACCTGCTGCGTCGGTAAGATGCACTATGCGTGGGATCTTCTCGGCAATGTCGGATTCAAAAAGAGATACACGCAGGAGCCTCTCGCCAACGACGACTACTCGGCATTCCTGCGCAGCTCGCCCGTGACCGAGAACATATTCGACTACAACGGTCAGCGGAGCGATATGTACTATGTGCCGCAGGTCTCTCAGCTCCCCGCCGAATATCATCCGACGCAATGGATAGGCGACCGCAGCCTCGATTTTCTCGACACGACGGATCCGGAGAAGGAAAATATCTTCCTCTTCTCCTCGATCTTTCACCCGCATCCCCCGTTCAGCCCCCCCTCGCCGTGGAACAAGATCTACCGCGGATATGAGGGACTCGGTCCCCACATTCCCGAAGACCTTGACATGAAGGACATAGCACCCCTGCTCTGCACCCGTATGTCGCTCGAGCGCTTCGGGATCAGTGAGCTTGACCTCAAGCGTCTGCGCAACTTCTACTACGCCTGCGTATCCTTCGGCGATTATCAGGTCGGGCGCCTCATTGCCGAGCTTAAGCGCAGGAATATGTACGACGATACCCTGATAGTCGTCTCCTCCGACCACGGAGAGATGCTCGGAGATTTCTCGACCGTCGGAAAGAGGTCTATGAAGGACGGCGCCGCGCACATTCCGCTCATGATAAAGATGCCGGGAGTTTCTCCCTGCCGCCGCGAAGATGTATGCTCGCTCGTCGACCTCGCCCCCACCCTGCTCTCTTACGCCGGGATCCCCTACGATAAAAACGAATACGACGGTGTCGACCTCTTCTCGGAGCGCCACAGCGAGGTCTTCTCACAGTACGGCTGCGGCAAGAGCGGAGTATTTATGCTCGTGACCGACAAAGACAAGCTGATATATTCGGCTCAGCGCGACAGGTACTACTATTATAAGGACTTTGACGAGGATCACGACACCTACGAAGAAAACGCGCCTCAGCTCGCCGGAATGAAGGCAAAGCTCGACGCCTACATCGCCGCCGACAAAAATATTCCAGAGGAAAAGAAGAAAAAGCCGGTCGACCATCCCTTCAACACGAAATACAAGGACGACCCCTATGTATATGACCGCGAGATGTCGCGCGTCCCGCCCGAATATCACCTTCACCTCACCGACCCCGCCGAAGTCAAGAAATCCGACTTCCTTGAATAAGACCCGACAGTATGAATCTTTTATATATGAAATATGCCGTCGAGGTCGCCTCGGCAGGCTCACTAAACAAGGCATCCGAGCGGCTCTATGTCGATCAGGCAAACCTCAGCCGCTCGATAAAGGAACTTGAAGCCTCGCTCGGAGTGGCGATCTTCGAGCGCTCGGCGCGCGGAATGAAACCCACCCCCGACGGAGAGGTCTTCCTCAAATACGCGAAAAACATACTCGGTCAGATCGACAAGGTCGAAAATATGTTCAGAAACGGCACCGAAAGAAAGCTGCGTTTCTCCCTCTCGGCTCCCCGCGCGAGCTATATCGCCGAGGCTTTCACGGTGTTTTCGGCAAAGCTGCCCGACTCCGGTGTGACCGAGGTCTACTACAAAGAGACAAACTCCCACCGCACGATAGTGAATGTGCTGAAGGACGATTACAAGCTCGGCATAATCAGATACGCGGGCACCTACGACAAATACTACAAGGAGCTTCTCGCCGAAAAGGAGCTTGCCTTTGAGCTTGTCGCGGAATTTCGGCACATCCTGCTGATGAGCGCCGACTCGCCGCTCGTAAAAAAGGATAAAATAAGCGCTTCCGACCTCGCATCTCTCACCGAGATAGCGCACGCCGACCCCTATGTACCGTCGCTTCCCTTCGCCGAGGTCAAGAAGGAAGAGCTTCCCGACACCGAACGCCGCATATTCGTCTTTGAACGGGCGAGCCAGTTCGAGCTGCTCTCGCGCAACAGCACGACCTATATGTGGGGGTCGCCGATACCCGCGCACCTGCTCGAACGCTATAACCTTGTCTCGCGCGTATGCGAAGAGAGCAGCAGGGTCTACAAGGATGTCCTCATCCACGCCTCGGATTACAGGCTCTCGCAACTCGACAACGACTTCATAGCCGAGCTTTGCCGCGTAAAGCGCGAAACATTCTGAAAAAAAGCCTTCCTGCGGAAGCTTTTTCAGGATTCGGTATCGGCTATATCGATACATACATTACCGATATGCAGAATCCGCAATTCTCAAAAACGACAATTTGTGATACAATTTATATGCAGTGATAAAGGAGGTGCCATAGGTGCCTGTATCAGGAATTTCCCGTGCAACAACGGGAAGATTACCCGAATATCTTACATATGTGAAAAGCCTGCCGAATGACATCCGCTTCGTCTCATCCACCGCTATCGCAAAAGGCCTTGAACTCGGAGAGGTCCAGGTCAGAAAAGACCTCTCTGCCGTCTGCGGCAAGGGCAAGCCGAAGGTCGGCTACGACCGCGACGAGCTTCTCTCGAGCCTTGAGACCGCGCTCGACACGCGCTCGGGCTGCGAGGCTGTGATAGTCGGCGCCGGTAAGCTCGGCAAAGCGCTTCTCGGCTTCGGAGGCTTCTCCGATTACGGTATCATCATCCGGAAGGCTTTCGACATAAGCCCCGATGCCGGTTCGCCCGACATCCTTCCGATAGATGACCTTCCGTCCTACTGCTCGCTTCACCAGACCGAGATCGGGATAATCTGCGTCCCGCCCGAAGCCGCACAGGATGCCGCCGATATGCTCGTCAGGAGCGGTATCAGCGCGATATGGTGTTTCGCTCCGGTAAGGCTCCGGCTCCCCGACAGCGTGAAGGTACAGTACGAGAACCTTGCCCTTTCACTCGCGCACCTGCATCAGAAAGTAAAAAGCATTCATTGAATGAGGAGGATATATGGAAAACATGGAAAGAAAGACAGTCGACAGCGTAGAAGTACTTGAAGAGACTATCGCCCGCGTCAGGGAGGCGCAGAAGAAGTTCGCAACCTTTACGCAGGAACAGGTCGACGAAATCTTCAAGGCTGCCGCCATAGCCGCGAATATGGCAAGGATCCCTCTCGCAAAGCTCGCGGTCGAGGAGACCGGTATGGGCGTCGTTGAAGACAAGGTCATCAAGAACAACTACGCCGCCGAGTATATCTACAACGCTTACAGAAGAACGAAGACCTGCGGCGTTATAGAGGAAGACAAGGCATACGGCATAAAGAAGATAGCCGAGCCTATCGGTGTGATCGCCGCGGTCATCCCCACGACAAACCCCACCTCGACGGCGATATTCAAGTGCCTCATCGCCCTCAAAACCCGCAACGCGATAATCATCAGCCCTCACCCGAGAGCGAAGAAGTCGACCATCGCCGCCGCGAAGATCGTGCTTGACGCTGCGGTGAAAGCCGGCGCGCCCGAGGGTATCATCGACTGGATAGATATTCCGAGCCTTGAGATGACGAACCTCCTTATGAAGGAAGCCGACATAATCCTTGCCACCGGCGGTCCCGGAATGGTCAGGGCGGCATATTCATCCGGCAAGCCGGCTCTCGGAGTCGGTGCGGGCAACACCCCCGCGATCATCGACGACTCCGCCGATGTCACACTTGCCGTAAACTCGATAATCCACTCGAAGACCTTCGATAACGGTATGATCTGCGCCTCCGAGCAGTCGGTCATAGTTCTTGACGGTGTGTACGATGCCGTAAAGACCGAATTCGCCGACCGCGGATGCTACTTCCTCGATCCCGAGGAGACCGAGAAGGTCAGAAAGACCATCATCATAAACGGTGCGCTCAACGCGAAGATAGTCGGTCAGAAGGCGGCAACGATCGCCGGACTCGCCGGAGTAAAGGTCCCCGAAGGTACGAAGATCCTTATCGGTGAGGTCGAGAGCGTCGAGCTTTCCGAAGAATTCGCGCACGAAAAACTTTCGCCCGTCCTCGCCATGTACCGTGCGAAGGACATAGAGGATGCCTTCTCGAAGGCGGAACACCTTGTTGCAGACGGCGGCTACGGTCACACCTCCTCGATATACCTCAACACCGAGACGGAAAAGGAAAAGCTCGCCGAATTCGCCGCGAGAATGAAGACCTGCCGCATACTTGTCAACACTCCCTCGTCGCAGGGCGGTATCGGCGATCTCTATAACTTCAAGCTCGCGCCATCGCTGACCCTCGGCTGCGGCTCGTGGGGCGGCAACAGCGTTTCCGAAAATGTCGGTGTCAAGCACCTTCTGAATATCAAAACAGTCGCCGAGAGGAGAGAAAATATGCTCTGGTTCCGCGCACCCGAAAAGGTCTACATCAAGAAGGGCTGCCTGCCCGTAGCGCTTGACGAGCTGAAAAATGTCATGCACAAGAAAAAGGCATTCATCGTCACCGACTCCTTCCTCTACCACAACGGCTACACAAAGCCTATCACCGACAAGCTCGATGAAATGGGCATCCAGCACACGACCTTCTTCGATGTCGCCCCCGACCCGACCCTTGCCTGCGCAAAGGCGGGAGCAAAGCAGATGACCGATTTCGCTCCCGACTGCATCATCGCGCTCGGCGGCGGCTCGGCTATGGACGCCGGCAAGATCATGTGGGTCATGTACGAACATCCCGAGGTAGACTTTGCAGATATGGCAATGCGCTTCATCGATATACGCAAGAGAGTCTACACCTTCCCGCACATGGGAGACAAGGCTTACTTCGTAGCTATCCCGACCTCCGCCGGTACAGGCTCCGAGGTCACCCCCTTCGCCGTCATCACCGACGAGCAGTCGGGCATCAAGTATCCTCTTGCCGACTACGAGCTGCTCCCGAAGATGGCGATAATCGACACCGATTTCCATATGAGCGCTCCCCGCGGACTTACCGCCGCATCGGGTATCGACGCTGTCAGCCACAACCTTGAGGCTATCGCGTCGGTCATGGCTACCGATTACACCGACGGTCTTGCCCTCCGCTCGCTGAAGACCATATTCGAGTACCTGCCGAGAGCCTACGACAACGGTCAGACCGATGTCGAGGCGAGAGAAAAGATGGCAAACGCCGCCACGATGGCGGGTATGGCATTCGCAAATGCCTTCCTCGGTGTCTGCCACTCGATGGCACATAAGCTCGGCGCATTCCATCACCTGCCTCACGGCATAGCGAACGCGCTGATGCTTGAAGAGGTCCTCCGCTTCAACGCCGCGGAAGTCCCCGTAAAGATGGGAACCTTCTCGCAGTACGCCTACCCGCACACCCTCGCAAGATATGCGGAGGCTGCCGATTACCTCGGACTCGGCGGAGAGACCGATTCCGAGAAGCTCGAGAACCTTATCAAAGCCCTGAACGACCTCAAAGCCCGCATCGGCATCAAGCCGACGATAAAGGACTACAACATCGACGAGGCAGACTTCCTTGCACGCCTTGACGAGATGACCGAGCAGGCGTTCGACGATCAATGCACAGGCGCCAACCCGCGCTACCCGCTCATGAGCGAGATAAAGCAGATGTACCTCAATGCCTACTACGGCAGAGAGCATTTCAGAGAACCCGCAATGCCCTCCTCGGCAGACCTTGCCTCGGGAGAACAGGATAACCCCGTGAAGGGCGCATACAACCGTGCCAGAAACGGCTCGAAGAAAGCATAAGGAGGAAAGATGGCTATGAAACTTGACAGAATAATTGCGGTCAGAAACAACAAGACCGTGTACCGCGACGGCGATCTTTGCCTGAAGGTCTTCGGTGACGGCTATTCCAAAGCAGACATCCTCAACGAAGCCCTCAATCAGGCAAGAGTCGAAGAGACCGGACTCAATATCCCGAAGATCCGCGAGATCCGCATGATCGACGGCAAATGGGCTATCGTCTCCGATTTCATCAAGGGCAAGACCCTTGCCCAGCTTATGAGCGAGGACCCCGACAAAAAAGACGAATACCTCGAACTTTTCGTTGACCTCCAGCTCGAAGTGCAGTCGAAATCCTGCCCTCTCCTCACAAAGCTCAAGGACAAGATGAACAGAAAGATCTGCCAGACCGACTTCGATGCGACAACGCGCTACGACCTTCACACCCGCCTCGACTCGATGCCGAAGCACTCAAAGCTCTGCCACGGCGATTTCAACCCCTCGAATATCATCATATCCGAGGACGGAACGCCCTACATCCTTGACTGGTCGCACGCGACGCAGGGCAACGCCTCCGCCGACGCCGCAAGGACCTACCTTCTCTTCTGGCTCGGCGGGGATATAGAGGGTGCCGAAAAGTACCTCGACCTCTTCTGCGCAAAGAGCAAGACCGCAAAGCAGTATGTCCAGAAATGGATGCCCATCGTTGCCGCCTCACAGTCGGTGAAGGGCAATGAAAAAGAGCGCGAATTCCTCCGCTCATGGGTCAATGTCGTCGATTATCAATAAACTATAAGGAGAATGTGATGAAAGTAACAGTTTGTATAGGCTCCTCTTGCCATATCAAAGGCTCGCGTCAGGTAGTTGAAGGACTCCAATATCTTATCTCTAAGGAAGGCCTCGGTGACAAGGTCGAACTCGGCGGCACCTTCTGCATGGGCAAATGCCAGCAGGGGGTATGCGTGACGGTCGACGACAACTTCTTCTCCGTCACCCCCGACACGGTAAAGGAATTTTTTGAAAAGGAAATAAAGGCGAAAGTCTGACGATATTACGGGCAATGCCGCTTCTGCGGCATTGCCCCGAATCTGAAAATAAACCTTTTTCCGGGAGAACAGTCAAAAGATCTATGATATTTATTGAAGTATGCGTCGGAAGCTCCTGTCACCTCAAGGGCGCTCCCGAAATAGTTGAAAAGCTGCAAAAAAAGATAGCCGACGGAAAGCTCGAGGACGATATAGTCCTCTCGGGCAGCTTCTGCACCGGAAGATGCAACAGAGTGGGCGTCACGATCACGGTCGGCGAAGAGGTCTTCACGGGTATCACACCCGATACATTTGAAAATTTTTGGGATACTGAAATAGTGCCGGCACTGAAAGCCGACAGGGAGAATACACCTGATGAGTAAAATTACGGTTATAGGGGCAGGAAGCGTAGGTTCTACCGTTGCCTACGCGCTTACCTGCCGCGGACTCGCCTCCGAGATCGTCATGATAGACATAAACGGCGAAAAATCCATGGGCGAGGCGCTCGATATAAAGCAGGGTATTCTCTTCTTCGATCCCTGTTCGGTCTACGCCGGCGGCTACCCCGATGCCGCAGGCTCGGATATAGTCATAATCACCTCCGGCATTGCGAGAAAGCCGGGTCAGACAAGGCTCGACCTTGTGAAGACAAATGTCTCGATACAGAAATCAATAGTCCCGCAGATAGTAAAATACGCCCCCGACGCGATCTACATTATGGTCTCGAACCCCGTCGATGTGCTGACCTACACCTTCTGCCGTCTCTCGGGAGTGCCCGAAGGACATGTGTTCGGCACGGGTACCCTTCTTGACACCGCGAGGCTCCGTTCGCGCCTCTCGGAATACTGCGGGATAGACCCCGCGAACATCCACGCCTATGTTCTCGGCGAACACGGCGATTCCTCCTTTATCCCGTGGTCGGTGTGCGAGGTAGCCGGCATCGCCGTCGACAACTTCAGAAACAGCGTGACTCCGAACGACCTTCTCCTTCCCGAGATAAACAGGGATGAGGTCGCACAGTATGTGAAGACCTCCGGCAGCAGGATAATCTCGCGCAAGGGAGCGACCTTCTACGCCGTTTCCTCCGCCGTCTGCCACCTCTGCAAATGCGTCCTTCACGACTCGAACACCTCGGTCACGGTCTCCTCGATGCTTGACGGAGAGTACGGCATCAGCGATGTATGCCTCAGCACCCTTAATGTCATAGGCAGGCAGGGTGTCACGCGCAGGATAGTCCTTCCCCTCGGAAAGGATGATCTTACGCACCTGCAGGGCAGCGCCGAAATACTTAAAGAGACCATAAAGAGCCTTGAACTCTGACAAAATCCAATCACGGAGGAAAAACAGATGAGCTGTCTTACTCTGAAAAAGTCAAACTGCAAAAACTGCTATAAATGCATCCGTCATTGCCCCGTAAAGTCGATACGCTTTTCGGGCAATCAGGCACATATAGTCGGCAACGAATGTATCCTCTGCGGTCAGTGCTTCGTCGTATGCCCGCAGAACGCAAAGCAGATCGTTGACGATACCGAAAAGGTAAAGGTTCTCATTCAGTCGGGCGATCCGGTCTATGTGAGCCTTGCACCTTCCTTCATCGCAAACTACACCGGGATCGGCATCAACGGTATGAGAGCGGCACTCAAAAAGCTCGGCTTTGCCGATGCCGAAGAGACCGCGCTCGGCGCCTCGGTCGTCAAGACCGAATATGAAAAGATGCTCGCCGCTGGCGACCGCGACATAGTGATAAGCTCCTGCTGTCACTCGATAAACCTTCTGATACAGAAATACTTCCCCTCCGAGCTTCCTCTGCTCGCCGATGTGCTCTCTCCGATGCAGGCACACTGCACCTCTCTCAAGCAGCGTCATCCGGAAGCCAAGACGGTCTTCATCGGGCCATGCGTCGCAAAAAAGGACGAAGCCGAGCATTACGCGGGGATCGTCGATGCCGTGCTTACCTACGAGGAGCTTACAAAGTGGCTTGAAGCCGAGCATATAACGCCCGAACCCGACATGGACGAGACAGAGGAAAGCCGTGCCCGCTTCTTCCCGACTACGGGCGGCATCCTCAAGACCATGGCGCAGAACGCCCCCGGATACACCTATGTTGCGATAGACGGAGTGGAAAACTGCATGGCTGCCCTCCGCGATATCGAAAGCGGCAAGGTGCATAAATGCTTCATAGAAATGTCAGCCTGCATCGGAAGCTGCGTCGGCGGACCCGTTATGGAGAAATACCACCGCGCCCCGATCGCCGACTACACCGCCGTCGCACATTACACCGGAAAGAAGGACTTCAATGTTACCCAGCCCGACAGTGAGGAGATCAGAAAGATCTTCGAACCTATCGAGCTGAGGAACGGAACGCCCTCCGACGCCGAGATCGCCGAGATACTCAAGAAAATGGGCAAGAACCGCCCCGAGGATGAGCTCAACTGCGGCTCCTGCGGATACAACACCTGCCGCGAAAAGGCTATCGCGATCTATCACGGCAAGGCGGAGATCTCCATGTGCCTGCCTTACCTCAAGGACAAAGCCGAGAGTTTCTCCGACTGCATAGTCAACAATACCCCGAACGGGCTCATCGTCGTGAACGATTCGCTCGAGGTACAGCAGATAAACGCCGCGGCAAGAAAGATCATGAACATCCGCTATTCCTCCGATGTTCTCGGAGATCAGCTCGTGCGGATCCTTGATCCCGCGCCCTTCCTCAAGGTCCTTGAGAGCAAGAGATCGCTCCGCGACTACCGGGTCTACCTTGCCGAATACAAGAAATATGTCGAACAGACGATAGTCTACGATATGAACTACCACATGCTCGTCTGCATTATGAGAGATGTCACCGACGAAGAGAACGAGCGCGAAAAGAAGGAAAGCATCAGCCGCCAGACCGTCGAGATAGCCGACAAGGTCGTCGACAAGCAGATGAGGATAGTACAGGAGATAGCCTCACTGCTCGGAGAAACGGCTGCCGAAACGAAGATAGCCCTTACAAAGCTCAAGGAGAGTATTTCAGATGAATGATCTCTGCGCCGACATAGGCTACAAAAGCATCAACCACGCCGGCGAGCAGCTCTGCGGCGACCACATTGATGTCGTTGAGCAGGGCGAAGGCTCGACCGTCATAGTCCTTGCCGACGGACTCGGGAGCGGAGTCAAGGCGAGCATACTCTCTACCCTGACCTCGAAGATAATCTCGACCATGATGGCAGAGGGCCTGACCCTTGAGGACTGCGTCGAGACTATCGCGCAGACCCTTCCGATATGCTCGGTGAGAGGCGTCGCCTACTCGACCTTCACGATAATGCACATAGTAAACAATCGCGAGATGGAGCTTATCCAATATGACAACCCGATGGTGATCCTGCTCCGCGATTACAAAAACTATGATTACCAGAAAACCGAGATGAGCATCGGCGGAAAGAAGATATACAAATCGGTCATAAACCTCTGCGAAAACGATATTTTCGTGGCTATGAGCGACGGATGCCCCCACGCCGGCATCGGCATCGCCTACAACTTCGGTTGGCGACGCGAGGATATAATCGACTATATGGAGACCGTCGCCGTCGCGGGATACACGGCAAAGACTCTCTCGACGATCCTTATCGACGAGGTCAACCGTCTGTATGAAGCGAAACCGGGCGACGACGCGACAGCCTGCGTCGTGAAGATACGTAAGCGCGAGCCTATGAACCTTCTCTTCGGACCTCCGCGCGACCGCGACGACTGCAACAGGATGATGTCGCTCTTCTTCTCGAAGGAGGGCAAGCACATAGTCTGCGGCGGCACGACATCTTCGATCGCCGCAAAATACCTCGGGAAGCCGATAAAAACGAGCCTTGACTTTGCAAGGAGCGATATACCTCCCATAGCCGAGATAGAGGGAGTCGACCTTGTTACCGAGGGAGTCATCACGATAAACCGCGTCGTCGAATACGCTCACGACGCGCTCGGCGAAAACAAGCTCTATGAAAAATGGAGCTACGGTCACGACGGAGCGTCGATGATCTGCCGCCTGCTCTTTGAAGAGGCGACCGACATAAACTTCTTCGTCGGAAGAGCCGTCAACCCCGCCCACCAGAACCCCGACCTGCCGATAAACTTCAACATCAAGATGAACCTTGTGGAGGATCTTTCGGCTTGCCTCAAGAAGATGGGCAAACGCATTAAAGTCAGTTATTTCTGACACGGAGATACAAAAAAGATGAGAATTTTCGATACAAAAGTACAGGTACTCAAATACAAAGTCCTTCGTGAAGTAGCGCGTCAGGCATGGGCAGAGACCCTTTCGGAAAACGCGATCGACATCCCGCGAATGATAGTCCCCGGTAAGGTGCCGACCATGCGCTGCTGCGTTTACAAGGAGCGTGCGATCCTTGCAGAGCGCGTAAAGCTCGCCATGGGAGGCAACAAGAGCAATCCGAATGTCATTGAGGTCATCGACATCGCCTGCGACGAATGTCCCATGGGCGGATACGAGGTCACGAACGCCTGCCGCGGGTGCCTCGCGCACAGGTGCGAGGATGCCTGCCGCTTCGGCGCCATCACCTTCGACGAAAACCATGTCGCCCACATCGACAAGACGAAATGCAAAGAGTGCGGCGCCTGCTCAAAGGTCTGCCCCTACAATGCTATCCACAACTACAAGCGCCCCTGCGAGACAGCCTGCAAGGTCAAGGCGATCTCTATGGGCGACGAAAAGCAGGCGTGTATCGACAACTCGAAGTGCATCTCCTGCGGCGCCTGCGTCTATCAGTGTCCCTTCGGCGCCATCAGCGACAAGTCCTACATCCTGAATGTAATTGATATGCTCAAGGGCAGCCACGGCAACAAGAACTACAAGATCTACGCCGTCGTCGCCCCCTCGATATCGAGTCAGTTCACCTACGCAAAGCTCGGGCAGGTCATAACCGGACTCCGCGAGCTTGGCTTCCATACGGTTATAGAGGCAGCCCTCGGCGCCGATATGGTCGCGCAGGCGGAATCGAAAGAGCTTGCCGAGAAGGGCTTCCTTACAAGCTCCTGCTGTCCCGCCTTCGTCGATTTCATCCACAAGAACTTCCCCGACCTCGTGCCGCTGATCTCGCATAACCTCTCGCCTATGGCGACCATTGCGAAATACATAAAGGAACACGAGGAACACAGCAGGATCGTCTTCATCGGTCCCTGCACGGCTAAAAAAGCCGAGGCTAAGCTCGACAAGGTCAAGCCCTATGTCGACGCGGTGCTGACATTTGAGGAGCTTCAGGCACTCTTTGACAGCCGCGACATCGACATTACAACGCTCACCGAGGGCGTGCTTGACAATGCCTCCTACTTCGGACGCATCTTTGCCCGCAGCGGAGGACTTTCCGACGCGGTCGCCGAGGGACTCAAGGAACAGGGCATCGACTTTGCCTTAAAACCCTGCGCCTGCGACGGTATCGAGCAGTGCAAGCTCGCGCTCATGATGAAGAGCAAGGGCAGGCTTGACGCCAACTTCATCGAGGGAATGGCGTGTGTCGGAGGCTGTATCGGCGGAGCCGGATGCCTCACCCATGGCGATAAAAATAAGGCAGAGGTCGACAAGTACGGCAAGGAAGCCTACGAGAAGACCATCGCCGACGCCGTTTCGGTCCTTAAATAATCTTTCCAACATAAAAAAAGCACCCGAAGGTGCACCTGCGATAAAGCAGGCAGCCCATGGGCGGTGCTTGGGGAGACGGCATGGCAGATTGATTCTGCCGTGCCGTTTTTCTGTTTTCACTTGTTTTGCTTATACTTTTACGCATTTTTGCGCAGCTTGCTATCGTTACGATACTTTTGCTCACGCCGACACGGATTTCAGAGTGTCGGCGTTTTTATGTTTTTTCAGTATTCGTTACCCGTTTACCCGAATGTTCGTATTGGCAGTGTCTCCCGCGTAAACTCTTGTTCTGTTTCTGCCGGTTTTCAGGTGTTCCTGAAACAGTCGTTCCATTTCCTCCGGGTCGGAGGGGTAGATGATGCCGACGCCGGAATAGTAGATGTCGATGTCCTGATGCCTCACGCCGTCGATCTTCCTCGCTTCATGTACCACGATCTTTGAAACAAAGCGGTGGACAAGCTCAGGTGTCAGCACGGTCGGCTCCGTGACCGACTTCACCATGCGGATGAACTTTCCGATCCCTTCGGTCTGTTCCTCGGATGCCGCAAGTTCGGCTTTCATAGCTTCGACAGCTGTTTTCTTTTCCGACTGTTCGGTTTCATACCCGGCAGAGAGCGTTTGGAATCGCTCGTCGGATATTTTGCCGGAAACATTGTCCTCGTATAGTCTGCGAAACAGCAGATCAAGCTCGGCGATCCGTTTCTCCGCCTTTTCCAGCTCGCGCTTCTTCCGTGCCTGTTCTTTTTTCTGTTCCTCCAGCGAGCGGTTTTGCAGTTCTTCGGCAAAGCGATTTTCAAATGTTCTTACATACCAGAACACGCGGCGCATGCTTTCAAGCACCGCTTTCTGTATATAGACATCGCGGATGAAATGAGCGGTACATTTGCCCTTGGTTTTTCGTGCGGACGAGCAGGTGAACCAATTCTGCTCCGGTCTGAAGTTTTTCGCCGTACAGAAATAGAGTTTTTCACCGCAGTCGGCACAGAACACCATACCGGAAAACAGGCTTTGCTTTCCCTCACGGGTCGGTCTGCGCTTGTTTTTGCGAAGCTCCTGAACCTGCTCAAATGTGGCACGGTCAATGATGGCGGGATGGGTGTCGGGAAAGACTTTCCAATCCTCTTTCGGGCGGTCGATCTTCTTTTTGTTTTTGAAGGATTTTGTGGTAGAGCGAAAATTGACGGTATCGCCCGTGTATTCCTGCCGCTCCAGCATATCGGCGACGGCGGTCTGTACCCACCTGCCCGGGACAGCCGGCTGTGACGGAAAATGATACCCCAAGGCATTGAAATGCTCGGCGGGTGTCGGTATCCCTTCGGCTGTCAGTCTGTCGGCAATCTGCGTTGGTCCGAAGCCCTGCATACAGAGATCAAATACCTTTCTTACCACCTCCGCTGCTTCCTCATCGACGATCCATTTCATTTTGTCCTCCGGATTTTTCAGATAACCGTATGGCGGAGTCGTCGACAGCGGAACGCCGGATTCGCCTTTGCTGCGGAATACCGCCCGAACCTTTTGTGAGGTGTTCTTGGCGTGCATTTCGTTGAACCAGTCCTGCACGGGCAGAAAGTCACTCAGCCCTTTTGCGGAATCGATATTGTCCATAATGGCGATATATCGCACGCCCATACGGTCAAATTCTTCTTCCAGCAGTTGCCCGACGACCAACCGGTTTCTGCCGAGCCTTGAATGATCTTTTACGATCAGGGTGCCGACTTTGCCCGCCTCGGCAAGCTCCATGAACTCCATAAAAGCAGGACGGGCAAAATTTGTGCCGGACCATCCGTCATCGACAAAAAATCTTGTGTTTTGAAATCCGTTTTCTTTTGCGTAACGCGCAAGTATATTTTTCTGATTGGTAATGGAATTGCTCTCGCCCTCCGATTCGTCGTCTCTGGAGAGACGGCAATAGAGCGCGGTGATCTTCGTATCCGACATCGGTGTATTTTTCATTTTCATTGACTCCTTTCGTTCCGATCGGTTTGTCGGATGCGGCGAATTGCAGATTTACTTATGATTGTGTATTTGCCACGCGCTTGACGGTGTCCGCTACCGTTTCCTCGGTTTTCCCCTCAAAGCAGGAACGGACATGAAGCACGGTCGTGCCGAAATTCATATCGAAATCCATTCTGTTAAAACGGTCCATGCGACGGAAGTATGCGATGCGCTCGTCCCGCGACAGCTTCATTAGTGCCTCGGTCTCCTCATCTACCGCGCAAAGCAGCTTTTCCATTTCGGGAGAGCCGTCAAGTAGCCATATTTCACCGCGACGGTCAAGCCACACGCGATAGCGCATTTTCATCCGCAGGCGGGTTAACCATCCGGCGCTCCGATACTCCGGCGTTTCTTCAAAGTGGTCGATGGCGTAGCGTTCAAGCTCTGCCTGCTTTCGTTTTTTCACTTCCCGTTCGTCGCGTATAACCTTCCATTCCTCATCGGTAATGCCCTTGGGTTTGGAATCTGTCAATAGTCGTATGAACCGACGAAAGCGTTCCTTCACTTGCATATGACCTCCTCCTTGTTTTTTATTTGACCGCCTTTTGTAAAAAGGCAATGCTTGCTGAAACGGCTTCACAGTGATTTGATGACCTTGATCGCCACGCCCTGAATGGTCACATTGTGTTCCAGCCGGTCAGGGTAGTCCGGATTTTCGGCGTGCAACAGATAAGCCTGTTTGTCTGGCAGATAGGTGACGGTTTTGAGCAAAGTTTCCCGCCCGTCCACAAGTACGACGGCATAGTCTCCGTCCTTGCAGGTGTTCTGCTCACGAACGATCACAAGGTCGCCGTCATCCACGCCGATGCCTGTCATAGAGTCACCCTTGGCGGTGAGGATGAAGAATGTTCCGTCGCCGACGAGCGATTTGGGCAGCGGCAGTACCTCTGCGGGTTCCACATTGACTTCGGTCGGCAAACCGCACGACACGGTGCTGTCATACCGGGCAGCAGGCGTGATGTCGTTCATGACACGGGAAAGGTTGGTTTCAATGCTCCGCCTGCCGTTGTATTCGATCTCGCCGTGCGTCTTCATATCGGTCAGATAGCGTTGCACTGCAGTCTTGGATATTCCCGTGCCTGCGGCAATGTCGCGCACGGTCGGGG
>CAKXXW010000006.1 GCA_934378145.1 uncultured Eubacteriales bacterium
CGAGCTTTCGGCGGTCGGCTCATGAGGCGGTCACACGCTCCCAAACTTCGCGCGCTACCAGCTGCGCCACACCCCGATGGGTGAAAATATTCGGTTTTTGCGGTCAAATCCGTAAGTGGTCAAATCTGTGGTCAAAAGTTTTCTGCCGGGCATTCTGTTTTGGTGTGCGGAATTTTGGTTGTTCCGTTGGTGCGGGAATCCTCGGGTCAAAACTTTTGACCTTAATATTATACCTCGCGGGGTGGATTCTGTCAAGTGCTGAATGCTCAAAAAAGCGGGGCAGGGGGCTTTAAGGCTGCAATATTATTATCAGCCGCAAGGGTGTCCCGTTTCGGGACACAGCTCCTTTTCGCCGAGGAAGCCTCCGAGAATGGCAAGACCTTGCTTGCAGAATGAAGCCTCGCGGGAAAGCGCGCGTCACCTTCCGCGAAAAAGAGCGCCACCCGCGCCGCCCGTCGAGGGCGGCGCGGGTGGACTTGCGGCAGGCAGGCGAGTCCCTGCACTCCTTATACACAGAAGGGCGAGGCCGTCACTTCGGAGATAATGTTTTTTCGGAAGGTCGAACGCCCTGTAAAAAGGCAAACGCCCTGTAAAGTGAAGAAACGATTTACGCTGACAAGAGCCTCCCTCCGGGAGGTGAGCATTTCCGCAACAAGGTTGCGGGTTGAAAGAGCCTGAGGTATAAAATTTTTATACAGGCAACCGGGTTGTTTGCGATCGTAAACCGTTAGTACCGCACTCTCCTTCAGTCGCCTTCGGCGCCAGCTTCCTCCCGGAGGAAGCCTCGGTTTAGGCGATTACTCTACAACGGAAGTGAAGATTTTCTTCAGCGATAAAAACGGGAGGATAATATCCTCCCCTACAATTGAAAATGAAATTCGCTGCTTTCGGTGAGGCGTTTCGCGCCCGTCTTGAACGGGTAAGAAAGACTCCATTTCTGTTGTGGAATGATAGCTTAAACCGAGCCTCCCTCCGGGCGGGAGGTGGATTTCCGACCCGTAGGGGAGGAAAGACGGAAGGAGCCGGCGATATAAAATCTTCGCACAGGCAAATATACTGTTCGCAATCGTAAATTGATAGTGCCGCGGGCTCCTTCAGTCGCCTTCGGCGCCAGCTTCCTCCCGGAGGAAGCCTTTTGTTCGCGCAGACCGTTTCTTTGTTTTACAGGGCATTCGACCTTGGCGAAACATTATCTCCGGGTGATGACTTCACCTTTCGGTGAATAAACCGCGATTAAAGGGTGCGGGTACGACCCGCCGGGGCGGGGAGGTGTGAAAACAGTGTTAAAAAGGTTCCCCCGCCGGAGGGGTTATTCTCCGACGGGGGCGTTACTTATTAGGTTGTGCGGTGTAATGCTTTATTTCATTCTTCCGGATGCTGCGTTACGAACCGGTGTTTTCGGTTCAATTTACCCAAGTGGGTTCCGTCGTGGCGGGGGTATAATCTGTGACGGGGGCGAAATAAACACCACATTGCTTCGAAGTGCCATTGACGGTAACCGCTGTATTCGCGTTATTTCCTGTGTAGGGCTGACTGTTCACATTAACACTTTCTCTGACATTGATATATGCATTCTCCGAGAACAGGCGCGCAATTTTGTCGTCTTCGATTCTTACAGCAGTAATGCCTGCGGGGTCAGATGATTTTACAAATGTCCAGCCGTCCTTATTCGTCAGAATGACCGTGACATCAACCTGATTCGTGGGGATTGCAAATACGATCTCGCCCGTACCACTGGCACTGTTGCCGTTGTGATATGTTCCGATCAGCTTTCCGGCTTCGCCGTCGGAAGCCTTTATTGTGGTGCCTGTAACTGCACAGTCATTATCAATATAGATTTTGCAGCCGTCTCTCGACTGCCCCACAAAGGCGCCGACCTTGTTCTTTGCGTTGATCTCGCAATTTTCGATTTTAACATTTTTGCAGATGAGGTTGGATTGTGAACACACTTTTCCGGCTATCGCTCCGACAGAGCCTATATCAGAATCACCGATTGTGGAACTCTTGATGTTTAGGTTTTGTACAGTGACCTTTGACCAGCCATCTGTGCTGCCGCCAGACTTTTCATGACCGACCGAAGCAATAAGACCGGCAAAATATCCTTTGCCTTCGTTATTTAAAAGATTGTACTGTGTCGGTGCCATTCCTTTAAGAATTGCATTCTGACCATCAATGGTGAAATTTTTTGGCGTTGATTGATTATCGATGTAAGCAATCTCAAAGCATAATGCTGCCCCCATAAGGTCAATCTCTGTGTTTGCGGGCAGAACGATTTCATTGACCATGGCAAGCTTTGCCTTATCGCAAGCGAGCGCATAGAGCTGTCCTGCGGCTTTATCGGCTGTAATGGTAACTTTGCCGTCGTTGCCAACCGTAAAATCTTCTTTTTTTATCTCTCCGCTGAGTGAGAACCAGCCGTTTGTATTGGTTGCGGTTGTATAGTCCTCGGGGAAGAGGACCTTGTAGGTAGAGTCGGTGTAGACGATACGGTTGAGCGTTGAATCCCAGAAGAAATATCTGTCGGTGACAAGGGGACGATAGTCCTTCGCGGACATACCGCCGTCCTTCAGCGAGCGATAAACCTCAAGGATCGACTTTCCTTCGGTCACCTCGTTTACCGCAAGGTATGTGTTCATCTGCCTGCACGCCTGAATATCGGCGGACTCGTTAGCCTTACGGATAAGGCTTGCAAAGGTCGGGATCAGAACGGCTGCAAGTATGGCTATTATGGCTATGACAATAACGAGCTCTACGATGGTAAAGCCCTTCTTTTTATTCAGTTTCATAATTCTCTCCTTAAAAATAAGTACAGTTATGCCTCTTTCGGGCATTTTTTTGATACAGTTATCCCGTAAAAGAGAGAATTATTCAACAGTTATAGCGACAAAAAGCAGCGCAGACCTTCCTGCCCGGAAGAGCTGTGCGCAGATCGGTATGAGATTTTTTCTGTGTATGGGTAAAGGCAGTGCGGTGGGCGGTCTTACGCTTTTTGCGTATGCTGCGATAGACGCTGATCGCGGTCAGCGCGACCGACACCGCCGACAGGCAGATGAATACCGATATGACTATCCCGATCGCGAAAGATCCGGTCAGGTAGGGCGTCGAGGCGACGAGTGGCTCGCGGAGCGCATCCACCACGGGTTCGCAGGAGAAGGGCGCGAGCAGGGAAGAAAGGAATTCCGCCATCAGCTCATTCCCGGCATAGATCGGGAGATAGAGCATAAATACGAACGACGCGACGGCATAGGCTATCCGCGCGACCTTCATCTTATACTTGGTGAGCAGTCGGAGGGTACAGATACCGACTATCATATATATCAGATACAGAACAAGTGTGGTTATCGGCATATTGCGACCTCCTTTCACCTTTTTTCCTTTAATCAAGAACATTATAGCAGGCTTATTTGAATTTGTCAAGAGAATATGAAGAAATTTACAAATTGCGTTGCGAAAAAGAGCTTTCTTCGACATCCCGTGCGATGTATTGACAAATAAATTCCCGAGTGGTATAATATATGAAATGCGCGATAAATTTTCGCGGCTTTTTTGCCTTAGCGGCGGATCGGACGAAGATATGGAAGATAAAACATCAAAGATCATAGACATTACGGCGTGGATATTCACCGCCGTTTTGTTTGCGTCGGTCTTTATGGTCGGGAACTATTCATACGGCAAGTATGTGATATTCTCGCTTTCCGTCGCGGTCTTTGCGTTTTCGGTCGTGAGGAACGGGAAGAAAGCCTTCTACCTGCCGCGCCCGTGGCACCTGTTTATTATTGCGATAGCCGCGTACAGTTTTCTTACCTTTCTCTGGGCGTTCGACCCGCGCGATCCGGTACGGCAGGCGGTCACTGTCGGTGCGATAGGCGTATGCTTTTCGCTTCCTTATTCTTATTTTCACAATCACGAGGACGGCGTGCGGATGCTGCTTGATGCCGTGAAGTGGGGAGGGTACATCATTTCGGTCTATGCCTTCTTCTATTACGGCTTCGGGAAGGTGTTCTCGGTGATCATCGACTCGGGGCGGCTCGAAAACGGCTTCTGCAATGTCAACACCCTCGGGATCTTCGCCGCGATGTCGGTCGTGATCACTGTTTATGAGATAAAGCTCAGGAAAAAATTCATCGTCAGCGCTCTTTTGACGATACCGGCGCTGACAGTCATTCCGGCGACGCAGAGCAAGAAGGCGTTCCTTTATATCGCTATCGGGATCCTTGCCGTGCTGATAGTCCCGAACGACCCGAAAAAGGGCGGCAAGAAGGTCCTTCTTCGGGCGCTCATCGTCACGGCGGCGCTCGCGGTTGCGGGGGCGCTGCTGATACAGCTCCCGCCCTTCGAGGGGATAAGGTACAGGTTCTCGAAGCTCATCGAAACACTGCTCGGGCAGGGAGAGGACGGAAGCTCGTCGGTCGTGCGGCTCGAGATGATAAGGCTCGGACTGCGAACCTTCCTCCGCCATCCGATCGGCGGCATCGGCGTCGGATGCACGCACATCATTACCGCGGCGGAGATCGCTATGGCGACCTACCTGCACAACAACTATGTAGAGCTGCTCGCCGGCGGCGGGATCGTGGGCTTTGCGGTCTTCTATTCGATGTACGGGTACCTTATCGTGAATTTCATAAGGAAGAGGCGCGTTGCCGAGCCTATGAAGAATCTCTGCATCATCATCGTGGTGCTGCTTCTTGTCATGGATGTGGCGCTCGTGAGCTATTATTCAAAGGATCTGTACTTTATATTGATGATACCTTTTCTCGAGATAGACAAGCTGAGTAAAAAAGAGGAGGCGGGCGTATGACGCACGAAAGATACGAAGCCGCGGCGGAAAGATTTGAGGCTACATACAGGAAGGCACCCGAGTTCACCGCCTTCACGCCTTACCGCGTTTGTCCGATAGGCGCGCACAGCGACCATCAGCTCGGGAAGATCACGGGCTTTGCGATAGATAAGGGCATCTGCATGGTCTACGGAAAGAAGATGAACGGGGTCATCGAGATCGCGTCACTGAGATTTCCGAAGCGCGCGCAGTGGCATGTGCTTTCGGTCCCTCCCGAGAGGCAGGGGGATTGGGCGGATCACCTCCGTGGGGCGACGATAGCCCTCGGAGAGAGGTATCCGCTCCGCGTGGGACTCTCCGCCGTGATAGACGGGGAGCTGCCGATAGGCGGACTTTCGTCCTCGGCGGCGGTGATAATAACCTTTCTGTCGGCGCTTTGCCGGCTGAACGGGATAGCGCTCACCGACACGGAGCTTATAAACATCGCGAAGGAAGCCGAGAACAGCTATGTCGGGGTCGCATGCGGAAAGCTCGACCAGAGCTGTGAGGTGTATTGCCGGAAGGACAGCCTTCTCTACCTTGACACCCGCGACGACAGCTATGAGCTCATCCCGACGGCAAAGGATGCGAAGCCTTTTGAGATCGCGGTATTTTTCAGCGGGCTTGAGCGTTCGCTCGCCGGATCGAAATTCAATATGCGCGTCGACGAATGTCGCAGTGCGGCATATGCCCTGAAGGCGCTTTCGGGGATGGAATACGGGAAGTTCGGGGACACGAACCTTCGCGATGTGCCGTATGAGGTTTATCTTAAATATAAGGAAAGACTGCCCGAAAGCTGGGCAAAGCGCGCCGAGCATTGGTACACCGAGTTTTTGCGTGTTGAGGCGGGAGCCGAGGCATTCAGAAGGGGAGACATCGCCGGATTCGGAAGGCTCTCGTTTGAGAGCGGATATTCCTCGATATACAATTGGGAGACGGGATCGCCGGAGCTTATAAAGCTCTACGAGATCATGCGTCACACCGACGGGATATACGGCGGGCGCTTCTCGGGGGCGGGCTTCAAGGGCTGCTGTATGGCTCTCATCGACCCCTCATACGAGGAGGAGATACTTGAAAAGATGGAAAAAGAATACATTGCGGCTTTTCCGGAGCTGAAAGATAATTACAGTGCGCATATATGCCGCACCGCCGACGGTGTCGGCGCCTGACGGAAGGGGAGGTCACATTTTATGAAGTGTCTGATACTTGCCGCGGGATATGCGACGCGGCTCTATCCGCTGACAGAGAATTTTCCGAAGTCTCTGCTCACGGTAGGAGATAAGACGATCCTTGATCTGCTCCTTGACGATATTGAGGCATCGGGCGGGGTCGACGGCTATATCGTAGTTTCAAATCATAAATTTGTCCGCTTTTTTGAGGAGTGGGCTGAAAGTAAACCTTACAGCGTCACTGTCATCGACGACGGGACAGAAACGAACGAAACGCGGCTCGGTGCCGTGCGCGATATCGGATTTGCACTTGAAAGGCTAAGCCTTGACTGTGACCTGCTCGTTATCGCGGGCGACAACCTGCTCGATTTCAGCCTCTGTCGGTTCATCTCTTATTTCAGGGAGAAAAACACCTCCTGTGTTATGAGATACTTCGAGCCGTCCGAAAAGAAACTGCAAAAGTGCGGGGTCCTCACGGTAGACGGAAATGACCTCGTGACGGATATGACCGAAAAGTCGCCGACACCCGCGACGCATTGGGTGTGTCCTCCCTTTTACTGCTATAAAAGGGAAGACATTTCGCGCGTGGGCGAGGCTATCGCCGCGGGATGCGGGACAGACGCGCCCGGGAGCTTTGTCGCGTGGCTCTGCCGCCGGACCGGGATCCATGCTATGGAAATGCCCGGTAAGCGCTACGATATAGGCAACCTTGAGAGCTACGAAGCCGTGAAAAGAGATTATAAGGGGATAGGGAAATGCTGACACCGAATATAAGCCTTGAGAATAAAACGGTCCTCGTCACCGGCGCGGCGGGATTTATCGGCGCGAACCTTGCGGAGGCGCTCCTTCGCAGACCCGAAAACATAAGGGTCATCGGGATCGACAGCATGAATTCCTACTACGATGTTTCGCTGAAAGAATACCGCCTCTCGGAGATCGAAAAGCTCGCCGACGGTAAGTGCCTGAGTTTTATCAGAGGCAATATCGCCGACCGTGCGCTCGTGAATGAGGTCTTTGGGAAATACAGACCCGACATAGTCGTGAATCTTGCGGCGCAGGCGGGGGTGAGGTATTCGATAACAAACCCCGATGCCTATATAGAATCGAACATCATCGGATTTTACAATATCCTTGAGGCTTGCCGTAACCACCCGACGGAGCATCTTGTGTACGCCTCGTCGTCGAGCGTTTACGGCTCGAACGAGAAGGCCCCTTATTCGACGGAGGATAAGGTCGATGACCCCGTGTCGCTCTATGCGGCGACGAAGAAATCGAACGAGCTTTTCGCACACGCCTATTCAAAGCTTTACAACATCCCGTCGACGGGTCTGCGATTCTTCACGGTCTATGGGCCGGCGGGGCGTCCGGATATGGCGTATTTCGGATTTACCGATAAGCTCCGCAGGGGAGAGAAGATAAAGATATTCAACTACGGCAACTGCCGGCGGGACTTCACATATGTCGACGATATAGTGGAGGGGATAATGCGGGTCATCTGCCGTGCGCCCGAAAAGAAGAACGGTGCCGACGGGCTTCCGGTCCCGCCCTACCGCATATACAATATCGGGAACAGCAAGCCCGAGAATCTGCTTGATTTTGTCACGGTGCTGTGCGAGGAGCTTGTACGCGCGGGGATATTGCCGAGAGATTATGATTTTGAAGCTCACCGTGAACTTGTCCCGATGCAGCCGGGAGATGTGCCGGTGACATATGCCGATACAGAGGCACTCGAGGCTGACACAGGCTTCAGACCCTCGACGCCGCTGCGCACGGGACTCCGCCGCTTTGCGGAGTGGTACAGGGAATATTATAAGGTGTAATTTATAAAGTAAAAAATACGGTGCCTCAAAGCTCATATGAGCTTTGAGGCACCGCGTTTATGCCGGACAGAGTAATTACTTTGAGATGTCCCCATCGTTGCTGTTCCCGAATATTGCTTACTCCGCTATTTCGTAAGCGGTCATTGATTCGGGCGGGACTGTGACTTTGTACAGTCTGTTGAAGACTGAAAGGTTATAGCTGATGCTCTCCGCGGACGGGTTACGGACGATTACGACAATCTTTTCATCGGGATTACGGAATGCCGCGGCAGTGAGGTCGCTCCTGTATGATGAGGTGGCGAGTGCCCTTGCACCTCTTTTGATAAAATGCGAGAAAATGTAGGTCTCATAGTAGCTGCGGCGGAGCGTTATGCCGTTTCCGTCCGACATAAGCGGTGCAGAGCATCCGAACTCACGGTCATGGTAGGGGCCGCCGTCTTTGTCGAGCATGAGGTTCCATTCGCACTCTGCCTGCACCCCGTGCGTAAAGTTCCCGATAAGTTCAGAGCCGTAGGAATCGAAGACGGTTCTTCCGAGTCCGTTGCAGAATTCGGACGCGACGAGCAGCTTGTCGGGGTAAAGTTCGCGAAGCAGCGCGAGCTCTTCAAAATGTTGCCCCGAGTACCAATGGAACGCGGCTCCGGTTACAAGGTTGCCGACTTCCTTATATACCTTCTCCATCCTGTGATAGAGCCTGCCCTTGTTGTGATCCCAGCCGAGGATATTTGTGTCAAGACCGTGAGCCATGAATGCACCGGAGAGCGCTTTTATCAGCTCTGTCTCCTCCTCGGCGCTTTCAAGGCAACTGTCCCACAGCGATCCTGCGAGCGGTTCGTTCTGCGGTGTGACGGCGAATATTTTTATGCCTTCCTTTTTATATTCTTCGACAAACCTTGCGATATATTCGGCGTAAAGTTCGCGGTATTTAGGCAGAAGGTGTCCCTGCACCCGACTTTTGTTGTCCTTCATAAATGCGGGCGGACTCCACGGAGAGGCGATGAAGACGATCTCCTCTCCGGAACCTCTTGCTGTTTTTATCGCGTCGCGAACCATTGGGATGACATATTTCCTGTCACGGTCGACGGAAAAGCTCCCGAGTGTTTCGTCACTTTCTTCAATATAATCGTACATGTCGAGCGAGAAGTCCGATGAGCCTATGCAGAGACGGCAGAAATTGTAGCGAAGCCCGGTTTTCCCGAAGAGCAGTTCCATAGCTTTCTTTTTGCCATCCTCGTCAAGGCACGAGTAAGCAAAAGCCGCGCTCTCGGTGAAGGCACCGCCGAAACCTAATATCTTCTGCCTTTCGACGGGATAGATGTTGATTCTTTCCTTGCCGCAGTCGGGAATCTGCTCTCCGGCATCGGGTGAGAGGTGCAGGAGCGAGCCGCCCTCGTAAACTGTCTTTGTGAGAAATTCCATGTTTTTTCTCTCCATTGCGTTTTTTGTTTCATTATATACGGTCGCACGAGAGAAGTCAATGTGCTTTCTGTTTTTATCAAATATCGTGAGATTTTATTCCCGTTTGACAGGTAGGCTTATGTGTGATAAAATAAATTTCGGGGAAATTTTTTCTCCGTCCGTAAGAAACGGCGGAAAAATCCTACTTATAGGGTGACGGCAAAAAAGAGCCGCCGCGGAAAGGAGTAAAAAAGTGCAGGACAGCGCAATAATAGAGCTTTTTTTCGCACGCGACGAGTCGGCGATAAGCCGGACGGCGGAAAAGTACGGCAGAAAGCTTTTTGCCGTCTCCGAAAACATCACGGGCAGTCGCGAGGACGCCGACGAATGTGTGAACGACACATACCTTGCCGCGTGGAATTCCATTCCGCCGACGCGCCCCGACAACTATTATTCCTACCTTTGCCGCATTGTGAGAAATATTTCGCTCGATCGGGTCGACCGCGGTAGGGCGAAGAAGCGCTGCGCCGAGGTCATATCCTTTTCGTCCGAGCTTGAAGGTATCCTTCCGGACGCGGAGGTCGATCCCGAGAGGGCAGAGAGGCTCTCATCCGTCCTTGACGGCTTTATCAGGACGCTTGACGCCGACACGAGGCTTATATTTATAAGAAGATATTTTTACGGTGACAGCGTCGGTGACATCTCAAAACTGACCGGTATCGGCGAGAACGGGATATATGCGAGACTTTTCAGAGCAAGAAAAAGACTTAAGAAGCTTCTTATGAAGGAGGGATTCGATATATGAAGGGCGATATGCTCACGCGCGCCCTGAGCGGGATCGGAGACGATCTGATAGCCTCGGCGGACAGTGATCGGGTAAGGCTTCACTTTGCCTGCCGGCGCGCGAAAAGAAGAAAGACGACGCTCATCGCTGCCTGCATATCGGCGATCTGTGTAATATTTGCGCTGTCGCTCTTCGCTGCGGGAAGGCTCACGGGCGGCAATGATCCGAACGGCAACGACGCCGGTAATGAAAACGACATAACCGACGGCAACGTGCAAGGCGGCTCGGAAATACGCATCTGGAACGGCATACGGGTCACGCCGGCGCTTTACAACGAGCTTACCCGCATCTTTGCCTCGGATGACGGGAAGACCGAGAACGATACGGTAAGCGGAACAAGACCCGCAATAGGCAAGCCTCCGGAGTCTCCGGACAGCCCCGAAGCCGCAGAGCCGCCGATGCTGGATCTGCGGATAATCTTGCCGAACGCCTCCGTGAAGGAAAAGGTCATATCGGCACTTAAGGCGGCGGGCATCTCCTATATTGACCGCGGGGACATTCATATCCGGATTAACGCGAGCCGACTTTCCTCGCTTGTCGGAGAGCTTGCCGGCGAATGTATTTTCGATCTTGATAAACAGTAAAATAAGGAGGATAATATTTATGATGTCACTTAAAAAGAGGATCCTTGCGGCGCTTCTGTGCCTTGCTGTGCTTTTGCCCGCTGCGGCGATGAGCGGATGCACGCATATCAGCGCCGACAACCTGTCCGAAGGCATTATGCCCGGCGAGGTCACCGGAAAGAAGACCGATCGGACCTTTGAGGAAAGCTCGGCGGATTTCGCCCTGAAGCTCTTTCGTGCGACCGCGAGGGGCGAAGAAAACGCGCTCGTGTCGCCTCTTTCGGTCATGTTAGCCCTTGCCATGACGACAAACGGCGCGAAGGGCGAAACAAAGGCGCAGATGGAGGCTCTGCTCGGGGGCGGTATGGACATCGAGGACCTTAACGGATACCTTTACACCTATATGAAGAGTCTTCCGTCGTCCGAAAAGGCGAAGCTTGCGTTGGCAAATTCCGTATGGTTCCGCGACACCGAATCGCTTGATGTAAGGGCGGCTTTTCTTCAGAAGAACGCCGACTATTATTCGGCGGATGTGTATAAGGCTCCGTTTGATAAGAAGACCTGCGACGACATCAACCGCTGGATAGAGGAAAACACCGACGGTATGATAAAGAAGATGCTTGACAGTATCGACGATGATGCCGTTATGTATCTCATAAACACGGTGCTTTTTGATGCGGAATGGCAGAATGTATACTCTTCTGAAGACAAGATCCGTGACGGACTTTTCACAACTGCCGACGGGAAACGCAGGAATGTCACCATGATGCACTCGGATGAGACGAACTTTATCGATGACGGCAAGGCGACCGGATTCATAAAGCCTTACAAGGACGGGTACAGCTTCGCGGCGTTTCTTCCGAATGAGGGTGTGTCGCTTGACAGCTACCTTGATTCGATGACGGGCGCGGGCTTCCTTGCGGCAGTGAAGGGCGCGAAGAAAGAGACTGTCATAGCTGCGATGCCGAAGTTTGAATACGGCTATAAGACGACGATGAATGACATCCTGAAATCGCTCGGGATGACTGTGCCGTTTGACAAGGAAAAAGCCGATTTTTCGGATCTTGCCGTAAGTAGTTACGGGAATATCTATATCGGGCAAGTGATTCATCAGACGTATATATCGGTCGGGGAGAAGGGAACCCGTGCGGGAGCCGCGACGATAGTCGAAATGGATGGCGAAGCTGCCCCGTCTGAGGTCGATTATCATACCGTAACGCTTGACAGACCCTTTGTCTACGCGATAATCGACAACGCGACCGGACTTCCGATCTTCATCGGGACTGTCACAGATATAGGATAACCGAATAAGCAGAACAGGCTGCCTTTTTGGGCAGCCTGTTTTGTGCTTAAAATTAAAATGGAATATTGTTTATCACCGCCGCGGCGGCATAGGCGAGAAGAAGCCTTGCGAGTGTGTGAAGGCATGCCCGCGCGAAGGACGATAGCTCTTTTCTCGTTGCCGCGAATGCGGCAAGGCAGGGCGGATAGAGCAGAAAGAACACAAGAAAGGCGCAGACCGACCTTCCCGCAGGAAAGAGCGATGCGATCGAGGACACCCCGGGCGTGACCGCGAGGCTGCTCAGCACCGCCTCCTTTGCAAAAAGTCCCGCGACGAGGGACGCCGCGAGCCTTGCGTCCCCAAAGCCGAGCGGTTCAAGTATCGGTGCAACTATGCCGCCGAGGAGTGCGAGGATGCTTTCGCCTTCCTTTGCATGATGAAAAGAAAGGTCGAAATATCCGAGCGCCCAGCAGACGACCGAGGCGAGGAATATCACGGTGAATGCACGCTTCACAAAATCTGCACAGCGGTCGGAGAGGTTGCGAAGGACATTTTTCACCCGCGGAAGCCTGTATTCCGGAAGCTCGAGCATATAGGACGAGCCTTCTTTCCCTCTGAACGGGAGGACGGAAAGCAGTCCGACCGCTATTCCCGTAAGGTATAGCGCAGTGATGACTGCGATCCTGTGCTTTCCGAAAAAGAGGGACGAAAAGAAGGCGAAGACGGGGAGCTTTGCCGAACAGGCGAAGAAGGGAACGAGGTAGACAGTTCTCCGCCTGCCGCTGTCGGAGGTGGAAGTCCTCGCGGCAAGAATAGCCGGCACCGAACAGCCGAATCCCATCAGAAGCGGCACGGCGTCCCTTCCCGAAAGCCCGAAAAGGCGCATCGGGCGGTCGAAAATGAAGGCGATCCTTGCCATATATCCGCTGTCCTCGGCGATCGAAAGCAGGAAAAAGAGTATCGCCACAGTCGGAAGAAAGGTGAGAACGCCTCCGACCCCCGCGATTATCCCGTCGGTCAGAAGGTCGGTGACGACCGGTGCGACGCCCGCCGATGCCGTTATGTCCCCGACCGTCCTTGAGAGGGCTTCAAACGCTCTTGCGAGCATACCCGAGAGAAGTCCGCCGCCGAGGCTGAATGTCAGGGCAAACATCAGCAGAATGAAAAGGCAGAAGCAGGGAAGCGCCGAAAACCGCCCGCAAAGGAGCCTGTCGGCTTTTTCTGAAAGGCTCTCGCGTGTATTTTGCGGCAGCTTGAAGCATTCGCGGCAGAGAAGATCGACCCTTTTGTACCGTTGTATTATCGCCGACTCCGAAATGTCGGGCGTTCGCGGCTTTTCTGTGCCTTTTTCGGACTTCAATGCCGCGCTTATGAGAGCTTCGATCCCCCTTTCGTCGGCGGCTGAGACGGCGAAGGTCGGGATGCCGAGCATTTTTCCGAGTTTTTCGGTGTCGCAGGAGCCTCCTTTCTTTTCGAGAAGGTCGTACATATTGAGGGCAAGGGTCGCAGGCAGTCCCGTTTCCGCGAGCTGGAGCGCGAGGTAGAGCGACCTTGCGGGGCAGGTGGCATCGGCGACGATGATGAGCGCGTCCGGGTATCCATCTTCCGACAGCAGGAAAGCGGCGGCGGCTCTCTCCTCGTCGGAGTAGGGATAGAGCGAATAAAGCCCCGGGAGGTCGGTGATCTCTGTCTCCTTCCCGTAGTGCGGAAGAAGCCTGCCCGATCTCTTTTCGACCGTTACGCCCGGGAAGTTTCCGACCCTTCTGTTAGATCCAGTGAGAAGGTTATAGAGCGTCGTCTTTCCGCAGTTCTGGTTTCCCGCGAGGGCTATGCTTTTCATCCGAGCGGAAATTCCGAGACTTCGATGAGCCGCATCTCGGAGCTGCGCAGGGTCAGCCTGTATCCCCGCAGCATGACTTCGACCGGATCGCCGAACGGCGAGCGCCTGCCGACCCTTACCTCGGTTCCCGGCACAAAGCCGAGTTCGAGGAGCCTTGTCCTGATCATCCCCGTCCCTCCGACCGAGATTATTCTTCTTTTTTCGCCGCGGGATGCTTTGTCAAGAGTCATATTAGCTTTTTCCTCCGTCATAAATTCGGTCTATTATATGTCCGGTATGCGGGCGGTAAGACCAAAATAACGACTGTGACAAAGTATTTGTATCAGTCGTCACACACAGTTCACATTCGCGAGCTATAATAAATCTGATTAAAGATGCGCCCCGCGAAAGGGGCAAAAGGAGATAAACTATTGAAAGATAAAGAGAAAAACAAGGGGATAAAGACCTCTATCGGCGGTCAGGCACTTCTTGAGGGCATCATGATGCGCGGACCGAAACGCACCGCTATGGCGGTGCGGAGTCCCGACGGCGAGATCGTCGTCGAGGAATGGGATACCGTCGTGCCGAACCGTCCCGCGATCACGAAATGGCCCTTCGTGCGCGGAATATTCAACTTTGTCGATTCGATGAAGACCGGCATGAAATGTCTTACGCGCTCGGCGGAACTTTCGGGACTTGAAGAGCTTGAAGAGGAAGCCGCACGCGAAAAGGCAGAGAAGAAGCGCAAAAAGGCCGAAAAGAAGAATGCAGCGACGGAAGATGAGGCTGCGACGGCGGAAGAAGCTCCGGTCTCTCAGTCCGCGGAGGATGCGACCGAAAAAAACGAAGGACCTCTCACGGAAGAGGAAAAGCCCGCCGAAGAAAAAGAAGAACCAAATGAAGACCAAAAGAAGGCAGAGCCTCCGAAGGAGGAAAAGAAGGGAACGGGTGCGACGACCGCCGCCGTTATGTCGATCGGGACGGTACTCGGGATAGTTCTGGCGCTCGTGCTGTTCATATGGCTCCCGACCTTTATCGGTACGCTTATCCTCGGACCGAACGCCGCGTCGGAACATTCGGCGTGGCTGACCGTCATTTCCGGTCTGATAAAGGTAGTTATACTGATAGCGTATATGTCTCTCGTGTCGCTCATGAAGGACATAAAGCGCGTCTTTATGTACCATGGCGCCGAACACAAGACTATCTTCTGCTATGAACACGGTCATGAGCTGACCGTCGAAAATGTAAAGCGTGAGCGCAGGTTCCACCCGCGCTGCGGGACTTCGTTCCTCTTCCTTATGGTCATTGTCAGCGTCGTCGTGATGATCCCGATAGGGATACTTTATCAGAATGTTCTGCCCGCATCGGTGCTTGCAAACAAGGTTGTCTATACGCTTATCCGCACGGCGACCTCGCTCGTCTTCCTGCCGCTCATCGTCGGGATAGGATATGAGCTTATAAGGCTCGCGGGAAAGCACGACAACTTCTTCACCCGTATCATGTCGGCTCCCGGCCTCTGGATGCAGAGGATCACGACAAAGGAACCCGACGACAGCATGATAGAATGCGCTATCGAGGCTGTAAAGAAGGTCATCCCCGATGACGGGAGCGACCGCATAGAATAAAGAGATCTCCGGAACGGTATATCGCCGCTCCGGAGCTTTTTTACTTCCGTACCGTTTTTTGAGGGTAAAAAAGGGAAACAATGAAAACAGCGGAGACAAAAACCTTTTTCCGGTTGTTACATATAATGAGAAGCAAAAGACAGGAGAGAGAAAGTATGAAAAAGTATTATATCAGTTTTTTGACCGCGCGGCGTGAGAGAAGGATAGTTATCATATCGTTTCTCGTATTTGAGGTGCTTATGCTCACCGTGGCGGTCGCGCTCTGTATGAAAAGGCCCTTCGGAACGCTTTTCGGCGCTGCCGCGATAGCCTTTCTTCTGTGGTTGCTTTACGATAACGCGCGTTCCTTCTGGCTTTATTATTTTACCGTCGATGAAAACGGCAATATAATTTATCGGCTCGGCGGAAAATCGGAGCAGAGCATCCCTCTGTCAAATGTCTGCCGTCTTGAGGAGACGCAGAACCGCGACTTCCGATGCGGCGCAGTATGCGGTAAAAGTTCAAAGGTCTATGCCGTCGTGGATCATTGGGGCGGGACTGTCTTCTATGTCTACCGCGACCGTGAGGTGCTTGACTTTTTCAGATCCCACGGTATCGAAATTGCGAAATAAATGAAAAAATTTGCCCCGCCGCTTGAAATGGCGGGGCTTTTGTTGTACAATATAGGTATCAAAATCAGGCAGGAGAGCTTATGGAAAAGAAAAAACATGTTTTGCTGATCTTCACCGACCAGCAACGCCGTGATACTATCCACGCGCTCGGAAACGATGAGATAGTCACACCCGCGCTCGACTCGATAGCCGAGGATGCGGTCTGTTTCGATCGTGCATACACTCCGTCGCCGGTCTGCGTTCCGGCAAGGCTTTCGATGCTCGCGGGGCAGTACTGCAACCGCACGGGCAACAACACGAACACGAAGGACACTGTCTATACCGGCGAGGGCTTCTTCTCGGAGTTCACGAAGGCGGGATACAACACCTGCTGCATCGGAAAGATGCACTATAACCCCGACCTTTATGCGCCCCTCGGATTCAGGACGAGGATCTCGCAGGAGGAGATGGCTGATCCGCTTCACGACGACTACACGAAGTGGCTGAAGGCGTCGCCCTACCGCAATGTCTTCGACTACCACGGGCAGAGGACGGAGCTTTACTATGTCCCGCAGATCTCGCAGCTCCCGATGGAGGCTCACCCGACGCAGTGGATAGGCGACCGCGCCGTGGAATTCCTTGAAAATGCCGATACAGACAGCGAGCCGATATTCCTTATGGCGTCGTTCATACATCCTCATCCGCCCTTCGCACCCCCTGCGCCGTGGAACAAGATGTACAGAACTCCGATCCGCCGTGCGTTTATCCCCGAAGACCCCGATTCCTACGAGGATCTTCTGAGAAACAAGTACACGATAGATGCCTTCGGTATCTCGCCGAGAAGGCTCGAGCTGCTCTATCAGCATTACTATGCCTGCATATCCTTTGTGGACTACCAGATCTCAAGGATAACCGATGTACTGAAAAAGAAGGGCATCTACGACGACACAGTGATAGTATTTACCTCGGATCACGGCGATATGATGGGCGATTACGGCTCGATGGGCAAGCGCACGATGCTCGACAGCGCCTCGAACATCCCCTTTATGATAAAGGTCCCCGGCAAGGAGCATGAGATGCGCCACGATCCCGCATCGCTCGTCGACCTCGCGCCGACGCTTCTCTCACTCGCCGGAATAGGCTATGACAAGGGAGAATACGACGGAGTCGACCTTTTCTCGGATAAGCACGACCTTGTGTATTCACAGTATGCAAACGGCACGGCGGGAGAGTATATGGTCGCCTCGGGCAAAGACAAGCTCGTTTATTCGGCTATCGGAGACAGGTACTTCTACTTTGACTCTTTCCCCGATGCGAAGGACAAATACGACGAAAGCAATCCCCGTGTGCGCGAGCTTAAGGCTTTGCTTGATGCCTACATAGCCTCCGACCGCTGCCCGAGCGTCGAGGCGAGAGATATGAAGAGTCCGGCAAGGCAGGAGAAGTATTCCTTCTATCCCCCGCTCGACGACCATATAGGTACCGAGAAAGAGGAAATGGCAAGGATGCCCGCGGGATACCCGATAACTGTCGGCGGCAAGAGAACCGATTATTGATACTAAGTGAAAGGAGATATATATTATGAAACTCAGTACAATGACGAATTTTTACTATAAGAACACCCCGGATAAGGAGGGCTTTGCCCGTGCGCTCCGCCGCACGAACGCTATGGGATTCGACGCGATCGACTTCTGTATGTGTCCGATGCAGAGGAACGACTCGGAGCTTTGCCTTGACGACTGGGAATACACCCTTGAAAAGCTTGTCGCGATAAAGGAAGAGCTTTCGCTCGATATAGCACAGTCGCATCTGCCGTATCCTGTGACCGCGAGACGCCGCAAGAGCGCGACCGACCCGGGATGCGAGCAGAATGAATTCTTCGTGAAGATGACCGAGCGCTCGGTGAGGATCTCGGCAGCTCTCGGTGTAAAGTGGGCGATAGTTCATCCCGCCGAATACGAGACTCTCGCTGACGAGCTTATCCCCGAGAAAATGCTCGAGTATAACAAGAAGATCTACGGGCCCGTGGTCGAGCTTGCCTCGTCTCTCGGCGTCGGTATCGCCTTTGAGAATATGGCGGATCCCGAGGGCAGGAGATTCGGCGTTGCCGGCAATGAGCTTGTGGCGATAATGGAGACCTTCAACGACCCGATGGTCGGCGTATGCTGGGATTTCGGTCACGCGAACAGAGTCTTCAAGAATCAGATCCCGCAGCTTAAGGCGGTGGCTCCTTACCTCCGTGCGACCCATGTCGATGACAATATAGGTAAAGACGACCTTCATACGATACCTTTCTTCGGAACGATAGACTGGAAGAAGATCATGCCGCTCCTGAAGGAGATAGGCTACGAGGGCTGCTTCAACTACGAGCTTGCCGTATGCAAGCGCATGCCCGAGGAGATGCTCGATCCTACCGTCAAATACATATACGAGATGGGAAGATACCTGCTCACCCTTGCAAAATAAACAAAAAAAGAACCGGCTCTGCCGGTTCTTTTTTTAATCAAAATAACCCTTGTAGACGACCTTTCTGTCGCTTGCAGGGAAGAGGTGATGATAGAGGTCTATGCAGTAATCGTCGGTCATACTTGCGATATAGTCGACGACTATGCGGTTGTGTTCCTCGTTTTCGCCGTAGAGCGAGCCTTTACCGCTCCTGAAGCGGTTTACATAGTTTATATGATGGGTGAAGATCGTCGATTTTCTGTTGTCTTTATCAAGATCGTCAAGGAGCTTTTCGTATATCGCGGTGAAAATAGGCTTCACGGTCGTTTGCATCTGTGTCTTCACCGTTTCGCTCTCATAGATGAGGGCGTAGTTTTCGGTTTTGGCACGCTTGAGTGCCTCGAAGTGCGCTTCGTCCATCTTGATATAGGGCTTTCCGTAGCTGTTTTCTATAATGTTCACTATCATGTTGTTGATTATCTCGGAGTTGTACGAGCCTATCGCGCCCGAATAGAACATATCGGGGGATATGAGCTTTGCGCGCTCGGCGTCCTGCCTGTCCTTGCCGAGGTAGGCTATTATGTCGGATATGCAGACGACGCAGGCTTCAAGGGTCGACGGGAAAAGCTCGCGCATATTTTTCCTGTCCTCGGTGCTTGCCTCTATGATGCGGTCAAGCTCATAAAAGTCGGTCATCGGCTTCGGCTCGTAGATCGCCTGCTCGAATTCGCCGTTGTGAGCGGCTATGCCGTTCAGCGTCTGAAGGCTTATGTTGTACGGGAAGATGCCGTCAAGTACCCTTACCGATTGGATATTGTGCGTGAATCTTCTCCCGGTATGCTCACGATAGAGGGCATCAAGGAATTTTTCGCCCGCGTGACCGAAGGGAGTATGACCTATATCGTGACCGAGCGCGATCGCCTCGATAAGGTCAAGGTTGAGGTTCAGTGCCTTTCCGATCGTCCGTGCTATCCTTGAGACGAGCTGGACATGAAGGCTCCTCCGTGTGAGGTCGTCGTTTTTATAGAGCGAGAACACCTGTGTTTTGTCGGCATATCGGCTGTAATAGGGGCAGTGCATGATCTTGTCTATGTCGCGTATGAACGCCGTGCGCCAGACCGACGCTTCGTCGTGCCTGTCGTCCTTGCGCCGTATCACATTTTTCTCGTCGAAGGCATAGTCGGTATAATTTCCCGACTTCTTTTCCGCGCTTATCCTTTCGGCAAGCTCGGGGGACAGAGTCTCAAATTTAGGCATTATATGCCTCCTTTCTTTTTATTACATTATATCTGCGCCGATACCGGCGAGAAGTCCGAAAAAGTTCGGGAAGCTCTTGTTTACCGCCTCCGCACCGTCAAGGCTTCCGCCGTAGCGCAGGAGCAGAGGCGTCAGCGCCATGGCGACCCTGTGATCCCCGTGCGAAAGGCAGACCTCCCCGGGCGAGTGAAGCGAAGAGTCATTTACGGTCACGCGGTCGGGCTCGACCCTTATGTCGGCGCCGAATTTGCGAAGCTCTGCGGCGACCGTGTGTGCGCGGTCGGATTCCTTGTAGGCGAGCCGTCCGGTGCCGGTCAGCGTTACGCCTCCGAACACCGCCGCTGCCGTCATCAGGATCGGTGCCAGATCGGGGCAGGCGTCGATATTTATTTCAGCACCGCCGGCTTTTATTTTTTCAAAAAGCTCACGGCAGATCACGTCGGGCTGGAGACTTTTTTCCGGCAGTCCTGCGATCTCCACATCATTTCCGGTATAATTGAGGGCCTCAAGCATCGCGCCCGCAGAGAAATCACCTTCGACGGTGAAATTACCGCTTCGGAAGGTCTGCCCCCCTCGGATGTATATCCGGTCGCCCTGCCTTTTGGTGACTGCTCCGTGTTCGCAAAGTATCACCGAGGTCAGGTCTATATAGCCTTCGCTCCCGCACTTTCCCGTCATGATAAGCTCGCTGTCCCCGTCAAGGCGCGGCAGGGCGAACATAAGCCCGCCGGCAAACTGACTGCTGACATTGCCGGGAAAGACTAAGTTCCCGGGACGCAGGCTCCCGCCGACGCTGAGGATATTGCCCTCACGCACGAAGGTAAATCCTTCGCCCGAAAAAAGTTCCGAATAGACCGAGAGCGGACGGGCTTTGAGCTGAGGCGACAGGGAAAATTTATGCACTCCCGTACCGTTCATACAAAGCGGGAGCAGGAAGCGGAGAAGCGTTGCGCTGTCGCCCGTGTTTATTTCCTCCGTTGCGGAGAGGGGCAGCGCGGCATATCCCTTTATCAGCGCGTCGCCTCCGCTTACCGTTACTTCGGCTCCGAGAGCGTTCATGCAGGAGACCGCGGCTTTTATATCATCAGAGCAGCCTATATTTCTCACGGTGCTTTCGCCGTCCGCAAGGCATGAGGCGAGGATGTGCCTTATTGCACAACTTTTTGATGGCGGGACGCACACCTTCCCCGAAACGCGGGAAGGTGAAAAGGTCAGCCTCATATATTTATTCCGCCGTGAAGGCGTGTATATTCGCCGAATACAGCCTCGGCTCCGACGGCAGAGCAGACAGATGTTATGCCGTCGTCAAGCTCCTTGGCTCCGGTTCCCGTACGGGCGAGAAGAAGCGCGAAAATGTGCCTTAACGGATCACTGCCGCCGATATAGAAGGGAAGATCCGGACGGCTGGTCTTCGCCGCGCCGACGATGTCATCATGCAGCGCCGCGCCGACGAAGAGATTTCCGCACTCTTCCTTTGTGTAGCCTCCCCATACCATGGCATTGCGCGCCTTTATCATAGCGGGAGATGTTCCGAGCTGTCCGGCAAGGTCAAAGCCGAGAAAGAGCATTTTTTCGTTTATCTCTCCGACAAGAGGCGAGGGGAGCGCATGGCGCAGTATCGTGTGACCGGATATCGCCGCCATGAATTCGCCGCACATACCCGTCTGCATCACGGTGATCCTGCCGTCTTTGTCAATGTAAAGCGTTTTATTGTATGTCCCGGGCAGGGCAAGGGTGAAGTCGCCCGTAAGTCCGCATAGCTTCATTATTCCGTAAGTCTCACATTCTTCGCCGCTCATCGAGTCAAGACCTGCGATAAATCCGACCTCATTCCCGCTGCGATCCGGCGAAGTTCTCACACCCGGGATGAATAGGATCGGCAGGTCGGGGTATTCGGGGAGCCTTACGGCTTCGGAGTGTCCGGCACTTTCGGAAAGTCCCGCCGGCATCATGACATGGGGAACGCGGTGGATCCCGACATCCGATGAGAGTATGCCGGAGCAGACTATCGCCTCAACATCGCTTTTCTTAAGCCCGTTCGATAAGAGAAGCTCCTCCGTCGCATCCGAGAGTATTCCGATGAGCGGCAGGCGCGGATCCTCCTTTTCGGAAACGAGCGATCTTCTTTTCACTTCGGATATGATGCGACCGCCGTCAACGAGCCGGCAACGCATATTTGTCATTCCGCAATCAACTATTATCAGCAAAGGTATCGCCTCCCTTAAGTATATATATTATAAATCAAGAAGTGCTTTATGTCAATCGGGAAAAAGCGTGCGGCGCTTGCATATCGCGAGATAATGTGGTAAAATAAAGAAGAAAAACAATGACGAAAGGAAATGATGATATGAAAAAGACCGTTATGCAGAAATACGCGCGCCTTATCGCAAGGAAGGGCGTTAACCTCAGAAAAGGTCAGGAGGTCATAATCAACGCCTCTCTCGATCAGCCCGACTTCGTGTGTATGGTCGCGGAGGAATGTTACCGCGCCGGCGCCTCGAAGGTCACGGTAGATTGGAGCTATCAGCCGCTGACGAAGCTGAATTACCGCTTCCGTACTCAGAAGGTGCTTGACAGGATAGAGGATTGGGAGCTTTCCCGCCTTGAGCATCGCGCCGACACTCTTCCGGCGATGATCTACATCGAGTCGGACGATCCCGACGGACTCAGCGGAATAGATCAGGAGAAGGTATCAAAGGCGCAGAGAGCAAGGTACCCCCTGATAAAGCCTATCAGAGATAAAATGGAGAACAAATATCAGTGGTGCATCGCGGCGGTCCCGGGTGAAAAGTGGGCGAAGGCTGTCTTCCCCGACCTGCGCGTGAATCAGGCAGTCGAGAAGCTGTGGGAGGCTATACTTTACACCTCGCGCGCCGACGGAGAAGATCCGGTGGCGGCTTGGGAGGCACATAATGCCGACCTTAAGGCAAGGTGTAAATACCTCAATTCCCTCGGCATCGACGAGCTTCACTATACCTCGTCGAACGGTACCGACTTCAGCGTCGGGCTTATAAAGGACGCGCTCTTCCTCGGCGGAAGCGAGCTGACCCTCGGTGAGGGCAGGGAATTCAACCCGAATATCCCGAGCGAGGAGGTCTTCACCTCTCCGATGCGCGGCAGAGCCGACGGAAAGGTCGTATCGACCCGTCCGCTCTCTTACCGCGGCGAACTTATCGAGAATTTCTCGATCGAATTCGAGTGCGGAAGAGCCGTCAGAGTCAGCGCCGAAAAGAACGAGGAGCTTCTTCGCGATATGATCTCGCTCGACGACGGCGCGGCATATCTCGGCGAGGCGGCGCTGGTGCCTTACGATTCGCCGATCAGAAATTCGGAGATAATATTCAGGAACACGCTGTTTGACGAGAACGCCTGCTGTCACCTTGCTCTCGGAATGGGTTTTGCGAACTGCATAAAGAATTACGGCAAATATACGCTTGAGGAATGCCGCAAAAAGGGCATCAACGATTCCATGATCCATGTGGACTTTATGATAGGCTCGCCCGACCTTTCGATAGACGCTCTGACGCGCGACGGCAAGACTGTTCCCGTGTTCAGAAACGGAAACTGGGCTTTCTGAAGCAAAGATAAAAATGACCTCCCGTGAGGGAGGCCATTTTTATTTTCGGGGGTTATCTTTTGCAGAGAAGTTCAAGCCTGTCGATAGTCTCGGTAATGTCCTTCTCCGTCGTGTCGGGGTGAATGGTGCAGAGCCTTATGACCTTGTGTCCGCAAAGCTCTGTTGTAAAGACCTGCGCAAAGCCGCTCCTTGTGATCTCAGCCGCAGCCTCGTGATTTATCGTGTCGCGCATCTCCTCGGAGTTGACAGAAGCCGGCGCATAGCGGAAGTTGACTATCCCGAGCTTTGCGTGCGATATGATCTCGAAGCCATCTTTTCCTTTAATATAATTTTCGGCAAAGGCGGCAAGGTCGCAACCGTGATCGACCACGCGCCCCATTTCGTCACTTCCGAGGACCTGAAGCGTCAGCCAAAGCTTGAGTCCTCTTGCAGGGCGGGTAAGCTCGGGACCGAGATCCCAGAATTCCACGGCTTCGGGCGATGCCTCTGCATCCTTAAGGTATTCGGGATGAGCTGCGAAGCTGTTAACGAGCTGATTGCGGTTCCTCACGAGGACGACGCTGCATCCGTAGGTCTGCTGCATCCATTTGTGCGCGTCCCAGCTGAGGCTGTCCGAAAGCTCAACGCCGTCAAGTTCGCGCCTGTGAGTTTCGGAGAGCAGAGCCGAGGCACCGTAAGCTCCGTCGATGTGCATCCACATATCGTACTTTTTGCATATTCCGGCGATGTCGCGGAGCGGATCGACGCTTCCGGTATTTGTGGTGCCGGCGCTGGCGACTACGGCGAAGGGCTTTTTGCCCTCGCTTATGTTTTTCTCTATTTCGGCTTCAAGCTCCGTAACATTCATACGGAAGTCGCTGTCGGTGCTTATTATATGTATCTGGTCGTTTGCAAATCCTATGATATGAAGTCCCTTGGCGACCGACGAGTGGGTCTGTGCCGAGACATAGACAACGGCTTTCCGGCGGTCTTCAAATGACAGGAGCTTTGCATCCCTCGCGGCGGTCAGCGCCGTAAGGTTTGCAAGCGAGCCGCCCGAGACGAAGAGTCCGCCGCACCCATTCGGATATCCGGCAAGTGAACACATCCATTTTATGAGATTCTTTTCTACCTTGTCGACCGTGGGGGAATTGAGCTTGCAGCTCGCGTGGGGATTTACGGCATTCGTCATCACATCGCCCATCCACGAAAGCAGTGACATGGTGGAGGGAACGCAGGAGAAGCTGCGCGGGTGCTGTGAAAGCGAAACGCTCGTGAAGATATCATTGAGAAATTCATTGTATACCGAGTCGAGATCGCGCCCTTTTTCGGGAACGGTCATAGCGCTCACACGGTCAACGGTCTCGCCGGAGACCTTCGGGACGACCGGCATATTCTCTATATTGTCATAAAATTTCAGGGTCTTGTCTGTGAAATCCTTTATCAGTTCCGCGATATGCTCATTTTGCTCATTCATTGTCTGAAACTTCCTTCTTGACATATTAACTTATATATGGTATCATAAAGCGACCGATTTGTAAAATTCATAGTTTTGAACGGCACATTCTGATTTATTGATAGGTGGCATTATGGAAATAAGAAATCTTACTACCTTTGTGAAGATCGCGGAGATGAGAAATTTTTCAAGATCCGCGGAAAGCCTCGGATATTCCCAATCGGCTGTGACTATGCAGATAAAGCAGCTTGAGGAGGAACTCGGCGTACCGCTTTTCGAGCGGTTCGGAAAGAGAGTCAAGCTCACACCGGCGGGAGAGAGGCTGCTGCCCTATGCGATACAGGTGCTGAATTCGGTCCAGATGGCGGAAAATTCGGTCAGCGAGGCGGGGGAGAACAACGGCAGGGTCAGGATAGGCACCTGCGAATCCTATGTCATAAGTATTCTGCCGGAGGTCTTCATAGCCTTCGGTCAGAAATACCCGAAGGCAGAGATCAGCACTCATACCGCAGAGACCGAGGAGCTTTTCACGATGCTTCGCAGAAACGATGTGGATCTTCTTTATTTTCTTGACCGCAAGGTGTATTTTCCCGACTGGGTAAAGGTCTTTGAGCGCCCCGTGAAGATACATTTCGTAGCCTCGCCCGAAAACCGGCTCGCGAAGGAAAAGAATATCCCGATCGACCGCCTGCTTGAGGAGCCTCTGCTTCTAACGGAGAAGGGGATAAGCTACCGTTACGCCATGGAGCAGGTGCTTGCCGAGCGCGGGTTTGAGCTGCATCCGTTCCTTGAGGTCGGCAATACCGATATAATCAACCGCTTTGTATCCGAGAACCGCGGGATATCCTTCCTGCCCGAATATGTAATTTCGGATTACCTGAAGAAAGGCTCGCTCGTGATACTTGATGCCGATTGTCCCGAGATAGTTATGTGGAGCCAGCTCGTTTATCACCGTAATAAATTTCTGACACCGCAGGTGAGGCACCTTATCGAAATGATAGAATCAAGCGGAGAAAATGCCTGATCGCGGGCATAATATAATAAAATCAAATGCGGAGGTCCTGACCCTTAATGATCAGATAGCCTACCCTAGGATGGGCAGGTCGTCAGCAAGACTCTTGCGCAGCACGGAAATGTAAGTGTAACGCTTTTTTCCTTTGACAAGGGAGAGGAGATAAGCACGCACGAATCGGGCGGAGACGCGTTTGTGACCTGCCTTGACGGAGTGGGAAGGCTCACGATAGACGGCAAGGCGTATTTTGTTCACGAGGGAGAGTCGATCGTTATTCCTGCGGGGCATCCGCACGCGGTGTACGGCGAAGAGAAGTTCAAGATGCTTCTGGTCGTAGTGTTCTGAAAAGGCGGACAAGTCCGCTCCCGATCCTCGCGGCAGGCGGCGCCTGCACCCTTTAATCGCGCCTTGTTCACTAAAAAGTAAGGTCATCACCCGAAACTAATATTCATCAAAAAGCGGCTTGATTTAAGCTTTCAAAAAGGTTAAAGTGAAGACCTCATTCGTGGCAATGCCTTCAAAAAGGCATTGTTAAGAGTGAGGTCTTTCCTGGCAGTTTAAGGCGGGCGCCCATACCGTGTAATTGTTTTCATTCTTATAGGTCGTTCACCTTCAAAGATTTAATGGCGCTTTTTCTTTTGCCTATAAAAGGCACAAAAGGCGGACAAGTCCGCTCCCGATCCTCGTGGATTATTCACCGAAGGATGAAGCCCTCACCCGAAGCAAATGCCCGATGAAAAATAATCAGCAAAAAGAAAATGCCGTTGAGGGGATTTCGCCGCCTGCGGGCGACGACCAAAGGCTCTGCCTTTGGATTCCGCCCGGCCGTGCCGGGAGCCGATCCTCGCGCTTTATTCACTTAAAAGTGAGGTCATCACCCGAAACTAATATTCGTCAAAAAGTGGCTTGACCTAAACTTGATAAACGCTTCGGGTGAAGACTTCTCATTCTGTGAGCGTTCGGGTTAACGGTGCGTTCGACCTGTCGGTGTACTTCGCCTTTAGGTTAAACGATTCCGTCCTTGTCTCGGGACAGAATTTTCCCCCGCGGGGGAAAATTCCGGTGGGTTTTTGGAAAAGGTCCGAAAAAAGGCTGCTTGCAGACTTTTGAAGACCTTTTTCAAAAAGACACCAAAGTTTTGCCGCAGGCAAAATGCCGCGAGACAAGGCATTACTCCCATAGCCTTCCGGCAAGTTCTTTGAAGGGTTCGGGAAACTTTCTTTTAAGAAAGTTTCCCGTGTCTCCCGTATCTCTCGTTTCCCTGCATAAAGGCATTATTAGCGGGAGGATAATATCCTCCCCTACAAGCCATTGGTTCAAGTTCTTTGGGGGTATTTCCTCACCTACGGTGAGGATAGGCTTTCTTTCAAGAAAGCCCCCGCGTCCTTCGTATCCCCCGTTGCCGTTTTACCTTTCCGATACCGGCGGGCGGTTCTTCGCGCGGCGCTTAGCAGTGACTGTGAATACCTTCTCGGGCTCTCCGGTCAGAGGAATGTGCCTTCTCACGGGGATCTTTGCCGTTGCGGCCTTCTCGTTGATCCTGATGTTCGACAGCGCAATGATGAATGGCGCGAGCGCACAGCCGACCGTTATGAATATCACCGGCAGCACGCTTCCGCATGCAAATATCGAAAGCACTCCTATCGCCGCGGCAAAGAGTACCGAGTCCCACGAGTATCTGAGTATCTCCTCGGTCGTGAAGTTTTCGGCTCTCTTCGGAGTGACCGTGAACACTGCCTTCTTTCCGAACGCGCCGAGGAATACGGTCTTCAGCATCATCGGCGCGAGCGAGGCGTAGGTCGCTATATTTATGATAAAATAAGGTATGAGCAGGAAAAAGTTCCGGCTTCTGCGGTAAACTATGAGGTCGGGGATCATCGGCGAGCAGAGGAATACTATCATTACGGCGTATATTATCAGTGAATAGTTTATCACCGTATATCCGAGGAAGCCGAGTGTCAGCGTGCAGATGACGAGCAGGAAGCTCAGTACCGGAACTATCGGAAGGCTGTAATGTGAGAGCTTTATATCGAGCTTCTCAAACCACGACATTTTCGATCGGTCGATGTCACGGTTATATTTCCTCATATATTCGAGGTTTCCCTGCGTCCATTTGCACTGCCTCTTTTTGAGCGAAACATAATTGACGGGGAATTCCTCATAGCAGAGAATATCGGGGGCATAAATAATATCGAGTCCGGCGTTCTTTATATCGACGGCAAAGGATATGTCTTCCGCGACAACGAGAGGGAAGCCTCCCGTTTTTTCGTAGCACTCACGCGTTATCATCATTCCGTGACCGATAAGGGCATTGGCACCGTAGAAGTTCTTCACGACCTGCACGGTCGTTCCGTTGCTTCCGACGCAAAGCCCCATAAGACGCTGAAAGAGGTTTCCGCCCTTCGTTGCCTCGTGCTTTGCCTGCACGGCGCCGCAGTTTTCGTTATAGACGAAATATTTCAGAGCCTTTGTGATGAAGTCGGGCGGAATTATCTCGTCGCTGTCAAGTATCACGAAGTAATCGTAATCTGTCCTGCCTTTAAGGTAGTTGTTGATGTTTCCCGCCTTGTATCCGACGCGGTCGGCACGGCGGACGACCTCTACATTCTTATTCTGCGCGACATAGCGATCGATCTCATCGATATAGGAGCTTTCGCGGCTGTCGTCAAGGATCACCGTTTTTAAATTCGGATATTTCTGCTTGCGGCAGGTGGAGAGCGCCGCGGCATTAAAGTCATTGCAGGTGCAGTATAGCAGAAGCACACGCGGAGCGTTCTTCGGATCCACCGTTATTTCCTTTATGTCCTTATATCTCGAGAGCATCCTTTTGCCCATAAACGCGTAGGCGAGGGAGAAGGTGAGATCCTTTATGCTTCCGAACCACAGAACGGCAAGCACGATAGTATTTGTCGCCAGAAGGGCGATGATGAAGCCCCGTCTCACGGGTGAAAAGCCTTCAAGCCCGCCGAGGACGGCAAAAAACGAATAACCGAGCAGGGCAAGGCAGCACACCCATGCGGCGATTATTATAATGTAAAGCGTTGGTTTTTTCTTCATAAAAATCCTGTCCGACGCGGACAGCCTCCTTTTCGTTTGCTGTAACTATCTATATAAACACTGCGAGGCTTCGACTTGTCCACGAAAACCGAAAGAAAAATTTTCCGCTTTTGTCAAAGAAAACTTTTTTGTTAGATGTTGACGGGCGAGAGTTTGTTTGCTACAATGATAAAAATACGAAGGGGAGGGAAATGATGGATCTTCACGAAAAAACAGAATATGCACTTTCCCTCATTGCCGACGGTGACGAGGTGGGAGTCGACCTGCTCTACGGTTGCATGGGCAAAGTGATGCTGACCGTCGCCCGTGGAGTCCTCGGGGATCATTATCTTGCTGAGGATGCCGTGCAGGAGAGTTTCCTCCGTATAATCAAAAATATAAAACAGTATAAAAAAGGCACGAACGGCTACGCTTGGGTCTGCCGCATCGTGCGAAACACCGCGCTGAATATGGCAAAGAGCGAAGGGATCCGTCAGACCGGCGCGCTCGATGAATTTACCGCCGTCGCGGATTCGGAAAATACAGTCGAGGAGGCGACTTCGCGCGTGCTTGTCGAGAGCCTTATGAATTCACTTCACCCGCCGATAGTCAGGGAGATGATATATATGAAGTATTTTCTCGATATGACCGTCCGCGAGATCGCAAAGGAGATCGGAATGTCGAAATCCTATGTGGCGAAGGAGATCGTAAGAGCCGAGGAAGCTATGCGAAAATCTCTCGGAGAATCGTGGACAAAATGAATCATTTGCCTGTTATAATGATTGAAGAGGTGCGCTTATGGCTATGAAAAACAAAAACGGGAAGGATGAACGGCTCGATTCCCTGTTTTCGGACTATATGTCGGAAAAAGAGTCGCCGTCGATAAATGTGACCCTTAAGGCAAAGGAATATATGAGGCAGCAGAAGGCGAAGGTCGCCGTCACAGAGAGAGTTGCCGTTACCGATACGGGATATGCCGTCGTGACCGACGGTGCGCTCGGTAACCGCAGGATCGCGGCGTATTGCGGCGCGTTTCTTCTCACGATATTGCTGCTCACCGCTGTGATACTTATCGGAAATATGAAGGGCAACGCAAGCCCCTCCGACGGATTTTTGCAATCGGTCATGTCATCGGGAGTATCCGAGCTTGAGGGCAGGACGGCTGAATATTCCGCGAAGGAGTTCATTCCTTTTGTGGAGGAGTCTTCGGTCAGCGAATACCGCGAATATGCCGAAAAAAAGAAGACCGCCTCGGATCCCGAGGACGGCAAAACGGTGGCATATTATCTTGAATACACGGTCGACGGGGTGAAGACGCGCCTTTATGTGCAGGAAAACGGAGCTGTGGATTCTTCTGAGGCATCCGACGGCACTTCGGTTGCAGCCGACATTTCGCAGTTTATGCAGAAGGCGAATGAGAAGGATCCGTCCCGCTATGGGTTTTCGCACGACGGGTATGTTTACTATTTTGAGTTTGAGACGACCGACAGGAAGGCGATCGATCAGATCGTCGGGAAGATAAAAAAGAGCTTCTGAATAAGACCTCACCCGGCACGTCCGGGTGAGGTCTTCGTTTAAGGCGTTGTTGGCTCTTCGCCGTCTGTCGTCGGTTTTATGCCGAGATGCTCGTAAGCAAGGCGCGTCGCGCACCTTCCTCTCGGCGTGCGGGAAAGATACCCGAGCTGCATAAGATACGGCTCGTAAACATCTTCAAGAGTCACCGCCTCTTCTCCGACCGTCGCCGCAAGCGTTTCAAGTCCGACCGGGCCGCCGCCGTAGAATTCGATGATCGTTCTGAGCATCTTCCTGTCGGTCTCGTCGAGCCCGAGTTCGTCTATCTCAAGCCTGTCGAGCGCGTAGCCGGCGATCTTTGCGTCGATTACTCCGTTTCCCGTTACCTGTGCAAAGTCGCGCACACGCTTAAGCAGCCTGTTCGCGATACGCGGCGTTCCGCGTGAGCGTGAGGCTATCGCATAGGCTCCGTCACCGCTTATTTCAACGCCGAGAATAGTTGCGCTTCTCACGATTATCGAGGCAAGCTCCTCCGGCGTGTAAAGCTCGAGCTTCATCATCACGCCGAACCTGTCACGCAGAGGCGAGGTGAGCTGTCCGGCTCTCGTTGTCGCGCCGATGAGGGTGAAGCGTGGAAGGTCTATCCGGATGCTCCTTGCCGAGGGTCCCTTTCCTATTATTATATCGAGCGAGTAATCCTCCATCGCGGGATAGAGGATCTCCTCGACCGAGCGCGAGAGCCTGTGTATCTCGTCAATGAAGAGGACATCGCCGGGACTGAGGTTTGTCAGCAATGCGGCAAGGTCGCCCTGTCTTTCTATCGCGGGACCGGAGGTTATCCGTATATTCACCCCCATTTCGGCGGCGATTATGAAGGCAAGCGTTGTTTTTCCGAGTCCCGGGGGACCGTAGAGAAGCACATGATCGAGCGATTCTCCGCGTCGCTTTGCCGCTTCGATGTAGATCTTAAGGTTATTCTTTACCTTTTCTTGCCCGACATATTCCTCGAGCCTGTGCGGTCGCAACGACTGCTCTATCTCCGTATCGTCGGGGGTATAGGAGGATGATACTATTCGGTTTTCAAGGTCAAGCTCGTCCTGCATATCGGAGTTGATTCCTTTCTTTTTTCAGATAGTCGGCAGAGTGCGTCAGTTGCGCATAAGGCGTTTTGTCGCCGCCTTGAATATTTCCTCTACCGACATTGACGCCGTATCGACGCCGCGGAGAGCCGAGAGTATCTCGGATCTTGTATATCCTATGACCGAGAGCGCCTCGATCGCGTCATTGAGGTTTTCGCCGGAAGGCACTGCGGCTACCGTGCTTTCGGTCATCCCCGTATCTCCGGCAAAAGACATATCGGCTCCGAGCTTGTCCTTAAGCTCAAGGATTATTCTCGCGGCAGTTTTTGCTCCTACGCCGCTTGCTTTTGAGAGTGTCTTTTTATCCTCCGAACATACAGCGAGCGCGAATTTATCGGGGGTGAGGTATGAGAGTATACTTACGGCTGCCTTCGGACCGACGCCCGAGACGCCGATGAGAAGCCTGAACGCCGACAGCTCTTCCTGCGTGTAAAAGCCGAAAAGCTCGATCCCGTCCTCTCTGACCGAAAGGTGTGTGAGGAGCTTCACCTGCGAGCCTTTTGCCGGAAGGGCATCGTGCGTTGTCTGGCTTATCGTCATTTTGTAACCGACCCCGCAGGCATCTATCACGGCAAAGGCAGGCTCGTTGACCTCAAGTGTTCCTTTTATATAATAGTACATCAGTTGTCTCCGTTTCCGGTATCATCTATCTTTTCGGCAGGTGCGGCGGGTTCCGCTTCGGGAAGGTCATCGGCTTTGAGGGTCGAATCCTCGGGCAGCGGCTCTGCGCTGTCAAGGTCACGGTCGGCGGGAACCGTGGTGCCCTTCGGAACGGTTATCACCCTCTTTTTCTCGCCTTCGGGAGGCTTTTTGTCGTCCGGAGGCGATGCGGGGGCGGTACTGTCTTTCTTTTCTTCATCTTCGCCGTCACCGGAGCTTTCGCTTGCACCTTCGGGGCAGGTCACGGGAACGGTTATCGGCATAAATATCTTGCCGAGAAAGCGGTTGAGCTGCTTTTCAAATATTATTATGAGAATGAAGAGTATGATACCTATGATCGAGACCGTAAGTCCGACGGTAAATGCCTTCGGGCGGTAGGTCAGCTCGACCGTGTGTTCGCCGCCGTCGGCGATATCGAAGACTATCACCGCGCCGTCGGTCGACTTTTCGCCGAGGGTGCTGTCGGTGAATATACCGCGGATGTCAACGCGCTTGCCGTCGACCTTTACCTGCCAGCCCTTGTCGTAGGGGATAGAGGTGAACACGGTCGTTGCGCCGTCGGTCGTAATCTTTCCGGTGAGGTGATCGTCGGTGTAGTCCTCGTCGATCATGAGCTGCGACTTTGAGAGCTTTGCCATCGCGTCCTCGAACACGGTGCGGTCAAGGTAGTAGAAGAGCGGTACGCCGTCGGTCACATAGAGGTTCGAGGCTTCAAGCGTAAGGGTCACATCACTTGACATACCCTCTCTGAGCGCGCCGAGGAAGAGCGATCTCTCCGATCCGCCGCCGTAGACCTTTCCGTAGGAGCCGGCGGGAGCCGAAAAGCTGAATTCCCTCTGGAACTCGCTCGGCAGATAGAAGAAGACATACTGCGTCGAGACATCGTCGTAGGGGTTGTATTCATTTTCGTAATCATCGTCCTCATCCTCACCGGGCAGATATGATTCTATTTTCTGACGGATATCGTCGGGAGTGTCGATGAAGGGGAGCTTTACTGTATATCTTACAAACGCCGAGGAGTTGTCGCTGACCTTCTGATAATTCGTGTAGGGATATTTGTAGTTGGAGGTCTTTGTCGGAGTACCGTTGGTTTTGCTTACGCCTCCGGTAGAAACGGTGTAGTCGGTCATGGGCTTGAACACCTCGACAGGGGTGTCGGATCCGAGCATGGCGGTCACTATCGCATTGAGCCTTTCATAGGGATTCCTGTACTCGGCGACATCGACATCCGCGACAGAGGAGCTGACGGCATATCCGAGCGCAAGGGCTGTAAGGTTCCTGTAGACCGTGTAGTTGTCGTCCGAGTAGTATTCCTCGTAGTATCCGAGGTCGGCGAAAAGCTCCTTTGCCGCCCGTGCCTCGGCGTTCGATTCTTCCTGAGCCGAGAGGACATATTTCACTCCGAGAAGCGAATCCGAGACAAGATTGCCGGGGAAGTAGCGCGTCTCGTGCGACTTGCCGAAGTATCCCATATTCTTGAGATATCTTATCGTTGTGGCATTGAGGGTCGAGGTCGAGCTTGTCATACCGTGGACATTGAGTGCCATATTGTCGTTTGCCTTGCGGTGCGATGCCTCCTCGAGACGATAGAACGACATATCGCTGTCGGTGACTGCCGTGACGGTATCGCGGAGCGGATCGAGCGTATTGTGATAGGTCGTGTACTTCGTATATACGACATCGGCGCCGAGGTCAAGGCAGTTGCAGAGTCCGTTGCCGAAAAGCTCGGCGGAGATGAGGACAGCAAGGATGAGCGCAACATTTTTCGGCTTCTTCGTGTGCTTCATCGCGCAGAGCATTATGAGGTAGACTCCGACGCAGAGTACGGACAGCCAGACACATTCAAGGTTCAGGAGCTTGCCGACCTCGTGGTCACGGTGATAGCTGCTGTTGCCGAGTATGAAGGTCGAAAATTCGGTCTTCTGTGCCACGGCAAGCAGTACGAGCATCGTTCCCGCACTGAAGAAGAGGACGCCCGAGTGGACTCTCCTTATCTCGAGAAAGCCCTTATATGCCATGACGAGAAGTACGAAGCACAGCATGAAGCTGTATCTGTAATTGAGCCAGTTGGGGCGCTGGAAGCCGTGCCAGACAAGGTCCGCCGGACGGATGAGGAAGCTCAGAAGGAAGAATGCCACGAGGATCCCCGAGCAGATCTTTTCCCTTGCCGAATATCTCGGATTGCAGAAGAATACGGGGATGAGCAGCACTGTGAGCATACCGCAGTAGACGAAGGGCAGACCCTCGGGTCTTACGGTATCGTAGGAGCAGGGAAGGAACTTTACGAACATATCGAGGATGTCGAAGTTCGCCTTGAAGTTCCAATTCGTGTTCGAGAAGGTCGTCTTGCCGAAGGTGAGCGAGTAGTACGCCGTCATGAGTATGACCGCCGCCATCGCCGCGGCAAGAACAGAGAAGAACGCGAAGCGCAGGAAGGATTTTGCGAAGTGGGTGTTCTCGCGGTAAGGATTGTTCTGACCCTTCTCGTTGCGCATGAAGTAATAGAAGAGGAAATACGCCACGCAGTAGATGCAGACCATCCAGCCGATGTAGAAGTTACTTACGAGCGTGAGCGCGAGGAAAGCTGTGTAGAGCTTGTAGTGACCTTTTTCGATAAGTCCCTCAAGTCCGAGAGAGACTATCGGCAGCCATATGACGGCGTCTATCCACATCGAGTTGTGCTGCTGTACGATGCAATATGCCGAGAGCGCGTACATCAGCGAGAATGTCACGGTGGTTATTCGGCTGAATGTCGGTCTCTTTGAAAAATGGCTGTGCAGATAGTATCCGAAGGTCAGACCGCAGAGTCCTGTCTTGAGCAGGAATATCGTGAGGAGAGCCTCAAGGATCATCTTCTGCGGGAAGAGTGCCACTATATACGAGAAAGGACTTGCGAGATAGTAGGCATACATTCCGAGGAATTCTCCGCCGAGGGCGCGGCTGAAGGAGTAGAGCATACTCATATCGCCGTAGATCGCATTGCGGAGCCCCTCATAGAAGCTGACATACTGACCGTTGAGGTCGAGTACGAGTACCGAACCCTCTCCGATCGGGTGGATGCCCATGGAGGCGTATATGAGGTACATTATGACCACGGGGATAATAAAGGCAAAGCAGAGGTATCCGTATTCGCGGAAGAACCGTCTGAATCTTTCCTTACCCGTCGGCTTGTCCCCGAGCATCGGAGCGCTGACCGCGGGGGCGGACGCTGTTTCGGGGGGCGGTGTTGCCCCGGGCGCCTTCACGGCTTCTTCTTTCACATTATCATTCATCATTTTTTCGAGCCTCGCTTTCCGGATACAGTCGGAACAGACGAATCCTTTTTCTTTTACGGAATAGACCGTTTTCGTGAGTTTCATCGATCTATGTAATATCGTTTTGCCGCATTCGACGCAACGCTCGGTCTCCCGATCTTTCTTTTTCCTGCCCATAAAGAATCCTTTCTTTATTTTTCTTCCGAGGAAGGGATGACCTTCTTCACCGCTTTTTCGAGCTTCAGGCGGTCAAGGGTCATATCTCTTCCGCAGCGGGTACATACTATCCGCACATCGCTGCCGCTTCGTATGACTCTGAAAAGTCTTGAGCCGCATGGGTGCGGCTTTTTCAGTTCAAGTATGTCATTTGCCGAAAACCTTACTATTTCCACAGGAAACTCCTATTAAGGTATATATATATCTATTATACCACACATTTCATATCTTGTAAATCCGTAAATTAAATTTACTTTGTGCTTGCAATAGAGCGTCCGTTGTGTTATAATGGGGTATCAGGAAGAGAGGGATGCCAGCCTTGAATACCGGTGAAAAAATAAAAAAGCTCCGCACCGACAAGTCGATGACCCAAGCGGAGCTTGCGGGAAACAAAATAACGCGGAATATGCTGAGCCTTATAGAATCTGGGGCTGCGGTGCCGTCACTCGGCACGGTAAAGTACCTTGCCGAGCGGCTCAATGTCCCCGCGGGGATACTTGTTTCGGACGACAACGATGAGTTCTTCTACCGCAAGCTGATCGGTATGGAAAACATAAAGAAGGCGCTCGTATCGGGCAACTACCGCATATGCCGCGAGCTGTGCGATTCGCTCGATCCCGACGGGAACGACGACGAGATAGCCATGATCCGTGCCGTCTGCTCGCTCGGGATAGCGAAGGAGGCGTTCGCGGACGGGCATCTCCGCGCCGCCTGCGCGGAGTTTGACGAGGCGTCGTCGGGCGTCAGGAAAACAGTTTACAATGTGAGGTACATAAGCGCAGAGGCAGAAGTCTACTGCCGCTATATGCGGAGCGTTTCGCCCACGCTGTATTCGGAGAGCGCCGACGGAGAGACGGCGGAGGCTCTCGCCTTCGGTGATCCGTTCTGCGTCTATGCAACGGTGCTGAGGTATATCTCCTCGGGAGATGCGGACGGCGCCGGTAGGCTCCTGCCGTTCCTCGGCAAGGGCTTTTACCGCGAGCATATCGGTGCGAAACTCGGGATGATGCGAGGTGATTTTGCCGGTGCACTTGCCGAGCTGCGCGTGCTTCTCAATGACGGGGAAAAGGTCGGCACGCCCGTAATGTACGATATTTTCCGCGATCTCGAGGTCTGCTGTCGTGAGGCGGGGGACTTCAAGGGAGCCTACGAATATTCGGGGGCGAAGGTCGTTATGCTTGAAAGACTGCTTTCGGAGGTGGACTGAGGATGAAAAAGGTCTTTGCGATGCTTGCGGCAGCCCTGATACTCGTATCGTTTGCCGCGTGTTCTTTTCCTTCAGGAGAAAAGGATTTCTTTGCGGGAGATCCGGTCTCTCCCGATGAACTTCGCAGATACAGCGAAGAGTTTTCTGACGGTACCGACACGGCAGAGATACCGACGACGCTGCCGAAGCGCCTGACGGTATTTTGGGTCCCCGGCGGCTCGGTCTATCACCGTTATCTGGACTGTGAATATATCGCCTCGGTAAAGGATCCCGAGGTAGGCTCTGTCGGGGCGGCTGAGAAAGCGGGGATCTCGAGGCTCTGCCGCACCTGTGCCAAAAAATATGCGGAAGAGGCAACGGAAAGCTGATATGCCCGATACTACTGTACTTATAAAGCCCGCGTCGGGGCTTTGCAATATGAGGTGTCGCTACTGCTTCTATTACGGGGGCGAGGGACACAGCAACGGCATCATGGACGACGCGACTCTTGAGCTTATGATAAAGCGTACTCTTGAATATGCGGGAGCGGACGGTAGAGCGCATTCGGTGAGCCTCGCCTTTCAGGGCGGAGAGCCGACGCTCGCCGGACTTGACTACTTCAGAAAGGTCGTTGCGCTGATCGGAAAATACAATCTGCAGGGGCATCGGATAAATTACGCCGTTCAGACGAACGGACTTTGCATCGACCGCGAAATGGCGGAATTTTTTGCGGAAAACAGGTTTCTTGCCGGAGTGTCCCTTGACGGGAACCGCGAGATACACGATATGAACCGGCTTGACGCCTCGGGGAAGGCGACCTTTTCGAGGGTGATGAAGACTCTGCGCCTTTTTGACGAGGTTGGTGTCGAATACAACATACTCTGCGTCGTTTCGCGCGCGGTGGTAAGGCGACCGGCGGCGGTCTATGATGCCCTGACGGGAGCAGGTTTCCGCTATCTGCAATTCATCCCCTGTCTTGACAGGAACGGCGGCGGACTTTCGCCCGACCCCGAGTCTTATGGGAAATTCCTCTGCACCGTTTTTGACAGATGGTACAGGGATATTGTGTCGGGGAAGAGCATAAGCGTGCGCGATTTTGACAATTATATTCTGAGAGCGGCGGGAAGGCTGCCCGAGATATGTACGATGCGGGGCATATGCGGCTGCTATTTCACCGTCGAGTCCGACGGAAGCGTATATCCGTGCGACTTTTTCGTTCTGCCCGAATGGCGGATCGGAAATGTTGCCGATATGAGCTTTTCGGATATGCTCGCATCCGACACGGCGAAGCGATTCATAACCGAATCGACGGCTCATCCGGAGGAGTGTAAGAAATGCCGTTATTACGGCTTCTGCGGCTCGGGATGCCGGAGCCTTCGCGACGAGAGCGGCAAAAATATCTTCTGCCTGTCGTACAAAACATTTCTCGATCACGCGGGGGACAGAATAATCGAACTTTCACGCCGATTTTTCGGTCGCTGATTCAAGGCATCACCGCGCAATCCACGCATGGCACACTTGCTTGCGGCTTTTTCGTCATACTTCACAAAAATCCTTGTCAGTAGCTCTACTACAGCCTGCGAATTTTTGTATTGTCTGACGAAAAATCCGACTGCGCAATTGTACCATCGGAATTACGCGGTAATGCCTTAATAAATCCTATAAAAAAAGCACACCCTATATAAAAAGTATGGGGTGGGTTTTTTATGCTGGAAGAAAAAAAGATCATCAGAGAAAATGTCGATGCCTACTATTTTCATCAGGGTACCGCGACCCGTATATACGAATACCTCGGCGCGCATTTCCTTTCGGAGACAGAAGAGAAGAGGTACAGGTATGCGTTCAGGACCTTTGCCTACCGTGCGGAGCGGGTCGAGGTCGCCGGGGATTTCAATTCGTGGGGCGCTCTCCCGATGGAGCGGATAAGCGAAAACGGCATATGGGAGGCGATATACGACAGCGAGATACCGCTCGAAGGTATGAGATACAAGTACCGCGTGATCTCCCCTACGGGGACCGTGCTGAAATCCGACCCCTATGCACAGTATTCCGAGTGGGGGAGCCGTACCGCTTCGATCATCAGGACCGAGCGGAGCTATGAATGGCACGACAGAAAATTCATGTCGGCAAGGAAGGCGCTTTTCTCGGGAAATAAAAAGTATTTTTATCCTGCCCCGATGAATATTTATGAAGTCCACCTCGGCTCGTGGCAGACCCTTGACGGAAAGAACACGGTCAACGGTGACGCCTACCTCAATTACCGTGAGATAGCCGACAGACTGGCGGTCTACGCGGTCGAGGCGGGATTTACGCACATAGAACTGCTCCCGATAACCGAATTTCCCTATGACGGCTCGTGGGGCTATCAGGCGACCGGGTACTTCGCGCCGACCTCGCGCTTCGGAACGCCCGACGATTTCAGATATTTTGTGGATACGCTCCACCGCGCGGGGATCGGAGTGATCCTTGATTGGGTGCCGGCGCATTTTCCGAAGGACAGTCACGGCCTTTACCGCTTCGACGGGTACAGGCTCTATGAATATCAGGGCGATGATCGCGCGGAGAACGCGAATTGGGGGACCTGCTTTTTCGATGTCGGAAGACCGGAGGTGCAGTCGTTCCTCGTCTCGTCGGCGCTTTTCTGGTTCCGGGAATTTCATATCGACGGTCTGCGCATCGACGCGGTCGCGTCGATGCTCTACCTCGATTATGATAAACGCGGCGGCGAATGGACACCGAATGTCAACGGAGGGAACGAGAACCTCGAGGCGATCGCCTTTTTCAGAAAGCTCAACACGGCGGTGTTCTCGGAATTTTCCGATGTCCTCATGATCGCCGAGGAATCGACGGCTTGGCCGCTCGTGACGCATCCGGTGAGTGAGGGCGGACTCGGCTTCAACTTTAAGTGGAATATGGGCTGGGCGAACGATATGTTCGATTATGTTGCGACCGACAGCTACTTCAGGAGCGGGAAGTACAACGAGCTGACATTTTCTATGATGTACGCCTTTTCAGAGAATTTTATCCTTCCCGTATCGCACGATGAGGTCGTTCACGGTAAAAAGTCCCTGCTCGACAAGATGTTCGGCTCGTATGAGCAGAAATTCGCAACGATGCGCGCTTTTCTCGCCTATATGATGACTCACCCGGGGAAAAAACTGATGTTCATGGGATGCGAGTTCGGACAGTTTGCCGAGTGGGATTACCGCGGGCAGCTCGAATGGTTCATGCAGGATTTTGAGGCTCATGCGAAAATGAAAAAATATTCATCCGAGCTGAACGCCTTTTATCTCTCGCATCCCGAGCTGTGGCAGATAGATTTTTCGTGGGACGGCTTTGAATGGCTCCTCTCCGACCGCAGGGATGATTCGGTCATAGCTTTCAGAAGGAAGGATTCCGGGGGCGGCGAGCTTATCTGCGTGATGAATTTTTCGCCGCTCGAATATAAGGAATACTGCATCCCGACCGGAGGTGCCGCGCATTATTACAAGGAAGTATTCAACAGCGACAGCATAGAATACGGCGGCAAGGGAAGGCTCAACCGCGGGCTTTTCGGCGGGGAAGAGGCGGCGCTGTTCCCGGATATTCCTCCGCTGTCGGCGCTGATATTCGGGAAAGTGGACGCAAAAGACGGTGAGCCTGCCGATGCCGTCCTCACAGTGGAGGCGTCAAAATGAAAGCCGAAACGATGAAAAAGAAATGTATAGCGATGCTGCTCGCGGGCGGGCAGGGAACGAGGCTTCGTGAGCTGACCGCGATGACCGCGAAGCCGGCGGTGTCCTTCGGCGGAAAATACAGGTTGATAGATTTTCCGCTCTCAAACTGCGTCAATTCGGGGATAGACACGGTCGGAGTGTTGACGCAGTATCAGCCTCTCGAGCTTGCCGCATATATCGGGAGCGGAAATCCGTGGGATCTTGACCGCGTAAACGGGGGAGTGACCGTTCTGCCGCCCTTTACGGGGGCGGGCGGCTCGGGCTGGTATCGCGGGACTGCCGATGCTGTGAGGCAGAACCTTCGCTTTGCGGAGCTGTATTCGCCCGATTATATGCTGATACTTTCGGGCGACCACATTTACCGGATGGATTATTCGGATATGCTTGATTTTCATATAAAGAACGGTGCCGCATGCACCCTTGCGGTCATCGGCGTCGGGAAAGAGGAGGCAAGCCGTTTCGGGATAGTCGATACAGACGGCGGTATGCGGGTGACGGGCTTTGAGGAAAAGCCTGCTGCGCCGCGTTCCGATACCGCGTCAATGGGTATCTATATTTTTGACACGGGCAAGCTCAGGGAATATCTTGACGATCCCGATGCCTGCGATTTCGGAAAAGATATAATGCCGGCAATGCTTTCTGCCGGTGAGCGGCTTTTTGCATACCGTTTTGAGGGCTATTGGCGGGATGTCGGGACTGTCGGGAGCCTCTGGGGGGCGAATATGGATCTTCTCGGAGATAAGCCGGAGTTTTCGCCGGGAGACAGCCCGAAGATCCTTTCGCATCCGATGCAAAGACCCGCACAGTTTGTCGGCGAAGGCGCTGCGGTGAGCGATTCGCTGATAAGCGACGGATGCAACATCTTCGGAAGCGTTTCCGGCTCGGTGTTGTCGGGCGGGGTGACCGTGAAAGCGGGCGCGCGCGTCATCGATTCGGTGATAATGGAGGATGCGACCGTGTGTGAAAGCGCCTTTGTAAGCTGCGCGATCGTCGGAAGAGGCTGTGTTATCGGGCGCGGGGCAAGGTTCGAAGGAACTGCGGAGGAGCCTTTGCTGGTCTCCGGCGGTCTTTCTTCCGGGGAAGGCACGGAGAAGAACGCAGTCTTTGCCTACCGTGACCGTTACGCGACGAAAAAAATCTGAAAAACACGCTTCCGAGCCTTGCCAAATATTCCTGTATGTGATAAAATAATCATATATATTCTTTTTTGGGGGAGATACAGGATATGGGAAAAATTCTGAGAGCGGCACAGCTCGGACTCGGCGGAAACGGCAGGGGACACCTGTCAAATTACAACAGATTCACCGAAGAGGGTGACATCATAAAGCTCGTCGCGGTGTGCGACATAGATCCGGAGAAATTCAAGAAGGTCAACATCGACTTCAACCTTGAAGAGGTGAAGGGCGAGGTCGACTTCGGCGGACTGCACCTTTATACCGATTACAAGGAAATGATAGAGAAGGAAGAGCTTGATCTCGTTACGATCTCTCTTCCTACCTATCTGCATCATGATGCGACGGTGGATTTTCTCAATGCGGGGGTAAATGTCCTCTGCGAGAAGCCTATGGGGCTTGACCTCGCGCAATGCGAGGATATGATAGCGACGGCGAAGCGCAATGGAAAGATGCTTATGATAGGGCAGTGTCTGCGCTTCTGGGACGAATATGTTATGCTCAAAAAATTCATTGACGAAAAGACCTACGGCGATGTCACCGCGGGATTCTTCTACCGCGGCGGCGGTACGCCGAAGTGGTCGTACAATAACTGGTACCTTCATAAGGAGCTTGGCGGCGGCGCGATCTACGATCAGCATATCCACGATGTCGACATGGTGAGTTGGCTTTTCGGCAAGCCAGACGCGGTCTCGACTTCAGGCAAGAATCTTATCGAGGGCAGTAACTTCGATACGCTCTCGACGAACTATTTCTATCCCGACGGAAAGGTCATAAATTCGCAGAACGACTGGACTGTGTCGGGTACGGGCTTCTATATGGGCTTCCGCGTGAATTTCACGGGAGGTACCGTAGTCCTTGACCCCGCGACCGGATTTTCCGCCGCGCACAGAGGAGAAAAGTTTCAGAAGATTGAGCTTCATAAGAAGTCCAACGCCTACTACAACGAAACGAGATACTTCGCCGAATGTATCCTCGGTATGCACGAAAATACCGTGAACACGCCCGAGGATTCGATGAAGACCATCGCTCTTGTACATAGTGAGATAAGATCGGCAAACGGAAAGGGCGAAAAAACGAAGGTGTGAGGTCGGCGTGAACAGGTATAAAAAACTTCTATCGGATACTTTCATCTACGGAATAGGCACCTTCGCGTCAAAGCTGCTCGTATTTTTCCTGACGCGGCTTTATACGGAGTGCCTGACCGAGGCGGAATACGGCAAGGCTGACCTCATCACGAATATGGCGAATCTTCTTATCCCGCTTGCCGCTGCAGGGCTATGCGACGGGATATTCCGTTTCACTCTCGATTCCGATCGGGACAAGCGTTCGGTGTTTACCACCGGTATTATCATGCTTGCCGCCGCGAGCGGAGTGTTCGCTGTCCTTTCTCCGCTGCTTCTGCTGTCGGATTATTTCAGAAGCTATGCGTGGCTGATAATCGTCTATGTCCTGATGTCGAACTTCCACTCGGCGTGCGCACAGTATATCCGCGCCTGCGACAGGACGAAGCTATTTGCCATCCAGGGAATACTGAATACCTGCCTGACGATAACCTTCAACCTCATATTCCTGCTCGCGCTGCCCGAGTCGAATATACTCAACGGTGTGTACGGCTATGTTCTTTCGATAGTGCTTGCCGACCTCCTTGTCGGACTTTTCCTGTTTATATATGCAAGGCTCTGGCGCGACATCGGGAGAAAATATTTCAGCCGTGATCTTGCGTCATCCATGCTGAAATACAGCGTGCCGATGATACCTACGGCGATATTCTGGTGGATAACGAATGTCTCCGACCGGTATATGGTGACGGCGTTCCGCGGTGAGGCGGAAAACGGACTTTACACCGCGGCATATAAGATACCGACCGTGCTGACGCTCGTCACGGGAGTCTTTTCCGAGGCGTGGCAGTTCTCGGCGGTGAAGGCCGAGGATCCCGAGGAGAGATCGAAGTTCTACACGAATGTCTTTTCGGGCTTTCAGGGGCTTATCTTTGTTGCAGGCTCGCTGATAATCGCTCTGGCGCAGGTCTTTGCGACGATCCTCTTTGCGAAGAGCTACTTCACGGCATGGAGCTTCATACCGGTGCTGACGCTCGCAAGCGTATTTTCGGGATTCGTGAACTTCCTCTCGAGCATCTATCTCGTGAAGAAGAGAAGTGTGAAGTCTTTCCTCACGGCGATGACGGGAGCGCTGACGAATATTTTCCTGAATTTTCTGCTCATACCCGAAAACCTCAGCCTCGGAGGGTTTACTATCCCTTGCGCGGGACTCGGAGCGCTCGGTGCGGCTCTTGCCACGGCGGTCAGCTATATCATAGTTTTCGTCATCCGCGCCGCAGATACGCGGAAGATGGTGCGCTTTGACCTCGGCGTGATACGGCTCGTGATAAATACGTTCGTCCTATCGGCGCAGGGAGCCTGCATTATGTTTTCGCAGAGCCTTGCCTTTACCGTTGTGTCGCAGATCATAGGCGTTGCCGCGATATGCGCGGTCAATTTCAAGCCGCTTTTCGGTACGGCAAAAGGCATCATCGGCGCATTTAAGAGGAAAAAATCCTGAAAAAACAAAAAAATCGCCGTTTTGCTATTGCAAAAGGGAAAAAGGTGTGGTATAATACACTTTGTCCGTGCTATCGGACGATTATAGGACAGTCCTCTGCATTATATTGCTCAAGCACGAATGTCCGTGAATATAAGGAGGGCCAGAATGGATCTCATTAAGGTTCTTACAAATGAGCAGCTCAAGAAGGATGTGCCTGAGGTTGAGGTCGGTAACACAGTCCGTGTTCACAACCGCATCAAAGAGGGTAACCGCGAAAGGATCCAGCTTTTCGAGGGAACAGTCATCGCAAAGAACGGTGGCGGCATATCCGAAACATTTACCGTAAGGCGTGTTTCCTACGGTTGCGGCGTGGAAAAGACTTTCCCGCTCCATTCCCCCAATGTTGTCAAGGTCGAGACTATCCGTTACGGTAAGGTCAGACGCGCAAAGCTCTACTACCTCCGCGGCAGAGTCGGCAAGGCTTCAAAGGTTAAGGAAAAAATGTAATAACACAAAAAAGAAGCGTCGTACCGTGCAAACGGGAGCGGCGTTTCTTTTTGCTTTTCCGTGCCTGTGTTTCCTTAAAAAGGCAGAGCGCGCTTCTGAATAAATCCCCTCCGCGGGAGTCAATAATTCTCTTGACGGAACACCGTCAGGGGAGCCATTTATGTATTATAATAAAGTGGAGATCTGCGGGGTGAATACCTCGAAGCTGAAAACACTGACCGACGAGGAGAAGCGCGAGCTGCTGAAAAGGAGCAAGGAGGGCGACAGCGAGGCGCGCGACCGTCTTATATACGGAAACCTTCGTCTCGTGCTGAGCATAATCCAGCGCTTCAATAACCGGCGCGAGGATCTTGATGACCTCTTTCAGGTGGGGTGCATCGGGCTTGTGAAGGCTGTTGACAATTTCAATCTCGACCTTGATGTGAAATTTTCGACCTATGCGGTGCCGATGATAATCGGCGAGATAAGGCGCTACCTTCGCGATAACAACGCGATAAGGATCAGCCGCTCGATGCGCGATACGGCGTACAAGGCACTCCAGGCGCGCGAGGAGTTCATGCGCGATAAGCAGTGCGAGCCGACGGTCGAGCAGATCGCGGCGATGATCGGCGAAAAATGCGAGAATGTCGTCCGCGCGATGGAGGCTATCGTCGATCCCGTGTCGCTTTACGAGCCTGTCTACAATGAAAACGGGGACTCGATATACCTCATGGATCAGCTAAGTGACACCAATTCCTCCGACGAGGCGTGGCTCGAGAGCATCGCGTTGAAGGAGGCTATGAAGAAGCTCAGCGAAAGGGAACAGACCATCATAAAAATGAGGTTCTTCGGGAACAAGACGCAGATGGAGATAGCGTCCGAGATAGGAATATCGCAGGCGCAGGTGTCCCGCCTTGAAAAGGGCGCGCTCAGCCGTATGAGAAAGCAGATATGAAAAAAATAAAGTCTCCGGATGTCCGGAGACTTTATTTTTTTTTCTCAGTTGAGCGAGGCGACGATACCGCGGGTCCAGTCAAGGACTTTTGCCTTTTCGTCGTCAGAGAGCTTCTTTCCGGAGAAGAGACCGATGTCCATCGGAAGGGTCTCGCCGACGATCTTAGCGCCCGCGGTGGTGAGGTATTCCTTCACCTTTGCAAGACCGGCGGGGTTGCCGTTGTGGATGATCGCGATATTCTGCGCTCTTGCCTTTGTAAGCTCGAGGAGGAAGCGGCGGAGAGTGTCGTCGGCGTCACCCTTGACCGAGAGGGCAAGAATAACGATACGCTCATTGTTGCAGGAATATGCAGGGGGGATTGTATCGACCGCGTTGACCGAAAGGTCGTATTCAGCCTTGATGAGATCCGCGGCGGCGTGAAGTTTACCCTTTTCGGGGTAGTAGAGTATGCGCATTTTGATAGCCATAAAAATATCCTCCGGATAAAATAGGGGTACACAGAATTTATTATAGCATATCGTCGGAAAATATCAAGCGGTTTTGGTTAAATATGCAAAAAAATTTGCGGGCAGTGCCCGCACCCGATCCTCGCGCCCGGCAGTGCCGGGTGCCAATAATCGCGGTTTATTCACCGAAAGGTGAGGGCATCACCCGGAGATGATGCTTTTTCGGACAGGTAAACGCCCTGTAAAATGAAGAAACGGCTTACGCAGACAAGAGGCTCCCTCTGGGAGGGAGCTGTCGCGTGAGCGACTGAGGGAGCACGCGGTATGAAGGATTTACGATTGCGAACGGCTTGTTTGCCTGTATAAAAATTTTATGCCGCAGGCTCCTTCAATCCGCAACGCAGTTGCGGAAATGCTCACCTCCCGGAGGGAGCCTTGGTTTAGGCGGTCATTTTACGATAGAAGTGAAGTCTTTCTTGTTCGTTTGAATGCGGGCGGCGCGGCAAGAAAATATAAAAATACCCGCCCCCTTCGGAGAACGAAACCTCCGAAGGGGGCGATTCAAAATCAATTAAATATTAATTAGCAGCGTTCTCTAATACTCGATTTTTTGCACTACTTCCTATCCAGTCTTTACTATCGATACCCTTGCATTTATCGAATTTCACTTTATATCCACTGCTTTCATTACTCCACACATAACCGATAATCTGACCAACATAGCCTTCTCTGCCGGTTATTTCAGTGCTTGTGTTCTCGCAGTTGGTAAATGTTACTGTCACACTTGCTTCTTTACTTGCAAATCCAACAAGTCCACCTGCTATGCAGTTTGTTTGGCTATTGTTGGTAGCCGTAACTTTTCCCGAGTTCTTGCAATCGGTCAGAGTATTGCCATTAGTATCAATACATGATATTTTACCAACAATGCCGCCGACCTCTCGAACACCGCTTATTTCACCTTCATTAGAACAATTTTCAAATGAGCCATTCGATGCCCCCACAATGCCGCCGACACACTCATTACCGGTTATATTGCCGTAATTGTGGCAATTTTTATACATTGTTTGGCTATGATCCGAGCCGACTATGCCACCGACTTCTTTAATACCTTGTACCATAATATTGCCGTAATTATTGCAATTTGTTATTTCTATATTATTGCCATTAGATGCAACAATACCGCCGACAGAATTTGAGTTCTCCGCGATAAAAGCCAAAATGTTTCCATAGTTATTACAATTTGAAACTACGACTCCTGTTGCTTTTGGTTGTATAACAATTCCGGCAACCTTACCACGGACTTCTTTTTTGTCATTTTCACCCTGCTTACCGGTCAGGTCAACATATGATGTAACATTCTCAACAGTACAACCTTCATGGAGAGCGCCGACAACACCGGCAACATCGGTACCGGATACATTTCCCTTTACAGTGAAATTCTTAAGAGTAGCACCGACAACATTTCCGAACAATGCACCGTACATCTGTGTTGTGTCCTCAGAGTAAATCAGAAGGTTAGATATTGTCTTTCCGTTGCCGTCGAATACACCGTTGAAGCTGGTTTTTGCATCCATTTCATATGCTTCACACTTATATACACCTATCGGAGTCCAGCCTCTTGTTCCGTTGCAATATCCGTTAAGATCAATATCCGCGGTAAGCTTTACGGTCAGACCCGCGTAGGTCATACCCGCATTTACGCTGTCACGGAATGCCGCGAGCCCGGCGGCGTCGGAGATCTCAAGCACATATGCGCTCTTTTCGTCCGCGGTGGACTCTTCAACGGTTCCCTCAAAGTTATTAACACCTTCAGCTTTCATAACGACCGAGCCGCTGCTCTTCGCAACTACGGTACCCGAAGCGGCTTTTGAAACCATAACGATACTTCCGGCTTCGGCAACGACCTTACCCGCCGTAAGATTGAGCTTTGCGACCGTGCCGTAAGCATGGAAGCAGGCATTTCCGGTCGAGATCTCAGCCTCGGCAAGCGAGCCGTAGAAATACTGCTGATTGCTGGCAGTGGTATCGTTAACCGTCAGCTTACCGCCGTTGAGATTGAAAATGACCTTGCTTGCAGTGCCTTTATAGACAACTTCCTTTACCTTCTTATTCGTTCCGGCATCAAAACCGACCGAGACTGTGAGTATGCCGTTTTCGGGAACCTTCGCGTCGTCTGCAAGGTAAATGGAGAATTTCTGCTTGTCAGCATCGGGAAAGTCGTCGTCCTTGTCGTAGATCTTCCAGAGCAGGTAGTATTCTTTGGGATCGTTTATCTGGCTGCCCTGCACCGATTCGGGAATGTATTCGACGCTGCCTTCCGAGGGGTTGGTGGCGTTGTAGTAGCAGAAAACATTGTTCTTGCTGTCATAGAGGATCTCGTTCGAGGTCGCGCTCGCATTGATCTTGTCTACAAGGTATCCGGCATCCGCCGCGATCTGAAGTGCTTCGTGCATCGTCTTCGGCTTCTCGGTCGCTGTGGCGAGCGCTGTGTTGAGGTTACGGACGAGCTGTGTGTCCTTCGATATGTTCGCCTTTCTGACGAGTCCCGCAAAGGTCGGGATAAGTACCGCCGCCAGCACCGCAATGATGGCTATGACAATAACAAGCTCTACGACTGTAAAGCCCTTTCTTTTATTCAGTTTCATATTTTACTCCTTATTCAATATAAAAGTTGACCTTTTTTTCTTACCTGATGGTGCGAAAAAAGCGCACGACAGCAAGGCTCCCGCGTTTTTGCGGAAACCGACACTTTTCGTGCGCAATTCGGGTCAACAGTTATACCTGCAAAGAGTATGACAATAATTGACCTCCGGTATGACCCGAAGATCGCTTATTCTGCGATATTTATATGTAGATGTCTCGGGTATATCCTCGCCGTCGTCGCTGCGGAGCTTACGGACTATCTCGACCGTTGCCGTCAGGACTATGCAGAGTACCGAGAGTATGATGAATATCGAGAGGATTATCATCACCGTGAAGGTGAAGACCATATACGGGTCGACAGCCGCGAAGGGGCTGTAAAGGTTATTGCGGAGGAATACAAGCAGTCTTTGCGATATTCCGTAGGTTGCCGTAGCCTCGAGCAGCTCGTTGCCCGCGTAGACCGGCAGGAAGAAGAACAGGAGCAGGAATATGACGGTGTAGAGGGTGTATGCCTTGCGCATCTTATACTTCGACAGTATCTGCAATGTGCAGATACCCACTATCGGGTAGATAAAATAGAGTATCATAAGGGTCATACTCATTGTCCGTGCTTACCTCCTTTCGGCGATCTTTATTTTTGTTCGCTGTTTTTTTTTTTTTTTTTGTATGTTGCGCGTTTATAATTCAGTCATCTGTATTATAGCGCATGGCGCGCCGATTGTCAAGAGGTTCGGTGCTTTTTTATTTTCACGGAAATTTTTCAAAAAGCCTTGCCAAAAGGGCGAAAGTGTGGTATAATCCATAATAATTACGGTTAAACAGCCGCGTGAGCGAGCGAGGGGACCGTTAACGGAGGTGAAAGTGATGAAGCAGGGAATCCATCCCAAGTACGAAAAGTGCACGATAGTTTGCGCTTGCGGCGAGAAGTCGGAGACCAGATCCACCAAGGGCGGCGAGATCAAGGTCGAAATCTGCTCGAAATGCCACCCGTTCTACACCGGTAAGCAGAAGCTTATCGATACCGGCGGACGCGTTGACAAGTTCAAGAAGAGACTTGACGCAAGCAACAACAAATAATCTTTATCGTATGCGGGCAGTACACAAGAGTAGCTGCCCGCCTTCTTTTTATTCTGCTTTTACCGAAAGGACTTTTATGGAAGATAAGATTCAGGAATTCAGCCGCGCCGCGATAGTCGGCGTGATAACCGGGGGCGTCGGCGAGACAGAGGTCAATATTTCCCTTGACGAGCTTACGCGCCTTCTTGACACCGCGGGAGGCGAGGTCGCCATCCGTATGACTCAGCAGCTCAAAGCTCCCAATCCTGCGACCCTTATAGGTGAGGGAAAAGCCGCCGAACTTGCCTTCCTCTGCCACGAGAACGGGGTGGAGCTTGCCGTTTTTGACAGCGAGCTGTCACCGTCGCAGATAAGGAACCTTGAAAATATCCTGAAGGATGTCCGCGTCATCGACCGCACGATGCTGATACTCGATATTTTCGCTCTTCACGCCGGAAGCGGAGAGGGAAAATTGCAGGTCGAGCTTGCACAGCTCAGATACACCGCACCGAGACTTATCGGCAAGGGCGCCGAGATGTCAAGGCTCGGCGGAGGCATCGGCACGCGCGGGCCGGGTGAATCTCAGCTTGAGACAGACCGCCGTCATATCCAGAGGCGCGTGAAAGCGCTTGAGGATGAGCTTTCGGAGCTTGAAAAGACCCGCCGCACGATGAGAGTCGCGCGCGACAGGAGCGGGATACCGAAGGTCGCCATCGTCGGCTACACGAACGCGGGAAAATCGACCCTTCTCAACCGGCTGACCGATGCGGGGATACTTGCAGAGGATAAGCTCTTTGCGACTCTTGACCCGACGACGCGGAAATTCACCCTGCCCGGCGGGGAGACGGTGCTTCTTACCGATACGGTCGGCTTTATACGGAATCTGCCGCATCAGCTCGTCAAGGCGTTCAGGTCAACGCTCGACGAGGCGGTCTACGCCGATATACTGATAATAATCTGCGATGCCTCCGACCCCGAGCATATCTCGCAGCTTGAGGTCACCGAGAACACGCTCAGCGAGCTGGGAGCTGTCGACAAGCCGACGCTTTATGTCTTCAACAAGTGCGACATCGGCGCGGCGGGAGAGATACCGTTCGGCGTTGAGCGTCCCGAAAATATCTGCTATATCTCGGCAAAAACGGGGCAGGGAATCGAAAATTTCGTCGAGAGGCTTGAAAAGATCGTGCTTTCGGGCAAGACCGAGGAGGCCTTCGTCATCCCGAACAGCGACGCGGGAGTGCTTAATACGCTTTACCGCAACGCGACGGTCAACGAGGTCGAATACGGCGACGAGAATATAAGAGTCCGTGCGACCGTCGACGCGAAGGTGCGCGGGATGCTCCGCGATTATCTTGCGGAGGAAAAATAATGAAGACCTACACGACGGTCGGCGCGTCGGCGTCGGCGGAATTTGAAGAAAAGCGGTCGGTCTTCATAGGTCACGCCTGTCATGCCTCGGAGGTCGAGGAGGCGATGGAATTCGTGAAGGAAAAGCAGTCGGCTTACCGCGACGCGACGCATAATGTCTGGGCGTACTATATGAAGGGTGGGATCGTCGCACGATATTCGGACGACGGCGAACCTACCGGAACGGCGGGGATGCCGACGCTCGACGCGATAAGGAAGTCGGGGGTCGACGATACCTGCGTCGTTGTCACAAGGTATTTCGGCGGGATACTTCTCGGCGCGGGCGGACTTGTGAGAGCATACTCGAAGGCAGCGTCTCTTGCTGTTCAGGCGGCGGGGATCGTGACCTACGAAAGCTTTTCGGAGCTGTCTGTAAGGCTCACTTATCCGGATTATCAGAAGGTGCAGAATGAGCTTCCGCGCTTCGGTGCTCATATCGACGGCACGGATTTTACCGATTCGGTGCTTCTCCGCTTTGCCGTAAAGGACGAGGCGGCGGACGGTGTGATAAAACGATTTTCCGAGCTTACCGCGGGGCGTTCCGTACCGCAGGTAACGGGTCACAGACTCGATAAATGAAAATAAAGTCAGAGCCTGCCGGTCTTTTGAAACCGGCAGGCTTGTCTTATATAATAGACCTGTTTTTTCTGTAAATCGGCAAATCATTGTTGCAATCTGTACAATAATATGTTATAATCAAAATGCCGGATGGGGAAAAACGGCAAAAAATTTATTATTGGGGGATAATAATATGAAAAAGTCTGTCGCGGCGGCATTTGCCGCAATCCTTATGATGTCTGTTTTTTCAGTGGTCGGATGTTCGGAAAACAAAGTGCCGGAAACTAAAACCGACGATTTTTCGCAATTTGAAGAATTTGTCGGTGCGAATCCATATGATGCCGAGTATGAAACGGGTCTTATGACCGATGACATTCCGCTTGCCGAGGCGGCAAAAGAGTACATGGAGGGGTGGAAGGCGGAGTTTGCCTATACGATAGGTTCCGCCGAGTCGTTGTTCGATTCCGCCGAGGATTATGGAAGATGGAAAAACACTATGGAGGCAAACCTTGAGGCTACCGACGAACTTTACAAGGTTCAGTACGATACCGCAGCAGAGGAAAAGATCGGGCAGATGCAGTTCTTGGAGATCAAGCTGGCGCATGTCCGCTCGGTGCGCGAGCTTACACTGAATGCCAAATATTTTTGCTTCATTATTGAAAGAGAAAAGGGAGCAGAAAACTGCATTTCCCTGACATGGAAGGAAAGTTGAGAGATTGAAGAATATTGATTTTATCGAGGAGCTTCATACTACCTACGGCGAGCTTTATGCTCTTATGAAATGGGCTGCCGAGGCGGATTCCGCGATCGTTTATATTGACGGAAGGCGGTGCCGTACACAGGCTGATTTCCTTCATTTTATGGCGGTGGCAATGAATTTTCCTTATGATTTTGATTATACATGGGAATCGTTCGACCGATTTGCCTTCGGACAGAATGCGACCGGCACACACAAAGGGCTTCTTGTTGTTCTCGACCATGCGGAGGATATGTTTTCGCCGCGGCTTTCACCGCTGAGCAGTGAAAATGAGACAGAGGCTTCGCTGAAAGTAAAGGCACACCTCAATGAGCTTTCCCGCAAACGGACATCTGTCGGTATGCCGACAGCGGTCTATCTTAATTTTACCGATAAGTGAGAGGGGAGCGGACATATGGAAGACAGGATCATTTATTCTGATATTTCAAACCCCGATCTTTACGAAAAGGTAGTATCGCCGGAGTACGGAAGGGCAGCCAAAGCATATATTAACGGCAGGTATTGCCGGACTTTCGATGATTTTATGGCGGATATAGCTACCGCGTTGCGCTTCCCGGATTGGTTCGAGAACAGTTGGGCGGCGTTTGACGATTGTATTGATGACCTTGACCTGCAAAATCCCGACCGCGTGTTGATCGTAATATATAATGCTTCGGGGCTGTTTGCCTTTGATGATCCGAGGACGAACCGAGAGCTTTTGCGCAAGCATCTGAATATTGCCATAGAAAATATCACGCAAAAGGGATTGCCGGCTGAGGTCATAATCAATGGGTGAAATTATATAAGATATGAGTTATTTGCAGTTATACCTCGGTGAAGCGTTGCTTTCTTCGGATTCCGTTCGCTTAATATGTCGGTCATAGATTTTCGCCTGAAAAAGAAAAGCCGCGCGAAGGGGCAGTCTTTCGTGGATTGGCTGTTTTACAGGCGCTTTCGGGATGTTTTGACATTGCCTTTTCTGGGTATATATTTTGGAAATATCATATATTCGCTGTTGATCTTTATTTTGCTCACTGTTGCGTATTTTGCGGGGATGCCGCAGGATATCGCAAGGATATGTTGGACATTATCACTTATCCCTTATTTTATTGTTACTGTAATTCTTACTATTCTCACAAGGACATACGGGCGTTTGAATTGTAATCCTCCCGATATGGATTGGATAGACAAAAAGGTCACAAAGAAGAAGGGCAAAAGGGCTAAAAAAGACAAGGCAGATCTTTGAAAAAAACACCTTGCAGTTTTTCTGCAAGGTGTTTTTATTATTTTTTATAAGCCGCGATCGAGGCTTTATATGCCTCAAGGAGTGCGGGAGCGTGTTCTTTGTCGGCGGAGGAGACGAGGTAGTAGAATTTGATCTTCGGCTCGGTGCCGGACGGGCGGGCAACGACGACATCGCCGTTATCGAGCCTGAAATACATCACATTCGATTCGGGAAGCCCCGTCGGGGTCTTTTTGCCGGTCGCGGTGTCGGTGAATTCGCCCTTGAGATAATCTCCGACCGTTTCGACGCTTACGCCGCCGAGCGCCTTCGGGGGATCTTCGCGAAGCTCTTCCATGATCGCCCTTATCTTTTCGGCACCGTCAAGTCCCTCGATGTAAAGCTCGTCGGTCGATTCGAGCGAGTAGCCCGTCTTTGCCCACAGAGCCTCGAGCGCGTCGATAAGGGTCATACCCTTGAGCTTGTAGTAAGCCGTCATTTCGCAGACGAGCATCGCGGCGACGACTCCGTCCTTATCGCGGGAGTAGGTGCCTTTCATATAGCCGTAGCTTTCCTCGAAGCCGAAGACAAATGTTCCGTGTCCCGCGGCTTCACGCTTTTTGATGACCTCGGCTATGAATTTGAAGCCGGTGAGGACATTGTAAAGCTCGATCCCGTGTGCGCGGCAGATGCGGGTGACAAGCTCGGTCGAGACTATCGTCTTGACTGCGTAAGGCTCCGGCGGCATCGTGCCGGTCTCCTCATACGCCGTGAGGATATAGTCGAGCAGGAGCGCGCCCATCTGGTTGCCCGTTATCGGGACGAAGCTGCCGTCTTTTGCCCTTGCCACGGCGCCCATTCTGTCGGCATCGGGGTCGTTTGCGAACATAAGGTCACTGCCGACCTTGTTTGCAAGTTCGATACCGAGGCGGAGCGTCTCAAGGTATTCGGGATTCGGCTTTTTCACGGTCGGGAAGGTGCCGTCGGGCTTTGCCTGTTCGGGGACTACATAGAAATTTTTCAGACCGAGTCTGCGAAGAAGCTCGGGGACGAGCTTATATCCCGTTCCGTGGAGCGGGGAATATACTATTTTGAGGTTGTCGGCATCCGCCGAAATGACGCCGGGGTTGACCGCCTCGGCTCTCACGGCGGCAAGGTACGCCTCGTCCATATCCTCTCCGAGGAAAGTTATAAGTTCCTCTTTCACAGCCGCGTCAAAGTCGGTGTATTTCACATCTGCGAAGATGTCGGTCGCGTCGATCTCTGCCTTTACCGAGTCGGCGTCCTCCAGCGAGAGCTGTGCGCCGTCTTCCCAATAAGCCTTATAGCCGTTGTATTCTTTCGGGTTATGGGAGGCTGTGATGTTCACGCCTGCCGTGCAGCCGAGCTGTCTTAATGCAAAGGAAAGCTCGGGGGTCGGCTGAATGTCGCGGAACATATAGACCTTTATTCCGTTCGCCGCGAGGACACGGGCAACGGTCTTTGCGAAAAGCTCGGAATTTATGCGGCTGTCGCGTCCGACCACGACGCCTCCGTTTGCCTTCTTGCATCTGAGAATATGATTTGCAAGTCCCTGCGTCGCCTGCGCAACGGTATGGACATTCATCGCGTTCATTCCGGTCTTCATCATACCGCGAAGTCCGCCGGTGCCGAAATTAAGACCGAATGAGAAGCGCTCGCGTATCTCGCGGTCGTCGCCGGATATTGCTTTCAGTTCGGCTTTTTCCTCTGCCGAAAGGCTGTCGGAGGCAAGCCATTTTTCGTAATTTTCAAGGTAAGACAAGGTCAGACACTCTCCTTTTTGCTGTTTTTGTACTGCTTGAGCGCTCGGGCGAGCTGATCGGGGCAGGAGGTAGCCTTTGCGCCGCAACGGATACCCTCAAGACGGTTTATAATGTCGTCGATCTTCATTCCGCGGGCAAGCCCAGCGACTCCCTGTGTGTTGCCCGAGCATCCGCCGAGAAACTTCACATCGGTGACGATGCCGTCCTCGATCTCTATGTCTATCTTTCTCGAACAGGTACCCGAAGTAGTATATGTGATATGATCCTTCATTATTATATCTCCTTTTTTATCTTATCATCCGATAGATGCCTATCGGGGTGTATTGCGGGAAGACTGCGGTCATATAGAGCAGAAAAGTTCCGATCTCGGCACCCTCAGCCGAGAAGACGGGGCTGAAGGTCACGCCTTCGCCGACAGAGGAAAAACCGAACGAGTCGATCCTTTGCAGTTCCATACCGCATGTTTCGGCGGCGCGGAACATTTCGGTGAGGCTCTGTCCTCCGCCCGGGGTGACGAAAAGCTCGAGAGAGGTCGGCTCTCCGAATGGCGTTTCGGGATACGGGATGCTCTTTCCGGCGAGCGCAAAAAGCGTTTTTTCACCTTCGTCGGCTCCGACAGAGCAGGCAAGAACGATCTTCAGCTCATACCTGTTTATCAGTTCGTAGAATACCGGCAGCCGTCCGTCCCTTCCGTTGCTTATCGGGATGATCCCGTAATCGAGCCGTCCGGAGTAGATATCCTCGCACATGGCGTCAAAGCTCTGCGCCGTCTCCCTTTCGCAGGAAGGCAAGAGTCCCGAAAATATCTCCGCCGCCCGCTCGGAATATTCGTTTTTGAGGTAGCCTAAAGCTGTTTTTTCCGAGCTGCGGTCATCCGAGCCGAAAAAGATCGACCTTTTGTAGTCGGCTCTTCCGGGGAAGGCGGCAAGGTATTCACGGCAGAAGGCGGTATGTTCGAGCGCGGCGGAGGCGTTCTGTCTTTCCGCACCGTTCAGAACGGAAATGCCCGAAAGCACTGCGGATGCCCGTCCGCCCTTTATCTTTGACAGATGAAGGACAAGCTCGTGTATCTCCGCCTCTCTCTGCCGCGTCAGAGTCTCCTCGCGGCGGTCAAGCTCGGACAGCGAGTCAAGTATCGCGTCGATCCCGCGCTCGCCGATAAGTTTTCTTTGCATCAGAGGCTTCCGAGAAGGTCAAAGCTCTCCGCCATAAATGCGTTCATTTCCTCGGGCGAGAGCTTTTTCTGTGAGAGGAGCGAGAGCTTGTACACATAGGAGGCTATCTTTTCGGCTTTCTCCGCATCCGTGTCGCAGAGGGAAGAGAGCTTCTTTGTCAGTGCGGCATTTGTGTTGAGCGTCAGGGTCATCGCCATCGGCATGAGCGATTCGCCGCCGTCGCCGGAGGTCCTTATGCGGTAGAGACGCATCATTTCCTCCATTCTGCGCGATTCCTCGGGGATGCTCAGAAGAGCCGGAACTTTTTCGTCCTTGAGCGGGCAGAAGTTTACGGTAAGCTCTTTGTTTCCGCTGACCTTTTTGAAAAGTTCGCGGAGTTTTTCATCCTCGGACGATTCTCCGTCACTCTTGAGCGCGTCGGCAAGCTCGGCGTCGACACGGAGGTATTTCACTCCGCTGTCCGAAAGCTCCTCGCACATCGCGGCGAATTGTGTATCTATTATATGCTCCATAATGGCGACCTTTATGCCCTCGCCGTTCAGCATCGAGATATACTGCGATTGGAGAGCACGGTCGGTCGTGTAGTAGATCTTGTTCCCGTTCGTGTCTTTCGCCGCCTCAAGGTATTCGGAAACGGTCATATATGTCCCGTCGGTGATGTGGAGCATTACGGCGTCTTTCACCCTGTCGTAGAATTTCCTGTCGCGCAGGCAGGCATATTCGATAAATGTCCTTATATCCTCGAACACGCGCTGATATTCCTCGCGGTCGGTCGATATCATCGAATTCAGCTTGTCGGCGACCTTCTTTACTATATGAGCCGAGAGCTTCTGCACATAGGTGTTGGTTTGCAGATAGCTCCTTGATACATTCAGAGGAAGCTCGGGGCAGTCAAGCACGCCCTTCAGCATAAGAAGGTAATCGGGAAGGATCTCCTTTATGTTGTCGGACACGAAGACTTGGTTGTAGTAGAGCTTTACCTGACCCTCTACCGACTCATATTCGTTCGCGATGCGCGGGAAATAGAGGATGCCCTTGAAGTTAAGAGGATAGTCAACATTCAGGTGGATCCAGAAGAGCGGGTCGTGAAGGTCGGAAAATACCTTGTGATAGAAGTCTTTATATTCCTCGGGAGTGCATTCCGAGGGATTCTTCAGCCAGAGCGGAGAGATGTCGTTGACAGGTTCCGCTTTTTTCTCTTCATTATTATCACCATTCGCATTGCTGTCCTCGGAGCCGTCGGAAAGGTATATCTCGACGGGCATAAAGGCGCAGTAGCGGTCAAGGATCGCGCGGATCTTGTGAATGTCAAGGTATTCCTTCTCGTTCTCGGCGATATGCATTATCACATCGGTGCCGCAGCCCTCGCGCTCACCGGCGGAAAGCTCGTATTCGCCGGCATCGTTGCAGTTCCAGTGTACCGCGGGCGAACCGTCGAAGGAACACGATTCGACCTCGACGCGGTCGCTGACCATAAATGCCGAGTAGAATCCGAGTCCGAAGTGACCTATGATACCCGACGATGCGGCGTCCTTCTCGTTTTCGTACTTCTGAATGAAGTCGAGAGCGCCCGAGAGCGCGATGCTGCAAAGGTATTTTTCAAGCTCTTCGGCGTTCATTCCGATGCCGTTGTCGGATACCTCGAGCGTTCCCGCCTCGCGGTCGACCCTGACATCGATGCGGTAGGGAGCATCGGGCTCTTCCGCATTTCCGAGCGAGACAAGGCGCTTTCTCTTCGTCACCGCGTCAGCCGCGTTTGAGACTATCTCGCGCAGGAATATATCCTTCTCCGAATAAAGCCATTTTTTGATGATGGGGAATATATGGTTGGTTTCTACCGATATACCGCCTTTTTTTACTTCTTTCATATCGGACATAATATAAACATCTCCTGTTTATCCGGCAAACGCCGGAAGATTAGCTTTTGTTTTTCTTCTTTCTGCGGAAGATCTTATCGAACAGAGCCTTGATACCGTCGACCGTGATACCGACAAGGTTGTGGGGGTGGTTGCCCTTGTTCTGCTCTTTGTATTCTTTGAGCCGACCGAGAGCCTCGGGGGAATAGTAGTCCTCGATCTCCTGCGAGAGTCCGGCGTCGGCGAGCCTCTTGTCCATTTCGGAGCTTATGAGCTTTATAACGACGGCGAAGATCGGGATGCCTATAAACATTCCGATGACGCCGAAGTAGCCGCTCATAAGCAGCAGCGCCGTGATCGAGCCGAACGCGGTCAGACCTGTTCTGTTGCCCGTGATACGGGGCGAGATATAGTTTCCGTTTATCTGGGTGAGTACAATTATTATTGCGACATAGATTATCGTCTTCTTGATGTCTCCGCTGAGAAGTACGAGGAAGCCCGCGGGGATCGCACCGAGGAAGGGACCGAAGATAGGCACAAGGTTCATGATCGCGACAAGCACGGCTATCATCAGCGCGTTCGGTATGCCGACGCAGAGGAAGAGGATATATGCCGCACACCCGAAGATCAGCGATTCGAGCAGCTTGCCCTGAATGAATCTTCCGATCGTTTCATTGGAATATGAGGCAACTGCGAGTATCCGCTTGCCCTTTTCCTGACCGAAGAGCGCCATTGTCAGCTTTCTCGCCCTTGCGAGCAGGTGGTCCTTGTCGGCAAGGATGTAGGCTGACATGATAAAGCCGAGCAGTATGTTTACGACGACCTCGACCGCTGCGGTGCTTGATGAGACGATGCTGTCGCCGACTGTTTTGAGAAGAGCTTCGGAGTCGCTGAAGAATTCCTTGACCCATTTGATTATACCCTCCTTCGTGAAGGAGAAATCAAAGAGGTTTATTGTATCTTCGTAGACCCTGTTCCCGTTTTCATCGGTTATGAAGGGCGGGTGAGGCTCGCTGCCTTCGGGACCTTCCGTGTCGGTCGCGGGGAGCGCGGAGGTCTCGTTTCCTTCCGTTACGGTGTCCGCCGGCGCGCTTTGCGTTCCGCCGTTCGGTACGGCTTGTCCCGATCCGTCGGTGACCGGCACCGTACTTTCGGCGGGGTCATCCTCCGAATCCTCAAGGAATGGCAGATTGTTTATGAAATCGACTATCGCCTTTTCGGTCTGCGAGATGTATTTCGGCATATTGTCGATGAAGTCCTGGACGCTTATCACGGTCTGCTGTATTACTATGAAGAGGATCGCGAAGATCAGCAGAAAGACGGTAAGATATGTGCAGATGAGTGAGAGTATCTTCCGCCATCTGACCGATCTTATCTTCACGAAGGCTTTTTCAAGGAATATCTTCAGAAGGGGATTGCACAGGTATGCGATGAGGAATCCGTAGAATATCGGCATCACGACGCGCAAAAAACGCCCTATCGTCTTTGAAAACGAATCGTAGTTTATGACAAAGATCAGCAGAAGCAGTATGAGCGCGTAAATTATACCGATCTGTATATAGAAGCGGGCGCTGCGCTTTTGCGGCTTTTTGGTTTCTTTGCCGTCGGGTCTTTGCTCGTTGTTCATCTTCCTTCTCCTTCCGCGAGAGATAATACTTCACCATATATTATAAACTTTTTTTCTCTGTCCGTCAATAACAAGTTGACAAGAGACGGTTATTTTTTTATAATGTACAGTAAACGAAGAATAAAAGGCGGTGCGATATGATTATTCACGGATTTCAGAAGCTTACTCTGCTCGATTATCCCGGGCATACGGCGTGTACGGTGTTTTCGGGTGGGTGCAATTTCAGGTGTCCCTTCTGCCACAATGCGGGACTTGTGCTGTCTCCGGGACAGTATGATACCGTGGAAGAGGAGGAGATCCTTGCCTTTCTGAAGAAGCGTCGCGGCATCCTTGACGGAGTGTGCATCACCGGAGGCGAGCCTCTTCTGAACCCCGATACGGAGGAATTTGCCGCAAAGGTAAAGGCGCTCGGCTACCTTCTGAAGCTCGACACTAACGGGAGCTTTCCTGAAAGGCTCGAGAATATGGTGAACGCGGGGCTTGTCGACTATGTTGCGATGGACATAAAAAACTGCCTGAAAAAATATCCCCTTACCGTCGGGAAAGAGGGCTTTGACACCTCACCGGTAGAGCGGAGCGTGGAGTTCCTCCGCGGCGGGAAGGTCGGTTATGAATTCAGGACGACGGTCGTCCGCGAATTCCACACCGAGGAGGATATACGGGAGATAGGGAAGTGGCTCGCCGGTGTGCCGAGGTACTTTCTTCAGGCGTTCTCGGACTCGGGCGAGCTTATCGGAGAAGGGCTTCACGGTTATTCTCCCGAAGAGTATAAAAGACTGCTCTCGGCAGTCCGCGAATATATCCCCTCGGCGGAGCTTCGCGGGGTCTGACCGCTATATGTAGTAAAAACACCAAAATGTAAATCAATATCTTGTGTAATATTCCGATATTGACTTAAGCCCGAATGAATGGTACAATAATTGTCGCAAGACACGACAATATAAAATTCAGAAGGAGTCAATGATGTATCGGGTAGTTAAAAGAGACGGAAAAACTGTTGATTTTGAAATAGAAAAAATCAGTGCCGCAATAACCAAGGCGTTTGAAGCACAGGAGAAGAATTTTGTCCCCGGAGTGATCGATTTTCTCGCGCTCAAGGTCACCTCGGATTTTGAACCCAAGATAAAGAACGACCTCATCGCCGTCGAGGATATTCAGGACAGCGTTGAATCGGTACTCAGCCAATCGGGCTACGGAGATGTGGCGAAGGCGTATATCCTCTACCGCCGCAACCGCGAGAAGCTCCGCAATATGAAATCGACCTACCTTGATTATACGGAGGTCGTCAACAAGTATCTCAGCGCACTTGACTGGAGAGTCAAGGAAAACTCGACCGTGACCTACTCGGTCGGCGGACTCATCCTCAGCAATTCGGGAGCCATCACCGCGAACTATTGGCTGTCGGAGGTCTACGACGATGAGATTGCGGCGGCGCACAGGAACGCGGATATCCATATCCACGACCTCTCGATGCTGACCGGTTACTGCGCCGGATGGTCGCTCAAGCAGCTCATCACCGACGGACTCGGCGGTATCCCCGGAAAGATCTCGTCGTCGCCGGCATCGCATCTTTCGACCCTCTGCAACCAGATGGTCAACTTCCTCGGCATCATGCAGAACGAATGGGCGGGAGCGCAGGCGTTCTCGTCGTTTGATACCTACCTTGCGCCTTTTGTGAAGGTCGACAACCTTTCCTATAAGGAAGTCAAGCAGTGTATTCAGTCCTTCGTCTACGGCGTCAACACACCGTCGAGATGGGGAACGCAGGCACCGTTCACGAACATAACGCTCGACTGGACGGTCCCGAACGACCTTGCCGAGCTTAACTGCATCGTCGGAGGCAGGGAACAGCCCTTCAAGTACAAGGATTGCGTGAAGGAAATGGCGATGGTCAACAAGGCGTTCATCGAGATAATGATCGAGGGCGACGCCAACGGAAGAGGCTTCCAGTACCCCATCCCCACCTATTCGATAACCCGTGACTTTGATTGGTCGGATTCGGAAAACAACCGTCTCCTCTTTGAGATGACCGCAAAGTACGGCACGCCGTATTTCTCGAACTATATCAACTCGGATATGGAGCCGAGCGATGTGCGTTCGATGTGCTGCCGTCTGCGCCTTGACCTTCGTGAACTCAGGAAGAAGTCGGGCGGCTACTTCGGCTCGGGCGAAAGCACCGGTTCGATCGGCGTTGTGACTATCAATATGCCGAGGATCGCCTACCTCTCGAAGAACGAAAACGAGTTTATGGCAAGGCTCGATCACCTTATGGACATTTCGGCGCGTTCGCTGAAGGTAAAGCGCGATGTCATCACAAAGCTGCTTGAAGAGGGACTTTACCCTTACACGAAGAGATATCTCGGCGGCTTCGGCAACCATTTCTCGACGATAGGTCTTGTCGGAATGAACGAGGCGGGACTCAACGCCTGCTGGATCGGCAAGGACATGACAAGCACGGAAACGCAGGAATTCTCGAAGAGAGTCCTCAACCATATGCGTGAGAGGCTGTCCGATTATCAGGAAAAGTACGGCGACCTCTATAACCTTGAGGCAACACCGGCGGAGTCGACCTCATACAGACTCGCAAAGCACGACCTTGCTCAGTTCCCCGACATAAAGACGGGTGCCGAGCCGGGCGGAGCGCCCTATTATACCAACAGCTCGCACCTTCCGGTCGGATATACCGAGGACATTTTCACGGCTCTCGATATTCAGGACGAGCTTCAGACGCTTTATACCTCCGGAACGGTGTTCCACGCCTTCCTCGGAGAGAAGCTCCCCGATTGGCGCGCGGCGGCGAACCTTGTCAGAAAGATCGCCGAGAACTACAAGCTCCCCTACTACACCCTGTCTCCGACATATTCGGTCTGTCGCAATCACGGGTATCTCAGCGGCGAGGTCTACACCTGCCCCGAATGCGGCGCGAAGACCGAGGTGTACAGCAGGATCACGGGCTACTACCGCCCCGTTCAGAACTGGAATGACGGAAAATCGCAGGAATTCAAGCAGAGAAAGACCTACGATATAGAACATTCGGTGCTTCATAAGAAGGAAGAGGCGAAGACCGAGGCTGCCTGCCCCTGCTGCTGCGGAGAAAATGAGGTAAAGGACGAGGTCATCCTCTGCGCGACGAAGACCTGCCCGAACTGCAAGGTCGCGGCGAGCTTCCTTGACAAGGCGGGGATAAGCTACAGAAAGCTCTACGCCGAGGACGCAAAGGAAGAATTTGAAAAATTCGGAGTCACCGGCGCACCGACGCTCGTTGTCATAAAAGGCGGAAAAGCAGAGACAATATATAATGCCTCCAATATCAGAAAGTACGCCGAGAGTCACAAGGCGTAATTAAAAAATAAAAGGAACAGAAGCCCTCCGTCTGATGCGGCGGAGGGCTTCCTCACAAATGAAATCAGCCGGGAGGCGGCTTGGGAGACTGAAATGTACGATATAATCATTGTCGGCGGCGGACCCGCCGGTATCTCGGCGGGGATATATGCCCGCCGTGCGGGAAAGAGTACCCTTGTGATAGAGCGTTCGGCGCTCGGAGGTCAGATGACCTATTCGCCGAAGATAGAGAACTACCCAGCGATGCTCAGCGTCAGCGGGAACGAGCTTGCCGAGGCTATGACCGATCAACTTATACAGCTCGGCGGCGAATTTGAATTTGACGAAGTGACCGCTGTCAGGGACGACGGCGAAAATAAGACCGTCGTGACGCACGAAAACGAATTTTCGGCGCGCGCCGTGATACTTGCGAACGGGGTGAAGCACCGTATGCTCGGGCTTGAAGGGGAGGAGGAACTTGTAGGCTCCGGAATATCCTTCTGTGCGGTCTGCGACGGGGCGTTTTACCGCGACCTTGATGTGGCTGTGATCGGAGGAGGAAATTCCGCGATGCAGGAGGCGCTTCTGCTTTCGGAGGGATGCAGGTCGGTCACGGTCGTGCAGAACCTTTCGGACTTTACCGGAGAAAAAAGACTTGCCGAAAGCCTTGGTGCCAAAAATAATGTGAAAACGCTTTTCGATACGGTCGTTGAGGGCTTCGTTACCTCCGAAGGTACCCTTAAGGGCATCAGAGTGAAGAACACAGCGACGGGTGAGGGAAGCGAGATCGCCTGCGACGGGGTCTTTGTTGCTATAGGGCTTGTCCCCGAAAACGATGCGTTCGGCTCGCTCGTGCCTCTCGACGATAGGGGATACTACAAGGTCGGCGAGGACTGCACGGCACCGACGCACGGTATATTCGTTGCCGGCGACTGCCGGTCAAAAAAGACACGACAGATAACGACCGCCGTTGCCGACGGAGCCGTTGCCGCGCTTGCCGCCTGCTCGTATATCGACAACTGAAGCAAAAAATCATACCGGGACCGAATTTTATCAGCCCCGGTTTTTCTTTACTTTTTATTTTTGGCGTTTTTCCGGCAGAAGAGCCGGAACAGCGGCTTCAGAAATCCGGGCGGCTTGAATATCATCACTTTCATAAGGGGTACCTCCGTGATCGTTATTTACGGATCAGCAGTACGCCTGCCGTGAGAAGCACCGCCGATTCCAGAAAAGCTATGACAAAGCCGGGAAGTATGTACGCCGCGAGGATCCCCGAGCCGAAGCAGAGCGCCCCGACGCCGATGAGAATTTTCGTCTCCTTCGCACACATCGACCATATTTCCTCCTTAGAGATATCATTAAAATTATATGCCGGCAGAGCGCGTTTGCAACACTCTGCCGGCAAAGTTTATTTATTGATATCGTTGTGGATATTGTCGAGCGCCTCGGCACTGATACGCGTTCTGATCTCGCTGTCGTCGCCGTCCGAAGGATGTGCGGAATTCTTCAGCGTCAGCTTCAGAAGTATCGGGCAGAGGATCGAAGAGCAGATTATGAGGAAGATCGTCGGTATCAGGGGGTCGATGCCGCCGCTCGGGGCTATGAGGCTGTGACCCGTGGCATAGACGGCAAGCGCGACCTCGCCTCGTGCTATCATTCCGCATCCCGTTGCGAGCGAATCCTTCATATTGTAACCGAGGATCTTTGCGATACCTCCGCACCCGAGGATCTTTCCGATGATGCCGAGCAGTACGAATACCGCCGAGAAGGCAAGGATCGAAGGCTCAAAGCCCGAGAAGTCCGCGCTGATGCCTATATATGCGAAGAACATCGGCGTGAAGATCATATATCCGCTGACGACGACCTTGCGGTCGACAAACGAGGTGTCGTTGAGTCCGCTGAGCATAAGTCCCGCCATATAGGCTCCCGTGATCGCCGCGATGCCGAAGAGCCTTTCGGCGCAGAAGGCGTAAAGGAAGCACATAACGAGGGCGAAGATGCTCGTGCGCCTCTTGTGAGGGTAGATCTTTACGAGCCGCCTGAAGAGGAAGCGGAGCGGTATGCCTATACCTATCGTGAAAGCGAAGAAGCCGAGGACCTTGAGCAGGGTGATGAGGATATTACCGCCGCTCTGTATTCCCGTAACGATGCTGAGGACTATGATCCCGAGAACATCGTCGATTATCGCCGCGCTGAGGATCGTCGTGCCGACCTTAGTATTCAGCTTGCCAAGCTCACGCAATGTTTCGACCGTGATCCCGACGCTCGTCGCCGCGAGAATAGTGCCGACGAAGAGTGCATTCATGAGTTTTTCATGCGTGAATCCCGTGCCGAAGCCCTTCATGAATGCGAGCGCACCGATCGTCCCGAGAGCTGTCGGAACGACAACTCCGCATACCGCGACGAGAGAGGAGGCAAGACCGCTCTTTTTGAGATCGGAAAAGCTCGTCTCAAGCCCGCTCGAGAAGAGAATGAAGACGACGCCTATCTGTGAGAAGCAGTGAAGCACGATCATTTCCGTGCTGTCGGCGGCGGGCGCGATGAGTCCGCGGAAGCTCCCGAGCCCGAGCTGACCGAAGATCGCGGGCCCTATGAGCAGTCCGGCGATTATCATTCCGACGACCTGCGGCAGACCGAGCTTTCGGCTCAGCATCCCGAGCAGCTTTGTCGCGAGAAGGATTATTGCACAGTCGTAAAGTATAAAAAGCACATCCATAGTATATCACCTTTATTTTTTAATAGACACAGAAACTAATTATAGTCACTTTTTCGCCAAAGTCAAGAGCCTGATTTTACAAAAATAAAAAGGATTTCCGCCGATATATCGGCGGAAATCCTGAATAAACGGGAATTATTCCTTGTCTTCGGTCTCGTAGACGATCTTTTCCTTGCAGTGGGGGCAGATAAGCTCGCCCTCGGGATCGATGTTTCCGTCAAAAACGATGGTCTCGCCGCACGACGGGCAGGTGATCTCGAATCCGTCGTCCTCATAGTCGTCCTCGTCGTCATCATCGTCATCACAGCAGCAGCAATCGCAGTCGTCATCGCAGCAGTCACCGTACAGCTCTTCCTCGACGGCGCCGAGATCCTCGTCAAGCTCGTCAACATAGTCGGAGAGGTAATCAATGTCCTCCTGCATCTTATCCTGTGCCTCGGCGATCTCACCGGCAAGGTCGATAAGGGCGGCGATGAGCTTGCCCTCCGCGCTTTCCTTGTTGAGATTCAGTCCGTCGGCAAGTCCCTTGATATAAGCGGCTTTTTCGGTAATGTTCATTTCCGTATCTCCTTAATAATAAAATACTTGATCGATCAGGCTCTGCCGAGATATTCACCCGTGCGGGTGTCGATCTTGACGACCTCGCCCTCATTGATGAAGAGCGGGACCTTGATCTCCGCACCCGTTTCAAGGGTGGCGGGCTTAAGGGTGTTCTGAGCGGTGTTGCCGGCAAAGCCCGGCTCGGTCTTCGCTATCTCAAGCTCGACGAATGTGGGAGGCTCGACGCCGAAGACATTGCCCTTGTAGGAAATGATCTTGCACATCATCTCTTCCTTGACGAATTTGAAGTTGTCGGGAAGCTTGTTGCTGTTGAGAGGCATCATCTCAAAGGTTTCCATATCCATGAAATAGTAGAGATCGCCGTCCTTGTAGGAATACTGCATTTCTTTTCTGTCGATGTAGGCGTTCTCGAACTTATCTGTGGGGCTGAATGTTTTTTCAACGACGGCGCCGCTGATGACATTCTTCAGCTTGGTACGGACGAAAGCCGCGCCCTTGCCGGGTTTGACATGCTGAAATTCTATCACCTGATAGACTCCGCCGTCCATTTCAAATGTGATTCCGTTTTTGAAATCTCCTGCTACTACCATAAAATCCTCCGTGCCGCTGTGCGGCATAAAATTGAAATGAATTGGCGTGAGCTTGTTTTTCACGCCCAAGCACGGTGCAAAAGTGCTATGCCTATACATATTACAGTTTATTGTACTACATTTTTGCCTTCTTTGCAAGGGCTATTTTCAACTTTTTTCGGAAAAAATCATTTTTTTTGAGAAGTGAGGGCAAAAATCAAAATCGGGTTGACAAATCGGGCGTTTGGCTTTATAATTATAATGTTATACTGTATAAAGGGGAATGTTTCAATGTTGAAGAGTATGACGGCATTCGGACGCGCGACGGCTGACACCGGCACGCGGACGGTGACTGTTGAAATAAGGTCGGTGAACAGCAGGTACCTTGACTGCTCCGCGCATTTTCCGCGCTCGATGGACTTCACCGACGACCGCGTGCGGCAATACCTCACCTCCGGCGGAGTCACCCGCGGGAAGGTCGATGTTTCGGTAACGGTCGAGAACACCTCGGAGCCCGAGGTGACGCTTTCGCTTGATCGGGAGTACCTTGACTCTTACCTTGCGGTGCTTCGCGAGCTGCGTGATGGTTACGGTCTTGCCGATGATATAAGCGTTATGAGCGTCGCCGCCGATAAAAATGTCATAACCGCCGAAAAGCCCGAGGCCGATGCCGAACGCGATTGGGCAGAGGTAAAGCCCGTGCTTGATTCGGCGCTTGCCGTTTTCCTTGAGGCAAGGGCGGCAGAGGGCGAGAGGATCGAAGCCGATCTTCGCCTCAAGCTCGCCGGTATCGTGAAGATGGTCGACAGGATAGAGAGCCTTTCGCTCTCGGATGTCGCGGGGAGCCGCAGACGGATCGAGGAGAGGCTCCGGAAGGTGCTTGACGACCTCGGCATCCGTGCCGATGAGAACCGCATACTCACCGAGTGCGCGATATACGCCGACAGGATAGCGATAGATGAGGAGCTTGTGAGGCTCCGCTCGCACTTCGGTGCATTCGAAACGATACTTGCATCGGGAGAACCCGCGGGAAGGAAGCTCGATTTCCTTATGCAGGAGATGAACCGCGAGGTCAACACGATAGGCTCGAAATGCCAGAATTCCGAGATAGCCCACACTGTCGTTGATGTGAAGTGCGAGCTTGAGAAGATCAGAGAACAGATACAGAATATAGAATAAAGCAAAGGATCGTTACAGTATGAGATTTATAAACATAGGCTTCGGCAATATGGTCGCTGCCGAGAGGGTCGTCGCGGTGGTAAGTCCCGAGTCGGCTCCCGTAAAGCGTCTGATGCAGGATGCGAAGGACGCGGGCAGGACGATCGATGTTTCCTGCGGCAGGCGTACAAGATCGGTCATCGTCACCGACAGCGAGCATGTGATACTTTCGGCTCTCCAGACAGAGACGATAGCGGGAAGGCTCAACGGCGGAGACGACCGTGACGACGGAGGTGTGCAATGAGTACGCAAAGAGGCATAATCCTTGTCGTTTCGGGACCCGCCGGAAGCGGAAAAGGGACGGTCAACCGCGTTCTGCGGAATTCGGGAGATTTTGAGTTCTCGGTGTCGAGGACGACTCGCAAGCCCCGCCCCGGAGAGGTCGACGGTTCCGACTATTTCTTCGTCAGTCACGAGGAATTCGACGAATATCTGAAAGCCGGAGACTTTCTCGAATATAACGAATACTGCGGCGAATTCTACGGCACCCCGAGAAGCTATGCCGAAAATGTGGTCGCCGGCGGCAAGAACATAATCCTCGAGATAGATGTCAACGGGGCCGAGCAGGTCAGACGGCAATGCCCCGAAGCCGTGCTTGTGATGCTTCTTCCTCCCTCGTTCGCCGAGCAGGAAAGGCGCCTTCGCGACCGCGGCACCGAGACCGAGGACAAGATACTGAAAAGGCTCAGGCAGACCGAGAAGGAGCTTCAGCGCCTTGACCTTTATGATTACATAGTTTACAATGCGACCGGCGAGGCGGACAAGGCTGTCGCCGACATAATGGCTATCGTCCGTGCCGAGCGCTGCTCGCGCAGAAGGAACACCGATGCCGAGATAAAATATTTTGCAAAAAATTAAGGTTATATATTAAGGAGAACAAATCATTATGATGATCAAACCCACGATCCAGGAGCTTACAAAGGGAAAAATAATCGATGGCGAGGAGCTTAACCGCTATCAGCTCGCCCTCGCGACCGCGAAGGGTGCAAGGCTCATCACCGACGAATATGTCCGCCAGAGAAGCGAAGCCGAGCGTGCCGCGGGTGTCAAGGAAGGCGAGCGTCCGCTTGCCGCCATGATCGACAAGGAGCTTAAGGACGAGAAGGCTGTAAGGCTCTCGATCGACCGCATCGCGGACGGAGAATTCGTTATAGTCGAGAGCGTTCCCACCGAGGAAGGCGACACCGTAACTGAAGACTGAGCCTTTTGCGATGACTTCGGGCGCGACAAATGCCGAACCCCGCTATGCGGGAGTTTTCCTGCTCGACCTGCCGTATCAGGCAGACAGGATGTACGATTATTTCATACCGCAGGACCTCCGGGACTCAGCTGTACCGGGGGCGTTTGTCGTTGTGCCCTTCGGAGGTGGAAACCGTCGCCGGACGGGCATAATTACCGAGATACGCGAAAAGAGCGATGTGAAGCGCGCAAAACCCCTGCTTTCGGTGGGTGATGCTTCGTCGGCGCTCAGTACGGAGCAGCTTGAACTTTGTTTTTATATGAAGCGGCTGACGCTCTGTACCCTCGGCGACGCGGTCAAATCGGTGGCTCCCCCTTCTATCGGTATCGGAAAGAAAAATATCACATACAGTCCCACGGGAAAGCCCACCGAACCCGACGGAGGAGAGCTTTCTCACGGCGAGCTGATAATCCTCGAGCATATCAGGGATGCGGGGAGCATAAGAGAAGAAAATCTTGTTTCGGCTCACGGGGCGCAGACGCTCGAATACCTTCGCTCGCTTGAGGCGGGCGGATATATCTCGGCGGTGTCGGGGCTTTCGACCGTCGGATTCAGAAAAAAGAAATTTTACTCGCTCGCGGTAAACGGAGACGAGACCGCGGCGATCCTCGCCGGAGAGAAGGTCAGGGCGATGAAGCGCAAGCTGAACCTTCCCTCGCAGATAGCGATAATCAAGGCGCTTCTCGAATACGGGGAGCTTGCGGAGAATGAGCTTATCGAAAGAGCCGAAGGCTCGACCCCGCGCCAGCTCGCCACGATGGTCTCGAACGGACTTATCTGTGCCGAGGAACGCGATGATTTCGGTGACCTTTCGGACAAAACACCGAAGAGCCTGCCGCCGCTGATCCCCAACGAAGAGCAGAAGGCGGCGCTGGAGACTCTTTCGGCGCTGACGGAGGACGGGAAACCTCACGCGGCGCTCCTTTACGGCGTGACGGGAAGCGGCAAGACCACCGTCATCCTCGGGATGATAGACAAGGTCACCTCATCGGGACGCGGAGTCATCGTCTTGCTGCCCGAGATCGCGCTGACGCCTCAGATGCTCGGAGTCTTCAGGTCGCGCTACGGTCCGCGCGTCGCCGTGATGCATTCGGGGCTTTCCGCGGGAGAGCGGCGCGAGGCGTATCTGCGTGTCCGTGACGGACTGTCGGATATCGTCGTCGGCACACGCTCGGCGGTCTTTGCTCCCGTGAAGGATCTCGGTATGATAGTCATTGACGAGGAGCAGGAGCATACCTACAAATCCGATATGTCGCCGAAATACCACGCCCGAGATATTGCGAGAAAGAGATGCGCCGACAGCTCGGCTCTGATGCTGCTCTCATCGGCAACTCCGTCGGTCGAGAGCTTCAAAAAGGCACAGGACGGGATATATACCCTTGTGCGGTTGAGATCAAGGTACGGAAGCGCCGGTCTGCCGCGCGTCACGATCGCCGATATGAGGCAGGAGGCGCACGGCGGAAATGTCTCTCCGCTCGGAAAGGTGCTGTCGGAGGAGCTTCTGCGCGTAAACGCCGCGGGAGAGCAGTCGATACTCTTCCTCAACAGGCGAGGCTACAATACCTTTGCTTCCTGCGTTGACTGCGGTGAGGCGGTAAGATGCCCGTCATGCTCGGTCGCCATGACCTACCACACAAAGAAGGAAAGCTACGAGGCGGGCGAGCTTGTCTGCCATTGGTGCGGGCGTAGGATGAAGATGCCCGAAAAGTGTCCGTCCTGCGGCTCAAAGCACCTCATCAGGTGCGGCTTCGGAACGCAGAAGGTCGAGCAGGAGCTTTCGGTGCTGATGCCCGACGCAAGGGTCTTGCGGATGGATGCCGACACGACCTGTGCAAAGCTTTCATATGAGAATCTTCTGACCGAGTTCCGCGAGAGGGGCGATGTACTTCTCGGGACGCAGATGGTCACCAAGGGACACGATTTCCCGCGTGTGACGCTTGTCGGGGTATTGCTTGCCGATATGTCTCTGTACCTTGACGATTACAGGGCAAATGAGCGAACCTTCTCGCTTCTCACGCAGGTGATAGGCAGAGCGGGACGCGCCGACCGCCCGGGACACGCGATAATACAGACAAACAATCCCGACAGCGATGTTATAAAGCTCGCCTGTGCGCAGGATTACGATACATTTTACGAACACGAGATAGCTCTGCGGAAGCTTCTGACCTTCCCGCCGTTTTGTGATATTGTGCTGCTTACCGTCTCGCACGGAGACGAGCATGAGCTGCTTGAGGCGGTGACACAGCTTAAGGCGGAGATAGACAAGCTGCTCGCGGGAGCCTATGCCGATGTGCCGAATATAATGTTCGGACCGTTTGAGGCTCCGGTATATAAAGTCGACGGAAAATACCGTATGCGCTTTGTCGTTAAGTGCAGGCTCAACAACAGGAGCCGCGGGCTTTTCTCGGAGATACTCAGAACATTCCCGACCGGTGCGAAGAAGCCGGTGCTGTCGGTAGACCTCAATCCGACGAATCTTTGAAAGAAGGAAGAATTATGGCAAAGCTGAAAATAAGAAAGCTCGGAGACGATATCCTCCGTTGCAAATCGCGCGATGTTGATGCTATCACACCGAGAACGCTGAAACTGCTTGACGATATGGCGGAGACTATGCGTGCCGCCGACGGGTGCGGACTTGCCGCGCCGCAGGTCGGAGTGCTTCGCAAGATAGTGGTCATCGAAACGCCCGAATCGGGGCTTATAGAGCTTATAAATCCCGTTATAACCGAGAGCTCGGGCGAGCAGGAGGCGGTCGAGGGCTGCCTTTCGATCCCCGGCAAGTCGGGCATCACGAAGCGCCCGATGAATGTCACGGTCGAGGCTCTCGACAGGTACGGCAAAAAGCGCGTTTACCACGGCAAGGATCTGCTCGCGCGAGCCTTCTGCCATGAGATAGATCACCTTTACGGCAAGCTCTATATAGATATTGCCACGAATATTGAGGATTACTGAAAATATGAAGATACTTTTTATGGGAACGCCCGATTTCGCGGTGTTTTCGCTTGATGCACTGACAGAGGCGGGCGAGGATATCATCGCCGTCGTCACGCAGACCGATAAGCCGCAGGGCAGGGGCTATGTCCTTACCCCTTCGGCGGTGAAACGCCGTGCGCAGGAGCTTTCGATACCCGTCTACCAACCGAAAACTCTTCGCGATGAAGCCTTTGCCGAGCTGCTGAGCGCTCTCGATCCCGAGATGATAGTCGTCGCGGCATACGGAAAGATACTTCCCGAAAATGTTATAAACTACCCGAAATACGGGTGCATCAATGTTCACGGTTCCTACTTGCCGAAATACCGCGGCGCTGCCCCTATGCAGAGGGCGATAATCGACGGCGAAGAATACACCGGCGTCACCATAATGTATATGGATGTCGGACTTGACACGGGCGATATGCTCGCGCGGGAGAAGATCGCGATAGGACCCGACGACGATTTTGAGGTTATACACGACCGGATCGGAAAGACCGGCGCCGCTCTTCTCGTAAAGACGATAAATGATATAAAAGATGGCAGGGCGGTGAGAGAAAAACAGGATGACTCTCTCTCGACCTACGCTGCAAAGATAAGCAAGGAAGACCGGCTGATAGATTTTTCTCTTCCCGCAAAGAAGGTACACGACCTTGTGCGCGGACTGTCTCCCGTGCCGCTGGCGCAGACCTTCACGGAAAAGGGAAGGCTTCTCAAGATCGTGAAGACCGCCGTCTCCGATAACGAAAACGGAAATGCCGCTCCCGGGACGGTCGTCTCTGTTGACGGAGGAAGGATATGCGTTGCCTGCGGTGAAGGATGCGTCGATATACTCACACTGATACCCGAGGGCAAATCGAAGATGAGCGCGGCTGATTTTGTGAGGGGTCGCGGCATTTCGGCCGGAGAATTTCTGTGTCGGGACAAAAAATGACCGCGAGGCAGCTCGCGCTGAAGGTGCTTCTGCGGTGTGAAAAGAGCGGTGGCTACTCTCCGATAGTCCTTGATACGGCGCTGTCCCGCTCGGAGCTTGATGTGAAGGATCGGGCGCTGGCAACAGCTCTCGTGACGGCTGTCATCTCGCACAGAATAACGCTCGATTATATAATAGGAAGACTTTCGAGCATTCCGGAAGAAAAGATCGAGGCTGAAACGAAAAATATCCTTCGTCTCGGGCTTTGCCAACTTAGATATTTTGACCGCATCCCCGCACACGCGGCGGTGAATGAGAGCGTAGCTCTTGCGCCTCACCGCTCGGCGGGATTCGTGAATGCGGTCCTGAGAAGCTACCTGCGGCAGAGGGGGGAGATTTTGTTTCCCGCCGACGCACTCGACAGGCTTTCCGTGACCTATTCGGTCGACAGACTTGTCGCGGAGGAATTTGTAAACGCTTACGGATACGGGAAGGCAGAAAGCATACTTCGCGCCTTTTGTGAGACTCCGCGCCTGTCACTCAGGGTCAACACGCTGAAGACCGACCGCGAGAGCCTCATTTCAAGGCTCGGCGAAGGAGCGGAGGCATCTGCGCTCTCTCCATGCGGGATAATGCTTGACGGGGGAAATGTGACCTCGCTTCCAGGATTCGATACGGGGGAGTTCTTCGTTCAGGACACGGCGTCGCAGCTCTGTACCGCCGCTGTCGGAGGTGCGGACATTTCGGGCGGGCTTTTCATAGATGTCTGCTCCGCACCGGGGTCGAAGAGCTTCGGTGTTGCCATAGATATGAAAAATTCCGGGAAGGTGCTTTCCTTTGACCTTCACGAAAACAAGCTGAGCCTTGTTTCGGCGGGCGCCGAGAGACTCGGCATAGATATTATAGAAACGAAAAAGGCGGACGGCAGGGATTTTATAAGTCCTCTCGCCGAAAGCGCCGACGCGGTGCTTTGCGATGTGCCTTGTTCGGGCTACGGAGTCCTTGCCAAAAAGCCCGAGATCAGGTACAAATCGCCGGGGGTCTGCGCCGCGCTGCCGGATATACAGTATTCGATACTTGAAAACTGCTCGCGCTATGTTAAGAAAGGCGGAGTGCTTGTTTACTCTACCTGCACGCTCCTGCCGCGTGAAAACGAAGAAAACGCGAAGCGCTTCCTCGCGGAGCACGGAGATCTTTTCACTCCGGAGGAATTTTCGGTGAACGGAAGGGATTACGCTGCTTTCACGACTCTTTTCCCCGACACCGACGGTACCGACGGATTCTTTATAGCAAAATTCAGGAGAAAACAGTAGATTCAGATGGAAAAAAGCGAAAACAGGGTCGAGCTTCTTTCACTCGGCTATGACGGACTCGTGTCGCTCCTTCTCTCGATAGGGGAGCCGAAATACAGAGCCGATCAGATATTCCCGCAGCTCCACCGCGGGCTTTCGCCGTCCGAGATGACCAATGTCGGCAAGAGAGTCGGCGCTGAGATAGAAAAGGTCGCATATTACAGCCTTCCGTCGGTGCGCCGCAAGCTCGTTTCGGCGATAGACGGCACAGTAAAGTACCTTTTTGAGCTGAGCGACGGAAACTGTGTCGAGAGCGTCGTGATGGAGTATCACCACGGGCTTACGATATGTATTTCCTCGCAGGTCGGGTGTCGGATGGGCTGTGCGTTCTGCGCTTCGACTATCGGGGGAAAGGTGCGTGACCTCACCCCGGGCGAGCTGCTCGGGCAGATCATAGCGGCTGAGAAGGATCTCGGCAAACGCATTTCCAATATCGTTATGATGGGTATCGGTGAGCCGCTCGACAACTATGACAATGTACTGAAATTTCTTCGCCTTGTGAACGATCCGCGCGGGATATGCATAGGGTACAGGCATATTTCTCTCTCGACCTGCGGTCTTGCCGACAGGATAGATGACCTTGCGCGTGAGGATCTTCCGATAACCCTTTCGATCTCGCTTCATGCCGCCGACAACGAAACAAGGTCTTCGATAATGCCGGTGAACAGAAAATACAGTATAGAGAGGCTCCTTGATTCCTGCCGCAGATATTACGATGCGACGGGGCGAAGGATCTCGTTTGAATACACACTGATAGAGGGCAAGAACACCTCCGAGGCATCGGCGGAGCGGCTTGCCGCACTTCTCAATTCCTCCCTCAGACCGGGGAAGGGGACTCTGCCGATCCATGTGAACCTCATTCCGGTGAACGATGTCGCCGAGCGCGGCTTTACGCACCCGAAGACAGAGGAGATAAAGAGGTTTGCCGCAATACTTGAAAAACGCGGGATAAGGGCTACCGTGCGACGGAAGCTCGGTCCCGATATAAACGCCTCCTGCGGTCAGCTCAGGAGAGCCGTGACAGAAAAAGAAGAGAAACCGGAGAACTGACTATGGTATTTTTCGGAGCAACCGACAAGGGGAAAAAAAGGAAAAACAATGAAGACAGATTTGCCTGCTGCCGACCGGCGGACAACGCTGTCCTTCTCGTCGTCTGCGACGGGATGGGCGGGGAAGCCGGCGGCGAGATCGCGGCGCAGACCGCTGTCGATGTTTTTCTTAAAACCGTGAATTCTCAGGTCGCCGACAGTTGTGTCGGAGGGAAGTACACTCCCGAAGACGCGGAGGAGGATATGACTCGGATACTCGGGCAGGCGGTCGATAACGCCAACACCGAGGTGCTTGACACCGCTGCGCACAACAAGCGCCTTGAGGGTATGGGGGCGACTCTGACCGCGATACTTTCGATGACCTCTCCCGATCTGACATATGCCGTGAACCTCGGGGACAGCCGTGCCTATGTCGTCGGCAAAAAGAGGATCGTTCAGATAACGAAGGATCATTCCTACATACAGTACCTTGTCGATACCGGAAAGATCACGGCGGAGCAGGCTGAGAAGCGCACCGACCGCAATGTCATCGTGAAGGCGGTGGGCATCTCTCCCACGGCTCTTCCCGATATGTTCAGGGTCGAGAGAAGAAAGGGCGAGATGCTCCTTCTCTGTACCGACGGACTCAGCGGAATGCTCTCCGACGAGGATATTCAGGGTATCGTCTCGATGCCCGGGGCGACTCCCGAAACGGCTGTCGACCGTCTGATAAAGCTCGCAAACGACGCGGGAGGCGATGACAATATCACCGTCATCGTTGCCGAATGAGGGGGACGAGATGAACAGACCCGAAAAACTCATAGGAAAGACCTTCGGCGGGCGCTACACGGTAGTCAGCGTTGTCGGCATCGGGGGAATGTCGGTCGTTTTCGGCGCATACGATACCGAAAACAAATGCACCGTGGCGCTCAAGCTCCTTGATGAAAGCTCGTGTGAGTCCGATGCGGCGAGAGCCGAAGCCGAGGAACGCTTCAAAAACGAGATCAATGCCATGGCGCGCCTGTCACACCCGAATATCGTAAACATCCTCGATGTCTCGAAGCCCGGCGAACCTCTCTACTTCGTCATGGAGTATATCGAGGCGAACACGCTCAAGCATAAGATAGACGAAAACGGCGCACTGACGCCGGAGGAAACGCTCTACTACTCCGAACAGATCCTGCGCGCGCTGATACATGCTCATTCAAAGGGGATAGTACACTGCGATATAAAGCCGCAGAATATTATGCTCCTGCCCGACGGGAGCCTCAAGCTCGCCGATTTCGGAATTGCGAGGATCGTGGACTCAAAGAACAACAGGGAATCGGATATGGCTGTCGGGACGGTCTATTATATAAGTCCCGAACAGGCTTCGGGAAGAAAGATCGGACCGGGGTCGGATATATATTCACTCGGAGTAATGATGTACGAAATGGCGACGGGAAGGCTGCCGTTTTCGGCAAGCGACACCTCCGCTGTTTCGCGAATGCATATGGAGGCTAAGCCTCTCCGTCCGCGGGTCATCGACCCCGATATTCCGCGCGGACTTGAGCAGATAATCCTTCACGCGATAGAAAAAACGCCTTTTATGCGTTTTCAGAATGCTTCCGCGATGCTCGATGCGGTGATAACTCTCGAAAACAATCCCTACACGGTGTTTGAATTCAACCGCGAAGCCGATGACCGGCGGAGCGAGCCGACAAACGGGGAAACCGAAACGAACGGTATCAGCGGATGGATCTTTGCGCTTCTCGGCATCGGGGCGGCTTTTCTGGTCGTTCTGGCAGTCACACTTATAATACTTGCCGTGAAGGGTGTTATATTCTCCGGAACGCTGCTTCCCGCGTCGTTGCCTTATTGCCTATGGACAAGCTGAACGGTATCATTACCGAGGGCGTCGGCGGGCTTTATCGGGTCAGACTTGACATAACGGGAGAATATGTTTCCTGCCGTGCAAGGGGCGCCTTCCGTCACGAGGGGATCACTCCGCTTGTCGGAGACAGAGTATGGGTGGCTCTCTCCGAGCCGAAAGAAGGGAAAAGCGATGATAACAGGGATCGCGGCGCAGTCATTGACGAGATACTTGAGAGAAAGAACTCGCTGATCCGCCCGCCGCTTGCGAATCTTGACCTGCTTTTTCTGACTCTTGCCGTGCATCATCCCGAACCGTCGCTTCCGACTGTCGACAAGCTGCTCTCGATCTGCGAATACAATTCGATAGACGCAGCGGTGGTTATAGGAAAATGCGAGCTTGATCCCGCGAGAGCGGAAGAGATAGCGGGGATTTACAGGCTCGCGGGGTACAGAACTTTCGCCGTGAGCTGTTTTGAGAAGATCGGTATCCGTGAGCTTGACGAATATGTCGGAGAAGCGCTTGACGGCGGCAGGATCGCGGCATTTGCGGGAGCCTCGGGCGCGGGAAAATCGACGCTTATAAACACTCTTTTCCCGGATTTCGGGCTTGAGACCGGCGAGGTAAGCCGAAAGACCGAGAGAGGTCGCCATACCACGCGCTCGGTGAGACTTTTTGAAGCACGCGGAGGCTATCTTGCCGACACTCCGGGCTTTTCGATGATAGATTTCGCACGGTTTGACTTTTTCGGAAAGGATGACCTGCCGGGAACCTTCCGCGAATTCTCCGACTGTATCGGTAAGTGCAGATACAAAAAATGCACTCACACAAAGGAGGAGAGCTGCGCGGTGCTTGAGAAGCTCCGTGAGGGGAAGATCGCGCCTTCGCGGCACGAGAGCTTTCTGGAGCTTTACTCGATACTGAAAGAAAAACATGATTGGAGCCGGAAATGAGAGCTTTTATTTATTCGGGAGGCGAGGTCTTTCCCGACAATATAACCGAGCATCCGAAGGGTGATGACCTTCGGATAGCCGCCGATTCGGGCTATCGGAATGCCCTGAAGCTCGGGGACAGGGTCGATATCTTCGTCGGGGATTTTGACTCGCTCGATGAGGGCGAGCTTGACGGAAATGTCGAGGTGATACCTCTGAAGCCCGAAAAGGATATAACAGATACGCAGGCGGCGGTCGATGTCGCGCTTGACCGCGGGGCTGATGACATTTACATCGTCGGAGGCCTCAGCGGAAGGCTCGATCACACGCTGTCGAACATTTCGATCCTTATTGAGATGAAGAACTGCGGACGCCACGCGGTTATCTTTGACGGTCGAAACCGTGTAAGGTATATAAAAAACGACAGTTATATCCTCGCAAGGACGGGATACAGATACCTTTCCGTAATAGCTGCCGACGAGCTTGTGAAGGGCGTTGAGCTTAAGGGTGTCAAGTATCCACTTCACAACGCAAAGCTCAAGAAGAGCTTTCAGTACGCCGTAAGCAACGAAATAGAGGGCAATTGCGCCTTTATAGCCGTGAAAAAGGGCGGAATATTCATAATTGAGTCGTGTGACAGATAACTTGTGTTGACAGAAAACCTTGTATATGATACAATGTATCTGTCTGAATATTCAGCCGGACAGCGTGAGACAAATTTATTTCCGCGTCCGAAATACCGGAAAGGACGCTCTCTTTTTGGGGTGGGGGACTTAAGATGAACAAAGAACTTGATATCAGGACATTACTGAAGGCATTCAGAAAGCTCTGGCCCGTCGTGGTAGCTGCGGTGCTTGTATGCTCCGCGATCATGGCAGGATATACCATGACGAAAAAGCCCGTCTATTCTGCCGAAGCGGATTTTCTGTCCGTGAACAATCCGAATAACGAGACATATACTTCCTCGACGCTCGTTTCGGCGGCAAAGGAGCTTGTGAACGACTACATAGAGATCGCGGTCAGCGATGTGATGCTTGACGCGGTGGCGGACAGCCTCAACGGTACGGGTGAGAAGGTATATACGCATACCTCGCTCAGACGGATGATAACCGTGTCGAAAAAGGGCGTTGACAGCGCGATATACACCGTTACCGTGAAGAGCGGCGACCCGGAACAAGCCGAGAGGGTCATCGGCGCCGTTATGGAAAATATGCAGCCGGTCATATCCGAACTCGTTATGCGCAAGAACGCGGTAAAATGCCTCACCTCTGTCCCGAAGGCGGAAAAGATGCCCTCCGGACTTGTAAAAAATACTATGATCGGTGCGGCAGCGGGACTTGTGATCTCGGTCGTGATAGTTGTAATAGCGGTTCTGACCGATACGAAGGTGAGGACCGAATCGGATCTCAAGGAAGCCTTTGCCGACATCCCCGTAATAGGAACCGTTCCGAAGTGGAACTTAAAGGTTGCCGCGGAAGCGACCGGTGCAGGCAGAAAAACAAACGGAGGTAACTGAAAATGTGTGCAAGACGCAGAAACTACGGCTCTGAAAATTCATACACCGGCAAGGTCATATGCGACGAAACTCCGTTTGCGGTGACCGAGGCGTTCAAGACGCTGCGTGCCAATCTTATGTTTTCGTCGGCTGGCGAGGACTGCCCGGTCTTCGGCACGACCTCTGCCTATTCCGATACCGGAAAGAGCGTGATAACGGCAAATGCCGCCGTATCTTTCGCTTATCTTGATAAGAAGGTGCTTCTGATCGACGGCGATATGAGAAAACCGGTACAGCACCGCATTTTCGGGCGCGAAAACCGCCACGGGCTGTCGGAGCTTCTTTCCTGCGGAAAGTCGCAGGATATGGCTGAGGTATTTGAAAAATCTGTCATACACGGAGTTGTCCCGGGGCTTGATCTGATCCCGTGCGGCAAGATACCGCCGAATCCTTCTGAGCTTATGTCGTCGGACAATATGCGCCGGCTCATAGAGTATGCAAAGGAAAACTACGATGTGGTCTTCATTGATTTTCCGCCCATATGCAATGTTTCGGACGCCGGAGTGGTGGCTGAACTTATCACGGGTTATATGATAGTGGTAAGGTCGGGGGACACCGACAAACGCGCTGTTACTTCTGCGGTCGAGCAGATGAATCAGATGAAGGCGAAGATTATAGGCTTCGTTCTCAACGATGTAAATCTCAAGACCGACGGGACCTACGCCGGAAGGTATTCAAGATATTACCGCTCATACGGAAGCAAAAAGTGATCCCGCCCGTTTATTCCTGAAAAAAATGATAAACGATATAAGGATCACCGATTTTCATTCCCATATACTTCCGTGCGCCGATCACGGCTCGGATTCCGTCGCGACATCGCAGAGGCAGATTGAGCTTCTGACGGGTGCGGGGGCAGATCGTATCGTCGCTACACCTCATTTCTATCCTTCCGAGATCACGGTCGGTGAATTCCTTGCTCTGCGCGAAAGGTGCGCGGAGGCGCTTTTCGGTGCGTCGGAAGGTCCCTTGCCGGAGATACTTATGGGAGCCGAGGTGCTTGTCTGCCCCGGGCTTGAGGAGATGGAGGGGCTTCGGCACCTTTGCATCGAGGAAACCGATACGATACTTCTCGAGATGCCGTTCGGGGAATGGAGCGAGCCGCTTATCGAGACTGTCGGACGGATAAAGCGGCTCGGGCTTGATCCCGTGATGGCTCATATCGACAGGTATTACGACAAACCGGTCGGAAGGCTTTTTGAAGAAGGTATCCCGTGTCAGATAAACGCCTCGGCGCTTGTCTCAAGGCGCGGGCGCGGGTGGCTCCTCGATCTTATCGGGGAGGGAAGGGTCTGCGCGATCGGAAGCGATATTCACGGTGCCGACCGCGGCTGTGCGAAGAATTTCATACGGGCGTGCAGGTTTCTCGGAAAAGAGCTTTATGGGATGATGGAGAAGACCGATTCGCTGCTTCGCGGCGCAAAAGTACATATGTAAAAAGATCACCGCGGTGCCTCTGTCGGTGTCGTGATGATCTTTTTTATCTTTATTCGGGCATTTCAGTGCCGTCGTCCCATCTGTAGCCCGCACTGCGGAGAGCTTCAAGGCTCGCAAACCATTCTTCCGATGCGGGGTCGCGTATCATGACTCCGCTGTCGTAGACCGAGATGTAATGGCAGTAGATGCCGCCCGAGGAATAGTAGGTTATGCCTTCTTCCTCGACAAGCGTAAGGGCGCCGTTGATCCATTTCCATGTTCCGTCAGCGCGTGTTTCCTCGTAGTCGCTCTTTGCCGCGGGGACATCGGTGTCATAGTAGACCGTCGAGATCAGTCTGCTTTTCACCGTCTGCGCATCGGCATCCCATTCGGGAGAGAGTAGCGAGGAAAATGCCGAGCTTCTGACGAATTTTCCTATCGTCGGGCGGAGTATGAAACATTCATATGTTCCGAGCGACGGTGTGAGGCTGTCAAGCCTTATATCGAAGTAGCCGTCAAAGTTCATATCGATGAAGGTGAGATTCTTGCCGGTCACATTGAGCTTTGCGGCTTTGCGCCCGGGGCTTTCGACCTCGATCCCTATAACGGTGTCGCCCCTTTTCGAGACGATAAAGGTGAATTCGCCCTCAGTCACCGTTTCCTTTTCGACTGCGGCGCAGGATGACAGCGCGACGGCTCCGAGCAGCAGGGATAGCAGAAGCAGGAGCGTCGATGCTCTCTTCATATCTTTTCCTCCGGTGCGCAGAACAGCGCGGCGACCTTTTCGGCTCTTTCGTGAGCGAGGCGCAGGTACCCTTCGCAGTCAAGCTCCGAGTATATGTCGTTTGCGCACCTGCCGGGGGTGCTTTTCTTTTTCAGCTCAAAGGTCAGCACGCCGTCAAAACCGGTGGCGTTTATTCTTTTTGCGATTCTCGACCAATCAGCTTTGCCGTCGAAGGGAAGAAGGTGATAGTCGTCAAGCCATGTTATCGTGTCTCCCGTGATGCCGAGGTTATCGTTGAGGTGAGTTGCGACGAGCTTCCCGTTCGCACCGTACTTTCCGATCATATCCTCGCTGCGGTTGTAGCACATCTCATGCCCCGTGTCTATGCAGAAGCCGTATGCGGGGTGAGAGGCAAGGCGGTCGCGGATGTATTCAAGGTGATTTTCACCCTCCGTATTCTCGAGTGCGACGGTCACGCCGCGCGACGCGGCATGGTCGAGAAGGCGCGAGAAGCGTTCGGCACCGAGTTCGGTCGGCTCAACTGGTACAAAGCCTATCCAGACATGCGAGACAAGGATATTTACCGAGTTTTCGGCACATTCGTCGACGCAGCGGCAGAGTTCGGAGAGAACATCATCGCCCTCCTCACTGTCCTTCCACATACGGTCGATGCGCTTGAAGGGAGCATGTACCGATTGAAGGAAAAGTCCGTGTTCTTTTGCGAGAGAAGAGACCTCGCTGACCTTTCCCGAGCCGCAGAAGATCGCGTCAAAGCCGACCTCGGCGATGGTTTTTATTCTTTCCCTGACAGGGATCTCGGGCATGCAGAATTCAAGGCTGATGCCGAGCTGCCTTTTTCCGGATTTCATATGTGCCTCCGATAAAAATTATATATTTCATTATATCATATTTTCCGTCGGCTTTCAAGGCATTTCGTGACAAAACGCAGGTGCCGGATTTTGTGAAAAATCACTATTTGCATTTTTCATTATTATATGTTATAATATATGTAACTAATATAGACAAGGAGGAAGACAGATGAGTGCGGATCGCAAAGCAGGTGAATTCGTAATGTATCCCAACGGTGGTGTGTGCCGTATCGACGGGATCGAGACGAGGGACTTTTCGGGCGGGCAGAAGAGCTACTATGTTATGCACCCGCTGTCAAATCCTATGTCGAAGATCTTCGTTCCCACAGATTCGGAAAGCCTTACAGCGCTGATGACGCCGCTTATAGATCGTGGCGGTATCGACTCTGTTATAAGATCAGCCGAGACCTCCGCACACCATTGGATCCCCGATCGCAAGATGCGCGCCGAGAGGTTCACCGAGCTTCTGCGGGGCGGGGAAAGATCGGATCTTCTCTGGCTGATAAAGACCCTTTCGCGCCACAAGGCTGAGGTGGTGAAGCAGAAAAAACGCCTCTACGCGACCGATGAACGCGTTCTGACCTCGGCGACGAAGCTGATAACCGAGGAATTTTCCTTCGTTCTCGGTATAGAAGAGGACGAGGTGATCCCTTATATCAAGGGTCGCGTCGAGCTTTTTGCCGGAGCATAAATATTTTCCCCGCCGGACAATTCCGGCGGGGTTTTATAATAAGTTATTCTTTTACTTCGATACGCTATTAGTCAGCTCTTAGTTTTCTGTCCTTCGGAATGTGATACTATCAACTTTTCCGCCGAAAATATCATCTTTTTCCTTGTCTATATGGAATGTAAGAGATTCCGATGAAATGTTGTAGGTGCCTTCAGTGGTCTTCTGATAAGTTACCTTCTTTTTATTACCCGAAACCGATTCGTCAACGGTCAAAAAAGCATTAATTGTCAGTTCGCTAATTCGCCAAGTGAACCAAAACTCGCATGCCCAAGTTTGACCGTCGATCAAAATCTCACCCTCACTGTAATATGCATCATTTTTATTCTCGGGATCTGCTTGAAAACTAACATTATACTCTTCGCATATCCATTCTGCTTTTCCATATTCTGAAGGCTTTTTGGATGAATAAGAATTAAAAAAGCAACCGGTAAGTAAAAGGGGAAGAAGGCAGAGAATTGCAAAGGCTTTTTTCATTCTGATGTCCTCGCTTTTTGATTTTTTTGTGGTTTCACTAATAATGTCGTTATTTTCCCCAAAAGGTTACACTTACGGACGAAATATCCGTAAATATTTTTTGATGGCCGGATAGCTTTGCATTTCTCTGCCGTAGGGATAGCGTGAAGAAGGGAAAGTTTCAGATATTTTAACTGATTGTAAGTATCTTATCACAACTTCGGGTGTATAATGGTCACGGAAGGAAGTCGGGAACACCCCAAATCCATTCCAAAAAATGCGGAGAGGCAGCATAGTCAGCCTCATCCGGTGATTTTTGCCGGAGCAGAAGGAGATCATTTTTATGTGGACAAGAAAACAGCTCAAGACCGATGCAAAAACGGCTCTTAAGCAGAACTATTGGAGATGCGTGCTTGTGGCATTCATCCTTGCACTCGTTCTCGGGGTCTCAGCGGGTATCTGGGCTGGCGGATCGGGCAGCGGTGCGGGCTTCGGTTTGGGCGCCGGTGCCGGCGCGGGCGCAGGTTCGGGATCCGGAGACGGTTCGGATGCCGCGTTCGATAAGTTTTTCAACGACCTTGATGCGATCGAAAAAGACGAAAGCATGACGCCCGATGAGGCGGCGAAGGCGATGATAGAAGCCTTCAAAGAGCTTATGAACACGCTCGATCAGGAAATGGGCGTGCCTGTTGCCACGCTCCTTCTTTTCCTGCTTGTCGGAGTGATAGTCGGTACCCTTATCAGCATGATCTTATCGACGCTGATCTCGGTATTCCTCCGAAATCCGCTTCAGGTGAGCTGTTACAGATTCTTCTATAAGAACGGAAACGGGGGCGCAAAGCTCGGCGAGATGAAATATCCCTTCGGAAAAGGCAGATATATGAAGACGGTCGGCGCCATGTTCCTGAAAGATCTCTTCATTTTCCTCTGGTCGCTTCTTTTCCTGATCCCGGGAATAATCAGGGCATACGATTACCGCCTTGTGGGTTATATACTTGCCGATGATCCGAAGATGAGCGCGAATGACGCCCTTAAAAAGAGCAAGGAAATGATGAGAGGCAACCGCTGGAAGACATTTGTACTTGACCTTTCGTTCATTCCGTGGCTGATACTGGTCGGCATGCCCTTCTTCGGCTCGTTCATAGCTCTGTTCTATGTTTCGCCCTATATAGGTCAGACAAACGCACAGCTTTACCGCGCTCTGAAGGCGAACCGCTGAGCTTTTGCTGTTAAGGTGTATTACCGTTTCATTTAGTCTGCGATATGAGGTTGAAGCAAATGAAAAAACAGTAATGTAAGAGAATATATACGCCCGTGAGTACACATCTGATATTTGAAGGTCTGCTTACGGGCTATTTTCATTACGGCGATAAGCAGGAAGCCGCACTTTAAGTATGCCTTCCGGTTATGTTGCGGTATAATATATAGGTATTTGTAATTTTGCCTCGACAGTGCTATAATACACACAAAAGGAGCGTGAGATCAATGAAAGAAAAGATCACTCAGACTGCGGGGCGCGCACAGCTCGGCGACTTTGCACCTATGTTTGCACATCTCAATGACGATGTGCTGTTCGGCGAGGTATGGAATGAAGGCTCGACCGATACGAAAACAAAGTGTATTATAACCGTCGTGGCGCTGATGTCCTCGGGCATCACCGATTCGTCGCTGACCTATCACCTTCAGAATGCCAAGGCGCACGGCGTGACGAAAGAGGAGATCGCCTCGATAATCACCCACGCGGGAATGTATGTCGGCTGGCCGAAGGCGTGGGCGGTGTTCCGCCTTGCAAAAGAGGTGTGGAATGATGAAGCTGCCGCTTGTGGCGGAAAAGAAGCATATCAGAACAGTATCTTCTTCCCGATAGGTGCACCTAATGACGCGTTTGCAAAGTATTTCACGGGGCAGAGCTATCTTGCTCCTGTATCTACGGCGCAGATCCCGATATTCAATGTCACCTTTGAGCCGGGGGGCCGCAACAATTGGCATATCCACCACGCAAAGAGCGGCGGCGGGCAGATGCTCATCTGCGTCGGCGGTCACGGCTTTTACCGTGAATGGGGCAGGGAGCCTGTCGAAATGACTCCCGGTACCGTTGTCAACATTCCGGCGAATGTGAAGCATTGGCACGGCGCGGCGGAGAATGAATGGTTTTCGCACCTTGCCGTAGAGATTCCGGGTGAGGAAACGGCTACGGAATGGCTCGAAGCCGTGGATGACGGGAGCTATTTTGATGTCGTGAGATCCGATGAAACGAAAAAGGAGAACTGACAATGCTCGGTAATTTTTCTTATTGCAACCCAACAAAGCTCTATTTCGGCAAGGACGCCCTTGAAGGTCTGAACACCGAACTGCCGAAATACGGAAAGAACGTCCTGCTGATTTACGGCGGCGGTTCGATCAAAAAGAACGGAATCTATGACAAAGTGGTTTCCGCACTCAAAGCAAACGGTAAGGAAGTATTTGAAGATGCGGGCGTGATGCCCAACCCGACGGCAGACAAGCTGCGCGAGGGCGTTGCACGCGCCAGAGCGGCAAAAGCGGACTTCATTCTTGCTGTCGGCGGCGGTTCGGTCTGCGACTACGCAAAGGCGGTTTCGGTCTCGGTCCACTGCGACGAGGACCCGTGGGACAGATATTTCGACCGTTTTGAGGATGTCTCCTGCGAGGTTGTTCCGGTCGGTTGCGTACTGACAATGGTCGGAACCGGCAGTGAAATGAACGGCGGC